>NZ_VITM01000002.1:0-975805 GCF_007828675.1 Rhizobium sp. ERR 1071 | reverse complement strand
CGTGTCGATACTCGTTAGACATAAGCATGTCCTCAAGCCTGTGCTTGAGCCTTTCTGCTTATGCCGACTGTCCGGTCAGAACGGGGTGCAGTTCAGCATAGTTTGCGACCATTGCATCAACTCTTCTTTCCAGAAGCGATCTTAAGTTTCCTCCGGTTGCAAGCTCCTTTTCCACATGCCTAATAGCGGCTTCCGCCGCATTTTGCTTCAATTGTTGGAAGCCAAAAATACCCAATATAGCAAGAACAATACTGACACATGTGATAACAACAGTTACACACGTTAATACTATCGTCACTACATCAGCGTATTGCATAGATGGACTTTCTATATTTTCATTAGGTCTGATGTGTTCAGCAAAAATAAAAAGTGATAATATAGAACCAGACAAGATTCCGCAGGCGAACGATCCAAATATATCATCACACTTGCGCAATTAAGATAACTCTTCTCGATTTGTGCATTAATGCGGTAACTAGCGTCACAATTACGTCTCTCTGGCTGCCGCGACTCCAGCTACACGAATATTATATCGTATCCGCAAAGTTGAAAAGTGGGCATAACTTTACAATCAAAGGAAATGCTTTTCGTAAGCTTGCCTAGCTCCAACCCCTTGAAATTCCCACCCAATCCTACCCGTTTCCCACCCTGCCCTGATATTGCCCCTTGCCTTTTTCCACAAACCCTGTCACCCATATGCATGCTCGGGCATTTGCATGCCGGTGACTGGACTGATTTGGTGATCCGCTTGCGACAGGCAGTGGTTGGGTCTTTTGACCCGCGCAGACGTTCTTTCCCCGTACGTGACTTCTCGACTGGCTTTCGCATGTTGCGGAAGCAAAGCCGTCCGGTCTATCCGGATAAACTAAGACTGATGGGTAAAGGACTATCCCCCATGGCCACCAAGGGCACCGTAAAATTCTTCAACCAGGACAAGGGTTTTGGTTTCATCACTCCTGACGGCGGCGCAAAGGACGTTTTCGTCCACATCTCCGCTCTTCAGGCTTCCGGCATCCAGTCGCTGCGCGAAGGCCAGCAGGTCACCTTCGACACCGAGCCGGATCGCATGGGCAAGGGCCCGAAGGCTGTCAACATCCAGGCTGCTTAAGCCTCTGGTGACTGCCTGAACAAGGTTTCGAACGGCGCGGTGAAAACCGCGCCGTTTTTTGTGAGGAGAGCACCCTCGTCCTGAAGCAAGCTTGGCTATGCCCCTCACCGCAAGTCCGTTGTCTGCCCCGGAACATCCTAACATTCCGTCATCCTCGGGCTTGACCCGAGGATCCAGGCACAGGCCCCATCGCCTCCTCTGGCGAAAAGGGATACGCTGCCAAAGCGAAACCAGCACTCTTGTCGATTTAAACGCACCAATGTGCTTGGGCGTGGATCCTCGGGTCAAGCCCGAGGATGACGGGTGTGAGGTGGTAGCGAAAGCTGCGCTCGAAGGAAGAAGGTAGTGGGGATCAGTATCCCCTCAAGCGCTCACCCGCTCACGTTCACCCGCAAAGTCCACCGCCGCGAAGGCGGCGGCAATCACTTCCGGCCCCGCCCCCGGTTTGTTGGCGTCGGTCGAAAGGATCTGGCGGTAACGGCGCGAGCCCGGCAAGCCGGTGAAGAGGCCGACCATGTGGCGCGCGACATGCTGCAGGCGGCCGCCATTTTCGATGTGGCGCTCCGCATAATCCATCATCCGGTCGCGCAGCCCGTTCCAGTCAGCCTCGGCGGCCGGTTCGCCAAAGAAGCGATGGTCAACGTCGGCGAGAATGGCGGCATTCTGATAGGCGGCGCGGCCGAGCATCACGCCATCGACGTGGGCCAAATGCGCCTCAGCCTGATCCAGCGTCTGGATGCCGCCATTGATGCCGATGAAGACCTCGGGCCAGCGCTGCTTCATGCGGTAGACGATATCGTAGTCCAGCGGCGGTATTTCGCGGTTTTCCTTCGGTGATAGACCTTTCAGCCAGGCCTTGCGGGCATGAATCCAGATCGCATCGGCGCCGGCATCGAGCACGCGCGTCATCAGTTCGGGCAGCGCCTCTTCGGGTTCCTGCTCATCGACGCCGATGCGGCATTTCACCGTGACGGGTGCCTTCGAGATCGCCTTCATCGCCGCAATGCAGGATGCGACCGTCTCCGGCGTCAGCATCAGGCAGGCGCCGAAGGTGCCGGACTGCACGCGATCCGAGGGGCAGCCGACATTGAGATTGATCTCGTCATAATGATACGCTTCGGCAATCCGCAGCGCCTCGGCAAGCTTGGCCGGATCGGAGCCGCCAAGCTGCAGCGCGACGGGATGTTCGGCAGCATCATGCCCCAGCAGCCGGTCGCGCGGCCCGTGAATGATCGCATCCGCCACCACCATCTCGGTATAGAGAAGCGCATGCCGGCTGATCTGCCGATGCAGGTATCTGCAATGGCGATCCGTCCAGTCGATCATGGGGGCAACCGCAAAGATCTTGCGGCCAGTTTTCAGTGCGTCGCTATACATGGGAAACCTTTCTGATCCGCGCTCTACACCAAATCCCTCAAAAACGCCAGTTTTCGCGGCTGTAACAATAATGCTAGCTTGCCCGAAGGAGTCGGACGGCAGCAGCCCTCTGAAAAAGATGAGAGTTTCGAAAGCGCATATGAACGCCCCACTAACGACAGTCATTCCACTACCTGCCCCTGTCCTTCTGCCGATCGAAGGTGAGACCGAGTTTTTTCCTGTGCGTCGCGTCTATTGCGTCGGCCGCAACTATGCCGACCACGCCATAGAGATGGGTCATGACCCCACCCGCGAACCGCCTTTCTTCTTTCAGAAGAACCCGGACAATCTGCTTGTCTCGAGCGATTTCCCCTATCCTTCGCTGTCAGCGGACGTGCATCACGAAGTGGAGCTAGTCGTGGCGCTGCGCGGCGGTGGCGCGGACATCCCGGTCGAACAGGCACTGGATTGCGTCTATGGTTACGGCGTCGGCATCGATTTCACCCGCCGTGACCTGCAGGGTGAAGCCAAGAAGCTCGGCCGCCCCTGGGAAATCGGCAAGGCCTTCGATCACTCGGCTCCGGTTTCCGCATTGGTTCCAGCCACCCGCGTCGGCCATCCCGACAAGGGCGGCATCTGGCTGATGCGCAATGGCGAGTCCGCCCAGAGAGGCGATCTCTCTCAGATGATCTGGAAGGTGCCGGAAATCATCGCCGAACTCTCTAAGCTATTCACGCTGGCCCCGGGCGATATCATCATGACAGGTACGCCCGCCGGCGTCGGTCCCGTTGTCCGCGGCGACCGGATCAGCTGCGCCGTCGATGGCGTCGCAAACCTGGTACTGAACGTCGTCTGATCGAGGAGGATCGACCATGCCGCTCTACGCCCTTGCCGGCCTCACACCGAAAACGCCAGGCCCCGACCGATACTGGATCGCGCCAGACGCAAGCGTGATCGGCAAGGTCGAGATCGGCGAGGATGTCGGCATCTGGTTCGGCTCGGTCCTGCGCGGCGACAATGAGCTGATCGCCATAGGCAAGGCGACGAATATTCAGGAAGGCACGATGATCCACACCGATCCGGCCTTTCCGGTTTCGATCGGCGAAGGCTGCACCATTGGTCATCACGCCATCATCCATGGCTGCACCATCGGCAACAATTCGCTGATCGGCATGGGCGCCACCGTGCTGAACGGCGCGAAGATCGGCAATAATTGCCTCGTCGGCGCCAATGCGCTCGTCACGGAAGGCAAGGAATTTCCGGATGACTCGCTGATCGTCGGCGCACCGGCAAGAGCCATCCGCACCCTGGACGAAGCTACGATAGAAGGCCTGCGCCGCTCAGCTCAGCATTATGTCGCCAACTGGCAGCGCTTCGCGCGTGACCTTAAAAGATTGGATTAGAATTTTCTTATAAGTAATTGATGGAACGCTGAATACGTTGCCGCCCGTAGCTCAAGCCGCGCAATTGGCGCAATGACCGCGAATTTCGATGGTCGACTTCTCCGCCTTGAACTTCTGCGATTTCAGCCAGTCCATCAGCCGATGATCCACTTCGTGATCGTGAAACTCGATCACCTGGCCGCAGCTTTCGCAGATGGCAAAGGCAACGAGGCCATGGCTATGGCAATCTTCGTGCGGATGCGCGCAAGCGACGAAGGAGTTGATGCTCTCGAGCCGATGCACGACGCCATATTCCAGCAGCTTGTCGAGCGCCCGATAGACCTGCAGCGGCGCCCGAAAACCTTGATCGCGCAGCTTGTCCAGGATGGTATAGGCGCTGAGCGGCGCTTCCGCCTTGGTCAGAATATCGAAAACGAGAGACTGGTTCTTGGTGAGCATCGGAGTGGTCATGATGACTGTCCTCTCTGTTGCGCCGCTGGCGTGCCGCTCCTGCGAACGAGGGGCAGCAGACTGATGATAAATAGAACGAGCGCCGCAACCACGATCGACGGGCCGGACGGCGTATCATAGCGCAGCGATCCGAAAAGCCCGCCGACAACGGCGATGGCGCCAAGCAGCGAAGCAAAGATCGCCATTGTTTCCGGCGTTGAGGCAAAGCGGCGTGCGGTGGCCGCGGGAATGATCAGCAACGCGGTGATAAGCAGGATACCGACGATTTTCATAGCGATCGCGATCACCACGGCCATCAGCAGCATGAAGAGAAGCCGCGCGCGCTCCGGCCGCAATCCTTCTGCCTCGGCAAGCTCGGGATTGACAGTCGAGGCCAGCAGCGGCCGCCAGAGCCAGGCAATCGCCGCCAGAACGAGGATGCCGCCGCCCCAGATCACCGCGATATCGGACTGGCTGACGGCCAAAATGTCGCCGAAGAGGAAGGCGATGAGATCGATCCGCACCCAGCTCATGAAGGCGACGATGACAAGGCCGATGGCCAGTGTCGCATGCGAGAGAATGCCGAGCAGCGCATCCGCCGACAGCGCCTGCCGCCGCTGCAGGAACAGAAGCAGGATCGATACGAGAGCTGCAACCGCGAAGACGGAGAGCGTCAGATTGAGCTGAAAAAGTAGCGAGAGGGCCACGCCGAGCAATGCCGAATGCGAGATCGTGTCGCCGAAATAGGCCATACGTCGCCAGATGATGAAGCAGCCGAGCGGCCCGGTCGTCAGCGCCAGCCCGACGCCGGCGACGACGGCGCGCAGGAAGAAATCGTCAAACATGGCGCTCCCCCTCGGCATGGTCATGGCCGTGATGATGATCATCGTGATCGTGGCCATGATGATGGCCATCATCGGCATGGCAATGGTCCGTAATCGAACCGTCCGCATGCTGCACGCGACCGTCAGGCAGATGCGTATGATCGTGATGGTGGCTGTAGATCGCCAGGGATTGTGCCGCCCGCGTACCGAACAGCTTCACATATTCCGGGCTCTGGCTGACGGTCTGTGGCGTGCCGCGGCAGCAGACGTGGCCATTCAGGCAGACCACAGTATCCGTCGCCGCCATCACGACATGCAGATCATGCGAGATCAGCAGGATACCGCAGCCCTGCGAATTGCGGATCGACTTGATGAGATCGTAAAGCGCGATCTCACCGCTGAAATCGACCCCCTGCACGGGCTCGTCCAGCACAAGCAGATCGGGCTTGCGGGCGATGGCGCGCGCCAGCAGCGCCCGCTGGAATTCGCCGCCGGAAAGATGCTGCACCTCGGCTTTCGCGAGATGCGCGATGCCGACGGCTTCAAGAGCAGCAACCAGCTCGCGCTCCGGCAAAGGCCCGGTCAGCGTCATCAATCGCTGCACGCTAAGCGGCAAGGTCCAGTCGATCGCAAGCTTCTGCGGCACGTAGCCGACCTTCAGATTGGCTATGCGGTCGACACGTCCTTCGTCCGGCTTCAGCACGCCGATCGCCGTCTTGGCGCTGGTCGATTTACCGGAACCGTTCGGGCCGATCAGGGTGACGATCTCGCCGCGACTGACGGAGAAATCCACGCCACGCACCAGCCAGCGTCCGTCGCGGCGGACGCCGACATCATGAAGCGACACCAGCGGCCGGCTCTTGCTGTCGATGGAAGAAAGCATGAAATTTCCAATTGCACTATTGCGCCATGCTATCGCACACGTTATAGCATAACGCAATTGATGTAATAACATAACAGACCCATTCAAGGGCATTTCTGGCATGAACGCAGCAAAAACTCTTCTTCCCCTCGCCGCCTCCCTTCTCCTTTCCGGCCTGCTCGTCAGCACAACCGCAACTGCAGCCGATGCGCCGAAAGTCGTCGTCTCCATCAAGCCGATCCACTCGCTGGTCGCAGCTGTCATGCAGGGCGTCGGCACCCCGGATCTGATCGTCGATGGTGCTGCTTCGCCGCATACCTATGCGCTCAAGCCGTCGAATGCGCGCAGCCTTCAGGAGGCGAAAGTAGTCTTCTGGGTTGGGCCGGGCATGGAAGCTTTTCTGCAGAAGCCGCTTGCCGCACTTGGTACCAATGCCACCGTCGTCGAGCTTGACGACGCACCCGGCATCGCCAAACTGAAGTTCCGCGAAGGCGGCGCCTTCGAACCGCATGACGATGGCGACGAACACGAAGCCAGCGATGATCATGCACATGATCACGACCACGATCATGGCGAGTTCGACACTCACCTTTGGCTCGATCCGCACAATGCCAAGGCGATGGTCGCCGAAATCACGACGTCGCTGGTCGCGGCCGATCCCGCCAACGCCCTCACCTACGAGGCAAATCAGAAGACCTTGGACGACAAGCTCGATGCGCTTGATGCGGAAATCGCTTCGACGCTCGCCCCCGTGAAGGACAAGCCTTTCATCGTCTTTCATGATGCCTACCAGTATTTTGAGCATCGCTATGGCGTGCGTGTCTCAGGCTCGATCACGGTCAGCCCGGAAACCATCCCGGGCGCGCAGCGCGTCGCCGAGATCCGTAGCAAGGTCGCCGATCTCGGCGCGACCTGCGTCTTCGCCGAGCCGCAATTCGAACCGAAGCTGGTCAATGTGGTCCTGGAAGGCACGGCGGCAAAATCTGGTGTTCTGGACCCGGAAGCCGCAACGCTGCCGCAAGGACCGGATCTCTATTTCGACCTGATGCGCGGCATCGCAAGCTCCCTGAAAACCTGCCTTTCAGCACAAGGCTGAACATCGCCGAAGGAAGCGAGCGCATGGCTCGCTTTTTTCACCACAGTAAATGTAATGATATTACATTACAAAAGAGGTTGTCATGAACAAGAAGCTCCCGGTTACCGTCCTCTCCGGTTTTCTCGGCGCCGGCAAGACGACGCTGCTCAATCATATCCTCAACAATCGCGAGGGCCTGCGGGTCGCTGTCATCGTCAACGACATGAGCGAGGTGAATATCGATGCGGCTCTGGTGCGCGATGGCGGCGCTAATCTCTCCCGCACAGAGGAACAGCTCGTCGAGATGACCAATGGCTGCATCTGTTGCACGCTGCGCGACGACCTGCTGAAGGAAGTCCGTCAGCTCGCGGAGCAGGATCGCTTCGATTACCTCCTAATCGAATCCACAGGCATTGCCGAGCCCCTGCCCGTTGCAACCACCTTTGAATTCCGTGACGAAGACGGACGCAGTCTTTCCGACGTTGCCCGGCTAGATACGATGGTGACGGTCGTCGATGCGGCCAATCTTCTTGCCGACTATGGATCGACGGATTTCCTCGCCGATCGCGGTGAAACCACAGGTGAAGGCGATAACCGGACCATTGTCGACCTGCTGGTCGAGCAGATCGAATTTGCCGATGTCGTCATTCTCAACAAGGTCGGTTCGGCAACGGTTGAACAACGCGACGCCGCCCGCAAGATCATCGTCGGCCTCAACCCCGATGCGCGTCTCATCGAAGCGGATTTCGGTGCAGTCGAACCGGTGGAGGTTCTCGGCACCGGACGCTTCGATATCGATCGCGCCGAAACGCATCCGCTCTGGTACAAGGAATTGCACGGTTTCAAGGATCATGTTCCCGAAACGGAAGAATATGGCATTCGCTCCTTCGTCTACCGCGCGAAGAAACCATTCGACCCCGCGAAATTCCAAGCCTTCCTCAATCGCTCGTGGCCGGGCGTTGTCAGAGCCAAGGGCTTCTTCTGGTTGGCGACGCGGCCCTATTATGTCGGCGAAATGAGCCAGGCGGGTGCGCTCGTCCGCACGGGCAAAATGGGCCTCTGGTGGGCTGCCGTGCCGCAGGATCAATGGCCGCGCGATCCCGGCTTCCAGCGGGCGCTGGCACCCTATCTCGATCCGATCTGGGGCGACCGCCGCCAGGAGCTGGTGTTCATCGGCGCCGACCCGATGAGCGAAAAACAGATTACCGCCGAACTGGATGCCTGCCTCGTCAAGGCGGACCGCTTCACGCCCGAGCGTTGGCGCAATCTGCCCGATCCCTTTGCAAGCTGGAACAGGTTACCGGCATGAAACAGCCGAAAGTGATCCGGTTCCGCTGCTACTGCTTCGAATGCAGCGGCGATAACGAAGAGACGAGCGATCGATCGCGGTCCGATACGGTCAAAGCGGATCGAGACAGCACTAAATCAAGCGAACACAATCTTCGCCTGATACCGGACATGATTGGAAAACTGCTGTTTGGGGCCTGAACGCGAGTTCAGGCC
Source organism: Rhizobium sp. ERR 1071 (assembly GCF_007828675.1). Taxonomy (NCBI): domain Bacteria; kingdom Pseudomonadati; phylum Pseudomonadota; class Alphaproteobacteria; order Hyphomicrobiales; family Rhizobiaceae; genus Rhizobium; species Rhizobium sp. ERR 1071. The sequence continues at coordinate 967,245 of NZ_VITM01000002.1, read as the reverse complement.
ACCAGCATGCCTGCGGGAACGGCGATGATCTCGTGCATGACGAGCAATGCGCCGATCACTTCCGCCTTTGCCCGCAACGGCGTCATCGTGCAGTGGAATACCTTGCCAGGTTCGATCTGGCGATAGGAGGGATAAAGGCACTCCACCTTCTCCCCGGTAAAGCAGGCATCAAGCTTCGCCTTGAGGCTGTTTTCGAAATCTTCCGCACCGACAAATTCCGAGATATGACGTCCCACGAGTTCCATCGGCTTCGACTTCAGAAACTCCGAATTGGCGGCGTTGCTGTAGAGGTAGCGATAGTCCCGCGTCACGACGGCAACGCGATCCGGCAGGCTGTCCAGAATGACATCATTGAGAACGCTGCTTTCTTCGAAGCCGAACGCATCGTCCCGATCGATCTTCTCGCTTGAAAATGCCCGAAGAACTTCGCCTGCTGCTTCGCTTGCACCGCCGAAGTAGCGATCGATCAATACCGACAGCGATGCGGAGTTGCGCATGACGCGCGAGCGATCGTCCGATTCTTCTCGGATGAGATTGTTCATAAACTGGAGCTGCATGTAAATTTCAAGCAGGCTCGTAGCCTTATAGGCCAGGATAGCCGCGATAAGTGGCTCCAATTCGCGATCGAGTGACGCTACAAGCTCGTCATCGCCAAGTTTTATCGCACGCTGAATCTGGTTACATTTCGTGGAGAAGGCATGAAAGAGTGCCAGCAAAATTGCCCTCCTGTCCCCGCACACAGCAGGACGCAGGGGCCTCGTTTCCCGGCGTTACCATGCCCAAGGATATTCAGCTTGGTGTCCGCATTCTCACCAAACTTTCTGCATTGTGAATTAACATGACTTATCCCTACTTTCAATCCGGATGAGCGGAAGTTCTCGGGAAAGGAGAACTTTCTGAAATGCAAGGCTTACCTGGCGTAATGACTGCATGAAGACCGGATGCGAATATACAATGCAAAACTGTCGCTAACGGGCCGGAATGGATGCCTAGAAAACGCTCTTCTTGATATTCCAGCGATCATGATACCACAGCCATTGCTCAGGGTTTTCCCGCACCCAGCTCTCAACCTTGTCGTTCAGCATCTGCGCCGTTGCGGTCAGATCGAGACCGCCGGCTTCGTTGCGCGGCATCTCGAGCTTCGGCTCGATCTCCAGCCGGTAGCGATTGCCGGGCAGGCGGATGCAGCGGGCCGGATAGACCTCGCAATTGAACTGGCGCACCAGCTTCGGCAGCAGCGGATTCGTCTTTACGTCCCTGCCGAAGAACGACGTCTTCAAACCCTTGCGAAATTTCTGGTCGACCAGCACGCCGACGCCGCGACCCGCTTCCAGCTCCCGCGCAAGGCTGAACGAGGAGCCGGCGTGGGAGGGAACGAGGTTGCCCATACGTTTAGCCCGGAAGTCGAAAACCTTCTGAGCGACATAGGGATTGTTCGGCGGTCGGAAGAGTACGGTCACGGTCAGGCCAAAGGCCGCCCCCGCGACCGGCAGTAGTTCGAAATTGCCGGTATGTCCGGTAAAAACGATGAACGGGCGCGGATTGTCCCTCAGATCGAGAAAGATCGGAATACCGGAAACTTCGATGCGGCCAGGCTTGTCGCTGAAGGGATCGAAATCGAAAAGCCGGTCGAGAAACACATATTCTGCTGCCAGGCGCCCCATATTGCCCCAGCTTGCACGCGCAATTTCCTCGATCTCCGCCTCGCTCTTTTCGGGAAAGGCATTGCGCAGATTGGTCAGCATCAATTGATGCCGGCGCATGCGCGGACCGATCTTGCGGGTTAGCCAATCGGCGAAGTTGATGCCTGCATCCGCCGGAAACAGCTTCAGGAAATTCAGGAAGCCGAAAATGACCTGCGCCACCAGCCACTGCCGGAAATTTCTGAGCGCAAGGACGATCCGGGTGATGAAGAGCTTCACGCTGCTCAGTCCATCTTCAGGATGATCTTGCCGAAGATCTGGCGCGATTCCATCCGCTCCAGCGCCCGGTCGATGTCATTGAAGCCGACTTCGGTATCGATCACGGGATGAACCAGTCCGCGCGCCATCTTCTGCATCGCATCGGCCATGTTCTCCATGCGGCAGCCGAAGGAGCCAAGCAGCTTCAACTGCTGCTGGAACAGCATCATCAGGTTCATTTCGGTCGAAACGCCCGAAGTCGAACCGCAGGTGACGAGACGGCCGCCGCGCTTCATGCAGAGCATGGAGCCGGCCCAGGTGTCCTTGCCGACATGCTCGAAAACCACGTCGACACCCTTTTTCTTCGTCAGCTTGCGCACAACGCCCTCGAAGCGGTCGGTGCGATAATTGATGACGTGATCGGCGCCGAGCGCCTTCGCCTTCTCGATCTTGTCGTCGGAACCGACCGTCGTGATCACGGTGCAGCCGATCTTCTTGGCAAGCTGGATCGCGGCGGTACCGATACCCGAGCCGCCCGCGTGAACGAGGATCGTTTCGCCCGGTTCAAGCTTGGCATTGTCGAACAGCATGTGCTCGACGGTACCGAAAGTCACCGGAGCAAGCGCGGCACCCACCGCATCGACGCCGGGAGGCGCCGGAACGAGCAGGCGAGCCGGAAGATTGACCTTCTCCTGCGCGAAACCATCGAGATGGAAACCGTGGACGCCACCGACATGTTCGCACAGATTGTCACGTCCTTCGCGGCAATGGCGGCAAAGACCGCAGGTGCGCGCGCCGTAGATCGATACGAGCTGACCCGGCAGGACATTGGCAACACCCGGGCCGATCGCTTCGACCACGCCGGCAGCCTCAGCACCGATGACCAGCGGCATCTTGCGCTTGGCAAAGGCCATGCCGCGCCAGCCCCACACATCGATGTGATTGAGAGCGACGGCCTTGACGCGCAAGGTCACCTCACCCGCGCCCGGCGCATCCGGCTCCGGCAGATCGGTGATCTCAAGTTTGCGGTCGTCGATCAGTTGCAAAGCACGCATGGCAAAGTCCCTCGCCTCTCGGGCGCAGTTGTATCCTGTTTTTCAGAAGTCCGATTAAGCCGGTTCAAGCGCCATGACAAGGCTGGCATTCTGGCCGCCGAACCCGAAAGAGTTCGAAAGAACGGCACTTACCTGCTTTTCACGCTTCTTGTTCGGCACCACGTCGAGGATGATCGACGGATCGGGATTGTTGTAGTTGATGGTCGGCGGCAGCGTGCCGGTCAGCATCGTCTGCAGCGAGAACACCGCTTCGACCGCACCCGCAGCCGTCAGCGTATGGCCGATCATCGACTTGTTCGAGGAAACCGGAATGGTCGGAAGCCGCTCGCCGAAGACGGCCGACATCGCGCCATATTCCATCTTGTCGTTTTCCGGCGTCGAGGTGCCGTGCGCATTGATATAGCCGATATCGGTCTCGGCCATGCCGGCATCGGCCAGTGCCGCGCGGATCGTCGCGATCGCCGGGCCGCCATCCGGTGACGACCGAGTGCGATGGAAGGAATCGGCCTTGTCGCCCGCACCCTTCATGATGCCGAGGATCTTGGCGCCGCGCGCGACCGCTGCCTCCAGCGATTCCAGCACCAGTGTCGCAGCGCCTTCTGCGATGACGAAGCCGTCACGATCCTTGCTGAAGGGCTTGGAAGCCTTGGTCGGCGGATCGTTCTGAGTCGACAGCGCTGACAACAGCGAGAAGCGGATCAGCGCCTCGGCGCTAAGCGAACCGTCGGTAGCAACAGTCAGTGCTCGCGTGGTGCGTCCCTGACGGATCGCCTCAATACCGAGCTGTATTGCCGTCACGCCCGATGCACAGGCCGTCGACAGCGTTACCGGCAAGCCGCGCGTACCGAAGCGGTCGGCAAGGCGCTCGGAAATGGCGCCGAAGAGAGCCGCTTCATGGAAGGCCGGATCGGGACGCTGGCGCATGGCGGCGAGAAAGCGTTCATATGCATCGCCCTCATGATCTGCCGGAGGAGAGCGGTCGGCCAGTTCGAAACGGGCGCTCCATTCGGGTTCGATCGGCGGCGCAGCCAGGAACAGCGGCGCGTCGAAATCGCCAGAAATCCCGGCTTGAGCCAGAGCTTCAATGGTTGTTTCGCGGGCGAAAGCATAGGAGCGCTCGACAGCGTTCGGAGCCGGAATATCGATGAAATCCACGGTGCCGGCAATGCGCGTCGAAAGGCCGTCCGTCGGGAAGCGGGTAATGCCGTGAATGCCGGAAGTGCCAGACGACAATGCATTCCAATTGTCCTGCAGGCCCTGCCCCAGCGACGTGATGATCCCCATGCCGGTAACGGCAACGATCGGGCGTCCGAGATGATCCTTGTAAGCGGTCATATCCTGCTCCTCACGCTTCAGCTGACAATACGGCAATGCCTTCGCCGCGCACATGGCCGACGGTCGTGACCACAGCCTTGCGGGCACCCGCCGTCATCGGCTTTTCATGCGCAGCATCAAACGGCGGCACCTTGGCCTGGTTGGCGACGGCCAATGCCGCGAAGGCGAGCCCGAGCGGAAATTGGCTTTCCAGCCCATGGCCAGAAACACCGGAATAGGCGCGAATGGCCGAGCCCGGAAGCTGGGCATCGAGCACTGCCTTTTCTCGCTGGGCAAGATCGGGGATCGCTGTCGTGCCGGAAAAGACGACGGTCGCATCGCCGGACGTCTGCTTGGCTGGCGCGAGCATGCGCTCCAGTCGCGTCTCGAACTTGCCCTCGTCGCGCCGGCCGCGATCGCCCTCGACGGCATCGATGGTCGCATAGATACGGGCGCCGCGACCTTCGGCATGCGCACGCGATTCAAGAACGAGGAAGGCGCTGAGCGAACCCATGATCATGCCGCCGCCGTCTTCTGGCTTGCGCGACCAGATGGGATGCCAGTCACCAGTGGCATGCGCGTTGATCGATTCGATCAGCAGGATCATGTCGAGCCGCTCGGCGGAAAATGCGCCGCCTACGAGAGCATGGCTCGATTCACCGGACTTGATGCGGTGGAACGCGGTCTCCACTGCCGAAATGCCGGAGGCCTCTTCGCCCATGAAAGTGCGCGACGAGCCCGTGACCTTATGCACGATCGAGATGTTGCCGGCGAGCAGGTTCGAAAGCTGCGCCAGGAACAGCGTCGGCCGCAATTCGGTCGTCAGCTTCTCGTTCAGCAGCAGCTCGCGGTCGTTGCGCTTCAGGCCCTCATTGACAATCAGCGTATCGACATTGATGTCGCGCTCGCCGCCGCCGGCCGCCACGATCATGTCCATGGTGCCGCAGGCTTCCAGATCATCCTTGAAGCCGGCATCGTCGAGCGCCAAACCGGCGGTGAACACGCCGATGCGCTGCCAGTTTTCCATCTGGCGCTGATCACCACGCTTCGGGATCTGTTGCGACCAGTCTATTTCGGGCAGTGGATGCACGGGATAGGGCTTGAACTTCTCGGTTTCGACGATGGTCGCCGGCGCCTTGTCCGCGGTCAGCAAGGCGACATGCGCGTCCTTGCCAACGCCCTGGCAGGTAACGATGCCGATACCTGTGATCACCACATCATTCTGAGCCTTGCTCATTCATCAATCCTCTTCGAATGCGGCGCCGAACAAGTCGGCAGCATCAACCGTTGGCGGCGATGGCGTCGAGAAGCCCGACCTCGCCTGCCCGCTTGCGCACGATATCGCCGAGCGGCACCTCATTAAACGGCATGGTGCGCAGCTTCAACTGCGCATCGCAAACCTTCTTTCCGGCAATGGTAATACGCGCCTTGGTGACGGCGAAGCCCGAACCCTCGTGTTCCAAATCTGCTTCGATATCGAGTTCAGCTTCCGGCTCGACGAAGGTTCGCATCTTCGCGCCATCGACCGACATCAGGAACGGCATGTAGGCAAAATTCGTCGCAGCAAGCACCAGCATGCCCGAGGCCTGCGCCATCGTCTCGATAAGAAGAACGCCAGGCACCAGGGGCATGCCCGGGAAATGGCCTTCGAAAACAGGGCTTTTCGCCGGAACGACGGAATGAGCCTTCAACTGGCCCTTGGACAGATCGACGGACTCGACCCTGTCGATCATCTGGAAATATTCCAGCAGCATCAACGCCTCCGATCCAACCCGGCAATGCAGGACGCGCCGGGCGGGATACGCTATTTAAGAATGAAACCGCCCGGCCGCCATATTCAAAGGCGGCTGGGCGTCAAAAAATGCAAGGATGTCGCTCAGCCCTTGGCAGCGCGCAACTCATCGATCTTGGCACAGAGATTCTTCAGGACGAAGTATTCTTCGGTCGAGACCTTGCCTTCGTTGACTTCCTGCGTCCATTGCTCGAGCGGGATCTTGATGCCGAATTCCTTGTCGATCGCGAAAACGATATCCAGGAAGTCCAGGCTGTCGATGCCGAGGTCGTCGATCGTGTGGCTATCCGGGGTGATGGTGTCACGGTCGATTTCGCTGGTTTCAGCGATGATGTCGGCAACTTTGTCAAATGTAGCAGTCACTGCCCATACCTCTTGAAATAATAATTCATCCCCCTCATAGGGAAATCCATTCCAAAAGCCAATGGTTTCCACCAGAAACCCCGGCAATTTGGCAAGACAGTGTTGCGCAAACAGCAAAATGACTGCCGCGTCATACCTGTGAAATCACGCGCGACATGGACGCGAGATGCGGCAGCATTGCGGCCGAACCGCATGACAAAGCGCTTGTTGGCGAAAGATCACTCGCTGATCACGATGCGGGTGTTGTGGAGCCCGGCATCCGATGTCATCGCAAAGAAAGTGGCGGCATTGCGGGTATCGAGCCGCACGCAGCCATGCGACGCCGGCCGGCCGAGCCGCCGCACCTCATAGGTGCCGTGAATGGCATAGCCGCCGTTGAAGAACACGGCGTAAGGCATCGGCGCATCGTCATATTTTTTCGAGCGGTGATCCCTGGACAGCCATTTGGCCGTGTAGGAGCCGGTCGGCGTCACATACCCCCTGCGCGCCGTCGACACTCGCCAGCGATACTTCAGAGCTCCATCCTCCGAAACGGTCATTGTTTGCGATCGAAGATCGACCACTGCAAGAACAGTCCCGGCATGGGCCGAAACGGTGTGGAATTGCATGCACAGGCATGCCGTTACTGCGAACGCGATACGCCTCATCTTGCCCCTCCGACTGTTTGCTTCCTTATGAAGCAATTCAGACGATGGGAGAGTCTATCGCTATGCTGATTATACCAAATTAATACATATAGTGAGCGATTGCTTAATTTCGGAACGCTCACAAGAGCAGCAGAAAACCCAGGAAAGCGAGAAGCGTCAGCATCGTGCAGGCGGAATAGAATATGGAAATGCCGGCTTCGATGTCGTTGACCGTAGCAGTGTCGCGGCCGGAGCCGTTGATCATCGGCTCGCGCACGAGCTCACCGCCATAGATTCGCGGACCTGCGAGCTGGATATCGAGCGCGCCGGCCATAGCCGCCTCGGGCCGGCCGGAGTTGGGTGAACGATGCAGCCCGCCATCGCGGACGGCGATGCGGATCGCATTTCCAAGCGCGGAGATGCCACGTTTGATCAGAGCGCCGGCAGCAATCAACAGGATGGAGAGTCTTGCCGCCGGCCAATTGGCGATATCGTCGAGGCGCGCGGCAGCGCGGCCAAAATCGACATAGGTCTCGGATTTATGGCCGATCATCGAATCGGCAGTGTTGAGCATCTTGTAGAAGAAGAGGCCCGGCAGGCCGAAAACGCCGTACCACAGCGCCGGTGCGACGACACCGTCGGAAAAATTCTCGGCAAGGCTTTCGATGGCGGCACGGCAGATACCCGGCTCATCCAGCGTCTCGGGATCCCGGCCGACGATGCGCGACACGGCGAGACGCCCGCCTTCCAGACCATCGGCACGCAATGCCCGCGAAACTTGCTCGACATGATCGGCCAGGCTCTTCTGCGCCATGAAAACCGCCACAAGCCCCGCCTCGACCAGGATACCGAGCCAGCCGAAGAAGGCGAGAAATCCATGAATGGCCCAGCCGGCGATAACGGCGCCCATGAGCAGCGCGACGATCGACATCAGTCCGTTGCGGCGGCGAAGGACGCCCGGCAAATGTTTTGCATTGAACCGCTGGTCGAAGGATGAAATCGCCTTGCCGAACAGCACGACCGGATGCGGAAAGCGCTGCCACAACCAGTCGGGATCGCCGACGAGGCGGTCAAGCAACAAGGCCAGGACCAGAATGAGCAAATGTTCGTCGGCGGTCATGTCGAATAATCCTCTAATACCCCGGCGAGTCTTTGATCCGCTTCTTCATCTGGAGCGAGCCCGACGCGCAGCCAATTGCGGGCGTAATCGAACTTGCGGACCAGAATATGATGACGGCAGAGTTGCGTATATATGCCCTCGGCGCGGTCGTCCGCAACCAGTGCAAACAGGGCCGTGCCTCCCGCAATATGCAGCCTCGAGCGGCGAAGAACCGTCTGCAGCGCCGAATGTCGTTGAAGAATGCGGTTTCGGATGGCGCTTGTGTCGCCTTCCATGAGCGACGCGGCAATCGAGAGAGCCGGTCCGGAAACCGCCCATGGACCGAGCCAATCCTCGAAACGGGTTAGGATCGCGGCCTCAGCAATCACGAACCCAAGCCGAAGGCCAGCCAGTCCGAAAAACTTTCCGAACGAACGGAAGATGACGAGGTTGGGCATCGAGGCGGCAAAGGGCGCCACGCTCGCTGCCGGCTCCATATCGCCAAAGGCCTCGTCGACAAGAAGGATCCCACCTTGGCTCCGTAACCTGTCGTGCAAGTCCCGCAACTGCTCAATGGGTAACCTCCGCCCATCAGGATTGTTGGGATTGACGGCAACCACGAGCCTGTCGTCGGCGGTAAGTTCGGCAGGCGTCGAAACCTGGCGGACCTGCAGCCCCGCCAGCGTGAAGGCTCTTGCATATTCGCCATAGGTCGGCGAGAGGATTGCGGCGCTGCCACCGGGCACCAGCCTCGGAAGCAATTGAATGACGGACTGCGTGCCGGGAACCGGCAAGGGCAGAATATCGCCGCTCCGGTAATAGTTCCTCGCCGCTTCCCGCGCCCGCTCCTGCAAATGCTGGTCAGGCAGCCTATGCCATGCCGCAACGGGGATTTCCGGCAGCGTCACCGGATTGGGATTGATGCCGGTCGACAGATCCAGCCATTCCTCCGGACGCCCGCCATATTGGCGTGCCGCAGCCGTGATGCCGCCTCCATGGACAATCCTGCTGGTCATACGGCGTCACCGGCGAGATCGATCAAATGCATGTAGGAGCCGGCAACATTGGCACGCTGCAAGCCAGCGGCACCAAGATCGTTATTGAGCGCATCCCTCACCGCAAACAGACGGTCCGCCTCACCTTCCGATACGATGGTCGAATAATGAAACTCATGCGCCGTCATCGGCTTGTCGAAGAAGGAGCCGGCAAGCGGCACCACCCGCCGATAGCCAAGATGGCGCTGTCGTTTCTCGTAGCTGGTAACAACGGGCAAGAGGCCTAGCATTTCATGGCGCGCACCTGCCGCATCGACAAGCCCCTCACCGAGCACCATATAGCCGCCGCACTCGCCATAGATGCGCACCCCGCGCGCCGCGGCAGTCTTTACGCCCTCTTGGAACCGCTGGGCAACGGCAAGCTTTCCGGCGTGTAATTCCGGATAGCCGCCAGGCAGATAGACGGCGTCGGCATCGACCGACGGCGCCTCGTCCGCAAGTGGGGAGAAGAAGGAGATTTCGGCGCCGCGCCGCTTCCAGCCAAGCAGCATATGTTCGTAGCAGAAGGCGAAGGCGATATCCCGCGCCACGGCAATGCGCTGGCCGAACGGCATAAGCCGCGCGATATTGGCCGCTGACGTGCGAACGAGATGCTGGTGTGCTGCGCGCAAGAGCAGATCGAAATCGCAGGCTTTCGAGACGACCTCGGCAGCCGCCTCGATAAACTGCTCGAGCGCTCCATGCTCTCCAGCCTGCACCAGACCGAGATGCCTCTCCGGCAATGCCAGGCTGGCATCACTGCGGATAACGGCGACAACAGGCATGCGCACGGCGTCCAACGCCTGGCGCAGCATTCTCTCATGCCTGTCACTGGCGACGCGATTCAGCACGACGCCGGCAATGCGGATATCGGCCCGGAAATTGGCAAAGCCGCTGACGACCGCTGCAACCGATTGCGACATGCGCGAGCAGTCGACGACGAGCACGACGGAAAGGCCAAGCAGGGCCGCAAGATCGGCCGGAGTTCCAGTGCCATCGGCAGCACCGTCGAACAGGCCCATCATCCCCTCGATCACGAGCATCCGTCCGCCGGCACGATGAAGCGCGGCATTGGCGGAAATCAGTTCGGCGCGCATGGCCCAGGGATCGAAGTTGAGACAGGAGGATCCGAGCGCTGCAGCGTGAAAGGCAGGATCGATATAATCCGGCCCGGCCTTGCCGGACGCGACCGCAACGCCCCTGTTTCGCAGTGCCCGCAGCAGACCGAGCGTGAATGTGGTCTTGCCGGAGCCTGACGAGGGTGCCGCGATCAGAAGCCCGCTCATGCCGACACCTTGCGTCCGCTTTCCCCCGGACTTTCTGTCGCCGGCAGCAATATGCGGCCGGAAAGCGCGCCCAGCCAATCGAGCGACGGCCGCAATTTCACCACCTCGCCGACGACGACTATGGCGGGCGGCTCGAGGCCCGAGGCTTCGACATCGTCGGGCGCGCGCCCGAGCGTCGTCTCCAAAACCTGCTGCGAGGATGTCGCGGCATTGCAGACGAAGGCAACAGGTTCGTCCGCCGATCGGCCGGCGGCAATAAGATTCGCGCTGATCTGAGCAATGTGCTTCATCGCCATATACATGACGATAACGGGCGATCCCTTGCCGATCGCGTCCCAATCGATCGCGTCCGGTACGACGCCGGAGGAGTCATGACCAGTCAGGAAGGTGACGGCATGGTTGACGTCGCGATGGGTAACGGGAATGCCGGCATAGGCCAGACCACCGATCCCAGCCGTGATGCCGGGCACGATGCGGAAGGGAATGCCGTGCTGGACAAGCGTCAGCGCTTCCTCGCCGCCGCGCCCGAAAACGAAGGGATCGCCCCCTTTCAAACGCAGAACGCGCTTGCCGGCCCGCGCCAATTCCACTAGGCGCAGCGAGATATCCCGCTGCTTGGCGGAAGGCTTGCCGCCGCGCTTGCCGGCATATTCCAGCACCGCGCCCGATCGGGCTAGTTTGAGGCAATCTTCATTGACGAGCGCATCATGCACGATGATGTCAGCCTCGGCCAATCCCTTGGCGGCCAGCAGGGTCAAAAGCCCCGGATCGCCCGGCCCGGCACCGACGAGCCAGACGGACCCCGGCTCCAGGGCCGGCAGATTGGAAAAGGCGGTATCGTTCATCCCATGTGTCCTATGCCCGGATGGGCGAAATTGCAATGTTGAGAACGGGATAAGGCGATCTCCGTTCGACATCGCTCCCATTGCGGACATTACGTCATGCATCTCTTCGACATGAGCGACAGCACGCTATGAGCTTTTCCAACGGCGACAGGACACGGAAAACACGTCGATCGATCACTGCGTCCCGGACTCGATATATCCGGACACTCAGATAGGTTCTTGATAGGGCTAGAGAATGGTCTTCAGCGAATTGTGAAGGGGGCGCCATGCCCCCTTCACGGGGTTTAATGCTTCACCTTGCCCAGAATCACGTCGCGGATCAGATCGAGAACCTGCTGCGAGCGGATGCCGGTGCAGGCGATCTGGCTCGGCAGATTGTCCCAATCGCCGGGCGGGAAGCGGCGGCCGTCCTGCTTGATAATCGTCTGGCCGTCGGCAATACCGCCGCAGACGACGCGGATCGATCCCTCGATCGTGTCGAACAGCTCTGGTGCCACGACGTAGACGCAAGCGCAGCTATCATGGACCATCATGCCGTCTTCGACCGCATGCTTGTAGAAATCGATGTAGGACTGCGAGAGGTCGGCCAAAAGCTGCACCGAAGGGCCGCCTGCCTTGGCCATGTCTGCCAGATAGCCGCGGCTCATGGTCGTCACCGAGGTCACGTCCAGACCGACCACGACGACTTTCCAGGCCGCTGTCATGACGAAATCGGCCGCTTCCGGATCGCCGTGAATATTGGCCTCCGCGACCGGAGAGACATTGCCTGGTACGTAAAAATTGCCGCCCATGATGACGACACCTTTCACGAGCTTGGCGATATCTGGATCATGCTTCAGCGCCAGAGCCAGATTGGTCATGCGGCCGACGGCAACTAGGGTAACCTCCCCCGGATGCGCGCGAACCGTGTCGATGATGAACTGATAGGCTGGCCGGGGATCGGTCGGCAGATCGATCGTGTCAGGCACGTCGATGTCGCCGAGACCGTTATGGCCGTGAACCATTGTCGGCCATGGCCGCTCATGCCGCGAAGGATCGAAAGTGACGCTGGCGCCGCGCGCAACCGGGCACGGAATATTCCACTCGCGCTTCAGGAACAGCGCGTTGCGGGTCGTCGTGTCGACCGAAGCATTGCCGAAAACCGTCGTCACGCCAAGAAGGTCGATATTCGGGTGACGATGCAGGAAGAGAAGCGCCATGGCGTCGTCAACGCCCGGATCCGTATCATAAATGACCTTTTGCATGATTTTTCCTTATCAACATACTGAATAAGCTTGATCTTCCGGAAATTTCCTCCCGTCGCGGATCATGCTTGACCCATCGGCATACACGAGAACCGCCGGTGGCGGAATGCCATGACGATGTCCCTATGGAGCATTTGTGAGATTTGCGTGGCGAATTCGCTCTTCAAGCGATCCTGGCGATCGCTGCCGTGGCGAAGCTGGACTTGATCTTGGGCAGCACCAGCTCCGAATCCGAGCCGGCGGCCGCAAGCGCAGCAGCCTCGGCAACACCGTGGCAACCGACATGCGCAAAAACAATCTCGGACGGGTTCTTCAGCCTGGGTGTCTCCCGCTCCAGTGCAGCTGCCTTGAAGAAGCGCGCCGGGAGGCGAAAATGCGTGGCGGTCTCCAGGATCGCCGGTTCATCCATGCGCGTGTCGATCGATACAACGGCCAGAACCTGATCCCTCCCGATCCCGGCCTCCTGAAAGGCTCTTTCTGCAAGCATCCGCACCTCATTCCAGTCCGTGCCGCGCTCGCAGCCAAGACCCAGAAGATAGCGGCGGGTGGAATTGGCGTAGATCGTCATAGTCGCTCCCAACAGCATCGACCGAGATGACAGCTGTAGCGGGCACGTTTCGACGCGTCAATTTCGCCTGATATGCCCTGATAGCAATTGCCTTGCGGCGATCGAAGTGCCAGAAGGCCGTTTAATTCCCGCCTCAGAGTTCCCCACCTTGCCAGACATCACATTTCAACTGCTGCTTTTGCTCTTTGCCGCCGCGTTCTTCGCTGGTTTCGTCGATTCGATCGCCGGCGGCGGTGGGCTGATTACCGTGCCTGCCATGCTGCTGGCCGGTATTCCGCCGCTGCAGACCCTCGGCACGAACAAGGTGCAGTCCATCTGCGGCGCAGCCTCCGCAACGATCGCCTATGCCCGGCAAGGACACGTGCAACTTCGCGAACAGCTTCCGATGGCGGCGATGGCTGTGATCGGAGGCATGCTCGGTGCATTGCTGGCGACCATCATGCCGAGCCAGGTTCTGCGCATCATCCTGCCCTTCCTGCTGATCGCAATTGCGCTCTATTTCGCCCTGAAACCCAATCTCGGCGATCTCGAAAAGCATCGGCGCATGAGCGCCGGGCTTTTCGGCGTAACGTTCGTGCCGCTGATCGGCTTCTATGACGGCGCCTTCGGCCCCGGAACCGGCTCGTTCCTGATGCTCGCCTTCGTAACCCTCGCCGGCTTCGGCCTCTTGAAGGCGACGGCGCATACGAAGCTGCTCAATTTCGGCTCGAATCTCGGCGGCCTGATCGTCTTCATCTCCTCCGGCGCTATCCTTTGGAAAGTGGGGCTGACGATGGGGCTCGGCCAATTCCTCGGCGCCCAGCTCGGTTCGCGGCTCGCCATGCGCATCGGTGCGAAACTGATCAAGCCGCTGCTCGTGATCGTCTGCATAGCCTTTGCGATCAAGCTGCTGGCGGATCCCACCCATCCCGTCAGGATCTGGCTGGGAATGTAAGAACCGCACCTTTGATTACCTCCGACGTAATTGATAGTGCTTCGGTACGCGCCGATGATCGCCCTGCCTGAACGGTTCAGGCGATCCAAAGGAGTTGACCGATGACTGATGCGAACACCATCGCAGACCGCTATATCGCCATCTGGAATGAGGCCGATACCGACCGCCGGCGTGCGCTCATCGCCGAGGTATGGACGGAAGACTGCAGCTATGTCGACCCGATGATGCGCGCGCGCAATCGCGAAGAGATCCACGCGCTGGTCACGGCGGCGCACGAGCGCTTCCCCGGCTTCCGTTTCACCCTCATCGGCGAAGGCGAGCGCCACGGCGATAATCTCCGCTTCTCCTGGGGTTTCGGCCCGGCCGATGCGGAACCGCTCATTAAGGGCACGGATTTCGCAATTCTAGAAGGCAAACAGCTGAAGTCCGTTCACGGCTTTATCGATCAGCTGCCGGCCGCCGCATGATGAACCCGGCCCGCTCTCTCGGCGACCACCTGCGCGAATGGCGGCAGCGCCGCCACCTGAGCCAGCTCGAATTCGCCCTTGAAGCCGATATATCGCAACGGCATCTGAGCTTCATCGAGAGCGGGCGGGCGCTTCCAAGCCGCGAGATGCTGATGCATCTCGCCGAACGGCTCGGCGTTCCCTTGCGCGAACGCAATCCGATGCTCCTGGCGGCTGGATTTGCGCCGGTCTTTCCGGAGCGCAAACTGGACGACCCGGCGCTTGCTCCGGCACGCCATGCCATCGACATGCTGCTGAAGGGGCACGAGCCCTTCCCAGCTCTGGCCGTCGACCGGCATTGGACGCTGATCGCTGCCAATGCCGCCGTGGCACCATTGCTTGCCGGCGTGACGGATGCCTCGCTGACCGAAGGGCCGATCAATGTCCTGCGGCTGAGCCTGCATCCACATGGCTTGGCGCCGCGGATCGCCAATCTCTCCGAATGGCGTGCGCATCTGCTGGAGCGCCTGCGCCAGCAGATATCGGCAACCGGCGATCCCGTGTTGACAAAACTGCTGGCGGAATTATCCGCCTATCCCGCACCGGCTGCGCCAAAATCGACGGCTCCGGAACGGGATTTCGCCGGCATTGTCGTGCCGCTGGAGCTTGTCACCGATACGGGACATCTCTCGTTTCTGTCCACAACGACCGTCTTCGGAACGCCTGTCGATGTCACCCTGTCGGAGCTGGCGATCGAATCCTTCTTTCCCGCAAACCCGCAGACGGCGGAAAAACTGAAGACGATGCTGCCGGGCGGTTGACAGCCGCCCGCGATCAGAACTCGACGCCCGGCTGCCCTTTGATACCCGAGCGGAAAGGATGCTTGATCAATTCCATCTCGGTCACGAGATCGGCAATCTCGATCAGCTCTTCCTTGGCGTTGCGGCCCGTCAAGACGACATGGGTCATGTACGGCTTTTCGTTCTTGAGGAACTCCAGCACCTCGTTGATGTCGAGGTAATCGTAACGAAGCGCGATATTGATCTCATCCAGCAGCACCATGGAGTTGCGCTCATCGCGGATCAGTTCCTTGGCCTTTTCCCAGGCAGCCGTGGCCGCCGCAACGTCGCGGGCGCGATCCTGCGTCTCCCAGGTAAAGCCTTCACCCATCGTATGGAACTGGCAGAGGTCGGAGAAATGCTTTTCGATCAGGTCGCGCTCGCCGGTCCACATGGCGCCCTTGATGAACTGCACCACCGCACTCGGCTTTCCATGGGCGATGTGGCGGAAGATCATACCGAAGGCGGAGGAGGATTTTCCCTTGCCCTTGCCTGTATGGACAATGATCAAGCCCTTCTCGTCGGTCTTGGTCGCCATGATTTTGTCGCGCGCGGCCTTCTTCTTGGCCATCTTGTCGGCGTGACGGGCATCGTCGTTCTTCGGCACGCCCGCACCGGTTTCGGCCAATTCGTCGCTCATTGCATTCTCCCTGATATGATCGATTTCTGTGCCAGCGGCCCGCCACGCCAGATGTAGAGCGCGACAAGCGGCTGATCTTCCGTGCGCATCGCGTGGCGGATATTCGAGGGGTGATGGATGATCTCACCCGACCAGCGCGGCAGGAACGGTTGGGCATCCTTGCTCCACAGCGAGCCGTCGGTCAGAGGAATATAGATTTCCTCCGCCTCGTGATGATGATCCGGATAGTGCACACCGGGACCAAGCAAGAGAAAACCGCCGGCCATTTCTTTGTTTGTGAAATGCCCGCGCGTGCCAAAAAGCTCGACCCAGCCGTATCTCTCGAGGAAATCCGCGCCGAAATCGGTGATGCTGTAGGTCTGGGCCCAATGCAGTTCGTCCACGGCTTGAAGGAGCCTGCCAAGCAGTACGCCTTCCGCCCCATCGCGAGACCGATCATGTTTTCGAAGATAATCGACGACGGGCAAGTCCTGCGGCACGAGCAAGCGCTTCTTCATCGACCAGTCGAAGCCTTCAATGAAATGCCGTAGCACTGGATCACTGCGCGATTGCAGATAATCCCGAAAGGCGGCCAGAAGCTCGTCGACCGTACTCATGCCGCCGCCTCCTCGCCCTCCTTCAGGCTTTCCAGGTCGAACCGCGCAGAATTGCTCCTCGGCGTCCAGAGTTGGCGATCGATCGCCTCGAGCAGACGTTCTCGCATCTCCCTGAGTGCAGCCGGATTCTTCTCTGCCATGAAATCACGCACGCGCTGATCGATAACGAAGGCCTGATAGACGGCCTCGAAATGATGATTGCGGACCGCACCGGTCGTCGCTGCGAAGGCAAAGAGATAATCTACCGTTGCCGCAATTTCGAAGGCGCCCTTGTAGCCATGGCGCATGATGCCCTCGATCCACTTGGGGTTGACGACGCGCCCGCGCACGACCCGACCGATCTCCTCTTCAAGCGAGCGGATTACAGGCTTTTCCGGCCTCGAATGGTCGTTATGATAGATCGAGGGACGCGCGCCGCCAAGCTGCTCGGCCGCGGCTGCCATGCCGCCCTCGAACTGATAATAATCGTCGCTGTCGAGCAGATCGTGCTCGCGATTGTCCTGGTTCTGCACGACCGCCTGGATCGAACGCAAACGCTCTTCAAAGACGCCCCGCTCCGCCCTGCCCTCCTCGCCGGCGCCATAGGCATAGCTGCCCCAGACGAGATAGGCCTCCGCCAGATCCGCGCGCCGCTCCCAGCCTTTCTCATCGATCAGCGCCTGCAGACCAGCTCCATAAGCGCCGGGTTTCGACCCGAAGATGCGATAGCCCGCACGACGACTGGCAGACGCGGTGTCCAACCCGGCGACCTCAAGCCGCGCGATCTCGCCGCGCATACGCGCCGCAATCGGATTATCCGTTGCATCCTCATCGAGCATGCCGACCGCGCGGACTGCCCTATCGAACAAGGCGATCTGCTCGGGAAACGCATCACGGAAAAAGCCGGAGATGCGCAGCGTGACATCGACTCGCGGCCGCCGGAGCATGGCCGGCGGGATGATCTCATAGCCGGTGACGCGGCGTGAAGTCATGTCCCATACGGGCTTAACACCAATCAACGCCAGCGCCTGCGCGATATCGTCGCCACCCGTGCGCATGTTCGATGTGCCCCAGGCTGTCATGCCGAAGGAAACGGGCCATTCGCCATGATCCTGCACATAGCGGCGGATGAGCAATTCGGCCGACTTCCTGCCAAGCTCATAGGCAGCCGGCGTCGGAACCGCACGGCTGTCGACCGAATAGAAATTGCGCCCCGTCGGCAGAACATCCGGCCGGCCACGGGTCGGTGCGCCGGATGGGCCGGGAGGTACGAAACGACCGTCGAGGCCTTTGAGCAGAGCTGCGATTTCCGCGTCGCCGCAAGCGAGGATGGAAGGCTGGAGCTTCGAGCCAATCTCGCCGAGAACCATGCGAGTGTTGGGCCAGTTCTCCGGGCAGGCCGTTTCGCCATTCACGAGCTTTGCGGCCAGGAGTTCGATGCGTTCGACGGTATCGCCTTGGGTACGCCAGGAGGCGTCGGAGATGTCTTGGAGAATTGTGGGGCGCGGGCCGGTCCATTCGGCGGCCATGTCACAGTCTAGCGGGTCGAATGGCTTGTTCGGAGGGATACCCCCCTCTGTCAGCTTCGCTGACATCTCCCCCACAAGGGGGGAGATTGATTGGAGTGTGCCGCTTCGTTCTCCCGATTTATTACCAACAGCATCTGCGGATTCGACAGTCACTTGAGGCGATGGGGCAGCACGAGCAACCAATCTCCCCCCTTGTGGGGGAGATGTCGCGAAGGCGACAGAGGGGGGTATCGCACTCCCCACATCCTCGAACGCATCCCGAGCAATCGCCCGCTGCAGACTCTGATCGCCACCCTCGCCCAGCCCGCGCGGCACCCTTGCCAGCGCCACCGTCAAATCCGTCAACAACCGCCCAGCGGGCGAGACGCCGAAAATGTGCAACCCATCGCGGATCTGCATTTCCTTGAGGTCGCAGAGATAGGCATCGAGCTTGCGCAAGGCCTCGTCTTCGCCCTCGCCCTTGGCGATGCCGGCATCCTGATCTAGCCCGATATCGGCGACGAGATCGAGGATCTGTTTACGCAGCAGACGGATGCGGCGGGGATCGCCGCCGGAAGCCTCGTAATATTCGTCGACCAGCGCTTCCAGATCCTTCAGCGGGCCATAGCTTTCGGCACGCGTCAGCGGCGGCGTCAGGTGATCGATGATGACGGCGCTCGTGCGGCGCTTGGCCTGCGTGCCCTCGCCGGGATCGTTGACGATGAAGGGATAGAGGTTCGGCAGTGGTCCGAGGATTGCTTCCGGATAACAATTTTCCGACAGCGCCAACGCCTTGCCCGGCAGCCATTCGAGATTGCCGTGCTTGCCCATGTGAATGACCGCATGCGCATCGAAAGAGCGGCGCAGGAAGGCATAGAAGGCAAGATAGCCGTGCGGCGGCACGAGATCGGGAGAATGGTAGCTCTCCTTCGGATCGATATTGTAGCCGCGCGCCGGCTGGATACCAACGAGCACATCCCCGAAGCGGGCGAACGGCAGGGCAAAGCCGTCATCCAACGCATAGGGATCGGCCTCAGGCTCCCCCCAGCGCGCGGTAATCTCATCTTGAATCGGTTTGGGAAGCGACGAGAAGAAATGCTTGTAGTCGCTGAAGGAAAGCGTCTCGCCGACCACGCGGCCATCGTACCCCGAATTTGTCGGCCCTTCCGCCAAGTGCCGCATCAGCGCATCGCCGTCGGCAGGCAGATCGGCAACGCCGTAGCCGGCCGCCCGCATCGCCTTCAGCACTTCGATCGTGCCGGCCGGCGTATCGAGCCCGACACCATTGCCGAGACGTCCATCACGATTGGGATAGTTCGCCATAACAAGCGCGACGCGGCGATCGCCGGGCAGCGTATTGCGCAGCCGCGCCCAATTGGCTGCAAGCCGCGCCGTATAGCGCATGCGATCCTGAAGCGGCTCGCTGGCGACGATATTGGCCTCGACTCTCTCGTCATAGCGGGCCGCAGCCTTGAAGGACACGGCGCGGGCAAGAACACGGCCGTCGACCTCGGGGAGCGCCACGTTCATGCCGAGATCGCGCGCCGAAAGCCCCTGCGAAGATGCCTCCCACGCCTCCTTCGACGACGCCGAGAAGATGGCTTGCAGAACAACGGCATCGCCCGTTTCCAGTACCGTCGCCTGACGATCTGCACCGGGCGCCGAAACGGCAAAGCCAGTGGCATTGATGACCACGCCTGGCTTCAGCTCGGTAAAGACACTTTCGAGAATACCGACCGACACGGCGTCTTTGAGGCTATAGGCAAAGACCGGCAACGGCCGCATGCCCTCAGCGATAAGCGCCTCTATCATGCCTTCGACAGGTCCGGTTTCACCGCTCTGAACCAACGCCCGATAGAAGGAAATCGCGACGGTCGGAGGTTCGAATCCTGCAGGGATCGCCATCTCCGCTTTGGAGACTCTCCGCCACTCCTCGACGCCGATCACGCCCCGCCCCGGCCACCAGATCCCGGCCTTCATCAAGGGTACGGCGGGCATCGGCTTCTCGGCGCCTGAGAGCATCGCCTCGGCATAGGCGAGAAACGCCCGCGAATTCGCCTCCCCGCCCTCGATCAGATAGGACCAGAGCGCATTGAGGTCATCGAGCGCGACGTTGGAAAAAGGTGTCAGCCCGGGATCAGGTTTCGAATCACCCGGCAGCACCGCGATCAAGGCACCCTGGCGCGCTGCACTGGCATGCAGCGCCTCCAGCGCATAGTGGAAGTAGCTTGCTCCTCCCAGCGCCCGCACGATGATGAGCTTCGCATGCCGCGCCGTTCTCTCGATATAGGTATCGACGGACATCGGATGCTTGAGGCTCATCAGGCTTGCAAGCCGAAGGGAACAGCCGCCCTCTCCGTGGGCCGCGGCAATCGCCGCAAGCTCGGTATCGGCAGCCGACAGAAAGAGGATATCGCCGGGCGACTGCCCGAGATCGATCGCCTCCTCTCCGTCGCTGATGGTTCCCTTTTGAGCCAGGAGAAGGTGCATGGATTTCCCTTAGACCAATGCTTCGATCGCCTTGCGAACGATCGTCTCGTCCATCTCGTGCAGGCCGATCACGACAAGCCGGGTCGCGCGGGCTTCACCCGGCGTCCAGGCGCGATCGAAATAGGTGTCGATGCGGCTGCCGACGGCCTGAAGCTGCAGGCGCATGGGCTTGCCGGGGACATCGACGAAGCCCTTGAGGCGCAGCACATCATGCTCCGCAATCACGCCCTTCAGCGCATCGACGAAGGCGGCCGGATCGGCAATCGGGCCGAGTTCGACGACGAAGCTGTCGAACTCGTCGTGGTCATGCGGCGTGCCATCCTCGTGCTCCAACTCGTGGTGAGATTTGCGGTTGACGATATCGTCTTCCGTGCCGATCCCGAGGCCGAGCAGGACAGTGGCAGGCACATCGCCGTTCTTGGCCTCGATGATTGTCGGCTTGCGGGCGGTGCGCGAGGCTACTTCGGCGCGGACGCGGCCGAGACCATCAGTGTCGATCAGATCGGTCTTGTTGAGCACGATCAGATCGGCGCAGGTCAGCTGATCCTCGAAAAGTTCCTCGATCGGGCTTTCGTGATCAAGCGAGTCGTCCTCGACGCGAGCAGCCTCTACGGCGTCGTGATCGTCGGCGAAACGGCCGGCGGCAACAGCCGCGCTGTCGACCACCGTGATGACGCCGTCGACGGTGACATGGGTGCGAATATCAGGCCAGTTGAAGGCGGCGACCAGCGGCTGCGGCAGGGCAAGGCCTGACGTCTCGATGACGATGTGGTCCGGGCGCGCATCACGCTCCAAAAGCTTCGTCATAGTCGGGATGAAATCGTCGGCAACGGTGCAGCAGATGCAACCATTGGTCAGCTCGATGATGTCATCTTCCGTGCAGTTCTCCGCACCGCAGCCCTTCAGCACGTCGCCATCAACGCCGAGGTCGCCGAACTCGTTGATGATCAGCGCGATCTTCTTGCCGCCGGCATTTTGCAGGAGGTTGCGGATCATCGTCGTCTTGCCGGCCCCCAGGAAGCCGGTGATGACGGTGGCTGGAATCTTTTCCTGATTCATATGCATCAACCCTTCATTTTCAGCGGCAGGCCCGCTGCGATAAAATAAACTTCAGCACTCGCCGCCGCGACCATCTGGTGCAGGCGGCCGGCATGATCGCGAAATTCGCGCGCCATGCGATTTTCTGGTACGATTCCCAAGCCCACCTCGTTGGAGACGAGAACGAGCCTTGATCGCGCAGTCGGCAGAAATGCAGTGAGAGCGGCAAATTCTGCCGCCATATCCCGCTCGGCCATCATCAGATTGGTCACCCAGAGCGTCAGGCAGTCGATAAGCACCGCCCGCCCCTCCGCGTCGATAGCGGCAAGCTGCCCGACGAGATCCATAGGCTCCTCATGCGTCTGCCATAGATCGCCGCGATCGGCACGATGCTTGGCGATGCGCTCGCGCATCTCGTCATCCCACGCCCGCCCTGTCGCCACATAGTGACATTCGAGGCCGGTATCCGACACCAGCGATTCTGCAAACCTGGATTTGCCGGAGCGCGCGCCGCCAAGAACGAAGACCGCTTGGGAAATCGAAGACGACATGCGTTATGCCCGCTCTCGAGCAAAAGCGAGGGTCGGCAGCACGTCGCTGGAACCGGGAAACAGGCGCTCACACGCCGAAAACTCGTCTTGCGCCATGACAACCTCCGTGCTGGCAGCGGAACTCGCGTCCCAAAACAGGCTCTGCGCCCGGCACGCATGGCAGGTCTCCTGGCTCGCGGATGAGGCGCCGCAAGGGGGCGGACCGAAACCGGTCGCCCCCGATCGTGCGCCAGCGGATCTTTCTCACCTTCCCGGCAATGCATCATGAAAAGGCGGACGATTCGTAGAATAAGAGGCGTCCAGCCCCGGTTAATCATGATGCCACACCAGTGGCTTTTTCGATTTGCGCCTGCCCCGCCCCGTTCGCCCCATGCGAACCATCGACGAAATAGACTTCAAACCGAACGAAAGACCCTGACCGCTCTACAGTCGCGGGGTCGGCTGTGATGAGAACGCCCGGATTGGGTCCGCCCCTTCACATTCCCTTTTCATCCCATGCGGCAGATCGCCGCTCAGGAACCATTCGTTATGCCGCAATGATTAGGCTTTCACTGAGTTCAAGTCAATCAACGGCATGGATGCGACCTGCGCCATCCTGATTGCGAATTCGGTTGAAAATTCCCATAAAACCAGCGGCTTTTTTGCCGTATTTCTTTGATGTTAGGAGTTTATAGAGGGTAACCCCTCACATTCGAGCAAAACGTATCGTCCGCTTCCAATGCTGCAGAAATTCCAACCGCGACGTCTCGGCGTCTTCTCGGTCCTATTCGATCTCGGTCGCTTCAGGGCATTGCTGCGCCGTGGCGAGCTGGGACTTGTTTTTGCCGGCGCGCTGGTGGGAATAGCGTCCGGCTGTGCCGTCACCGCGATGAGCTATATCTCGCGCAAGCTTCACAGCGTCATCTACGGTATAACCGACTACGAACGCTTGAGTTCGGCAGCAATGGCGATTCCCGACAAATCGGTGTTGTTCATCGCACCGATCGCAGGCGGCATCATTCTCGGCATATTGCTCTACATATTGTCGCGCACGCGCAAGAAGCCGATGGTCGACCCGATCGAAGCCAATGCGCTGCATGGCGGCCGGATGTCGCTTACCGACAGCATCATCGTCGCCGTGCAGAACCTGATCTCGAATGGATTCGGCGCGTCCGTCGGGCTTGAAGCGGGTTACACGCAGCTCGCGGCCGGCATTGCCTCCAAATTCGGCTATAAGATGCAGATGCGCCGCGCAGACCTGCGCATGCTCGTCGGCTGCGGTGCTGCGGGTGCTATTGCCTCAGCATTCAATGCGCCGCTCACCGGTGCCTTCTATGCCTTTGAGCTCATCATCGGCAGCTATTCGATCCTGACGCTAACCCCTGTCGTCGTCTCGGCACTGATATCGACGATGATTGCAAGACTGCTTGCCGGCGATGACTTCGCCATCGATATCGATCATTTCGGGGCGATCGTTCCGGCGGATTATCTTCCAGCTATCCTGCTTGGTGCCTTCTGCGCCGGTATCGGCATCCTGATCATGCAGGGCGTCGCCTGGGTCGAAGAATTGGCACGCAAGAGTTCCATCGCGCCGCCTTTCCGGCCCGCGCTCGGCGGCCTGGTCGTCGGAACACTGGCGTTGATTTCGCCGCAGGTCCTATCTGCCGGCCATGGCGCGCTGCATCTCAATCTGTCTACGGACGTGACGCTGGGCGCCTTGCTGGGTCTATTCCTGCTGAAATCGCTCGCCTCCGCAATATCGATCGGCTCCGGCTTCAGAGGCGGCCTCTTCTTCGCTTCGCTGTTCATGGGCGCACTGCTCGGCAAGATCTTCGCCTATTGTGCACCCTATTTCGATCATGCCACGCTGACGCCGGTCGTCTATGCCGTCGTCGGCATGAGCTCGCTGGCCGTTGCCATCATCGGCGGCCCGCTGACCATGACCTTCCTGGCGCTTGAAATCACCGGGGACTTTCCGATCACTGCCCTGGTGCTGGCTGCCGTCATCACCTCATCGCTGGTGGTGCGCACGACCTTCGGCTACTCCTTCGCCACATGGCGCTTCCATTTGCGCGGCGAGAGCATCCGCAGCGCCCACGATGTCGGCTGGATCCGCAATCTGACGGTCGCCCGCATGATGCGCCCCGACGTGCACACGGGCAGCATCGACATGAGCATCGAGGAATTCCGCAAGAATTTTCCGATCGGCTCGGCGCAGCGCGTCATCCTGATCGACAAGAACGAGAAATATTCCGGAATGGTTCTCGTGCCCGACGTCTATGCGAGCCCGATCGAAAAAGACGACGAGGAGCACGGCCTTTCCGATTTCATCCGGCTGCGTAACGAATTCCTGCAGCCGCAGATGAACGCCAAGCAGGCAGCCGCCATGTTCGAGCAGACGAAGAGCGAAGCGCTCGTTGTGGTCAACGATTTGATCGAGCGTAAAGTCATCGGTCTGCTGACGGAGAGCTATACGCTGCGCCGCTACAGCGAAGAACTCGACCGCCGGCGGCGGGAAGTGTCGGGGGAACTTTAGGCGACCAGACCGTCGAGCCAGGCGGGATCGAGTACACTTTCCAGCTCTGCCGCAACTTCGTCCAGCGCCGCATCGACGCTGGCGCGATAGTTCATGCGCTCGCCGGAAAGACCGAAGCTTGCCAGCAGCTTCGCCCGGTAAGCATCGCTGCCGAAAAGACCATGCAGGTATGTGCCCATAACACGGCCATCCGGCGATATGGCTCCATCGGGCCGCCCGTCGATCATGGTCGATGGCCGCTCGCAGTCCGGACCCCGCGTGACGCCAAGATGGATTTCATAGCCCGATAGCGGCACATCATATTCCTTGGAAACGGCAGTGCTATTCCGTACCGTCTTTTCTGGAGCCATTTCCGTCTCGATATCCAAAAGACCCAATCCGGGCGTCTCGGTCACCGATCCCTCGATACCGAGCGGATCGTAAACGGTATGGCCGAGCATCTGATAGCCGCCGCAAATGCCGATGACGCGACCGCCGCGGCGCACATGGGCAGCAATATCGCGATCCCACCCATGCTCACGCAGATCGAGAAGGTCACCGATCGTAGACTTCGAGCCAGGTAGCACCACAAGCCCTGCATCGGCGGGCAAACGCTCTCCAGCGCGAACGAAAACCAGATCGACATCGGGCTCGGCTCGCAGCGGGTCAAGATCGTCGAAATTGGCAATCCGCGACAGCACCGGCACGGCGACCTTGAGCGCGCCGGACGAGCCACGAGCAAGCCGCTCCAGCACAACGGAATCCTCCGCCGGCAGACGCGCCGCCGCCTTCAGCCACGGCACGACGCCATGGCATTGCCAGCCAGTGAAGCCGCCGATGGCCGCTATGCCCTCACCGAACAAGGAGACATCGCCACGAAACTTGTTGATCAGGTAGCCACGGATCATTCGCCGGTCTTCCTCCGGCAATATATGATACGTGCCGACCAGTGACGCGATTACGCCGCCGCGGTCTATGTCACCGACCAGCACGACGGGGACATTGGCGCGTGTCGCAAAGCCCATATTGGCGATATCGCCGCGTCGAAGATTGATCTCGGCAGGCGAACCAGCTCCCTCGACGACAACGAGATCGGTTCCTGCCCGCATCGTGGCGAAGCTTTCGAGTACGGCACCAAGCAGCTGCGGCTTCAGCGCCTGATAGTCCCTGCCCTTGGCATGGCCCCAGACCTTGCCCTGTACGATGATCTGGCTGCCGGTTTCCGATTGCGGCTTCAACAGCACCGGATTCATGTGAACCGATGATGGCACCCGCGCCGCAAGCGACTGCAGCCATTGGGCGCGCCCGATCTCGCCGCCATCCTCCGCAACGGCGGCATTGTTGGACATATTCTGCGGCTTGAACGGGCGCACCCTCACGCCTCTGTTCGCGAACAGCCGACACAGACCTGCGACTAATACCGTTTTTCCGACATCGGAGCCGGTTCCCTGCAGCATGATCGCTCTTGTCATTCCCCACCACCTCGATGCGCCACAGCCACTGAAAACGCTAGATTCCGCCTTGATTCTGCCGCGATCCCGGGCCTCCGGAAAGAGCGAGCACGATACAAAAATGCACCACCCTCAAACATGCTCTGTTTGCGACATTGGATGACGATTTCATCCATTGTGAGTTCCGCGGAAGAGGATTATCTCCATCGCGAAAACAAACAACGAAACCGGCCGGTCCGGGTCGGAGGATACCCCAATGCTCTTCATCTTCAACAGACAGAATTCCATCCAGATCGCCTGGAATGGCAAGCTTCCGGTTCGCCGCCCGGAGAGCCGCCTGCAGCAGCTCGATACGCGCTTCGGTACGGTTGGCTTCATCCGCACCTATAATGTTGGCTAATAGCGCGTCAAGCCGCTAGCCGACACATGAGAAGCCGCCATGCGATAGCATCGGCGGCTTTATTTTTGATCGTTATCGAGATGGAACGGGTGCCGCTTCGGGCAGATCAAACTGCCTCGTAAAGGCACCCTCTCAAGCGCGAAAACCGCGCGATCCGGAGATCGACGCGGTTTGCCAAAAACGCCGGCTTCCCTGCACATACACCGCAAGGTTCGCTTTCCCCGGTACGCAATACCTGATCCAGGGAAGCAGCGGTATGTCCCCCGCCACGCATCGATTGATAAACGGACATCGTTACTGGAGGGTTATTAAGTGCTTAAATTAGAGTGAATCTGAAAATTTTTTGAAAATTTTCCTCTTTGCGTTGAGAAAGCGTAAACGGCGCAAATAAGATATAAAACGTCTTCCAGGGACGCGAGATTTAAGCGCCATTCAAATCCGTCTGAGCAACAGAGCTTTGAGGAAGCCATGTAATGGACGTTTTGCAGCCACGAATGGCAGAAAACAGGCTAATTCAGGCGCTTATTTAAGCTTCTCCAAGAGGCACGATAACGTCCATTACCCGATGGGCTGTTGATTTCTTCATCCAAATCCTTACGCTGATTGATGTCGATGCAAAGAATGCCCGGCCGCGACAGAATTCGGCGGTCGCAAAAAGACCAAATGCACGACAGCAGCAAAGGGGACCGTACGGGCGTCGTCAGCGGCGTATGAACGGTTGCAATCAGACCGCGCTGACAGGGGATCGACAGAAATCGAACGCGTTGGAGTCGATTTCCGCAACGTAACGAAAAATTGGGAGACGATATCAATGAAGAAGCTTCTCGCTTCAGCCATTTTTGCATTCGGCGCCTATGCTTTGGCTGGCTCGGCGCAGGCCGCAGATTGCGGCAGCGTATCCATCGCTGAAATGAACTGGGCATCCGCAGGCGTTGCCGCGCAGGTCGACAAGATCATCCTGCAGAACGGTTACGGCTGCAATGTCACCCTGGTAACCGGCGATACACAGCCGACCTTTACCTCCATGAACGAAAAAGGTCAGCCTGACGTCGCACCCGAGCTTTGGGTCAATGCCGTGCGCACCGCGCTCGACAAGGCCGTATCGGAAGGCCGTCTGATCGTGGCTGCACCGCTTTTGAGCGATGGCGGCGTCGAAGGCTGGTGGATTCCGAAGTTCGTCGCCGACGCGCATCCCGACATCAAGACCGTTCAGGACGCGCTGAAGCATCCTGAACTTTTCCCGGCCCCGGAAGATCCATCCAAGGGCGCCGTCTATGACTGCCCGGCAGGCTGGAACTGCCAGATCTCCACGACCAACCTTTACAAGGCTCTCGGCGCCGACAAGCTCGGCTTTACTCTCGTCGACACCGGCTCGGCCGCAGGTTTGGACGGTTCGATCGCCAACGCCTTCGAAAAGAAGACCGGCTGGCTCGGCTACTACTGGGCCCCGACCGCGATCCTCGGCAAGTACGACATGGTTCGTCTGAGCTTCAACGTGCCGCACGACAAGAAGGAATGGGATGCCTGCACGTCGCAGCAGGACTGCGCCAATCCGAAGGTGAACTCCTATCCGGTTTCGGATGTCTACACCGTCGTCACCAAGGACTTTGCGGCCAAGGCCGGCATTGCCATGGACTATATGAAGACCCGCAAATGGGATAATGCCACGGTTGGCAAGGTTCTCGCCTGGATGACCGACAATCAGGGCACGAACGAGGACGGCGCCAAGTACTTCCTCAAGACCTACCCCGATATGTGGACCAAGTGGGTTGCCCCGGACGTTGCCACCAAGATCAAGGCTTCGCTCTAATCCATGCTGCGGAATCGGCGGCGGCCTTGTGCCTGCCGCCGATTTTACATTCGCACAGTGCAACCCGAATGACCCTCATACCGACAGAGTGACATGGCGCAAGGTCGCAACGAGTGCAGATTGATGGTGGCGAATATAGTAAGAATGCAGGGGCAGCCTGAAGAACCGGTCGCAGCGCTGCAAGCCATCCACGCGTGAAGGCCACATGCGTGGAGCGGGACAAAACCGGACTAAGAAGGGGAAATACATGGCTATCCAGTGTACGATCCTGCCGAATGTGCTCTGCAACTTTCCGGCAATAGACGAGTCAATCATCCGCCTCGCACGCAAGAATATCGATGACGGCTTCAGGGCGTCCGTACGCGCCTACGGCACGCTCATCGACGCCATCGTGCAGCCGCTGCAATGGTTTCTGAACTATCTCGAATGGGCCTTCACCAATACGCCCTGGTTCATCGTGCTCATCGTCATGATGCTCGTCGTCTATGCCGCGAGCCGCAATCTCAGAATTGTCGCCGGCACTGCGATCTCCATGATCCTCATCGGTGTCTTCGGCCTCTGGACCGACACGATGGTCACGCTTGCCATGGTCACCGTCTGTACGCTCATCGCCATCGTCATCGGCCTGCCGATCGGCATCCTGATGGCGCGTTCGGACCGCCTGCAGTCGATCGTCAATCCAATCCTCGACGTCATGCAGACCATGCCGAGCTTCGTCTATCTCATTCCTGTCGTCGTCATCTTCGGCATCGGCAAGGTGCCAGGCCTCATCGCCGTCGTCATCTATGCCGTGCCGCCCATGATCCGCCTGACCAATCTCGGCATCCGCCTCGTGGACAAGGAGGTGCTGGAAGCCGCCGACGCTTTCGGCTCATCGCACCGCCAGAAACTCTTCAACGTGCAGATACCACTCGCGCTGCCCACCATCATGGCCGGCATCAATCAGACCATCATGATGTCGCTGGCCATGGTCGTCGTCGCCTCCATGGTTGGGGTCGGCGGTCTCGGCAAGAACACGCTGCAGGCGATCAACAATCAGTTCTTCACCGTCGGCTTCCTCAACGGTTTCGCGCTGGTCGCCATTGCCATCATTTTCGACCGTACGAGCCAGGCCTATGGCAGAAGGCTCCAGAAGCACTCGGAGGTCATCCATGGCTAGTCACGCGATCCAGATCAAAAGCCTCTATAAGATTTTCGGTCCTCGCGGACGCGATTATATCGATCAGGTCAAGAACGGCTTGGGCAAGGCCGAGCTCAATGAAACGCATGGCCATGTGCTCGGCCTGCAGGATATCAACATCGATATGCCCGCCGGCGCCATCACCGTCGTCATGGGCCTGTCCGGCTCGGGCAAGTCGACGCTGATCCGCCATATCAACCGCCTGATCGAGCCGACGGTCGGCGAAGTGCTCTATGACGGCGTGGATGTCTGCAAGATGAGCGAAAACGACCTGCGCGAATTCCGCCGCCACAAAACGGCTATGGTGTTCCAGAAATTCGCGCTACTGCCGCACCGCACCGTCATCGAGAACACGATCTACGGCCTGGATATCCAGGGCGTACCGCGCTCCGAGAGCGAGAAGAAGGGCCAGTACTGGATCGAGCGCGTCGGGCTCAAGGGCTTCGAAAGGCACTTTCCGAACCAGCTTTCCGGCGGCATGCAGCAGCGCGTCGGACTTGCCCGCGCACTGACGAACGATGCCGATATCCTTCTGATGGACGAAGCTTATTCGGCGCTCGATCCGTTGATCCGCGTCGACATGCAGACCGTCCTCCTCGATCTGCAGAAGGAGCTGAAAAAGACCGTCGTCTTCATTACCCACGATCTCGACGAGGCGCTGCGCCTTGGCGACAAGATCGCGATCCTGCGCGACGGCAAGGTCGTGCAGCAGGGCACTGGTCAGGAGATCGTGCTGCAGCCGGCCGACGACTATATCACAGCCTTCGTGAAGGAGGTGAACCGCGGTCGCGTCATCCAAGCCCAGACCATCATGAAGCCGCTTGCCGGCGAGCCGGGCGGTGCACGTGTGCCCGGCGACATGACACTGGAAGTCGCCGCCAAGCAGATCACCGAGGCGGGCCAAACCGGAGCCATCGTCATGGATGCGGGCGGCAAGCCTATCGGCACGATCGATCTGCAAAGCATCATCGCCGCCATGGTCACGCCGACATCGCACGAGACGGCAGAGATGGCGGCAGCCTAGCGGCTGATCTTCATCCCAAACGATAGAGCGCCCTCACCGGGGCGCTTTTTTCTGCCGCCATGGCCGTGTCGACATATGGGTAGCCATCTTGTCGTTGTATTCACATAAAGAAATGTTTATATCTGCATTTGATATCCGAACATCCGACGTATCCGAGGACGCACTATGACCGTCGCCACCAATCCGCTGACCGATCTTCTCGCCGAAAAGGGCGTACTGCTTGCCGACGGCGCAACCGGCACCAACCTCTTCGCCATGGGCCTTGAGGCGGGTGAAGCGCCCGAGCTCTGGAACGAACAGCATCCCGACCGGATCACGAAGCTGCATCAGGATTTCGTCGATGCCGGCGCTGACATCATCCTCACCAATACCTTCGGTGGCACCCGTCATCGCTTGAAGCTCCATCATGCGCAGGATCGCGTGCATAGCCTCAACAAGACGGCCGCCGAGATCGCCCGCGCCGTTGCCGACAAGGCCGACCGCAAGGTCATCGTCGGCGGATCCGTCGGGCCGACCGGCGAGTTGCTCATGCCGCTCGGCGCCCTGACCTATGAAGATGCCGTCGCCGCTTTCGTCGAGCAGATGGAAGGCCTACAGGCGGGTGGTGCAGATGTCGCCTGGATCGAAACCATGTCATCGCCGGAAGAAATCCGAGCTGCAGCAGAAGCCGCCGCCAAAGTCGGCCTGCCCTATACCTATACCGGCTCGTTCGACACGGCCGGCAAGACCATGATGGGCCTGCATCCGAAGGATATTCATGCCGTCGCCACCGATATCGGCGCGGGCCCGCTCGCCGTCGGCGCCAATTGCGGCGTCGGCGCTTCCGACATCCTCTCCAGCCTTCTCGACATGACTGAAGCGGATGCTTCCGCGATCGTCATCGTCAAGGGCAATTGTGGCATTCCCGAATATCGTGGCGCCGAAATCCATTATTCCGGCACGCCGCCGCTGATGGCCGATTATGCCCGCCTTGCCCGCGATGCCGGCGCCAAGATCATCGGCGGCTGCTGCGGCACCTCCTGCGGCCATCTCGCCGCCATGCGGGAGGCGCTGGACAGCTACGTAGCCGGGCCTCGCCCGACGCTGGAGACGATCATCGAACGGATCGGTCCCCTGCGCAATAAGACCGCCAACGAAGGCGGCGCGGCCCCGGCTCGCGAACGTCGTCGACGATCCTAAGGAAAAAGAAAGCCCGGTTGCCGGGCTTTCTTTTATCATTCAAGTGCTTCCACAGGGATCTTCCCTCGGCCGCGTCTTCAAAGCATGCCGAAAGTGAGCCGGCGCCTGCAGCCCTCTATTTCTCACCACCGATAGCACGCCCCTCGGTGAAATGCGGGACGATGCGGCTTTCGAACGCCTTCAAGGCCGCGCCAATCGCCTGGTGCATGTCTAGATAACGGTAGGTGCCGAGCCGCCCGCCGAAATGGACATTGGTCTCTGCCTCGGCGCGGTCGCGATAGCGCAGGAAGACCTCCTTGTCCTGACGTGTATCGATCGGATAGTAAGGCTCGTCGGCGCGCTTGGCCGAGCGCGAATATTCCCGCACCACGACCGTCTTCTCATTCTGATAGCTGCGCTCCGGATTGAAGTGGCGAAACTCCAGGATACGGGTGTAGGGGATCGTCTCGTCGGCATAATTCATGACCGCCATCCCCTGGAAATCGCCGGTATTCAGCGTCTCCTTTTCGAAGTCGATGGTACGCCAGCCCAACTCACCCTCGGAATAGTCGAAGTAGCGATCGATCGGGCCGGTATAGACGATCGGCAGATCGGCCGGCAACGAGGATTTCAACGAAAAGAAATCGACATCGAGGGCGATCTGGATTTTCGGATGCTTCAGCATCCTCTCGAAGATCGCGGTATAGCCGTCGACCGGCAAGCCTTCATATTTGTCGTTGAAGTAGCGGTTGTCGAAAGTGTAACGGACCGGCAGGCGCGTGATGATATGTTCGGGCAGGTCGCGCGGATCCGTCTGCCACTGCTTGGCCGTATAGCCACGAATGAACGCCTCGTACAAGGGCCGGCCGATCAGCGAAATCGCCTTCTCTTCCAGATTGGCCGGATGACGGCCGGCCATTTCTGCCGCCTGATCCGCAATCAGGGTCTTCGCCTGGTCGGGCGAAAGGCGCCGGTTGAAGAACTGCGAGATCGTTCCGAGATTGATCGGCATTGAATAGACCTGATCGCGGTAGGTCGAATAGACGCGATGCTTATAGTCGGTGAAGGCCGTAAATCTGTTGAGATAGGTCCAGACCACTTCGTTCGGTGTATGGAAGAGATGCGCACCATAGCGGTGAACCTCGATCCCGGTCTCGCCATCGAACTCGCTATAGGCATTGCCACCGATATGGCTGCGCCGGTCGATCAGAAGCACGTTCTTCTGGAGCTCGTTCGCGACCCGCTCCGCGATCGTCGCGCCGTAGAAGCCGGCACCGACGATCAATAAATCTACCTTGGAAAAATCGATCATGCTCTAAAACTCTCGCTACCACCAAATCTCGGTCGCGGCTGCAATCGAAGGTGCCAAACGGAATGGGATATATCAGGGTGACGGCGGCGCGGATCTGTCGGCAGCACTTGGAAAAATCCAGGCACGCTACCAGACGCCAGCATATTTCAGCGGCGTATATTGATACGTCCTGAAGAGTGCAGCCTGTTCTTCCACCGCTGCATTGACGTTGTAGGTCGCGCCCAGCGGCCGCGTGTGAGCGACGGAAATGGCATCGATAATCGCCATGCGCGCCGCCGGCCGCCCGAGGAATGACGGCCAAAGATGATCGAGACCGTATCCGGATTCGACATCCTTCATGGACTCGATGCAGATTTGCAGCGCACGCCGCGAGAAGACCGGGCACATGATTTCGACGAAACCCTCGAAACGCACGACGCTGTTGGGTCGCTGAACCGTCAAAGGATGATTGGGATAAGAGCCTGGTCCTTTTTTGAGGGACGGCTGCGCCAGATCCAGACCATGCTTGTGCGACAGGTGGAACATCCTGTTGATGTCCTCGCCGTCGCACAGCAGATCGTCATCCGGCAGCCAGATTCGCTCATAATTCCAAAGCGGGCTGCCTTGATGGAAGAGGTCGTAGATGATCTTGAACTTCTTGGTCTTCGGCAGATGCGCCAGATATTCGTAGGGGCTATTGGATACTTCCGGCGTCTCGGCACCATAATAGCCGATGCAGAGATCCCAGTTGCGCGAGGCATCATCGATCTTCTCGAACCAGCGCGGATGGAGCGACTTCGAACCGGCGGGCACGACAACGAGATTGGGACGCCTAAGCCCTTCCTGCGGCTGCACGAGGAACTTGGCCTTGCGCTCGACACCTACGGGCGTTGAAAACAGCGGATGCGGTGGGTGATCGGCCGGCACCAGCAGATAGGTGCTATCGACACCTCCAATAACGCCCCGGCCCGCCAATGCCATGAGATTGCCGTCCTCGATATGGGCAGAATCGAAAATGACCGACGGCAGCCCATCTCTGTCGATCAGGCAAAGCCGGCCGGCCATCACATGCCAGAAATCGACGGCGGGATCGAAATAATTGCCGATCATGCCCTCAGGTGCCAAAACCATGAAGCGAGAGAACATCCCGCGGTTGACGTCGCCAAGGCTCCAAAATGTGCCGTTCAACATGTCCTGGGTCAGCGGCGGCGCATCGGACCATTGTATCTGGCTCGCCGGATGCACTTCGTAGGCGGGCTTATGCAAGCTGTTCGCTGCCAATGACATGTGGACTGTTCCCTAATTCCGAACCCCAGGTAACGGCCAGATCCGAGGAAAGCAGTCAGACGACATGGCTCCCGGAGATTCGCTCGCGATCGAGCTCGTTTGATCGGCACTTTGGCCACCATTCCTTTTGCGAAGCTTGTGCAGGAAATCAAAGGCCGCCTGCCGCCCGGAACACCGTCGCCCAGAACGCATTTCGAGCAATCCAGCCTCGCGAAAGTTGGTCGGCATAATCTCGGAGCTGGGATTTCTGTGCGGGGGACAATCGCGCGTTCAGAATATTGCCAAGAACGTCGGTGCTCGGCGGACACGAAGGTCGGTCGTGTCGTCCGTCAGGTCGAGACTAAGAACCACTCGTCTCTTTTACGGTAGCAGAAGATGCATCAGAAGAAAAAGCTGGCCATAATCATCGAAGTCGATAGCTTCATCGGCGACATATTCCAACATCTGTCGAAGACCTACGAAGTCATGGCCATACAGCCGAAGGCTTTCAAGGAGATCGAGACGGCTGTGGAATGGGCCGACATCGTCTGGTTCGAATTCTGCAACGAGCTCTTCGTCCACGCGATCAACCAGAACATCAAGCGGCGCGGCAAGCGTGTCATCGCGCGCTGGCATCGCTTCGAGATCGTCGAATCGAATTTTCCCGATCGTATCGATTTCGGCGCCATCGATGATCTGATTCTGGTGTCCCATGACATGCTGCGTGTCCTGAAACTCAGGGCACCTCAGGTCACCCAGAAAACCCGCACCCACGTCGTGTGGAACGGCCTCAATCTCGACAAGTTTAAGCCGATCCCTTCGCTCGATAAGAAGAAAATCGCCTGGGCCGCCAAGCCCTTCATGCGCAAGAACCAGCCGCTGTTCCTGCAAATCATGCACTCGCTGGTGAAGCGCGATCCTTCCTACACGCTGCATGTGGCCGGCGAACAGGAAGAGTACGTCATGATGCCGTACCTGAAGCGCACGACGGAAAAGCTCGGCCTTACCCGCAACGTCTTCTTCCATGGCTGGCAGCGCAACATGCCGGCGTTCCTCGCGGACAAGGGCGTGATACTGTCGACCTCGGTGCACGAGAGCTTTGGTTATAACATCGCCGAAGCCATGGCTGTCGGCGCCCTGCCGGTGATCCATGACTATCCCGGTGCGGAAGAATTCTGGCCCGACGAAATCCGCTTCTCGTCGGTGGATGAAGCCGTCGAAAAGATCATTGCCGGTCAGACCCATCAATGGACGCAATATGTCCACGACAAATTCCCGCTCGCCAAGCAGCTGCGCGAACTCGATATCGTCATGGGCGACCGGGTGGCCGAAGCACCCAAAATCTTGAATTGGGCATCCCTGGAACAGCAGGCCGGCTCGCCTATGAAGCGGCCCGTTCCACTCTGGCTGGCGCAGCGGCCGGCTGCCACACATCAGGCCCAGCAACCCGCACCTATTCCGCAGGCCATATCGGTGCAGCAGGTTCGCGAAGCCGTGCCGGTTGCCGAGGTGGCGATGCAGCCGATGCAGCAGCCCTATCCGACACAGCCGCGGCCCATCCCGACGCCATCTGTGGAGCGACTTGCTCCCGTTACACCGATGGAACAGCCGATGCGTCGATCGGAAGCTGCGCCTTCCTTTGACTCCACCGGCTATTGGGAAGGCCGTTACCGCAGTGGCGGCAATTCGGGTGCCGGCTCTTATGATGTGCTCGCCAAATACAAGGGGCAGTTTCTAAATAGCTTCGCCCGGAAGAAAGGGCTGAAATCCTTCGCGGAGATGGGCTCCGGCGACGGCAATCAACTGAAATACTTCTCGTTCGACCGCTATACCGGCTTCGACGTCTCCAAGACGGTCATCGAACGCACGATGATGATGTACAGGGATAAGCCGAACTACAATTTCGTCTGGCTGGGCGATCAGTCGCTTGACTGGGAAATGCACGAGGACGCCTATGACTGCGCCTTGTCGCTCGACGTCCTCTACCATTTGGTTGACGACAATATTTACGTCAATTACCTCGACCAGCTTTTCTCTCTGCCGCAGCGCTATGTGATTATCTACGCCTCCAATTTCGACGGCCCGGATATTCGCGGCGCGTCGCATGTCCGGCACCGCAAATTCACGACGGACATCGCAAACCGGTTCCCGCAATGGAGCCTGCTGAAGCTGGTGGAGAACCCATACAAGTTCAAGGAATCAACTGAAGCGGATTTTGCTATCTACAGTCGCGACGAATTCGAGAACGCGCTGGATCTGAGCGAACTCGACGCCATCAGATGAACCAGCCTGAAATGGAAGAGGCGCCGCGGTCGTACCGCGGCGCCTCTCTCTTTTTATTGCGAATACGGCAGGCGAGGAACGTTATCTTAGCCGCTATCTCGGCGTCTTGCCGAGTATCAAATGAGGGGCCTGTTTCAGCCTGAGCGCGATATCCGCAGTCTCGAACGACTGCCTGCGCACGTTCTCATAGTCAGCCTGGCCATACTCTTCATAGCATTGCCGAACCAGAGCGAAGAAGCGCTCCCTGAGATCGAACGGCAATTGCGGGTAGATCCAATCGAGCAAATCGAACTTGCTGCGAAGGAACCACTGGTAATAGGCCTCTTTCATCCGCGGCAGGCGCGCAAACAGCGCTTCCACCTCCGCAAACGCCTTGAAGACCTCGAACCGCTTTTCGGTGAAGACATTAGTCAGCTGCGCCCTGTCCTGATAGACGCGGTGGCCGATGAGATAACGATTCATCATGCCGATCTTCCGCGCGTGCAGATAGATATGCCAGTGAGCATAGATATCGTTATGGACGCGGGTCTCCGAGAAGCGGAGACCCGTTTCCCGACATAGCCTGGCGCTCACGATCTTGTTCCAGGGGAAATTCACGGTGAACAGCAATCGCCCGCACTGGTCGAGCGTAAAAACGCCTATGTCGGTATCGCCGACCAGCTCCCGCCAGGCATCATTGTCGATCGGCAGCATCGGATCGAGACGACCGTTCCTCTCGGTGACGTAGCGATAGCGAAACACCATCACATCGCAGGCATTGGCTTCCATGTGATACACGACTTCATCGATCGAGCGATGCGCTACCATGTCGTCGGCGTCGAGAAAGTAATAATAGTCGCCGTGGGCGGCGGCCATGCCGGCATTCCGGCTGTATCCCGCCCCGCCATTTTGTGGATTGCGCAGCAGGCGCACCCGCTGATCACGCTGAGCATGTCGCTCGACAATCATCGCGGTGGCATCGGGAGACATGTCGTCGACGACGATCACCTCCAGGACGTCACGATTTTCCAGAACCGCGGCAATCGTTTCACCGAT
This sequence comes from Rhizobium sp. ERR 1071, assembly GCF_007828675.1. Taxonomy (NCBI): domain Bacteria; kingdom Pseudomonadati; phylum Pseudomonadota; class Alphaproteobacteria; order Hyphomicrobiales; family Rhizobiaceae; genus Rhizobium; species Rhizobium sp. ERR 1071. The sequence goes on along the minus strand of NZ_VITM01000002.1, from coordinate 929,705 downwards.
GGATTCCTGCGCCTTATAGGCGGGAATGATGACACTGACTTTGCTCACAGGGTCTCCTGATACTGACATGGACGCCAAACCCTGGAGGTATTGGTTGATCCATGTGCCTCGGGCTATCCGGCCATCTTCGAGGAAGAGGCAACCTCGAAAACGGCAATCGCTTCCCGCCGGGATTACGGGATGCGCTGACCGGAGCATAAAGAGCGGAACTTGCACTGAACTGGAGCATGGGCAATTCCCCCAATCGGATCGCTCAAAACTCTCCAGCCCCGCGAAAGCAATCCCGCTTATTCATGGATCAAAGTCCGCGCATAGAATCGCGCTGATGCCTCGTGGAGAATATCGATGTCTTCTGCCCAAGTCCCCGTCCTTTCGGTCTGCGTTCCGACCTATAACCGTCAGTTCATGCTCGAGCGGAACGTCAATTTCCACCTGGAAGAGTTTCGCCGACTGGGCCTCCCTTTCGAAATCGTCATTGTCGACGATTGTTCGACGGATGAGACCGCAGCCTACATTCAGTCGATCTCGCATCATCCGGAAATCAGCGCCTATCGCCGGGCGCGCAATTCCGGTTTCATCAGCAACTACGCTTTTGCGATGCAGAGAGCCCGCGGCCATTACGCGGTTTTCCTCGGCGACGACGATTTGCTGATCCCGGAAAAAGTCGTCGAATATCTTCGTATCATGGTGGACGACAAGAATATCGGCATGATCCAGGCGCCGTGGCTCCTCGTCGATGGCAGGCCTGGCGGCGGCGATATGGAACCCTTCTATCACCTCTCCTATCCGACGCGTCACGCCAAGGGTGATTTCCGCTCGATGCTGGAATTCATTCTCGACCGTCACATCTTCCCCGAATTCATGATCATCCGGCGCGACGTTCTGTTGAAATCAATTTCCAGCCCGACGCCGTTCATCTTCTGGGCATTCCTCTATACGACCCGTGCATTGGACAAGGCCGACGTGCTGTTCATGCCGGAGCCTTTCGCGCGCGTGACCGCCGTTTCAGACGATCCGCGCCTGCAGCAGGGCAACAAGGAATGCATGTTCCAGTGGGATACCTATAGAGGCGGCCTCGAATACCTCGCCTCGCAGGCGCTGCGCGATAACCGCTATCCGCCTGACTATCGCGGCTCGCTGATGCCTCGCATCACCGAATTCATGCTGCAGCGTCAGGCGGTCGCCATGCGCCTGCATGTCAACGCGCAGAACTGGGTCGAAGCCTATATCATGTATCACCGCATGGCGGCCTACCTGCCGACGCCATTACCGCCGGAATCCTATGATCAAATCCGCAAGCTGGCAGGCATCTCCACCGCCGCGACGGAAGCGATCGCCTTCAATGGCGAACCCGTCATCATCGAACCGATCATCGACGATGCCACGATCAACCTTCTCCCGCAGTCGATCCGGCAGCATCTCTCGAGGGAAGCGCCGCAGACCGGCAGCTATGGCGGCAGTCCAAGGGCCTTTCTCCGCTTCACCGAGGATTTCCCGGCCAATCCGGGTCCGAAGGACGGCCTGTTCAGCATCATGACCTATATCGATCAGTTCGTCTGAAATTTGGTGGCTATAGCCGAGGGCTCCGCGATGCAATGCGGAGCTCTTCGCGTTTCAAGTGCTCGTCAACCCGGCAGCATTTCCGTCACTGCGATGATCGGCCCGAGCGGAAACAGGCTGTCGCGCCTTTGCCATTCCGGGATATCGAGGCTGGAGATGCTGCCATCGAGAAACAGCGCATTCGGACATTTCAACTCGTCGCGAAATAGCGTCGCAAAGTCGTGGAAACGCACCGCGCCATCGGAAATGGCGAAGACGACCTTGCCGTCTGAGGTAACACCCACGCCGTTTCGTGTCTTCAAGCTCGGACTATCCGCCAGAAATGACGGATGAAGCCTGCCGCTGATGACCAGCATCGGGCCGGACTGCGTCGCATAAAAAGGTTTGATGCCGGAAGCTGCGAAGGCCTTGCTTTCCATGATCCCGGCCTTGCCCGCCCCGAGATAGAAGACCCCGTTCGGCAGGAGATGAAAGTTACCCCAGCCCTTGTTGGTGTTGATCGCCTTCACCTCACGTCCATTCTCGACGAAGAGACCCACGGGAGACTGGTCGTCGAGATACATGCCGCCATTCATGGCGAAGCGCACATAGATGCGATCCTGACGCAGATCATTTTCCAGGGCACGGAAAGAGCCATAAGGTTTGCCGTTGCGATCGTTCTGAAAAATCTGAATGTCGTCGCTGACCGCATCGAAAGTGCAGACCGTATAGCCGTCCCCAAGATGCTGGACCTTGCGACAGGCTTCGCCGGCCGATGCGGTGGCGGCAAAGGCAAGAACGGCAAGAATGACCATCAATCGAATCAAGCGCATAGCCCCGCATGAATAACACAGGCTTCAGAACGCATCGCAATGCGGCGAAACAAGGAAGGCGTGAGACCTAAAGCTGGAGTGCAGCCATATGGAATGCAAGCTGTTCGGCGGGGTAACGATAGCCTGCCCCGACCGGGCAGGCATTGCGTGCAAGACAGCCACCGGCCATGCAGCCGGCTTGCCCTTGTGATGTGCGCAAACGCGACCGGCAGCCTGGAAGATCAAAGCCGGCTGCCGTTATCGCCCCAACGGGACAGGCGGCAAGACAAGGTTTCTCCATGCATAGATCGCATGGATGCGGAGAAAACGGCGGCACCTCCGTTCCTTCCAGCGCATCGGCAAATCCCAATGCGCCGCGATATCCGTGCCACAAACCATAGTCCGGATGGATCAAGATGCCGAGCGGTGACGCTTTCAAGCCCTCGGCCTGCATGGCCCATCGCTGGAACGGTTGCCAGGGAGGATCCGAAGGAAAATAGGTAGTGGCCGCTAGCCCGCTTGCAACCGGCCGGATAATCGCCTTCGACCAGTCATCAAGGGGATTCTTGCGCGTCCTGTTGACGGGCATATCCAGCCATTTCGAAAACGCCGGCCAGATCGAGCCGCCGATATTGCCCAGCAGCACGACACCGCGTGCAGGCGTGCCATCCGTCAGCAACGGCCCCTCGCCTTCATGGAAGGACAAGCTGCCACGAACGAAAACTCCGTGAACGCCGAGCGTCGCACGGAGCTGTTCGAAGATGGCAGGGCCGCGGCTCACCGCGGCCCCTTATATTCATAGTGCGGCCGCCAGACTTCCTTCTGGATGAGATCGGCAACGCGTGTCGCACCGCCTTGCTCCCTGGCGGCCTCGGGCTCTCTTCAGGTGAAGGCGTCCGGCATCGAGTCCTTGCGCTTCTGGATATAGGCGAGAAGAGCCTCGTCGATGGCCGGATCGAGCGGCGGCGCTTCGTAATGATCGAGCCAGGAACGGCAAAGCGCGTTGGCCCGCTGCTCGATGCGTTTCTGACCTTCGATCTCCCACTGCTCGAAGGAGTTGTTGTCGGCGAGCGGCGAGCGATAGAAGGCGGACTGGAAATTCGCCTGCGTATGGCCGCAGCCGAGATAGTGGCTACCCGGTCCGACTTCACGGATGGCATCGAGCGCCTGGCCATTTTCCGAGAGATCCACGCCTTCAGCCATCTTCTGCATCATGCCGAGCTGGTCCTGGTCGATCATGAATTTCTCGTAGGAGGAGACGAGACCGCCTTCCAGCCATCCGGCCGCGTGCAGCACGAAATTCGTGCCGGCCAGCAGTGTCATGTTCAGAGTATTGGCGGATTCGTGCGCGGCTTGCGCATCCGGCACCTTGGAAGCGCAGAGCGAGCCGCCGGTGCGGAACGGCAGACCGAGGCGACGCGCGAGCTGTGCTGCGCCATAGGAGACAAGCGATGGCTCCGGCGTGCCGAACGTCGGGGCGCCCGACTGCATCGAAATGGATGCGGCGAAGGTGCCGAACAGAACAGGCGAGCCCTTGCGGATCAGCTGCGTGAAGGAAGCGCCGGCCAGCACCTCGGCCAGAATCTGCGTCAGCGTGCCTGCGACCGTCACGGGGCTCATCGCGCCCGAGAGAATGAAGGGAGAAACCACCGAAGCCTGATTGTGCCGCGCATAGACCTTCAAGGCGCCGAGCATCGTTTCGTCGAACACCATCGGCGAATTGGCATTGATGAGGTTCAGCGTTACACAATTGTTTTCAACGAAATCGTCGCCGAACACGATCTTTGCCATAGCGATCGTATCTTCTGCACGCTCCGGCGCGGTGACTGAGCCCATGAACGGCTTATCGGAATATTTGATATGGCTATAGACCATATCGAGATGGCGCTTGTTGACCGGGATATCGACAGGCTCGCAGACCGTGCCGCCGGACGAATGCATCGACGGTGCCATATAGGCGAGCTTCACGAAATTACGGAAATCCTCGATCGTCGCATAGCGGCGGTTGCCCTCAAGATCACGCACGAAAGGCGGGCCGTAGACCGGCGCGAAAATCGTCGCCTTGCCGCCGACATGGGCATTGCGGGCGCTGTTGCGCGCATGCCAGGTGAATTCCTTCGGCGCGGTCTTCAGAAGTTCGCGGCAAAGTCCCTTCGGAAAATGCACGCGCTGGCCGCGTACGTCGGCACCGGCTTCCTTCCAGAGCGCCAGAGCTTCCGCGTCATCGCGAAATTCGATGCCGATTTCCTCCAGAACCGTGTCGGCATTGCGTTCGATGAGCTGCAGGCCCTCTTCGTCAAGCACTTCATAGACGCCGATCTTACGGGTGATATAGGGGAGCGAAGGACCCGGCCCGCCGCCGCTGCGCGAAGCGCGCCGCGCTGCCGCACCCCTGCCCTCACTGCGCGAACGCCGTCCGCCGCCATCATTGCCTGCAGCCGGTTGCTCAATCATATCGTCCATGATGTTTCCTCACTCCTGCGCATGGATGCGTCTATCAGGCCCCATGCTACCTGATTCCGACAAGCGGACGTTCCTTAATGCGCCAGCAATTAGCATAGGACAGACATCGGCTGACAATATCAACTGTTCTTCGTCCGTCGCGATTGTTCCGTGCGACGTCGCATTCAAAAAGAGTTTTGGCGGCCTTCCGGTCTATCCGTAATGGCGGCAGTGTTTTATACAAGTCTCTGATGCTGCACGAAAATGGGATGGAGCGCATGTCTGACGACGAAATCATTCTCTCGGAACTTTCTGATGAAGAGCTCGTGCAGCAGATGCATGACGACCTGTATGACGGCTTGAAGGAAGAAATCGAGGAAGCGACCAATATCCTCTTGGAGCGCGGCTGGGCTCCTTACGATGTTCTGACCCAGGCGCTGGTCGAGGGCATGCGTATTGTCGGCATCGACTTCCGCGACGGCATTCTCTTCGTTCCGGAGGTGCTGCTTTCGGCCAATGCGATGAAGGCCGGCATGGCGATCCTGCGGCCGCTGCTGGCACAGACCGGTGCACCCAAGCTCGGCAAGATGGTGATCGGCACCGTCAAGGGCGACATTCACGACATCGGCAAGAACCTCGTCGGCATGATGATGGAGGGCGCCGGTTTCGACGTCATCGACCTCGGGATCAACAATCCGGTCGAAAACTACCTCGACGCCATCGAGCGCGAGCAGCCCGATATTCTTGGCATGTCGGCACTGCTGACCACGACCATGCCCTACATGAAGGTCGTTATCGATACGCTGAAGGAAAAGGGCCTGCGTGACGACTATGTCGTACTGGTCGGCGGCGCGCCACTGAACGAGGAATTCGGCAAGGCCGTGGGTGCTGACGCCTATTGCCGTGACGCTGCCGTGGCGGTGGAGACTGCCAAGGAATTCATGAAGCGCAAGCACAACAGCCTGGCTGCGGGCGCCTGATTGCAAGAAACTGAGTGCCGGCGACAATCAACGGGTTGCCGCCGGCACATTGGTATCCCAAATTAGCTATTGAGCCGCCTTCTTGACGGTATGACCGGCGTCCTCGGTTGCGTTCACCGCATTTGCGGTATCTCTGCCCATGCCACGTATAGTATTGGCGCAAGAGGCAAGCACCATGAGAACGACGCAGGCGGTGGCAATTTTCGTGAGTGTCGGTGCAGTCATGATTGGGAACCCCCTCTGAGTGGATATCGATCAAAAAAATGCGGAGAAGAACCCTCCGCGCGATAAACGCGCACAAACCCAAAAAGTTCATGTGATTGCGTGCGGGGCAATCGCGCGCGAAATACTAGCGGTCACCAGAATAAACGGGCTCGATCACATCGACCTTCACTGTCTTCCCGCAATCTATCATTCCTATCCGCAGAAGATCGCACCAGCCCTGGAAGAGGCTATTGCCGATGCGCGCGCGCGCGGCTTCGAAAAGATCTTTATCGGCTATGCCGATTGCGGCACAGGCGGCGATATCGACAGGATCTGCCAGCTTGAAGGAATAGAGCGCCTTTCCGGTCCGCACTGTTATTCCTTCTTCACCGGCAACGAGGCTTTCGCCGCGCGCGACGATGACATCACATCGTTTTTCCTGACAGATTTTCTCGCCCGCCAGTTCGAAGCCTTTGTCGTGGTTCCGCTCGGCCTCGACCGCCATCCGGAGCTGCGGGACATTTATTTCGGCAACTACCGCAAGGTCGTCTATCTCTCGCAGGAAGAAGATCCGGCGCTACAGGCAAAGGCAAGGGACGCTGCCGCCTTTCTCGGCCTGGAATACGAATATCGCTATACCGGCTACGGCGATCTTGCCCGCGAATTATTGGCCGTCTGATTACGACATCTGCGTCGGTTTTCGATCTTCCTCTTCTTTGCCGAGACCGACATGCTGGACGAGTCAAAGACATTCAATCACAGTTCGAACCCGTCCGTTTCAAAGGATAATAAGCTTGGGGGATGCTTGCAGGCGAGGTTTCGATATCGCGTCGCTTTTCGGCATGTGCCGCGTCGTGGCGAGCGCAGTCCCGAGGTCTGCCGGCGTGCATTCTGGCGTGAAGAGGAGATTTTGCGCATGGCAGATCGCATTGTCGTTTACTGGCGGGACATTCCGGCCCAGGTCATCATCAAGAAGGGCAGGCAGACGGCAAAACGCGAGCTTTCGCTGCGCTTTACCGAAGCGATCGACATGTGCGCCATGCGCACCGGCGCGGCCGAAACCGACGACTATCTGGCTGAATGGCGCAAGGCGGATCCCGTACCGGTCTCCGACGATCTCGAGGCCGAAGCAGACAAGGCAGCCGGCGAGATCGAGGCTGCCTATGATCGCGAGCGGCTGGTGGCGCTGGTGAAGGCCGGAGGCCGCGACAATGGCTGATGCCGTCCAGAAGCCTGGCAATGCCGCCGCGGGCGCAAAGGCGGCCAGCGGCGCCTACACGCCGGCCGGCGTCTCCCCTAACCGCCGCGCCCGACGCAAATATACGGTCCGTCTCTGGGCCGTGCGTCATTCGCGTTTTCTCGAATGGTTCTACCGTCGTTTCGCCGACACATTCCTGCTGCTTCATCCGCTGTGGAAAGCGTTCGGCTATGAGCGCGTGGAGCGCCCGATTACCTTCATCGAACGCAATGTGAAGGGCTTCCTGTTCGATTGCCGCATGTGCGGCCAGTGCGCGCTGTCGTCGACGGGCATGTCCTGCCCGATGAACTGTCCCAAGCAGCTGCGCAACGGCCCCTGCGGCGGCGTTCGCGCCAACGGCAATTGCGAAGTCGAGCCCGACATGCCCTGCGTCTGGGTGCAGGCCTGGAACGGCTCGCGGAACATGATCCAGGGCGATGCAATCTTGAAGGTGCAGAAGCCCGTCAATCAGTCGCTGCGCGAGACGTCATCGTGGCTTCGCGTCACGGCAGAGGCGGCCGCAGCCCGAGAAGCGGCGAAAAAGGAAGCCTGAGCGATGTCGCATATCGATGAAAATCCGCTTGGCGCGCATCTGCCGCTCGATCCCCTGCCCGGCCATTCTTCGCTCGGGCGGCTGGAGCGGGTGCTTCGCCGTGGCGAATTCGCCGTCACCGCCGAGCTGAACCCGCCCGACAGCGCCAATGCCGAGGATGTCTACGAGCGCGCCGCCATTTTCGAGGGCTGGGTAGACGGCATCAACGCCGTCGACGCCTCCGGCGCCAATTGCCATATGTCCTCGGTCGGGATCTGCGCGCTGCTGACGCGCATGGGCTATGCGCCGATCATGCAAATCGCCTGCCGCGACAAGAACCGCATCGCCATCCAGGGCGACGTGCTGGGTGCTGCCGCCATGGGCGTGTGCAACATCATGTGCCTGACCGGTGACGGCGTGCAGGCGGGCGATCAGCCGGGCGCCAAACCAGTCTTCGATCTCGATTGCATGTCGCTGCTCGAAACCGTGCGCATCATGCGCGACAACGCGAAATTCCTGTCCGGCCGCAAGCTGACCTCGCCGCCGAAAGTCTTTCTCGGCGCCGCCATCAATCCCTTCGCGCCGCCCTACGACTTCCGCCCCTACCGGCTTGCGAAGAAGATCGAAGCCGGAGCGCAGTTCGTCCAGAGCCAGTATTGCTACGACGTGCCGATGTTCCGGGAATATATGAAGAAGGTGCGCGATCTCGGCCTGACCGAAAAATGCTTCATTCTCGTCGGCGTCGGCCCGCTGGCATCGGCAAAGACCGCCCGCTGGATGCGCTCCAACGTACCAGGCGTCCATATTCCCGACGCAGTGATCAAGCGCATCGAAGGCGCACAGGATCAGAAGAAGGAAGGCAAGCAGCTCTGCATCGACATCATCAACGAGGTGAAGGAGATCGAGGGCGTTTCCGGTATTCACGTCATGGCCTACCGCCAGGAAGAATATGTTGCCGAAATGGTTCATGATTCCGGCGTGCTGAAGGGCCGTCAGCCATGGAAACGCGAGGCAAGCCGCACCGATGCGCTTGTCGCCGAGCGGCTGCACCAGATCAGCGAAGGCAGGGAAGAAAACCAGCAGGCGATGGCGGAGATTGCAGCCCACCATACGCCGCCGCAGGCACATTGAATTCGAGACGATAGCAGCAGGCCGGGAGAGGAACCGGTCGGCTTGTAACCCAGATCACCGCACGATAGACCAGCTATCGGGCCAACTGACCAGAGGATCAGACATGACGCGTACCATCGTTGCCTCCGCCACCCGCGAGATCATCATAGGCTTCGACCAGCCTTTCTGCGTGATCGGCGAACGCATCAACCCGACGGGGCGCAAGAAGCTCGCCGCCGAGATGATCGAAGGCAATTTCGACACCGTCATCAAGGATGCGCTGGAACAGGTCGCCGCCGGTGCGACCATGCTCGACGTCAACGCAGGCGTTACTTCGGTCAACCCGAACGAGACCGAACCGGGCCTGCTGGTGCAGACGCTTGAAATCGTGCAGGGTCTGGTCGACGTACCGCTTTCGATCGACAGCTCGGTCACGGCGGCAATCGAAGCGGCCCTCAAGGTTGCCAAGGGCCGGCCGCTGGTCAATTCGGTGACGGGCGAAGAGGAAAAGCTCGAAGCCATCCTGCCGCTGGTCAAGAAATACGACGTGCCCGTCGTCGCCATCTCGAACGACGAGACCGGGATTTCCATGGACCCTGACGTTCGTTTCGCCGTCGCCAAGAAGATCGTCGAGCGCGCCATGGATCACGGCATCAAGCCTGAGGACATCGTCGTCGACCCGCTCGTCATGCCGATCGGCGCGCTTGGCGATGCTGGCCGTCAGGTTTTCGCGCTGCTGCACCGGCTGCGCAACGAGCTGAAGGTCAACACCACCTGCGGCCTCTCCAATATCTCCTTCGGCCTGCCGCATCGCCATGGCATCAATGCCGGCTTCATCCCGATGGTCATCGGTGCAGGCATGACCTCCGCCATCATGAACCCCTGCCGCCCGCAGGAAATGGAAGCCGTGCGCGCCGCCAACGTGCTGAACGGCACGGATGCCAATTGCACCAACTGGATCATGACCTATCGTGACTACAAGCCTGCAGAAGGCGGCGTCGCAGCCGCCGCAGCAACGGCTGCCCCAGCCGGCGGTGGGCGCCGTGGCGGCCGTGCCGCGCGCGCCGGTGCGGGAGCAGCGAGGGAATAAGATGGCATCCGGTCGCGGCCTCTCCAATGATCTTGCCACGCTCTGGCTGCAGGCGCCCGTCGTGATCGGCATACGGCTGCAGCAGATGTGGATGGACGCGCTGGCCGGCAGCGTGAACGCGGCCGAAATGAACCGGATGATCTCGGAGAAGATGATGGCAGCGGCGGAAAGCGCCGTTGCCGTAAACGCAGCAATGGTGCAACAGGGTTTCGCCGCTCTGACGGCCGCAGGCGCGACAAGCCAGCGCAGCATCGCCGATGCGGTCGCTCACGCCGCGATAAAACCCTATAGCAGGCGTGTTCGCTCGAACGTGCGCCGCCTTAGCAAATAGAAAGGCTGATCCGTGGCCGAAGCCAGCGACAGCGCCAAACCTCTTGTCCTTTTCATGCCATCCGGCAAGCGCGGCCACTTCCCCGTGGGAACGCCCGTGCTGGAGGCAGCCCGTCAGCTCGGCGTCTATGTCGAGAGCGTCTGTGGTGGCCGTGCGACCTGCGGGCGTTGCCAGGTCTCCGTGCAGGAAGGCAATTTCGCGAAGCACAAGATCGTCTCGTCCAACGACCATCTTTCGCCGATCGGGCCGAAGGAAAAGCGCTATGCAGAGGTGCGCGAATTGCCTGAAGGCCGCCGGCTTTCCTGCTCCGCTTTGATCCAGGGCGATCTGGTCATCGACGTACCGCAGGATACCGTCATCAACGCGCAGGTGGTGCGCAAGGCGGCCGACGAACGCGTCATTGCTCGCGACGCGGCCGTGCATATGTGCTACGTCGAGGTCGAGGAACCCGACATGCACAAGCCGCTTGGCGATCTGGATCGCCTGAAGGCGGCAATCACGGCGGATTGGAAATACGACAATCTCGAAGTGGATTTTCACCTCATCCCGCAAGTGCAGTCGATCCTGCGCAAGGGCGAATGGAAGGTGACGGCCGCCATTCATCGCGATCAGGACAGCGAGCGCCCTCGCCTTATCGCGCTCTATCCCGGCCTGAAGAACGAAGCCTACGGCATTGCCTGTGATATCGGCTCGACGACGATCGCCATGCATCTGTCCTCGCTGCTGTCGGGCAGAACCGTGGCATCAGCCGGCGCCTCCAACCCGCAGATCCGCTTCGGCGAGGATCTGATGAGCCGCGTCTCTTATGTGATGATGAATCCTGACGGCCGCGAGGCCATGACCAATGCCGTTCGCGAAGCCTTGAACGGCTTGATCGACAAGGTCTGCGCCGATGGCGGCGTGTCGCGACAGGATATTCTGAACGCCGTCTTCGTCGGCAACCCGATCATGCATCACCTTTTCCTCGGCATCGATCCGACAGAGCTTGGTGGCGCGCCCTTTGCGCTTGCCGTATCCGGGGCCGTGCATCTGAAATCGGCCGAGATCGGCCTGCCGATGAATGCCGGCACGCGCATCTACATGCTGCCCTGCATCGCCGGCCATGTCGGCGCCGATGCGGCCGCCGCGACACTTGCCGAAGGGCCGCATCGCCAGGATGAGATGATGCTGCTGGTCGACATCGGCACCAATGCTGAAATCGTGCTCGGCAACCGTCACCGCGTCGTCGCCGCCTCCTCGCCAACCGGCCCGGCCTTCGAAGGCGCCGAAATTTCCAGCGGTCAGCGCGCCGCACCCGGCGCCATCGAACGCGTGCGCATCGATCCCGTCACGCTGGAGCCGCGCTACCGCGTCATCGGCATTGAACCTTGGTCGGACGAGCCAGGCTTCGAAGAAGCCGCCGCCAAGGTCGGGGTCACCGGCATCTGCGGCTCCGCGATCATCGAGGTTGTCGCTGAAATGTTCCTCACCGGCATCATCTCGGAAGATGGCGTCGTCGACGGCGCCATGGCTGCACGCTCGCCGCGCATCCTGCAGAACGGCCGCACCTACTCCTACCTGCTGCGGGACGGCGAACCGCGCATCACGGTCACCCAAAACGATATTCGCGCTATCCAGCTTGCCAAGGCAGCGCTTTATGCCGGCGTCAAGCTGTTGATGGACAAGCAAGGCATCGATCATGTCGATCGCATCGGCCTTGCCGGCGCCTTCGGCACTTTTATCGATCCGAAATATGCGATGGTGCTGGGGCTTATTCCCGATTGTGAACTCGACAAGGTCAAGGCCGTCGGCAACGCCGCCGGCACGGGCGCGCGCATGGCTCTGCTCAACCGCGGCCATCGCCGTGAGATCGAGGAAACTGTCAGGAAAATCGAGAAGATAGAGACGGCGCTTGAATCAAAATTTCAGGAGCACTTCGTCTACGCCATGGCGCTGCCGAACAAGGTCGATAGCTTCCCGGAACTCTCGAAGGTCGTGACCTTGCCGAAGCGCAAGCAGATCTCCGACGATGGCGGAGAAGGCGGCGGCCGCAGGCGTCGCCGCAGCCGCGAGTAAGAAAGCAATTTGTCCAAGAGATGATTGGCCGCGCGCTACGCGGCCATTTTGCGTCCGATCTCGACAAAGGCCTGGCGAATGCTGTCTGCCACCGCCTTCATGGGCCCGGTCATCTGTGAAGCAGTCAGCAGACGAATGTCGAAGGACGTCAGTTCCGGCAGTCCTTCATTCGGCCCGAGGATTTCCATATCATCCGTGATGTAGGAGCGCGGGAATGGCGCGACGGCAAGATCGGAGACGATTGCGGCGCGCTGCGCCATCGTATGGGCACTGAGATAGGAAACGCGATAGGCGCGTTTCTGCCGCTCCAGCTGCGCCAGGGCTTCCGAACGCCAGATGCAGCCTTCCTCCCAGATGGAAATCGGCAGCGGATCGCGGCGGTAGGCCGTGCCGCACTTGGCGCCGGCCCAGACGAGGCGCTCCGTAAAGATAACCTCCCCTTCGGTTGGGAAAGGCCGCGTGGCGCAATTGATCAGCGCGAGGTCCAGCCGCTGCTCCTCGATGCGCTTCTTCAGCTGGATGCTCATATCGACAACGACATCGACCATGATGCCAGGATAAGTCTCGGAAAAGCTCTTAAGGATGGTCGGCAGCAAGCGCTCGCCAATATCGTCAGGTGCGCCAAGCCGCACCACACCGCTGAGCTCGGGCATGATGAAGCGCGAAACCGCCTCGTTGGAGAGTGCCAGTATATTGCGCGCATAGGAAAGCAGCATCTCGCCGTGCTGCGTCAGACTGACCGAGCGCGCATCGCGCAGGAACAGCGTCACGCCGAGCTGCTCTTCCAGCTTCTTGATCTGCATCGAAACAGCTGACGGCGTGCGAAAGACAGCATCGGCCGCAGTCGAAAAATTCCCCGTTTCCGCAATCGCGACAAAGGTACGCAGAACTTCATTGTCAAGCAACGGTATGGGCCGGCGGAACGGTACGGTCATATCGATTACCTTTCAATTTTTCTGATCATAAACACCATATCATTTCATTTGTCTGAATGTCAACGAAGCACCATATTAGACCTAATGGAAATTCATCGCAGACAGCCTCGAAGGAGTAAAATCATGGCTGGCACGGCATTGGACGAGGCCTCTCGCCTTCTCTCTCTCATACGCCTCCGCAAAATTCAGCGGATGGCACAGCACACACTCGACGAGATTGCCGCCCGCTTTCCCGCTCATCTGATCGATGACGTCAATGCGCGCGGCCTCCCGCCGGATCGTACGTTGTCCGTGCTGGAGCGCAAACCCAGCAAGCTCCGTTCGTTCAAGAATACTAATGGCAGCTATAAGATCTATTCGTTTGATTGATGGGTCTGCCGAGCCCATATTAAACCCGTGACATTTTGAACGGTTGACACTGAAAGGACCCTGAAAATGACGACCATCAGCTATAGACAGACCGGCGCGCGGAACCCGTTTCCGTCAGGCGGAAGTTATATGCCCTTCTTTTCTCGCCTTGCTAATCGTTGGCAGCAGTGGCGCTCCCTTCGCGAGCTCGAATCTCTATCCGATGACATGCGCAAGGACTTAGGCTGGCCGGCCGCAAACGAAATCAAGAAGCCGAAAGCCACCCGATGATAATGAAAGAGCATAACAACTAAAGGCGACGCTTAACCCGAACGCGTCGCCTTTTGAACATTTGCGCATCCAGATGCGAACCGCACTTTAATCTTGAGAATTACCCGCAAATATATTTTGCCCCTTGAGCATATCGCTCGGCTCCGCTTCGCTTCCCTCCTACAGCTCCCCTATTTTTCATGGTAGACGCAAATATCCCTTTGCGGCCGCGATTATCCATGCCAATGTCGCTTATAGACCATCGGGCCGACGTATTTGACGCAAGGAATACGTAACGGCCCTGGAGCATGGATTTTCACGACATGAGCAAGACCCCGATCAAGACGCGTTCCCTGGTTTTCTTCCTTGTTCCGCATTTCACCATGCTGCCGTTTTCCGCTGCGATCGAGACGCTGCGGATTGCCAATCGCATGCTGGGCTATCCCGCTTACACATGGCGGCTTGCCTCGACGGACGGGCAGAAAGTCTATTCCTCCAGCGGCATCGGGCTGGAGGTCAATTCCTCCCTTACCGACGAGCGTCGCTATCTTGGCGGAGAGAACCGCCCGAACATGGTGCTGGTCTGTTCCGGCATCTATGTCGAGGAATTCCACAACAAGTCGGTCAATGCCTGGCTGCGCGAGACGTACAATCGCGGCGTCGCCGTCGGCAGCCTCTGTACGGGCGCCCATGTGCTTGCCCAGGCGGGCCTGTTGAACGGCAAGCGCTGCGCGATCCACTGGGAGAACCTGCCTGGCTTTTCGGAAACTTTCCCGCAGGCGGAAGTCTATGCCGATCTCTATGAGGTCGACAGCAATCTCTACACCTGCGCCGGCGGCACCGCCTCGCTCGACATGATGCTGAACCTCATCGGCCAGGATTTCGGCGAGAACCTCGTCAACCGCGTCTGCGAGCAGCAGCTGACTGATCGGGTGCGCAGCCCGCACGACCGGCAGCGCCTGCCGCTGCGTGCGCGTCTCGGCGTGCAGAACTCCAAGGTCCTGTCGATCATCGAGCTGATGGAAAGCAACCTCGCCGAGCCGCTGTCGTTGCTGGAAATCGCCGACGATGCCGGTCTGTCGCGCCGGCAGATCGAGCGCCTGTTCCGCCAGGAAATGGGCCGCTCACCGGCTCGTTACTATCTCGAGATCCGCCTGGATCGCGCCCGGCATTTGCTCGTGCAATCCTCCATGCCTGTTGTCGAAGTGGCAGTCGCATGCGGCTTCGTCTCCGCCTCGCACTTCTCCAAGTGTTATCGCGAACTCTATAATCGCTCGCCACAACAGGAGCGCGCGGAGCGCAAGCTGACCATGTCGACCAACCGGACCGGTATTGTCATCTGAGGGTGGTGGAACTCAAAGCAAGCGGATCAGGCAGGCGGCTTACTGGGCCGCCTCTTGGGCCATTTTGAAATCGGAATAGACCTGATTTCGGCCATTGTGCTTCGCCATGTAGAGAAACTGGTCGGCAGCATTGAGATAGTTGTCGAAGGACTCGTAGCCGGCAATCTCCGCTACGCCGATGGAAACAGTGACCGAAAGCTCTTCGTCGTCGGCATGAACCTTCAGGCCCGCCAAGCTGAGGCGGACCTCGTCGCATAGCGCGGTCGCCGCGCGCGAGTTCATTTCCGCAAACAGAATGGCAAACTCTTCCCCGCCAAGGCGGGAGAGCAGATTGTCGGTGCCTTCCAAGAGCCCGTGAAGCCTGCCGGCCACCGCCTTTAGCACCTGGTCTCCGATCTCGTGACCATAAGTATCGTTCAGATGCTTGAAGTGATCGATGTCGAGAATGGCAACCGAGCTTGGGCGCTGGCGCCGCAGGCATTCATTGACCAGCCGTGGGCCGTGGTCATAAAAATAGCGCCTGTTATAGAGCCCGGTCAGATAATCGCTCGCCGCTGCCGCTCGCAATTGCTTCAGCTGCGACAGTGTCTCGACATTCAACGCGATACGGCATTGCAGCTCCTCCTGAACGAAGGGGCGGTAGATGAAATCGCTGGCGCCCGCCTTCAGGAAGGTCGCAGACAGCAAACGATCGTTCGAAGACGAAATGCCGATAATCCGCATCCGATCCGAGCCATAGCGGTGGCGGATGCGGCGGGTCAGTTCATGGCCGTTCATGTCGGGCATATTGTAGTCGGTGACGACGATTTCGATGTCGTCGAATGTCTCAAGCATTGCCAGGGCTTCGACACCCGTGCCGGCTTCGGCGACCTTGAATTGCTGAGCGTGCAGCAAATCCGTCAGCATTTTCCGTGCCGAAGGCACATCGTCGACAACCATAACGCGGGCAGACCGATTGGCGATGGCGCGCCGGACGGAGGAGACGAGATTGTCGAGGGCGAACTCGCCATCCTTGAGCACATAGTCGACGACATTGCGCTCCATGATGCGATGGCGCGTCGCCATGTCGAAAGACGCCGTGAAGACGATGGTGGGAATGTCATGGGCAACGGCAACGTCCAGGGCTTCTCCATGGGCAGCGTCCGGAAGGTTCAGGTCGATCACCGCCATCGTGAAACTGCGATCCGCCTCTGCCAGCACCTCGTTCAGCACTTTCAATGAAGAGCAATGGATGACAGCAAGACCGAGCTCGGTTTCGAACCGATGCGATAGCACCGCGGAAAACATGCGCGAATCCTCAACCAGAAGTATTTTCTGGCTGCCATCGCGGTGACCGATGCCGCCGCCAATGTTTCCCGCATGCAGTACCATTTCCCGTCAATTCCTCCCACACCGTCAGGTGTATGAATAGTCAGTCAATTGCAGGTCTGCCAAACCGTGTTGCACGTATCCTGAACAGGATTCGTGAAAAATTTGGAACTGCTGATTGCGGAGATTTACATAAAAGTGATTTTTCCTCACTTTTCTTGGGATTATTTTAGCCGATTTATCCAGCCCGTATCTCCCTGGCGGGCGGCTGAGCCGACTGAATCTGCAACAGCGTGTCGAGATTCTGATTCACGCGACAGTAGAACTCCTCATCGATGAATGGCCGCAGAATGAAATCATTGCCCCCCGCCTTGAGAAAGCGGGCCGAAAGCAGCCGGTTGTTGGATGAGGAGACACCGATGATGCGCAGCTCATGGGAGCCGGTCGTCGCACGGATACGCCGTGTCAGCTCGAATCCGTCCATGTCGGGCATATTATAGTCCGTGACCATAAGGCCGATATCCGGGCTGGCCTTGAGGATTTGGAGCGCCTTGGCACCATTCTCAGCAACGCTGACGCGGAAATTATAGCGCTTCAGCCGGCTGGACAGCAAAGCGCGCGCCGTCGCGCTGTCATCGACGATGAGAACATGGTGACGATGGTTGGTCAGAAAACGGCAGATCGATTCCGCCAGCATGTCCACTGCGAAGACATTGTCCTTGAGAATGTAATCCACCACATCCTTGGCGATCAACTCGTCGCGCGTGCCTTCGAGAAAAGTACCCGTGAAGGCGATCGTCGGAATGCTGAGATCGAGAAGATAGGCCAGGGCTTCGCCCTTCTCGGCGCCTGGGAGATTCATATTGGAGATCGCCAGCTTGATCGGCTCCGACGACTTGTCATAGGCAAGCTGAAGCTCTTCGAAATTGCGACAGATTTCGACGTCGATATCCAGAAGCTCCTTCAGCTTGGCCCTGACCATTGATGTAAAAAGATTGGAATCCTCGACGAGAAGAATGCGCGAGCCGGCAAGAGACGCACCGGAGTATTGCATCCCCGAAACACCCAGAAATGGCATAATGAAAACCTGTTTTTGAAAATGATCCCCTCTGTATTTTTTTAGAACAAAGCCTTTGCGGATTTGTTAAGCCGACTGGTTTCCCGGAGGTGAAGAAAATTGCCCCATTCGCGGCTTTCCAGGCATGCTATCGCCAGAGTTCTCGCGGCAACGACATGCGCGAGATCCCTAACCAGACCGAGAGAAACAATCCTAAAGAGCGCGACACGCTCCCCTCGAGGAACGCAAACCGCGAACTTCCGAGCAGAACCGGCGGAAACGATGACCGCATCATTCCCACCGGCGACAACATGGCTCTGTTTCAGCGGGCTCTGCCGGTAATCGGATCACTCCGCCGCGGTCCTGCCACGGCGCCGGCCAGTGCTCTTCGCTTCCGATACCTTGCCTTCGGCCGACAAAGCGGAATCTTCTTTTACGTCATCCTCAGCTTCAGGCCCGTCTGCAAAATCCGTCAAGGCATCGGCTGCGATATCCGACTGCCTGCCTCGTCTGCCCTCGCGAACGATATGCAACTCCTGATGCGGATAGGGAATGGAAATCCCCTCCTCCTTGAAGCGCTTCAGGATTTCGATGCGCAGATTGTTGCGGATCTCCATGCCATCGGAGAGATCCGACAAATAAAAGCGCATCTCGAAATCGAGCGATGATGGACCAAAACGCAGGAACTCTACATGCGGCTCCGGATTCCTGAGCACCTTCGGAATCGAGCGTACCAGCTCCAGCAGGATATCCATCACCTTGCGCGGATCGGCATCATAGCTGACGGATACCGGGATTTCGGAGCGGGCGAGCCTGTTGCGATGCGTCCAGTTGCCGACGGACGCATTGATAAGTTCGGAATTCGGCACGATGATCGACTGCTTGCGAAAGGTCTCGATCTCTGTCGCACGCACCGAGATGCGCTTGACGATGCCTTCCGAAGTGCCCGAGACGATCCAGTCGCCGACCTTGAAAGGCCGCTCGACCAGCAGGATCAGGCCGGACACGAAGTTCGACACGATGTTTTGCAGGCCGAAACCGATACCGACCGAGAGGGCACTGGCGACGAGGGCCAGGCTGGATAAATCGATGCCGGCAGCGGAAATGGCAAAGATCGCCGCCAACGCTATGCCCAGATAGCCGATACCGGTTCTCACCGAGTTGCGGACACCCAGATCCACCTGCCCGCGCGCCATGACATTGCTGTCAAGCCAGCGCTGGAACCAGCGCGTGACCAGATAGCCGCCCGCAAACAGCAGGATGCCGACGAAAATGCCGAGCAGCGAGATCGACATGTTGCCGATCTTGATCTCGGTAAAGAGCCTGTAGGCAAAGGTTTCCAGATCCTGAATGTGAAAGCCCCAGGAGAGCAGGATCAGCGGAATGCCGGTCAGCAGCGCGACGGCGTAGGTCGCAAGCCCAGCTGCAAGACCGGCCTGATCGAGCGCCACTTCACGCAGCTTCAGGCGATTTTCCAGAAAGCGTCCGATGATCGTTTCGGCAAAGACGCCCTGCTTGGATACGGCCTTGCCGAGCTGGAAGCCGAGATACATGGTCGCGATGACGGCGCTCGTCACGATCATCTGCGTTGCCATGAAGCGGGCCAACCCGACATAGCCGATGAACGAGGTGAAGATCACCAATATGCCGAGAACGCGAAGAATGATGGCCATGCCATGCGGCCAATGGCGGCCTGGCGCATCCGGATCGCCGTTTTTGGCAAGCATCGGCGAGCCGAAGGAGGCTGCAATCAGAATGAGGCCGATCAGCAGTGCCGCCAGAAAGCTCTTGGCCACGGTAACGACGACCGGCGATCCCATGGACTCGCTGATGCGGTCGAAGACGTAATCCAGCCCGTTGACCACAGCCATGGCCTGCAGGCACCAGGTCAGCGAATGTGCCCCCTTGTTCGACAGCTTGACCAGCCGCCAATGGGGCCGGAAGGGCGCGAAGACAGCATTGCTCAAGCGACCGACAAAATAGACGAGTCCGATAAAAGCGAAAACCGCAGCCAGTATCGGCGCGATGTCAGGCCGCAGCACATTGAAATTCGAGAGGAAGAAGAAAGACGTAACGAGAAAGGCAGCCAGCGACAGCGTGCGGATCAAGGTCGACCAGAAGGCGACGGAGAGCCGGCTGATATAGGGCGGATTCTCGACGGCCTCGTCCTGCACGTAATAGCGGCGGAATAGCCGATAACCACCGAAAAGAAAGATCAGAGCAGCGCCAATCGACAGGCAGACAGCGGCCAGGAATGAAGCAAGCTTTGCCTTGAGCACGAAGCCGATCCAGCTCGTCACGGCGGTACTGAACTTGACGCCCTCGTCGACCAGAGCCGCCCCTGCATCGTCGAATGTCGCCGTGGAAATCTCCGTCCGCTTGAATAGCGTCTCGGCAAACAGCCTTCGGCGCATCTCCATGAACTGCATCGCAAGCCGATTGGTCTCTGCGGTCAGATTGTCGGCATCGAGAATCGCGGCGCTGATCTGGGAGCGTTCGGCATTGAGCCGATCGCGCTCCTGCGCGACGATCGGAGCCTCAGGCGGCTGGCCTTCCTTGGGCGCAGCACCGAGTTGGGTCAGGCGTGCATCGATTTCGGCGGTACGGGGTTTCAGGCGTGCGGAAATAGCAGCTGTGGTGCGGTTGAGTTCGTCGACCTGGCTGGACAGCGCCACGAGCGTCTCGTCATCCGATGTTGCCTGTTTCGCCGCGTCCTGAAGCGATGCATAAGTCTTCTTCGCTTTGCCAAGATCGGTAACAGCTGCGTCCAGCAGCCCATTGGCGAGCTGCCCGGGCTGTTGGTCCGTTTGCTGCGACGCTTGGGCCGGCTGCTGATCCTGCGCAAGGGCAGCCCCCGCCAGCGGGATGATGGCGGTAAACACACCCAATCCCAGCAACAAAAGGGACAATAGAAAAAGACGAGATTTCAGCGGGCGCAAGCAGAGCTCCTCGTTGCACATGAAGTCGCAGGCAGTGGATGACCGAAATCGCCGCAAAAATGGAGACCCGAGTCGTCCTATAGTAGGATTGCGAATTCCATAGTCTTTACGCGTACGCCTTGTAAGACAAAGAAAGGCGACACGAAGGCATTCCATGCCGTTATCCTATCCGGACTCTCCTTCAAAACCGGATATCGGCCGCTCTCATCTTGACGACGACCTGCCGCGCCGATCATCGCCCGCCCGGAAATAGGCCAGGAAAACACCTTGGCAATGGGTCGATCTATGCGCGCCTGCTCCGCAATATCAAGATGAAGGCGACGCCTCCGGTAAGCCCGGTGACCACGCCGATCGGCATGTCCTCCGGAGCCATCACCAGGCGCGCGATGACATCAGCCCAGATCAACGTCAGTGCGCCGAAAGCGGCGCTCAGCGGCACCACGCGCACATTGTCGCCGCCCACGATCAGCCGCACGAAATGCGGCACCATCAACCCGACGAAACCGATTGCGCCTGAAAAGGCGACCATCACGCCGGTCAGCAGCGCCGTGATGACGAAGAGTAGCAAGCGAAATCGTGCAACGGCAATGCCAAGCGTGACGGCCGTTTCATCGCCCATCGCAAGTGCATTGAGCTCCCTCGTCTTCGGAAGAAGTGAAACGAGGCAGAACAGCAGGATGCCGGCGGGATAGATAAGATGTTGCCATTGCGCCAGTCCTAACCCGCCCAGCATCCAGAAGACAACGGTGTTGGCGGCTCTCGGATCGCCCAGAAAGATCAGGAGGTTGCCAAGCGCCGTGAACACGAAGGCTACCGCCACGCCCGACAGGACGAGCCGATCGGCCGAATGCGAGCGCGTCAGCCGCGTCGTCAGCCCGACGGCCGCGGTTGCGAGCAAGGCGCCGGCAAAAGCGAACAACGGCACCGTCAACAGGCCGAGGATCAGCCCGGTATGCAATAGCGCCAGAATGGCGCCGAATGCCGCCCCGGAGGAGACGCCGAGGAGATGCGGGTCCGCCAATGGATTTCGCGTCAGCGCCTGCAGGACGGCGCCGGTGATGGCAAGCCCCGCCCCGACGAGCGCCGCCAGAACGACGCGCGGAAAACGGACGTCCCAGACGATGCTTTCCTGCCCGCTGGACCAGGTGGCCGGAAAGGCACCAACATGCAGTCTGTTGCCGACAATCGACCAGACGGTGGAGAACGGAATGGATGCCGAACCGAGCGAAACACCGGCGGTGATCGACAGAATGAAGCCTATGGCGAGCAAGGGGATGAGGATGGAGAGATTGAGGCGCATGCTTGAAACTTGAGGAAGGGATCCGCCCCATGATCGACTGGTGCGGATCGGCATTGCAGACGATTACATGGCGCTCGGGTGAAAGGCCCTGGCCAGCGTGGCGATGGCCTCGATGTTGCGCGGCCCCGGCGTCGCCTCCACATAGGGCAGCACGACGAAGCGGTCATTCTTCACGGCATCGATATTCCTGAAGGCCGGATTGCCCTTGAGAAAGGCGATCTTCTGGGCGGCAGTGACCTGGCCGTAATCGACGATGACGATCACTTCAGGGTTCTTCTCGATGACCGGCTCCCAGGACACTTCAGTCCAGCTCTTCTCGACGTCGTCCATCACATTGACGCCGCCGGCAGCCTCGATCAAGGCAGTCGGAATGCCGTAGCGCCCCGATGTGAACGGCTTTTCCTCACCGGAGTCATAGACGAAAACGCTGGTCGGCTTGGCGACATGACCGATCCTCGCCTGGACCTCGCCAAGCTGCTTGCGATAGCCGGCGACCAGCGCTTCCGCCCTGTCCTCGACGCGGAAGATCCTGCCGAGATTGAGGAGATCCACGAACATGTCGTCCATGGTCGGCTTGTTCTTCTGCATGACGAAGATGCAAGATTCGGTCAGCTCATAGACCTTGATGCCGAAGGGGGCGAGCGTTTCCGGAGTTACCTCGCCGCCGACCTTCATGCCGTAGTTCCAGCCGGCAAAGAAGAAATCCGCATTGGCGCCGAGCAGCACCTCTTTGCTCGGATATTTCGGCGACAGCTCCGGCAGTTCCCTCACGCCGTCACGCAGCTTCTCATCCAGCGTCTTCCAGCCGGAAATGCCGGTATAGCCGACCATGCGGTCCTGTAGCTTCAGCGCCAACATCATCTCGGTCAGGTTGACGTCGTTGGAAACGGCCCGCTCCGGCGCTTTGTCGAAGGTCACATCGCGATTGCAGCTGCGCACGGTGACAGGCTCGGCGAGCGTCGTGCCCGCAAACAGGCTTCCGATAAGCAAGGCCGCGGCAGACAGGGACATGCGAGAAAACATGAATAACTCCAATGATCGTATTATCGAAGGGAAAAGGAAAAGCGCTGCGGGCCGCCGTCGGTGTGATGCAGCCGCGTACCAACCCTGAAAGCGTTCGAGACATGCTCCACAGTCAGGACTTCGGCAGGTTCGCCGTGGCCCATAAGCCGCCCGCAATCCATGACGGCGATCTGCGTCGCAAAATCAGCAGCGAGATTGATATCGTGCAGCGTCGTGATGATCGTCGGGCCGAGTCTCTTGAGTAGCTCAAGAATCTCGAGCTGATGGCGGATGTCGAGGTGATTGGTCGGCTCGTCGAGGATGATGAGTTCCGGCTCCTGTGCCAAGGCGCGGGCGATCAGCGTCCGTTGCTTCTCACCACCCGACAGCGACGCGAATTGCCGCTGTGCCAAAGACTCCAGTTCCAGACGGGCAAGCGCCTTGGTCGTGACCTCATGGTCGCGATCGCTCCAGCGTGCCATGCCCTTGCGGTGCGGGATGCGGCCCATCAACACCACGTCCCGCACGCTGAAGGGAAAATCACCTGGCGTCTCCTGCGGCACGACGGCGATGCGCTGCGCCGCCTCCCGCGGACCTATGGACCAAAGATCGATGCCGTCGAGACGCACCGAACCTCGCTGCGGCTTGAGGCCGCGATAGAGGCAGCGCAGCAAGGTCGACTTGCCGGCTCCATTCGGACCGATGATCGCAAGCCGGGCGCCGGCCTCGACTGATAGCGTGATGCCACTGATGATCGGCATTCCCTTCTGGGGACCCCAGCTGATGCCGTCTGCTTCCAGTCGTGCGCTTCGTTCGGACATGACCCGGCTCCTATTGCAATACGACCAGCTGGCGTTCGGCTGATACGATGGCGGCGGGAATGCGCGCGAGGGTCTTGCCTGCCAGCGCTCTCGGGCGTTCGCTTTCGCGGGTCAGCCCATCGGGGCGATCCCGATAAAGCTTCGCGAAGGAGACGAGCGCACCGATATCGCTCGCATCCTCGATGTCACCGAAGAGGTACGTCGACTTTGGCGTGGCCTGGAAAGCGACCGTGCACGGCCGTTCGCAGCCCGCCATACAGACGCTGCCCTCCAGGCTGAAATCATCTGCGAGTGCGGCGTCAGCCTGGGAGATCGCCATCTGCAGATGTTTCAGGAGTTCGAGGCCCGGCCGGCACGGTTTGCCGACATGACGGCAGTTGGTGCACACGGTGATCCGGTGCGTCGCCTCTTTTGTATTATCCATGAGATGCCTCCCGGAGATTTCGCCGGAGGCACAGTCAAGATGGGGCCAGCGGACGCAGCGGCGCCCTCGCCCAACCACTGATTTTCCATCGGAACACCCCGTCCGTTGCGGTTGATATCGTCGATGGCAGGTCTCCTGGCTCGCGGGTCACAACTCGTTCGCGCCTTCCCGGCTTGACGCCAGTGGCATATTGCGAACGCGCTCTCCGCTTACAGTTGCGGGGGCAGCCACGGTCTTGGCCCCTGATGGGTAATCCGCACCGTGTTCCCTTTTCAGCCGCCATCCGGATCGATCCGAAAGCAGCACCATCGGCGGTATTCATGTCATAGAAAGCGGATGCGGGCAACGGGGATGTCATATGCGCTTTCATTTGTCCTGGAGCTTCGGCCTGAGTAGGCAATCGTTACGTTATTACATAACAAATGACAAGCCATTATCTCCGCTCGAGGCCGCAACTGCGATATGCATATGCGGCAGCACTCAATCGCGATCCAGAATGAAAGAAACCGCAGGGCTGTCAGACCGCCTTGCACTGAGGATGAAAACGCTCCGCGACGCTCTCTGCCGCCGCATAGGCCTGCGTCACGATCTCAGGCACCAGATCGATGTCGGGGAGACTTCCAAGTCCCAGGGGACCAATCGCAAAAAGCCCGTCTGTCGTACGCCCGTTGACCTCAAGCGAGCCTGTCGCGTCCACGGCGAGACCGAGGCCAAGCTCGTCCGGCACCGCGAGACCGGCATCGATGAGGCTACGCAGCAAGGGTGCATTCAAATCCGGCGCCTGGCACCGACAATCGATTACGTCGTCGGCATAGAGCTGCTCGGTCTCCTGCCGGCCAGCCGGCTTCAAAACCAGCCCGGTCGGCGTGCGGCGGATAAAATGACCGCGCCGCAGCAGCGTATTGCCCTCGGCAAGCTCCTGATTGAGGCGTACATGCAGCGCCTCGGGAAGCCGATTGCGATGGCTGTCATAAAGCGCCCGCAAATGGCGGTTGAACTGCTGCTTCTGCCCGGCTGGCAGAGATCGCCAAAGCGAGCGCGCATGCTTGCGCAAGCCGTTCATGACGGATTGCCAGCTCTGGCCGTTCGCCTCCGCCTCGACGCAAGCCTTGCGGACGAAGCGGACGATCTCGCTGAGCTTGCCGGGCATCTCGTCGGCAGGGAAAACCGGATCGGCATTGTTGCGTGTGTGGCTCTGCGGCAGAAAGCCTCGCCGCGAAACAATGGTGATCTGCCCCGTATAGCCGTTCTCACGCATCTGCAGCAGCCGATCGACGACGCGCAGGCCGCTTCCGAGCAGGATCGTATGCGGTCGCGACACGAGACGGCGCGCCCGCACCGTCGTCGGCACGGTCACGAGATCGCTGGCCTGGAATTCGTGATCGCTAATGCCATAGCCTGTCGCCAGCACCACCATGTCGAAAGGCGCATTGGCGGCGCCATCGCTTTCCACTACGAAACGGCCGCCCCGAACACGCCGAAGCCCGAAGACCGTCTCGCTGCTGACCTGCACCGCCACATCCCGCCGTGACGAGAAGGCTTCCGAAAAGCGCTGATAGACGTAGTCGCTGAAAATGCTCTTCGGTACGAAGATCTGCAAAAAACCGGGTATGGCGGCGGGGACGGCGCTGCGGAAAGGCGCATTACCGCAAAGCCATTGATTGAAGTCGTCGGGATCTCCCGCGGAAACGGAAAGATCGCGAACACGGCTGTTGAGAATTTCACTGCTATGTCCGGAGGCGAGCGCCTGTCCGCCGCTGACGGTGGAATTAGGATCGAAAAGCTGCAGATGGAAGGGAAAGCGAACCGTCTTCATCAGGGCGATCGCCATCATCATGCCGGAAAAACCGCGCCCGATCACGGCAATGCGAGGCATCGCATAAGGCCGCGCTGTCGCGTTCGTCCTGGCGGAAAAGAATCCCTGAACCGTCATATCAACTCCTGGGGCGAGAGGTGGTCGATCATGCCTTTCTTGGGCTTGCTGACTTCACAGGTCCGGAAACACAGAGCCGATATCCGGGCCTCGGCAACCTTGGGACTGCGGCCGACAGAACGCACGAAAGCCGCTTCCGTTCTCAATACGCGTCGCGCTTCTTCAATCAGGACCCTTCCAAAATGAAAGATGCGACAGGCAGGTCCAACTCTGATCCAACACCAGATGCCTGCAATCAGCCGCCATATGATTACTTCGTCAAAAGCCATCAGGCAGCAGAATTATTGCCATTGTCTACTTATTTAGTCGTATATGAAAGCGCGAAAACGCTCCGCTAGCAAGTGCTTTCTTGTCCGGGCGGAATAGGGTCGACGAAGCTGCGGTACAGAAAACGGCGGGCGACCGGACACTCCCTTCGTATCCGGCACCTGCGTCGACCGGCAAAAAGGGAAAGCAATTCCAAGCCCTAGGACCAGCTTATGAAGCAGCTTTCGCTATTCGTTGGTCCCAGAGAAGAGGGTTCGCAACCCGCCATCCTCAACGCATTATATCGGGCCGCTCGCTTACAATTTTCGTGGTCGGCGCCTATCGTGCCCGAGGGCGCAACATGAATGCGCCAGGAAAATCCGTTGTACACTCCAGCTATCGAAATTAAGATCGCAGGGATTTGCTGCGCCTGAGAAACCGACTTGGCGCTGGCCGAGGAGTGGTGAATGGGGACTGTTTCGCAGTTGCACGAACGTGTCAGGCCGCCCGCCCATCGCGTCCAGAGCGAAGAGGAAGCGCTCGAGATCGCACGTTCGCTCGCCGCCGGTTTTGCTCAGCATGCAAGCGATCGCGATATCAATCGCATCCTGCCCTATGACGAGGTCGAAGCCCTGTCGCAGTCAGGCCTGCTGGGGATTTCCGTTCCTTCGGAACATGGCGGTATCGACATTTCGAACTGCGTTCTTGCCGAGGTCGTTGCGATCCTCGCCGAGGCAGATCCTTCCATAGCACAGATATTGCAAACCCATTTTCATGTGCTGGAAGCGGTAAGAATTGGGGGCGGCGAGGACCAACGGGCATCCCTTTTCGACCGCGCCATTATCGGCGATCGTTTCGGCGGCATCTTTTCCCAATCCGGTGCAAGCGGCACCGACCAGCATCCCTGGCATCTGACAGCGGACGGGCTCGGCTTCCGCCTCAGCGGACGGAGCCAGCCTTCCGCCAGCATTCTGTTTTCGGACTGGATTGCGCTATTCACGACCGACAAACGCAAGGGGCTGATCGCCGCTGTCGTGTCCAGAGATATGGAGGGCATCCAGATCATCGACGACTGGGATGGCTTTGGTCAGCGCACCTCCGGAAACGGCACGATCATATTGCATAATGTCTATCTCAATGCCGACGCCCTTCTTCTGCACCGAGAAAAGCTGGCTGAGCCTACAGTGATCGATAGTGTGAACCAGCTCACCGGCGCCGGCATCAATCTCGGCATTGCCCGCTCCACGCTGACGGCGACGATGGAATTCGTGCGGACCCGCTCTCACTCAGGCAACGGGGATGAGCGAGCCGTCAACGATCCGCTGGTCGTGACAAGGATCGGCGAGATTGCCATCCGCATTGAGGCGGCGACGGCGATGGTGGAGCGCGCCGGCGGCAGGATCGATGCCGCACAGATCAATCTCACCGAAGATCATGTTATCGACGCCGCACTCTCCGTTGCGGCGGCCCAGACGATTACTGCCGATATCGCGATGGAAGCAGCCGACGCGCTGTTTGAGCTTGCGGGCACGGAGTCTGCGCGCATCGGACTCAACCTTGACCGCCACTGGCGCAACGCCCGCATTCACACCCTGCATGAACCGGCCCGCCGGAAATACCACATCGTCGGCAACTACCATCTCAACGGCGTAAAGCCATCGAAGACCTCATTGCCTTGATGGGCGCAGGAGAATCGACAAGGTCAGCCGATGTGTGAGGCCCGGTGGTTTTCCCGTTCCGGGATATCGGCGTCAGCGCCACCGGCAACGAATTCCTCCAGCGACATGTTGTCGAGAATCTCGGCAATCGCGTCACGCACCTCGGTCATCGAGCGCCGAACCTGACAGCGTTCCGGATCGGAACAGTCGTCGCAGGCTTCGTAAGCAGTACGGCTGGCGCAACGGATAGGCGCCAACGGGCCGTCCAGGGTACGAATGACATGGCCGATGCGGATTTCCGATGCGGGGCGCGACAGCGAATAACCGCCGCCTGGGCCTTTCTTCGAACGCAACACGCCGGCATTTCGCAATTCGAGGAGAATGGTATCGAGAAACTTCTTCGGAATATTGTTGCGTAACGCGATATCGTTGATGAACGCGGTTTCACCCGGACCAAGGCGTGCGAGATCCACCAGCGCCTTCAGTCCGTATTTTCCTTTTTTCGTAAGCATCGCCGTCCGCTTTACTGCAAAGTCGATTGTTGAAAACCCGGCGTGGCTCAAAAGAGACTCAACGGGCCGGTCCTGTCAGCACAGATTGCGGAAGTAACCCCGCAGCCCCTTACGAACAAGACAGTAACTCACAAATTGTATAGTTTATATGAGTAAATTTAGGCAATTGTATCGCCTAAGCAACGAATTTGCGGCTTTTCTTGGATTTAGGCGGCGCTACTGTCCAAATATGCCTTCTCTTGCCCACGCCTGAAGTCGGCAACCGCACCCGCCACCTGGTCAGCCACCAGAACGGCATGCTCGACCACCTCGGGCAATCCCATCAATTCGCCGAAGGTTCCGCGCGCAAGCGGTCCGGAGATAAACAAGGATGGAACCACCGTTCCATCGCCGGCAAGCGCCCGTGATCGCATATCGCAGGAAAACCCGAGCCGTGCGGGATCCATTGCGAGATATCCGGCCTTCGATAGCTCGTCGATCCAGCCCTGCGATTGCAGGATCCCGCGGTGCCCTGGTCCGGTGGTGACCACGACCGCATCGAATTGCCTTTCAACGGATCGCTCCGAACGGCTGAGGCGTAGGGTGCAGTCGACCACGTCATCTGCAACGCCGACCGCCGCGACCGAAGCCGCCAGTATTTCCAGCCGGCCGCTTGCAAGCGCCCCTTCACTGACAGCCTCCACCTGCGGCGCAACGCGAAACCGATGCACATCCCAGAATGGCCTCAAATGCCGGACGAGACGTCGCCGTTCCGCGATCGGCAGCGCGTGCCAGACATGCCGGCCTTGCGCCCTCACCTGGTCGATGACAGCATGCCAGCTGCGGCCTTCGTCCTGCGCCTTGCGGATGGCGGTACGTACGTTGCGCAGCAGCTCGACTGCCGTCTTCGACGGCTGAGTGGCGAAATCGCCGAATGGCTCCTGCCTGACTGCCGCATGGCCGCGCGAGCGCAGGCCGCGTCGGGATATGGCAGTAATCGGCCCCTTATGGCCTCTGAGCCCGAGCGAGGCAATGACGTCGGCCGAGGTCAAACCATTGCCGACGATCAGAACGCGATCCTCGGAGCGAATGGCCGCAAGCGCATCCGGTCGTGTCGGATCGGGAATGAAGCGCGGGTGATCGGCAAGCGCATCCTGCAGCACTTGCGGCGGCAAGGGCGACGGATGACTGGTGGCGATGACGAGAATGTCAGCATCCACGCGCTGTCCATCAGTACCGGTGACCGTCCAGCGGTTGCCCGTCCTTTGAATACGCTTGACACTTTGCCTGACATGGAGGAGCCGCCCATTCTCGACGAAAGGACGGATCATGCTATTGATATAGTTTCCAAAAACGGAGCGTCGCGGAAAAAAACCGCCATTCACGGCGACCGCCGCATCATCATTGGCAAGTGCGTCATTCTCCAGCAGCCAGCGCTGAAAATGCTCGATGTCGTCGGGCAACAGGCTCATTTTCGCTGCCGGCACATTGATGCGGTGGGCAGGATCTTGCGTGTCGTAGGCAAGCCCTGCCCCCAAACGCTCCCTTGGCTCGAATATAAAAAGCTGACAGCCCCGCCCCGACTGATTCTGTAGCAAATGGAAGGCAACCGCCGTCCCGGAAACGCCGCCGCCAACTATGACGATAACAGGCAAATCAGGCGCCTGGTGGTCCGAGCCGATGGTCAATAGCCAACTTCCTCCAGATCGATCGCCACACGAATTCTACATCCGCCGGCAACGGCAATTATCAGTGAGGTAGTGATATACTCTATAAAATTTGTTGACAATACGATTGCAGCGCGTGCCTGCCCTCTCTGCAACCAACGGCAGTCAATACAGTGCTGATATGCCTTTGCAAACAAACGGTTATTTGTGCCCCGCACAACATTGTTTTTGCATCGCAAGATGTAAAAAACTTGGCATACACCCGTTCGAGGAACATACTCGCGGTTGTTCTGGTTCGTGTTCTCTGTGGGAGGAGAAACATCATGGAACTACTTCGTCTGCTCACCGCGTTCGACTATACGTTGATGCTCATTCTGGCCGCGATCTTTGTATTTAGCGTCATGGAAGGCGTTCATAAGAAGCACTGACCGCATACGGTCGAAAGCGATCGCCATTGCCGTCAGGCGAACATGTCTGATGTGGCTTAAAGCGCGCAGCTGAACCAGCTGGCAAAGCCATCAATCCGACGTGGTCGGCTCATAGGGGCAGCCGCCTATAGCAGCGACAGGGTCTGCCGATGCAGACAGGTCGCCGCGTGGCGAGCCTCTCCCCGTCGAAACCTCCAATCATCCTGTATTTCCCCCAAATAGGCATCGCGAGCGAGCTGCATGGTCGTCCGGGCTACGTGTTCAGACAGGCGCGGCATGACCCATTCGGCGGCGAGGTCCTTGCTGACGAATTCCCCAGTCGCCGCCGTTCTCCACATACGGGCCAGTGTCAGCAGAACATTCCGCTCGTCTCCATATAGATTGGCAAGCAAGGCCGGCAGCGCCTCCCGTATAGCGCCCCCTATATCTCCAGGCGGAATTTCAACAAGAAGATCATCAAGGGCCGGGCCAAATAGCGTTAGGGCCTGCTGCCGCGCCTGAGCCAGGACGAGCGTGATGTCCGGATCACAAAGAGGCTCAGGGATTCCGCCGGCCTCGAAGTCGTCGCGCAACCATTCACCATAGACAAACTCACTACATGCCGGAAAAAGTGGTGCGGAAAGATGATCCTTCAGAAACACCATGAGCTCGATGCAGCGTGAAGCACCGGGCCGGACTGGGTGACGACCCGAAGTCGCCAGAAGACGAGCAAGCAGGCGTTTGCGCATGGAATCGGTCATCGGGAGATCGATGATTGCCAAAACATCCACATCGCTTTGCGGACGCAGTCCACCTGCGACCGCCGATCCGTGCAGATAGACGGCTTGAAGGTGATCGCCGAAAACTTCCTTGGCAATTGCCAAAGCCGCTCGGGCTTCTGCCGGAATTTCCGATGTTGCAGTCCGCATGCAATCTCCGATCGCGATCATCCGGATATAGCGATCGAAGAGCCGCTTTTACAGCCCAACTCAAGCTCTTCATCTTCGTAATCGTCAAACCAAAGTGCATGGATCTAACAAGACATCCCAAAAGAGCCGGATCAAAGTCCGGTTGCTTTGAGAGTGAGATTTCTTGATTATACTTACAAAAATCAAAGAAAATATGCAGCGCTGGATTGTATAATCCGACACGTCTATTCATCGATCTAAGAAAAATGTTCCGCAAGCTTCGCGCAAACAATTCCTGGGATATTTCTCGACGTCGATAAGACATGAAGCAAAGAGGATATACTTATGAGTTACGATTGGGAGGGCATAAAGACACGCCGCATGAGAAGGTTGAAATATGGGCTGTCCCTATTTCTCTTCACGATGTCGCTAACCGCGCCAGCGGCATTTCTGTTGCATCTGCGCTGAACCGAGCCTTCTCTTCCGGCAGCGGATCATCAATTCCATTCCCGTTTAACAGACTCCAGCATCCAGACATCAATCCATGGCGGACGGGAACCAAAGCAAGCCTCCGTTCGTTCCTAAGGGCACTTCCCCCTATCAAGGAGAACATCATGGCCGACGTCTCGCTGGACAAGGATATCAACACTCAGATCAACGAGCTTCGCGGCCAGATCGATAAGCTCTCCACCGAATTGGCAAGGCGCATCGACAGCGCCTCGGATCGCGCCGACGAGGCTCTTTCTTCGACAAGGGGAAAAGTTGCAAGCATCGCGGACCATGCCCGCTCCGAGGGCCGGAACGTGGTGCAGGCCGCAAGGGAAAATCCGACAGCCACGGGCTCGGTCCTGATCGTGACGGCGCTACTCGGTCTATTTACCGGCCTTCTGCTGGGCAGGCTCTCCGATTGACCGACGGCCTCAACAGCCGAAAACCCTAACGCGCTGCAAATTGCCTAACGATTTCAAGGAGTTTTTGGTGGGTGATGTAGGGCTCGAACCTACGACCCGCTGATTAAGAGTCAGCTGCTCTACCAACTGAGCTAATCACCCGTACCGCTTGCTGGCGGCGTGACCGGGCATATAAATAGGATCGGTTTGATTGTCCAGCGGCCAGACGAATTTTCTTTGTTTTTTTGTCAAAAAAATTTCAGAGGCCGCCGAAAACTCAATAAAATCAAAGCTCAAGAATTCCTGATGCAACACGCACCGCCTGGCCGCCGATACGTGCATTGGCGATCAGGCCGCCATCGATGTCGAGGTGAAGATGAATCAGCGACGGCCGCCCCATCTCGATGCCCTGCTCTATGATGACCGGATGATGTCCATCCGGCAGGGCGTCGAACTGATTGATCGCACCGGATAGCGCCGCCACCGCAGCACCTGTCGCAGGGTCCTCGACGATACCCATTCCCACGGGGAACATGCGCGCATGGAATTTGGCAACGTGATTGACGCCGCCGCGACAATAGATGAAAGCCGAGGCAAGCGCGCCGTCGACGAACGGCACCGTCTTTTCCCAGAGCTGCTGATCGAATTCCAGCCTTTCCGCCGCGCCGACGTCGTGAACCGGCACCAGAAGAAACGGTACTCCGGCACTCCAGATCGAGGGCACATGATTCTCGAAGCCGATTTCGGTGATCTTCAGGCTGAGTGCATTGGCGATATCGGCCCTGTCGAGCGGCAGCAGGATCTCTTGCGACTTTTTCGGCAGGTCGAACTCTGCAAAGCTCGCCTTGTTCTGTCGCAGCTTGATGGCGCAGCGCACCGGCCCGACGCGCTCGTCGAGAACGGAAACGAGATCGAGATCTCCGCCATGATTGGCATGGGCCTTCTCCGCCAAGGCGATCGCCGTGCCGACGGTCGGATGCCCGGCAAAAGGCAGTTCGCGACCAGGCGTGAATATCCGCAGGTTTGCCGTATGGGCGGGATTTTGCGGCGGTAGCACGAATACGGTCTCTGAAAGGTTCATTTCCCTGGCGATCGCCTGCATCGCCTCGTCGCTCAACCCTTCGGCATCGAAGATGATCGCGAGTGGATTGCCCGCCAGTTTGCTGTCGGTGAACACATCATAGACACTGTAGCTGCGCGCCAATCCGGCCTCCATCATGCTTCCAGACTTGAATATTCATAACTGCAAGCGACTCCAGTGCAAGCCCAAGCTATTTGTCGCTGCCAAAGAACCAGGCGAGAATAGGAAGCATCGCAATATTGTAGGGATGCGCCGTTGGGTCGGCCGATCGAATAGCGACCACGCCATCGACCTCGTCCTCTTCGGAAACGAGCATATGCGCCTCGATCCGCCGAAGCATGTCCTCGGCCGTCCATGGAAAACGGAAGACTCGAAGAAGCGTGATCGAACGCCTTATATGCATTGCGTGATATCCGGATACCGGCGCGGCATCATTTAGATCGAGACCAGTCTCCTCCAACACCTCGCGCCGCATATTGCCTTCGACATCGGCACGCCCGTCGACGATATCGTTCTCATCCATCGATCCGGAGGCACAATAGACCTGACCGGGATTTGCGGTATGGGCGGCCATGCGTATCGCGATGATCGCTCCATCCGACGATACGATGACGGGAAAGGCAAAAAGGTGAAACGCTCCCGGCTGCCGCTGCTTTCGCCAAAAGAGAAATGTCGAGAAGGGTGCTACATAGGCCTCCCCCTTCACTGCACCGCCTGTAAGCGACAGCCTGTGCTGCAAGATCATGCGACCGTCATAGAGTGATGGATTGGCGGCAATTTCCCTTGCCCAATTTTCCCGCGCCGCCTCTTGCGCGTGCATGTGAAACGGATGTTCGCCGCGAAACACCGTAAGGTCGATGCTGGAGACGGGGAACACGGTGCTTTCCGGCGGCCAGCCGGCCATGTCCTTCTGTTCTGAGAGGGTCATATCAAATCCAATGTCATGACGACGGGGCAATGGTCGGAGGCCTTCGGCCTGTCCCAGCCGACGCGCGGATAGCGCTCCACCTCCTGCCCCGGTGGAAAAATCGTACGGAAAGGCTGGCCCGAACGGATGATATCGGGCATGCGCGTCGCATTGGCCCGCGCCAGAGCCGGAGAGAGCCAGATATAATCGAGCTGGCAAAGGCGCTGCTCCTGTGGTCCGCGGGCGTGGTAAAGCGTCCAGCGGTCAAGTTCGTCGCGCCGCTGCATGACGTTTTCGGCGAAACCATCATGGCTGAAGACATCGAGTGCGCTCCCCTTCTCCTCGCCGCGCGGTTCGAAGCGATAGCCGGTGCGGCGCGTGCCGATGACATCAACCCATTCCTGATAGTCGTTCATATCGCCGCAGATGGCGAAATTCTTCGTCGCCGTGTTGCCGACCCCGAAACGATCTTCGATGATGCGGCGAACCGCCATGGTCTCCGCCCGGCGGATCGGCATGGTCGCATGACGTCCATCCAGGCCTTCACGCGCCGGTCCCATCGATTTCAAATGGATGACGTAGAGCGAGAACGGTACGCCACCGATATGGAGATGCAGCTCCAGGCAATCGCGCTTGAAGATCTTGTCCTCCGAATGAAGGCCGAGCTCCGCAAGCTCGTCGTTGAAAAGGCCGAAATTGCCATAGGTCACCATGGCGTGACTCTTGATATCATTCAGGACGATCGGCTGGCCGTCGCGCGTCTCCTCGCGCATCATGACGGCAACATCGATGCCGCGACTGTCGTTGCCTTCGATCAGGAATTTCTGACGATAGCCGTTGCCGACCATGCGGTAGAGATAACCATATTCGAAAGCCTGCAGCGCCGCCATGTTGTCGACCTCCTGCAGGCAGATGATGTCGGCATCAGCATCCGCGATCGCAAGCGCCGTCATCTGCCTTGTGTCATCGGTGGCGGCAACCACCCGGGCTGCCTCCAGCTGCTGATAGACCTCTTCATTGCGAACATCGAAGAGCTGCAACACGCGATCCTGGCGCAACTGATTGCGAAAACCAGTGTAGTCAAAACGGGTCAGAAGGTTTTCGACATTGAAGGTCGCAAGGCGCAGGGACATGAAGCATTCCGATTTAAGAAGAATATGAGCCGGCTTATTATACTCACATCATCCAGCTTTGGCTGTTACAGTCGATTTGAACTTACCCATCAGATACGGTCCGGACAGAACAGGCGCATATTTCGGCTCCTCGCCTTCCTTGAGGCATGACGGCAGGCAGGCGATCTCGGCAAACCAGTTCGGCTGATGAAAGAAGGCAAGGGATTGCCGCCGCTGCATGCCGCCCTCCTCCGGCGGCGGATTGACGACGCGATGCACGGTCGAGACCCAGCGATCGTTGGTCCAGAGCGCCATCAGGTCGCCGATGTTGATGACGAAAGCACCCTCCACCGGCGGCACCGGCGTCCAGTTGCCATCAGGAGCGATGATCTCGAGCCCTTTCGAGCCGGGTTGCGGCAGGAGGATCGTCAGGCTGCCGTAATCGGTATGCGCGCCGGCGCGAAGCTGGCCCGGCTGCGGTGGCACATGCTGCTCGGGATAATTCAGCGCCCTTAGCGCACTGATCGGCGCATCGACGTGAGGATCGAAGAAGTGCTCATCGAGGCCGAGCGCCGTCGCGAACACGCGCATGATGCGCGCCGCCAGATCCTCCATCGCCCGATAATAAGCCTTCCAAGCCTCCACGAACCCTTCTGGCGCCTCCGGCCAGATGGTGGCGGCATAGCAGAAGCCGAGCGCTTCCGGATCGCTCATGCCTGCGGGAATGGAAAGCGGGCCGCCATTGAAGCTTTCCTTCAGATCCGGCGGCGTGTCGACATTACGCGATTTTGCCAGCGCCTCCGTTCCCGGCCCGAGATAGCCGTAGGGATAACCGGGATAGAGCGTTTTCGCCCTCTGCTTCACCTCGGGTGGCAGATCGAAGAAGGTCTGCGTTTTCTTCCAAACCTCGGTGATGACACCATCCGCAACGCCGTGGTTGGCAATTGCCAGAAAGCCGGTCGAGCGGCATATCCGATCCACCTCCGCGCCGAGCCGCTTTTTCTCGTCGTGACCGGCTTTTTCGAAAGCGCCGAGGTCGAAAATCGGAAAGCTATGATCGGACATGCGCGACTCCCCTTCGTGACGTGGAGCAAATCAAGCATAGGAGGCGACAGGGAACAACCATCTTGTCCCTTGCCCGATCAAAGCCGCCAGGCCGAGCGGATGGCGACCCGGTAGTCGTCGCCAGCGATGACGGCATCGCGGCTATAGGCACGCAGTACCTGTCCATCCGGCATAGACAATCTCAGCGCATAGCGCTCGCCCTCATAGAGAACGGAATCGACGCGGCATGAAATGCCCTCCCCGTCGACAACCACGTCTTCAGGCCGCACGAGAATATCCGCGCTGGCCGAGCCGCCTATCCGATTTTCCCACAGGCCTAGGAAGGACGGCCAGTCGATGCGGCGCGGACCGCCATCGGGAAAAGCAAGCGACAGGATGGCGCCCTGCCCGACCAAGCCGCCGACCAGTTTCCCTTCAGGGCGAGCATAGATCTCCGCCGGCGGCGCCACCTGCAGGAGCCGCCCTTCGGACATGACGGCGACATCGGTCGCAAGCGCCATCGCTTCGCTCTGGTCGTGCGTGACATAAACCATGGTGGCACCTGAGCGCTGGTGAAACTCGCGAAACGTCTCCTCCATCTCCTTCTTTAGATGGCGATCGAGATTGGCAAGAGGCTCGTCGAGCAGCACGACATCGGGCGATGTCACTAGGCAGCGAGCAAGCGCCACGCGCTGCCTCTGACCACCGGAGAGATCGGCTGGCCGGCGCTCGGCATAATCGTCAAGCCGCACGGTCGCCAAGGCCTCGCGCACCTTCTCTCGGTAACGCTCGCCGGAAATGCCGCGCACCTTCAGCGGATAACCGACATTGTCTGATACGTTCATATGCGGCCAGAGCGCATAGGATTGAAACACCATCGCCATGTTGCGCCGCTCCGGCGGCAACATATTTGCAGCATCCGCCAGCAGCCGCTCTCCGAGATGAATGGAGCCATCCGTTGGCTGTTCGAAACCGGCGATCATTCTGAGTACGGTCGTCTTGCCGCAGCCCGAGGGGCCAAGCAGCGCCAGGAAGCCGCCTTCACGCACATCGAGCGACAAGGCGTTGACGGCAGAGCGCCCGCCCGTGCCGAAATCCTTGCTGACATGATTGAGGATCAGCTTCGCCAAGGCACCACTCCCTTCGGCAGGCGCTTGGCCATGATTTCCAGAAGCACCATCATGATGACGACCATGGCGATGACGATAACCGACATGGCCGAGGCAAGGTCGGCACTGCCGCCATCGTCGAGATTGTAAATGACGACGCCGAGCGTCTGTGTGCCGGCGGACCACAAGAGCGCCGAAACAGTGAGTTCGTTGCAGGCGATAAGGAAGACCAGGATCACCGACGCGCCCGCCGCCGGCGCAATCAGTGGCACGATGATATCCATAAGTCGGCGGAAGAAGCCAGCCCCGGAAAGACGCGCCGCCTCCTCCAATGCCGGATCGAGTTGCAGGAAGGCACTCATGACCGGCTTCAGGCTAACGGCGAAATAGGCGGAGAAATAGGCAAGCAGAATGATCCAGATCGTGCCGTACAGCGTGACATCGAGGACCGGCAAAGGGGCGGCAAACACCAGGATGAAGCAGACCGCGATGATGATGCCGGGAAGCGCATAGGGGATCTCGATCATGCCGCCAACGATGCGGCTGAGCGCATCCTTGCGCCGCGTCAGCGCATAGGCCGCGAGCACTGTCACCAGCAGGAGACCAAAAGCTGTCATGCCAGCTAGAAACAGCGAATTGGAAAAGGCTGTGCGCGTTATGCTCTGCCGAAACAGTATTTCGGTGAAGGCGTTCAGCGATGCCGTCTTGAAGGTCAAAGGCACGCCATAGGCCGGCACCAGCGCGCCGGCAACCAGCGCCAGGAAGGGCGCGACAAGCATGACGAACAGGACGGCGTAAAGCACCGGTAGCGCCAGAAAGCGCCAGCGACCGAGCGAAAAGGTGGCCGTCGCGCCGGAAATGCCGATGACGCGATAGTCACGGCCCTTCAAGGCCCTGCCCTGTACCGCAAGGCCGGCAACGGCGATGACCGCGATCATCGTCGACAGCACCGCGATATCGCCGAATGTACGCGGCCCGAAATTGGAAAACTTGGTGAAGATCAGCGTCGACAGAGTGTAGATCGACGCGGGAATGCCGAGGATCGCGGGAATGCCGAAATTGCCGATAGACGAGACGAAGGCGATCGCGGCGCCTGCAATGACACCGGGCAGAGACAAGGGCAGGATTATATCACGAAAGACACGCAGGCCGGACGCGCCAGAAAGCCTCGCGGCCTCGACACCATCACGCGGCAGCGCCATCAGGCCAGCGCGCAACGCGAGATAGACGAGCGGCGCATGCTGGACGCCGTAGAGAAGCGCAATACCGCCAACGGAATAGAGCGGCTGCGGCGAGCCGAGCGGCGGCGCGATATGCAGCGCTTTCAGCAAGGGACTCGACGGTCCTGACATCTGTACCCAGGCGAGCGCCGTCACCTGCGGCGGGATCATCATCGGCAGCACGAAGAGGAAACCGAGCAATCTCCTGCCTGACAAATCTGTCAATGTCAGCAGGAATGCGAAGAGGCAGCCGAGCAAGACGGAAACGACGGTGCCGAGCACAGCTGTTTCTATCGTGTACCAGGCCGAGCGCCAGAGCGAGGGATCGGTGACGAGTTCATAGGTGTCGCCTTTGAGCAGCGCCTCGATGCCGACGAACGCCAGCCGCGCCAGCGGCAGGACGCTGAGCAAAAGCACGACGGCAACAACAAAAGGAAACAGCCAGGCCGGCTGGCTGTTTCCTCGACGCACATATGAGTACATTCCAGATCCGGGCCGGATTACTTCGACTTGAAGTAGGTGGAGAAGGTCTTCAGGTCCTGATCCGTGTTCTTGAGAGCATCGGCTGCATTCAACGGCAAAACCTTGATGCTGTCACGTGCCGGAAAACCTTCCGGCAGCGGCGTGCCATTGCGGGCCGGAATATACCCAAGCTTCAAGAAGCCTTCCTGGCCTTTTTCGGAGAGGACGTAATCGACAAACTTCTTGGCCGCATCGGCGTGCTGCGTGCTGGCAAGAATGCCGACCGGCTCGGTGACGGCCGAAACGCCTTCCTTCGGGAAAACGAACTCCAGCGGAGCGCCCTTGGCCTTTTCACGGATCGGCATGTAGTCGACAATCATGCCATAGGCCTTCTCGCCAGAAGCAACCGACTTGAGCACGGCACCATTGCCGCCCGAGGCGATCGCACCGTTGTCGGCCAGGTTCTTGTAGTAATCCCAACCGAGGCTGCTGACGCCGGCAAGCGTCTGTGCGTGGATGAGAGCGGCGCCCGAGGCAAGCGGGCTCGGCATGGCGACCAAGCCTTTTGCTTCGGGCTTCACCAGATCCTGCCAGCTTGCCGGCTTCATTGCGGCCGCCGTGTTGTAGACGATGCCGGTCGTGATCAGCTTGGTGGAGTAGTAATAACCATCGGCGTCATAGAGCGAGGCATCGTAGTTCTTGGCTTCCGGTGACTTGTAGGCGAGCAGTTTGCCGGCTTCCTTCAGGCGCTCCAGGGTCACCGTATCGGCGATCAGCAGGACATCGGCAACCGGAGCGCCGGCCTGCATTTCGGCCTGCAGTTTGGCGATGATCTGCGGCGTGCCGTCGCGTACCCAATCGACCTTGATGCCGGGATTGGCGGCCATGAAGCCATCAACCGTCGTCTGCGCATCGGCATTCGGCTGGCTGGTATAGAGGACGAGATCGGCGGCATTGGCGCTGCCGGAGAAAAGGGCAATGGCCAACAGGCCGGCAAAGGCGGAAACAAAGGTCTTCATGAAAACGTCCTCAACTAGGTTCTAGGAGGTTGTCTAGACGCAGGGCTTAACATGATTGTGACAGTTGAATTTGAATAGATTGCCGTTCGTATGATGATTGAATCTTGACCGCGGCACTCCGGCGCTATTTGCTGAGGCACGTATTTCAGACGGGATCGAGGAGGATAGATCTATGGAATATCGCCTGCTTGGCCGCTCCGGCCTTAAAGTTTCCACCATCACCATGGGCACCATGACGTTCGGTGGAGTCGGCTGGGCAAAAACCGTTGGCGATCTTGGCGTCAAGGAAGCAAAGAAGCTCGTCGACATGTGTGTGGATGCCGGCGTCAATCTGCTCGATACGGCCGACGTCTACTCGCAAGGCGCATCGGAAGAAATTCTCGGCGAGATCATCGGCGGCCCGCGCAAAAACGGCGTGCTCATCGCCACCAAGGCGCGCTTCCCAATGGGGCCGGGCGTCAACGATGTCGGCTCATCCCGCCAGCATCTTATCCAGGCTTGCGAGGCAAGCCTGAGGCGCATGAAGACCGATGTGATCGATCTCTACCAGCTGCATGAGTGGGACGGACAGACGCCGCTGGAAGAGACGATGGAGGCGCTCGACACTCTGGTTCGCCAGGGGAAGGTCCGCTACATCGGCTGCTCGAACTTTTCCGGCTGGCACATCATGAAGGCACTCGGCGTCAGCGAGCGCAACAAGCGCGAACGCTTCGTCAGCCAGCAGATCCATTACACGCTCGAAGCACGCGACGCGGAAAACGAGCTGGTGCCCATCAGTATCGACCAGGGTCTCGGCATTCTCGTCTGGAGCCCGATTGCCGGCGGCCTACTCTCAGGCAAGCATCGCCGCAATCAGGCGACGCCCGAGGGTACGCGCCAGTTCGCCGGCTGGACGGAACCACCGATCCGCGATGAAAACCGCCTGTGGAATATCGTTGATACGCTTGTCGAGATCGCCGACAGTCGCGGCGTGTCGGCGGCCCAGGTGGCGCTTGCCTGGCTCATCGGTCGCAAGGGCGTGACCTCGGTCATCATCGGCGGCCGCACCAAGGCGCAGTTCAAGGATAATCTTGCCAGCGCCGAGCTGAAGCTGACGGACGAGGAGCGCAAGCGGCTCGACGACGTCAGCCTGCAGCCGCTGATGTATCCCTATTGGCACCAGCGCAATACCGCCAGCGATCGGCTGAGCGAGGCCGATCTGGCTCTGATCGGCCCGCATCTGGCCAAGTAAAAAACTGCAATGGCGGCTAGGCCGCCATCGCTCCGATCTCACCGGCAATCAGCTTACCGAGCCGCGAGATGCCCTCTTCGATCATCTCGTCATTGGCGCAGGAGAAGCTGACGCGGAAGGTATTCGCGCCGCTACCGTCGGCAAAGAAGGCCTGACCGGGCACGAAGGCGACCTTCGCCGTTTCGAGAGACCGTGCAAGCAGCTTGGCGCCGTCCATACCCTTCGGCAGGGTGATCCAGACGAACATGCCGCCTTGCGGCTTCGTCCAGCTCGTACCATCAGGCATGTATTTCGCAAGCGCGGCCAACATGCAGTCGCGGCGATGGCTATAGGCCTTGCGAATCTTGGCGACCTGCGCTTCGAACCCACGCTCGGCGACCTGGTGGATGGCGATCTGGTTGATGGTCGATGAATGAAGGTCTGCCGCCTGCTTCATCAGCACCAGCTTGCGGATGACGGGCGCGTTGGCGACGATGAAGCCGACGCGAAGGCCCGGCGCCAGCGTCTTCGAGAAGCTGCCGCAATAGATCGTGCGCGTGTCGTTGATGCTGCCCTTGCGCGCGATTTCCAGGGCCAGGATGGGCGCAACCGGCTCGCCGTCATAGCGCAGCGACTGATACGCAGCGTCTTCGATGACGGCGATATCGAGCTCTTCGGCAAGGCCGAGCAGCTTCTCGCGACCGGAGAGATCGACCGTCTCACCCGTCGGGTTGGCAAAATCGGCCGAGAGATAGGCAAATTTCACCCTGCCGCCGGCCTGTGAAGCCGCGGCGCGATAGGAATCCGGCGTGCGATTGCCATTCGGCGTCAGCTGGTCGTAGGTCGGCTCATAGGCATTGAAGGCCTGCAGCGCGCCGAGATAGGTCGGCGCTGTCACCAGCGCCGTATCCTTCGGCGACAGGAAGAGCTTGCCGAGATAATCGAGACCCTGCTGCGAGCCGGAAACGATGAAGACGTTTTCGAGCTCGCAGGGAATACCGAGTGCGCCCATCTGGCCGACAAGCCATTCGCGCAGCGGTTTGTAGCCCTCGCTGACCGAATACTGCAGCGCTGCATTGACAGTCGAGCCGGAAAAGATATCGGCATAGGCCTGCTTGAATTCGGCGTCCGGAAACAAGGCCGGATCGGGAATGCCGCCTGCGAAAGAGATGATATCCGGCCGCTCCAAGAGTTTCAGCAGCTCGCGGATTTCGGAGGCACGCATACGGCTCGAACGCGTCGCAAATATATTTTCCCAATTCAACATGGGGCTTCCTCGCAATTTTTGGTCTTTCTGACACAAGATCACGCAACAAAAGATAAGTCAATAATGCTGACCTATTTTGTTTGTGACGGTGACAAACAACTCTCGAAACGATCGCAGCCTTGCCGGTCATCGATGCTAGATCGCGTCTGAAATGACCTACACATTTCTCTCTCTAGGTGCTATTCTTACGCTCAATCCATCGATCGGAAAAACGTAAGAATGGCCACAGCAACCCTCTCCACGAAATTTCAGATATCGATCCCGAAAGAAGTTCGCGACCAGCAGCACTGGACTGCGGGTCAGGAGTTCATCTTCATTCCCAAGGGCAAGGGCGTGCTGCTTATCCCCGTACCCGAACTTGCCGACCTTAAGGGCATGGCGAAGGGTGCCAACCCCGGCAATTACCGCGACCGGAAAGACCGGTTCTAATGCGCGTCGTTGATAGCTCGGCGTGGATCGAATGGCTAACCCAAGGTCCGGCTGCAGATCGGCTCCAGGGCGAAATACCTGCGCGAACCGAATGCATCGTCCCCACCATCGTCCAGCTCGAACTCGCCAAATGGCTGGAGCGCGAGCGCGGCGAGGACGCAGTCGATTCCTTTTTCGCCTATACCGCCACCTGCATCATAGCTCCCCTCGATACCGCCCTCGCCCGTCGCGCTGCCGAAGTCTCGGCGAAACACAAACTCGCACTCGCCGACGCAATCATCTACGCCACGGCCGAACTGCACGACGCCGACATTCTGACGCTGGACGCCCATTTCAAGGACCTGGATCGCGTGGTCTATTTTGGCAAAGCACAATAGATATTTGTCCTTTTCCGCTTAAACGCGATACATCTCGAAAAAGGCACCAACCAGGCATGAGCACCGATCCGACATCGTCCTTCTATACCGACAACGCCGCCGTCTACGCGGCGCGTGAACGCAGGCTGCCGCGCCAGAGGCTGGATGCCTTTCTGGCCGCCCTGCCGACGGGCGCAGCCATTCTCGAACTGGGTTGCGGCGCTGGTCAGGATGCCGCCTATATGCTCTCGCGCGGCTTCGACGTTACGCCCACGGACGGTTCAGCAGAGCTTGCCAGGGAAGCGGAAAAGCGTCTTGGCAAGCCCGTTCGAGTCATGCGTTTCGAAGACTTGGATGCCACCGAAATCTTCGACGGCATATGGGCGGAGGCCAGCCTCCTGCATGTTCCGCGATCTGCCCTGCCGGATATCTTCGATCGCATTTTGTGTGCCTTGAAATCGGGCGGCATCTTCCACGCCAGCTTCAAGGCAGGAGAAGCGGATGGGCATGACAAGTTCGGACGCTATTACAACTATCCTTCCCCCGGATGGCTTGAGGCTATGTTGAGCGCCGGAGGATGGAAGAACATCATCATGACCGAAGCCGACGGAGGCGGTTTCGACGGCGAGCCGACAAGATGGCTTTACGTCGCGGCCCATAAATAGAAAGGCCGGAGCTTACGCCCCGGCCTCCTATGCGGCTCTCGCCGAAAGCTTAGTTGACGCTCTTGTCGACCAGCTTGTTCTTGCCGATCCAGGGCATCATGCCGCGCAGCTTGGCGCCGACTTCTTCGATCTGGTGGCTGTCGTTGTTGCGGCGGATACCCTTGAAGCGGGCAGCGCCCGAACGGTATTCCTGCATCCACTCGGAGGTGAACTTGCCGGTCTGAATGTCCTTGAGGACGCGCTTCATCTCAGCCTTGGTTTCTTCGGTGATGATGCGCGGACCGGTGACGTATTCGCCCCACTCGGCCGTGTTCGAGATCGAATAGTTCATGTTGGCGATGCCGCCTTCATAGATCAGGTCGACGATCAGCTTCACTTCGTGCAGGCACTCGAAATAGGCCATTTCCGGAGCGTAACCGGCCTCAACAAGCGTTTCAAAGCCGGCGCGGATGAGCT
This sequence comes from Rhizobium sp. ERR 1071, assembly GCF_007828675.1. Taxonomy (NCBI): domain Bacteria; kingdom Pseudomonadati; phylum Pseudomonadota; class Alphaproteobacteria; order Hyphomicrobiales; family Rhizobiaceae; genus Rhizobium; species Rhizobium sp. ERR 1071. The sequence goes on along the minus strand of NZ_VITM01000002.1, from coordinate 885,089 downwards.
CGACGAGACCGCCGCAGAGAACGACCTGTTCGCCGAAGAGGTCGGTTTCGCACTCTTCGCGGAAGTTGGTTTCGATGATGCCCGAACGGCCGCCACCGACGCCGCAGGCGTAGGAGAGAGCGAGTTCAAGGGCGTTGCCGGAAGCGTTCTGGTGAACGGCAACGAGGCAGGGAACGCCGCCGCCCTTCTGGTATTCGCCGCGAACCGTGTGGCCCGGGCCCTTCGGAGCGATCATGACGACGTCGACCGAAGCCTTCGGCTCGATGAGGCCGAAGTGAACGTTGAGACCGTGGGCGAAAGCGATCGCAGCGCCGTCACGGATGTTCGGAGCGATTTCGGACTTGTAGATGTCGGCCTGCAGCTCGTCCGGGGTCGCCATCATCATCAGGTCGGCCCAGGCGGCAGCTTCGGCAACGGTCATGACCTTGAAGCCGTCGGCTTCGGCCTTCTTGACGGTCGGGGAACCGGCCTTGAGCGCGATCACAACGTTCTGTGCGCCGCTGTCCTTCAGGTTCAGCGCGTGCGCGCGGCCCTGAGAACCGTAGCCGATGACGGCGACCTTCTTCGACTTGATGAGGTTGAGATCGGCATCACGATCGTAATAGACGCGCATTGTTTGTCCTTCCCTTTGCTTGTCTGGGTAAACTTCTAAGTCTCAGACGGTCGCTGCCGCTTCCGCCAATACCTTTTCCGTGCCGTAAAGCCGGAGGAAAGCGGTGACCGCTTTCTCAGCCTGACGGCTCGTATCCTTCAAACCGGGCTCACCGAGCAGCATGCGCACATGCAAATCGGAGACGATGAGCCCATAAAGCGTATGATATGCCTCGTCTGCATCGGTAAAGCGTAGCAGCCCTGCCCGCTTGCCGGCATCGATGAGACCGATGGCGCGGCGGTCGATCTGCCGGCGTCCGCGCTCCAGGAGCAGCTTGCCGAGCTTCGAGCCATCGCGGTTCGACTGGCCGATCGCCAGACGGTTCAACGCAAGTGAAACGTCCCCGGCCAGAACCTCGAGCAGATCGCGGGCGAAAATGACGAGATGGTCATGCAGGCTTGCCGTATTCAGCCGTTCGCCATTGCGCTCGAAGGTGCGAACCTTGCTGGCCTGGTAGGTGATCATCGCAGACAGCAGGCCGTCGCGGTCACCAAACCACTTATACAAACTTTCCTTGGAGCAATTGGCGGCGCGCGCGACACCCGAGGTCGTCAGCGCCTTCTCGCCGCCGTCGACGAGCAGACGCAGCGCCTGTTCCAGAACCGCGTTCTGGCGCGGCGAAAACTCGCTCGACTGTCCTACTTCGCTCAGCACGATGGCCACTCCCAAATGCGTACCGTACGGTACGGTTCGTGGCGCTTTATGCAGGACACCGATGCAATCGTCAAGCGGAATTCGTTGCTGCACTGCGTTAAAAAGAGAGTGCTTGTCAGGTTGCTAAACGGTAGCGGTTGCCACGAGCCGGCCAGTCGATCAAGAGAACTTGACGCAAATGATTGGTCGGAAACATCACCTACTCGGCCGCGACAACGCTATTGCGCATGGCCTCGACATCCTTCAGCGGCGGCAGGCCGTAAAGGCGGCTATATTCCCGGCTGAACTGCGAGGGACTCTGATAGCCGACGCGGTGGCCGGCCGATCCGACGTCGAGCTGTTCGACGATCATCAGCCGCCGCGCCTCATGCAGCCGAAGCTGCTTTTGATACTGCATCGGCGAGAGGGCCGTAACGGTCTTGAAATGGTGATGCAGCGAGGAAACGCTCATGCCGACACGCTCGGCGAGCTCTTCGATGCGCAACGGCTGTGTATAGTTGTTGCGGAGCCACGCGACGGCACGCGCCACTCGGTTGGTCTGGCTTTCTGCCATGGCTATCTGCAGCAAACGAGGTCCGTTCGGGCCGATCAGCAGGCGATAGAGGATTTCCTGCTCGATCAAAGGCGCCATGGCCGGAATATCTTCGGGCCGATCAAGCAATCGAAGCAGGCGCAGCGAGGCATCGAGCAGTTCCGGCGAGGCGGCATTGACCGCAATTCCGCGCACAGGCTCGGCAGTCAGTGCCTGACGCGGAATGCTGACGCGCGACAGCAGCTCCTTCAAGCGTTCGCTGTCGAGCGCCATGCCGAAGCAAAGATAAGGCGTATCGCTGCCGACATTGGTGACCTGCGTCGATACAGGCAGGTCGAGCGCAGTCAAAATATACTCGCCGACTCCGTAACTGTAGGTCTCGGCGCCGATTGTCAGATGCTTGCGTCCCTGGACCACGATTGCAAAACAGGGCCGGTAAGCCCCATGCTGCCACACGGTCGCGGCCGACTGCCGATAGAGATTAAGACTGCCTATCGGCGTGCGGTGTTCGCCGTCCCCCGGAGCGAAACGTGCAACGATCGATGCGAGTTCCTGATTGGGATTGAAAGGCAATGTCATGCGCAACCAACTGTTTTCGAGCAGATATCGATACCTATCTAGGTAACACCGTTCGATCGCGAAAAATGCACCGCGCATTTAGATTCGCAGGATCGTACATAAAGCTTGCAGGATCGCTCTAACGCCGATGCCCGATCTCGGTGCATAGTCCAGCATCTCAATTCCACTCCCACCCTCTCCAAAATCAAGGAACTCCCCATGCCTATCGCAAAGGGTTATGCCGCGACCGACGCGTCCAAACCGCTCACCCCCTTCACCTTCGAACGCCGCGATCCGAACGAGGACGACGTCGTCATCTCCGTTCAATATTGCGGTGTCTGCCACTCCGACATCCACCAGGCCCGCAACGAATGGGGTTTCTCGAAATATCCGATGGTTCCCGGCCATGAAGTCGCCGGCATCGTGACCGCCGTCGGCTCCAAGGTTTCGAAGTTCAAGGTCGGCGATCGCGTCGGCGTCGGCTGCTTCGTCGATTCCTGCACGACCTGCGCCACGCGCGACCCGGACTACGAGCATTACATGCCGGGCCTCGTTCAGACCTACAACGACGTCGAAGCGGACGGCGAGACACCGACTTACGGCGGCTATTCCGACTCGATCGTCGTCAAGGAAGGCTATGTCCTCTCCTTCCCCGACAACATTCCGCTCGACGCAGGTGCTCCGCTGCTTTGCGCCGGCATTACGCTCTATTCGCCGCTGCGCCACTGGAAAGCCGGACCGGGCAAGAAGGTCGCTATCGTCGGCATGGGCGGCCTCGGCCATATGGGCGTCAAGCTGGCGCACGCCATGGGCGCCGATGTGACCGTCTTGAGCCAGACGCTGTCGAAGAAGGAAGATGGCCTCAAGCTCGGCGCCGACCATTATTATGCGACCAGCGATGCCGAGACCTTCACCAAGCTCGCCGGCAGCTTCGACCTTATCCTCAATACGGTTGGAACCGCCATCGACTGGAACGCATATCTCAACCTGTTGAAGTATGACGGCAGCATGGTGTTGCTCGGCGTTCCCGAACATGCCGTTCCGGTTCATGCCTTCTCGCTCATTCCGGGCCGCCGCAGCCTTTCCGGCTCCATGATCGGCTCGATCAAGGAAACTCAGGAAATGCTCGACTTCTGCGGCGAGCACAATATCGTTTCGGAAATCGAGAAGATCAGCATCCAGGACATCAACGAAGCTTACGAGCGCGTGCTGAAGAGCGATGTCCGCTATCGCTTCGTGATCGACATCGCCTCGCTGGCATAAGCCGAAAAGGGCGGCGTCCGATCCGGACGCCGCCCTCCCTTATTCTTCGCGCATGCTTTCCCGCTGCGTGATCAGCCGGGCACTGTGCTGCCGGCTGATATAGATCCACAGCCAGCTCCAGGCGACCGCGATGCGCCAGCGAACGCCGATCAGGAAATAGATATGGGCGAGGCCCCAGACCCACCAGGCGAGCCAGCCCTTAAGCTTGATCCAGCCGAAATCGATGATCGCGGCACTTTTACCGATCGTCGCCAGGCTGCCTTGATGGCGATAGTGAAATGGCCCCGGCGCTGGTCGGCCCGCAAGCTTCGCCTTGATCACCTTGGCAACGTAAGAGCCCTGCTGTTTTGCAGCTGGAGCGATCCCGGGCACCGGACTGCCATCGTCCCGCATGACGGCTGCCGTATCGCCGATGACGAAAACATCGTCTTTGCCTGGCGCCCTCAGATCCTTATCGACAATGGCTCGGCCGGCACGATCGGCTGGAATGCCAAGCCATTTTGCCGCCGGCGATGCCTCGACGCCCGCCGCCCAGACGATGGTGCGGCATGGCACGAATGCATCGCCGATCGTCACGCCCTCCGCGGTGCATGAGGTGACGGGTCTGCCGAAGCGAACATCGACACCCAGCAGTTCCAGTTCCTTGTGCGCATAGTCGGAGAGCTCTTGCGCAAAAGCCGGCAACACCCGTGGGCCGGCCTCGACAAGGATGATCTTCGCCTTGCGGGTATCGATATTGCGGAACTCCTTCGGCAGTGTCGTCCTTGCCAGCTCGGAGATGATGCCGGCGAGCTCGACGCCGGTAGGACCCGCGCCGACGATCACGAAGGTCAAGAGCGCCTCGCGGGCAGCTGGGTCGCTTTCCATTTCCGCCTGCTCGAAGGCCAGCAACAGGCGCCGGCGGATGGTGGTCGCATCCTCCAGCGTCTTCAATCCCGGCGCCACCGGCTCCCACTCGTCATGGCCGAAATAGGCATGAGTAGCGCCGGTTGCCAGCACCAGCGTGTCGTAATGGACCTTTTGGCCATTCTTCAGGAGCACCTCATGCGCCGCGCTATCGACGCCGACGACCTCGGCAAGCAGCGTCGTCACTTCAGGCCGATCGCGGAAAAAGTTGCGGATCGGCCAGGCGATCTCGGAAGTCGCAAGCAGAGTGGTCGCAACCTGATAGAGGAGTGGCTGAAAGAGGTGATGATTGCGCCGATCGATCATCGTGATGCGGACGGGGGCACCCTTCAGATCGTTGGCGAGCTGTACCCCGCCAAAACCACCTCCGACCACAACAACATGATGATCCTGCATATGGCAACACCTCGCGACTAAGCTGCTCAAAAACGTAGGGTTGAGAAGGATATGCAGCAACCGTCTTTTATGCATGGCACCTCTGCACGGCTACGATACGGCAAGGCGCCTATTGCGCATACCCGACAGGAACGGAGGCGCCGCTTTTAAGTTCCTCCATCGAGATCGATGCGGAGACGTCGAAGAGCTCGACCTTACGCACGAGCTGCTTGTAGATGACATCGTAATGCTCGACACGCGGCAATACGATCTTCAGGATATAATCATAATTGCCGGTAAGCCGATGCGCCTCGACGATTTCGGGGATGTCACCGATAACCCTGCGGAAGGATTCGATCCACTCGTCGGCGTGATGCGCCGTCTTGATCATCGCATAGACCGTAGTCGGCACCCCCATTTTTTCGCGGTCGAGCACAACGATGCGCCGGGCTATATGCCCGCTCTCCTCGAGCCGCTGTATGCGCCGCGAGCAGGCCGAGACCGATAAGGCCACACGATCGGCAAGTTCGGTGACGGAGATGCCGGCATCCGCCTGCAGAAATTCGAGAATCTTTCGGTCACGTTCGTCCAGCATGTGCGGTAATTCCCTATGTATGCGCCGTTATTTTGCACATAAATCGAAAAATGCGCAAACTTTTGCAGAGAGATCCTGATAAGCTTCAAAAAACGCAAACATACGGCGGATGAATCACCGCACTATTCCTCCATTCAACATCCACGAGCGGAGAACAGCATTATGCGCACCATTGGCCTGATCGGCGGTATGAGTTTCGAGAGTTCTGCAGTTTATTATCGCCTGATCAACGAAATGGTCCGCGAGCGCCTCGGCGGCCTCTCCTCCGCCGAACTGGTGATGTACTCCGTCAATTTCGAAGAAATCGTCGCGCTACAGAAGGCGGGGCGCTGGAACGATGCCGCCAACCGGCTCGCCGATGCCGCGCAGCGCCTGCAGTCGGCCGGTGCCGAATGCGTGCTCATCTGCACCAACACCATGCACCTGATCGCACCTCAGGTTGCCGAACGCGTTTCCGCGCCGCTCATCCATATCATCGATGAGACTGCCGCCGCCTTGAAGACAGCAGGCCGCGTGAAGCCGCTACTGCTCGCCACGCGCTACACGATGGAACATGGCTTCTATGCCGAGCGCATGGCTGAAAACGGCGTCTCCATCATGGTCCCCGGTTCCGAGGATCGCACCGTCACGCACGATATTATCTTCAACGAACTCTGCGCCGGCATCATCAAGGACGAGTCGCGCCGGAAGCTGAACGCCATCATCGAACGCGCCAAGGCCGAAGGCGCCGACAGCGTTATTCTCGGCTGCACCGAGATCTGCCTCATCCTCGATCCGAAGGCGCTGATCCTGCCGGGCTTCGATACGACGACGATCCATGCGGAAGCGGCTGTGGATTTTGCTCTCGCGAATGAAAAAGCTCGCAGCAGCTGCGCGGCCTGAGTCCAATCAATTTACTTGACTGAGTCCAATAAATAGCCAACATCGTCTCCTGTATCTGAGGAGACGATGCCATGAGTCCTGCTGCCGAATTCGCGACCATCGATGCCGTTCGCGACTTCAACCGCTCCTACACGAATTTTCTCGGCGTCCTGAACAAGGCCTATCTCGACAGCCCCTATACCCTCACGGATGTGCGCGTGCTATTCGAAGTCGGCTTCCGCGGCGGCGTCGCCGCCTCGGCGCTGACGCGCGATCTCCATCTCGACCCCGCCTATCTCAGCCGTATCGTCAAGCGCTTCCGCGAGGATGGGTTGGTCGAGACGACGCCCGATCCGACCGATGCGCGCAGCCAGGTCATAAAGGTCACCGATAAGGGACAGGCGCAATTCGAGGAATTCGTCCGCCGCTCACGCGCGCAGATCGCCGGATATTTCGAAAAGCTCGCGATCGGAGAACCAGAGCGTATCGTGGCGGCAATGCGGACGATCCAGGACACGCTGGGCCCTGATCGAACCGCAGCGCCCCCCACCATCATCCGCAACCATCGAGCGGGGGACATCGGCTGGATCGTACAAAGCCAAGCACATTTTTACACCGAAGAATTCGGCTGGGACGACCGCTTCGAGGGATTGGTGGCCGAAGTCGCCGGTAAATTCCTGTCCAATTTCAATCCGCAGAAGGACCGATGCTGGATTGCCGAGCGAAGCGGCCTGAACGTGGGCTCCGTCATGATTACCGATGGCGGTGACGACATGGCGAAGCTTCGGCTGCTCTATGTCGACAAGACCGCACGCGGCCTCGGTCTCGGTAAGATACTGGTCGACGAGTGCATCCGCTTCTCGCGCGACGCCGGCTACAGAACACTCTCGCTCTGGACCAATGATATCCTCGACACGGCGCGGGCGATCTACATCAAGGCGGGCTTCAGGCTTGTGGCGGAGGAACGGCATCGGATGTTCGGCCCGGAATTGAACGGCCAGACTTGGGTGCTCGATCTGTAAGACATCGCTGACCGTCTGCGCGGATAGACACACTGTGGCTTCGCCCTTATCTTCGATGCTTCCCTGATTTGCATTGAGATACAAGTGATGACCGCAAGTAGCGAAATCTGGATACTGCCCATATCAGCCGATCATATCGAAGGCTTTCACAAGGCGCTTGATACGGTCGCGCGCGAGCGGGAATATCTGTCGCTGCTCGAAGCCTTTCCCTTGGAAGAAACGCGCATTTTCGTGCTTGGTATGATCGAAAAGGGCAATCCGCAATTCGTCGCCTTAGCCGATGGGAAAGTGGTCGGCTGGTGCGACATCAGCCGCCATGGCTTTCCTTCCCACGCCCACGCTGGCAGGCTCGGTATGGGCATCATCCCCGCTTATCGCGGCCGGGGATTGGGGCGTCGATTGTTAGAGGCAACGCTGCGCGCCGCGCGTGATGCAGAAATAGAATGCATCGAACTCAGCGTCCATGCGGACAATGACAGAGCCATCGCGCTCTACGAAAAAGTCGGCTTCGTCCGCGAGGGCCTCGCACGCAATTCCGTCCGCATAGACGGACGTTATAAAGACGCGATCCATATGGCGTTTTTCCACGAATAACGAAACCAGCCACCGCCATTCTCGCAATGTCTTGCTGCGTCGCAAAAAATCGCTTGATTTGGAAACGATCATTTCCTAAAAGAGTGGCATGACGATAGACACTCTCGATACTGCACCGAAGCTTCGTGGACGCCCGCGTGAATTCGACATGGATTCCGCGCTCGATGAAGCACTGCGCGTCTTTTCCGAGCGCGGCTATTATGCAGCCTCGATCAGCGAATTGACCGAAGCCATGGGGCTGACCGCAGGCAGCGTCTACAAGGCTTTCGGCGACAAGCGCGGCGTCTTCCTCGCCGCATTCAACAGGTATCGCCAAGTCCGTCAGCAGCTTATCGACGACGCGCTTGCCGAGGCGCCGAATGCTCATGAAAAGCTGCGGACTTTGGTGAGGTTCTTCGCGGAGGCCTCGTGCGGCGAGATCGGCCGCCGCGGCTGCCTCGTGGTTGGAAGTGCGACAGAACTCGCCCTTTTCGACGAAGAAGTCGCCGGTCGTGTCGGCGTCGCCTTCGATTTCGACGAAAGGCGCATCCTCAATCTGATCCGCCTCGGACATGAGGATGGCTCCATACCGAAGCATGTCGATCCCGAAAGTACCGCTTGCGCTCTGCTTGCCCTGACCAAGGGTATGCGCGTGATTGGCAAGACCGGCCGCAAGGCCGAACATATGCTCGCCGTCGCCGAAACGGCCATGAAACTGCTGAACTGATTTCCATCGAAATTTCGGGGAACACGCTTCCCTGCCCGCATCGAGGACGAAACATGCCCGCAACTGCCGCTGCCCGACGGGAGAGCACGCCGCTCCCCGAAAAGACCATTTCGCCGCTTCTCACATTCATGTTCGCCGCCGCCTGTGGGTTGGTAGCCGCCAATCTCTATTATGGTCAGCCGCTCGCCGGTCCCATCAGCCAGTCGCTCGGCTTCAGCCCGGCGGCGACCGGCCTTATCGTCACCCTGACGCAGATCGGCTACGGCCTCGGCTTGTTGCTGATCGTCCCACTCGGCGACCTTCTTGAGAACCGGAAACTGGTACTGACGCTGGTAGCGCTATCTGCTATCGCGCTCATAGGCGCAGCTTTTGCCTCCTCGCCGTCGCTGTTCCTGCTCGCCTCGCTCTGCATCGGCCTGGCTTCCGTCGCGGTGCAGGTCCTTGTCCCTTTCGCCGCGCATATGGCGCCGGACGCCAGCCGCGGCGCTGTGGTCGGCAATGTCATGAGCGGCCTGCTCGTCGGCATCATGCTCGCCCGCCCGGCTGCGAGCTTCCTGTCTGAGCTTCTCTCCTGGCACGCCGTTTATATCATCTCGGCCGGCGTCATGGTCGGCCTGATCGTCATCCTGCGCCTTGTTCTGCCGACCCGCGTGCCCCATACGAGGCTGCATTATGGGCAGCTGCTGTCCTCCATGGGCCACCTCGCGCTTCGCACACCGGTCCTGCAGCGTCGTGCGCTGTACCAGGCCTGCATGTTCGGCGCCTTCAGCCTGTTCTGGACGACGACACCGCTCTTGCTGGCGAGCCCGGCCTTCGGTCTGACGCAAAATGGTATCGCCCTTTTCGCGCTTGCCGGCGCGGCGGGGGCAGTCGCCTCGCCGATTGCCGGACGTGTTGCCGATCGCGGCTGGACGAAGCTTGCCACCGCCTTCGCTCTGACGATCGCCATCGTCGCCTTCCTGATCGGCCATTTTTCCGGCAGCGGCTCGTTGCTGGCACTCATCACCTTGACGCTGTCAGGGATCATGCTGGACTTCGGCGTCCAGACGAACCTCGTGCTCGGCCAACGCGCCATTTTTGCGCTCAGCGCCGAACATCGCAGCCGCCTCAACGGCCTCTACATGGCGACCTTCTTCGCCGGCGGCGCCCTCGGCTCGGCGCTTGGCGGCTGGGCCTATGCGACCGGCGGCTGGAACCTAGCCTCCTGGATCGGTGTCGCCTTCCCGGTCATTGCGCTGCTTGCCTTCCTGACCGAAAGCAATTCCAGGAAAAGTGCGTAGCGGCTTTGCGTCCGGAATTGCTTGGAAATAAAGGGATAGAGCCTTTTCGCTATGCGGAGAAAAGCGGAAAAGCTCGAGCGCAAGAAATGATTACGATGGCTGCGGTAGAGCCAGCCGCAGCCAGTCACATTCCCGCAAGCCGGCGCCGTGGAACGGATCGACCAGCGTACCGGAAACGATGCCCGCCAGGATCTGAGGCGCGGGAGGCACCTTGGCGATGGTGGCAACCAGCCGGTCCCTGATCCAGGCCAATGCTGCAGAGTCCGATTGATAGAAAGGCGTAAAGGCGGCAGACAGCAGCTGGAACAGCCGCACATGCACCCGCCGCGCCTTGGCATAGGCAGCAAGAGCGGCTTCGATGGTTTCATGTCCTGCCAGAGCATGCGCCAGAGCCGCAACATCGAGCAACGCCATGTTGGCACCCTGCCCTAATTGCGGGCTGGTGGAATGGGCCGCATCGCCGACGAAGACAGTCCGCCCGCTGTAGGGCGTCATCACAGTGCGGTGGGCATAGCGCGCCAGGGTCAGTTGGTCCCAATCGATGATCTGCTCCAGTAAGGGCTCGCATTCCGGCCAGTAGCCGCGGATCGTCTGCTTCCAGCGCTCAAGCCCACGCTTGCGTACCTCATCGGCGTCAGCGACTTTCAAGCTCCAGAACAGAGCCGCCTGCTTCGGCAAATCCGGCCTTCTACTGCCGATCGGTAAGACGCCGATCATCACGCTGGCCTTGTCATAACGCTGCGTCAGCGCCGCTCGATCCACCAACCCTTCGGGGCAATCGAGCGTCGCCCAGAAAGCGCCGTAAACGAGGTTGCGGGCACGCGGCGCGACGGGCGAGGCCGCGACCAGTTCCGAGCGCGCCCCGCTGGCGTCGATGACGAGATCGTAAGGCCCGAGGCGCCCATCCCCTTCGACGGAGAGAAAGCATTCACCACCCTCCTCCGTCACACCGATAACACGCTGTCCCGTATGGATCGGATGTCGCCGTGCAGAGACTTCATCGTAAAGCGTATCGAACAGCGCCGCACGATGAACGCCAAGCCCATAGCGCCCGCCCGGCAGCGCGTTGTAGCGCACATCGAGGACGATGCGGCCGCGAGTGGTCTCCGTGCCGAACAATCGATCGATGCGATTGCCGGCCGCATGGATCGCCGGACCAAGCCCAAGCGACTCAAGCACCGTCAATCCGGTCGGCTGCAGCATTAGCGCCGAACCGACGGGTGCCGGGCTATCGAACCGTTCGATGATATCGGTGGTATGACCAGCGCGAGTGAGAAAGAGAGAGGCGGCAAGGCCGGCAGGTCCGGCGCCGACGATAGCAATCTTCAAAGGCTTCACGATGGGCGGCTCAGTCCGGCGATTGATCGAAACGGGCGCGGGCGGCCTTGACGGCCTCGTGATTGGCTTCTGCCCAATTCAGGAGATGAGCCAGCGGCTCGTACAGCGAATGGCCGAGTTCTGTCATCCGATATTCGACGCTCGGCGGCTTGGTGGGAAATACCTCCCGGTCGATATAGCCGTCGCGCTGCAGGTCACGCAGCGTCTGCGTCAGCATGCGCTGGGAAATATCGGGCACCAGCCGACGCAGTTCGCCGAAACGATACGGTCGCTTGGCCAGTGTTTCCAGCAATAGCACCGACCATTTTCCGCCGATCTGCGAGATCAGGTCCCGGACGGGGCAATTGCCGAAATCAAGATTGCTGAGATCGAAGTCGCGCAGCGGCGGATTTTTGCTGCGCAGATTGACGACGGCGCTGGCTGCCATGCCGGTTCCCTTTTGGTAACTTGGAGCCCAAAAACTGCCTCCTTTACACCATGAAGTCAATTCCTATTCTAGTGCTAGTCTCTTTTTGAGAGCAACAAACCGCTGTTAATGTGCGGCGGTCCAACAAGGGAAAACATATGAGCAGCACTCTTCTCGTCACCGGCGCCGCCGGTAAGCTTGGCCAGCGCGTCATTCATCACCTGCTGGAGACATACAAGGTCGCTCCCGGCCGCATCGTCGCCGCAACGCGCAGCCCCGAAAAGCTTGCCGATCTCGCCGCCAAGGGCGTCGTCACCCGTAAGGCCGATTTCGATGATACCGCTGGTTTGCCTGCTGCTTTTGCCGGTATCGACCGGCTGCTGATCATCAGCACCGATGCGCTCGCCGTCCCCGGCCTGCGCCTGAAGCAGCACACGGCTGCCGTCGAAGCCGCGAAGAAGGCGGGCGTGAAGCATGTTCTCTATACCTCAATGCCAGCCCCGGACGGTTCGCTCGTCACCTTCGCACCTGACCATCTCGGCACCGAAAACGCCATCAAGGCAAGCGGCATCGGCTACACGATCCTGCGCGACGCCTGGTACTTCGACAACTACCTAATGGGCCTGCCGCACAGCCTCGAAACCGGCAAATGGTATACAGCAACCGGCGGCGGCCGTATCAGCAACATCAGCCGCGAAGATTGCGCACTCGCCATCGCCGCCGCCCTGGCTTCCGACAACACAGAAAGCGCCACCTATACGCTGACGGGCTCGACCGCCGTCACCATTGAGGACGTCGCAAGCGTCGTCAGCCGGATCACCGGCCGTCCGCTTGAGGTTGTGCAAGTCACGGACGAACAGTTCGCCGCCGGTCTTGCCGGCGCCGGCCTGCCGCCCTTCGTCGTCGACATGCTCGTCTCCGCCGACGCCAACACCCGCGCCGGCAAGTTCGACATTCTTACCAACGATTTCAACAAGCTCACAGGCAAGGAGCCGCAGACGCTGCGCAGCTTCTTCGAAGAGCACAAGGCAGCGTTGGCTGGCTGAGTTTACGAAGAGGTCAGGTGAGGCTTCGTTTGCCTCACCCTTGCGCATGGCCCCTCACCCCAGCCCTCTCCCCGCAAGCGGCAGGGCTATCGCATATGGAGGCGGACGAGCACCATAAGCTCCTTCTCCCCTTGGGGAGAAGGTGGCCCGAAGGGTCGGATGAGGTGGTTATCCCTTTGAATTCATGGATTTTGGTGGTCTTTGCAGGCACCCCCTCATCCGCCTGGCGGCACCTTCTCCCCGCTGGGGAGAAGGGGGACAGCGGCGATCTCCGCTCATATGCGATACCCCTGCCGCAAGCGGGGCGAGGGAGTTTTGGTGCTTCGCGCGCAAGCTCTAATCGAGTGATGCCGCCGCCATTTTGCGCTGTCGTCCCTTCTCCCCGCAAGCGAGGAGAAGGCTAGGATGAGGGGCCACGCCAGAAGGCGCGGCAACAACAAACTTGCCTGACCAGCCCAAAGCCATCCCCATCAAACCACCTGACCGCAAGCCCGGCGAAAACGCCGCACTGTTTCGGCCATGCCATATTCCAGCGCGTCGGCAGTCAGCCCATGACCAATCGAAGTCTCCGCAAGCTTAGGAATGCGCTTCAACAGCGCCGGCAGATTGGCGACTGTCAGGTCGTGACCGGCATTGACGTCGAGGCCATTGGCGAAGGCGGCATCGGCGGTCTTGCCCAGCGCTTCGAGGATGATGGCGGCCTTCTGCGGATCGTCGTAGCAGCCGCCGTAAGGGCCGGTATAAAGCTCGATACGATCCGCACCGACTTCCCTGGCGATCTTCACCGCCTCGGTATCACCATCGCCATCGGCAAACAGGGACACGCGGCAGCCGATCGTCTTGTATTTAGCGACGACGTCGACCAGCAGCTCGCGGTTCTTGCGAAAATCCCAGCCGTGATCCGAGGTTGCCTGAGAGGGATCATCGGGCACGAGCGTCACTTGTTCAGGTTCCGCGGAAGCACAGAGATCGAAGAATTCGTCGCTCGGATAGCCCTCGATATTGAACTCCGCTTCCGGAAACTCGTCATCGATTAGCGCGCGGATATCGGGCAGGTCGGAAAAGCGGACATGCCGCTGATCGGGACGCGGATGAACGGTCAGACCGCTTGCACCGGCCGCCAGCGCGATACGGCCCAAACCCGTGACGCTTGGCCAGGGAAGATCACGCCGGTTGCGCAGCATCGCGATAGCGTTGAGGTTCACGGAAAGCTTGGCGGGCATGATCGAAATCCCTGATTTTCAAAGCGGATGGGTAGTGTCGTTTTATGCCATTATGGCCAACAAAACCAACGAGATTCCGACATCGTTCCATGCAAAACTTTGATGGGGAAGATCGGGCCAAGTCACCGGGGCGCGACATCTCTCAGGCAAGACCCAGGATGTCCTGTTAACGGACGATCGTCAGCGTCTCGGCGGCGCGGGTAATGGCCGTATAGAGCCAGCGCTCGCGGGTATCGCGGAACGCCCAGCTCTCATCGAACAGCACGACATTGTTCCACTGCGAGCCCTGCGCCTTGTGCACCGTCAGCGCATAGCCGTAATCGAATTCGTCGTAGCGCTTGCGCGTCGACCACGGGATCTCGCCCTCGACATCCTCGAAGGCCTGCTTCAAGAGCTTGATCTTCGCTGCCCCGCGATCCATGTCGTCATCTTCCGGACGCACCAGCAGATTGATGCCCGGCTTCGTCGTTTCCCTGGAAGAGGTCATCACCTGCCAGAGGGAGCCGTTGAGCAGCCCCTTGGCGGGGTCGTTGCGCAGACAGACCAGCTTATCGCCGGATTGCGGATAATCGGCTGTAAAACCCTTGAGCTCACGCAGGCGCTGATTGTAGCGCCGGCGCGTCCTGTTGGTGCCGACAAGCACCTGATCGGCCTCCAGCACCAGCGGCTGCGTGACCTCGTTCTTCGAGATCACCTGTGCGGTGCCATAGTCGCCATGCATGATTTCCTTGCCCTCACGCACCTGCATGGCGAGCTGGATGATAGGATTGTCGCGTGCCTGGCGGTGAATGTCCGTCAGAAGATAATCCGGCTCCTCATTCGTGAAGAAACCGCCGCCGGACACCGGCGGCAGCTGCCCGGGATCGCCGAGCACCAGAATGGGCGTGCCGAAGCTCATCAAATCCTTGCCGAGCGCTTCGTCCACCATCGAGCATTCGTCGACGATGATCAGCGCGGCCTTGGCAACCGGGCTCTGACGGTTGATCGTGAACATCGGGGCAATCGATGTCTTGCCTGTCTCTTCGTCCTCAACGGCTTCCTCGCCGCGCGGCCGGTAGATCAACGAATGAATGGTCTTGGCGTTCGAGGCGCCACGCGAACGCAGCACCTGCGCCGCTTTGCCGGTAAAGGCAGCGAACAGCACTTCGCCATCCACATGCTCGGCGAAATGCCGCGCAAGTGTCGTCTTGCCCGTGCCGGCATAGCCGAACAGACGGAACAACGGCGAGCGCCCCTCTTTCAGCCAGTTTGCGACGGCCTTGAGCGCTTCATCTTGTTGCGGCGCGAATTGCATGGTTCGACTTGGCAGGATTCGGTTGATGGAAGCAAGCGGTAAAAAGCCGTCGCCGCCACCACGCGCTTATGTCGTGTATTGAGGATCGTTTTCAAGCACAATCGGCTTACCATGCGGCGTGGCCTCCGCCGCACGCTGCCAGCTTTGTTGCAGGGCCAAGATCGCGTTGGCATCCGCGATACCCTTTGACACCAGCAAGCCGGACAGAGCCGCCACCCAGCAATCGAAATAGTCGCTGCCGTCAATCGCGCGGCCGGGCTTGTGCAACTCGCCGGACAGCCGTTCCGCCCATTCGCTCCAGTCAAACAGGCCCTTCTCATGCAAATGAACTGTCATGGCGAAAGCCTCTGCCGCCCAAGGTTCCGGAAAGACCGGCTCGCCATCGACAGACTTCGGCAGTCCGGGCGATTGCGCCAGAGGCGACGTCACCTCACACGCGCTCAAGATAGCTCTCCCAAGCGTCGATCGAAACGGTCAACGAGGGATCGGCGCCCTCGCCCCAGATCTCGGCACCGTCGAAGACGACCGTATAAACCCATTGCGGATTTTCGCCGCGACCATGGGCATTGTCGTCGGGGAAAACGAAGGAACCCTGCACCGCTTCGATGACACCCGTCTTTGCTCGGGCATAGCGCGGCAATCTGGTGTGGCCGGTCGGGTTGAAGTTCTTGGTGCGGACATGATCGCCGACGGCAAAGAGCGGTGCAGTGTCGACCGGTCGGTCGCAAGGGCCGCCCTTGGCTAAGACGCCATCAACCATTTCAGCCTTTAAAATCCGCTTCGGCGCTCTGCCCTGTCCCAGCGAACGACCGGTGCGCAACTCTTCCGCCGTCGCAAAACCATGTCGCTCCAACAGCATGTCGATACCCCGTGTCCAGATCTCGTAATAGCTGGCGGCAAGATAATCGGCGGGCGGAATATTCTCGCGTGCATGTCGGCTTTCATCAATGCTCCAGGCACCGAAGGCGCCGCAGGAAAGCGTGATACCGAGCGCCCGCTTTTCCCATTCGGCATGGAAATAGGGCTCATTCGGCTCCGGGGCGACCGGGCCGAACCCCATCTGACCGCCGAGATCGTGTGGACCATTCATAGCGTTGCCTCCGGCGCCTTGGCGAGCGCGGTTCCGATCATGGCGTCGCGGCTGACGAGATCCGCAAGCGCCGCCTCGTCCATGCCTTCGGAACCGGCCGGCCGCTCGGGGATTACCAGGTAGCGAAGTTCGGCCGTCGAATCCCAGACGCGGATCTTCGTCTCCTGCGGCAATGTCAGGCCGAATTCGGCGAGCACGCCACGCGGATCGATCACCGCGCGGGAGCGATAGGCCGGTGCCTTATACCAGACCGGCGGCAGCCCGAGTACGGCCCACGGATAGCAGGAGCAAAGCGTGCAGACGATCAGGTTATGCGTTTCCTGCGTATTGAACACCGCGCGCATATGCTCGCCCTGGCGGCCTGTAAAACCGAGGCTCGCAATCGCCGCCGTCGCGTCACGCCGCAGCCAATCGGCAAAGTCGGGGTCGCTCCAGGCTTTCGCCACCACCTGCGCCCCATTGCGCGGCCCGACCTTCGTCTCGTAGGTCTCGACGATGCGGTCGATCGCCGCCGGGTCGATCAGCCCCTTTTCGGTCAGCAGCGTCTCCAGCGCCTTCACGCGCGCCTGCATATCCGAATAGTGGTTGTCGTGGTGATGGTGATGATGATCGTCATCATCATGCGAGTGCCCGTGGGACATGGCCGTCTCCTGTCTCTTTGCACCTACTTTAGCATCGGCCAGAGACTGAGCACCAGCAGAATGGCCATGGTTATATTGAACCATTTCAGCCTGATGGGATCGGAGAGCCAATCGCGCAGGACGGAGCCGAAGCCGGCCCAGGTCGATACGCTCGGGACGTTCACAGCGGCAAATGCCAATCCGACGACAAGGACCGTGAAGAGATAGAGTTGTTCGTTGGTGTAAGTGGCCATAGCGGTGACAGCCATCACCCACGCCTTGGGATTGACCCATTGGAACGCAGCAGCGCTGATGAAACTCATCGGCTTTGCATCGCTTTCCGCCTCGCTCAGGCTGCGCGAGGTGCCGATCTTCCAGGCAATCCAGAGGAGATAGGCCCCGCCGGCAAATTTCAGCGTGGTGTAAAGCACGGGCACCGTGTGCAGAAGCGCACCCAACCCCAATCCCACTGCAATCAGCAGCACAAAAAAGCCGACGCCGATGCCGAGCATGTGTGGAATGGTGCGCCGGAAACCGAAGTTCACACCGGAGGTAAACAACATCATGTTGTTCGGTCCTGGCGTGATCGAGGTCGTGAATGCAAAAAGTAGAAGAGCCAGAAATGTATCCAGCGCCATGATGCCTCCCAGGACACCGTATTGTGACAAGGCGGCATCCAAAATTCTTTTCGCGCGCGCAAAAATGCGACGGCGCATGACGGTGCGACATTAGTTCGCCGGCCATACGAAAGCCATAGGATGATTGTCACCGTGACAGGACGGATGCCGATTGAAATCCGGTCGAATGCCCCTATCCTTCGGTTTTCTGTAGCGAGGAAAAACCATGCGCGAGCCCATTCCAACTGTCGCCCTTCCCTCCGGCATTCAGGTTCCGGCGCTTGGCCAGGGCACCTGGAATATGGGCGAGAATGCAGCAACCGCCAGGGATGAAATCGCCAGCTTGAAAACCGGTCTCGATCTCGGCATGACGCTGATCGATACGGCTGAGATGTATGCCGATGGCGGCTCGGAGGAGATCGTCGCCAAGGCGATCGAAGGCCGCCGCGACGAGGTTTTCCTCGTCAGCAAGGTCTATCCCGCCAATGCGAGCCGCAAGGGCGCGGTTGCGGCCTGCGAACGCAGCCTGAAGCGCCTGAATACCGATCGCATCGATCTCTATCTGCTGCATTGGCGCGGTAACTATCCGCTGGAAGAAACAGTGGAAGCCTTCGAAGGCCTCAAGGCGGCGGGCAAGATCGAGGCTTGGGGCGTGTCGAACTTCGATGTCGCGGATATGGACGAGCTGCTTTCCGTGCCGAACGGCGGCAATGTCGCCGCCAACCAGGTACTCTACAATCTCTCCCGACGCGGCATCGAATACGACCTCTTGCCCTGGTGCCAGGAGCGCAGCATTCCGATCATGGCCTATTCTCCGATCGAGCAAGGCCGCCTGCTCCACCATCCCGAGTTGATCCGCGTCGCCAAGACCTATCAGGCGACACCGGCGCAGGTCGCGCTTGCCTTTCTGCTGGAACGCGACGGCGTGATAGCAATCCCGAAGTCCTCGAACCCTCAGCGCATCGAGGAAAACCGTGATTCTGTCGATATTGATATCACCGACGAGGATTGGGCCGTGCTCGACGCCGCCTTCCCGCCGCCGTCGCGAAAGAAGTCATTGGACATGCTGTAGGTTCAGGCAGCCGCCTTCTGCTGCGCGACGATCAGCTCGATCGCCCGAAAGACATCGATCTCTCGCCAGTCGGCCGGATCGCGGTAGGTCGGATAAAGTGAAAATGCGGCGGCGGCGATCTGATCGACCGTCCTCCGCTTCGTTCGACGCCCGGCAAGCGCGGCCTTGGTGTAAACGCCAAAATGATCCTCGGTCACTCCCCAGCCCGCATAAAAGGGTGCGGCATAGCAGCGAACCGGAATGCCGCGCAGAAGCGCATCAAAGCCAAACTGGCTGGAAACAGTCCAGACTTCGTCCATGACTTCGAGGATGGAGGCCACCGACACGGCATCGCCAATCATGACCACATCACCCTTGGAAGTCGATCCGGTAAGATACCCCTTACGAAGACCGGCCATGACATCCGGATGAGTACGAATGAGGCATTGTGCATCGGTTGCCAGCGCATCGGCAAGCATCTTCTCGAAGGAGACTTTTGAGCCGAGCGCCCGACCGACGGAAACGTCGCCAACGACCTGATCGACCAGCAGAATGCGCCGCTTGATCGTCCGCTCAACGCTGGGCGATCGATGAGGGAGATGATTATACTTCGAGAGCTTGTTCAGAACGATCTGCTCGCGGATGGTGCGGCCAAGCTCTTCAGCCTCTTCCGCTCCCTCAATTAGCCGCTCAAGCCGCGAGGACCTGCTTACATCGACGGGCAGACCGAGATCGTCGATAACGATGGACAGCGGAATGGCGCCGGACTTGCCAAGCCCCATCGACCGCAAGAAGCCGTCCTCGAGGTGCCAGTGGCGCAATCCGCGAAACCGCGCAATCCCGTCCGCCACCTTGGCCGGCGCACGGCCGCCCCAGGAAACAATGCCGCCGATTCCGGGAGAAAGGATCGATGCCAGTTTCTGCGAGCCGAAATAATGCCCAAGCCAAGGAAAGTCACCGCGCACGAAGGGCGCCGCGCCGAGACGCATGCCGGCTGGCGGATGCCACGGCTTGTCGCCGATCTCAGCCATTGTTGCCGCGTTTCCTCTTCTCCCCTCGGGGAGAAGGTGCCGTCAGGCGGATGAGGGGGTGCCTGCCAGGAGTGCGAAAACCCGCGAATTCAAATCGGAAAGCCCCCCTCATCCGACCCTTCGGGCCACCTTCTCCCCGAAGGGAGAAGGAATTTGCAGCGCCGATTTGCCTCATATGCGAGTACCCCCTCAACACTGCAGGCCCTTACATTCCCTGCGAGCCGCGGTTCATCGCAGCGATGCCGGTGCGGCAGACTTCGATAAGGCCGAGCGGCTTGACGATGGCGATGAACTGATCGATTTTCGAGGACTTGCCGGTGATCTCGAAAATGAAGTGCTCGACGGTCGCATCCACGACCTTGGCGTGGAAGGCGTCGGCCAGCCGCAGCGTCTCGGCACGAGTCTCGCCGCTTCCGGTCACCTTCAGCAGCGCCACTTCGCGCTCGATCGGCCGCTCCTGGCCGAGTTCGCGGGCGCGCACCGTCAGGTCGACGACGCGGTGAACGGGAACGATGCGCTCAAGCTGCGCCTTGATCTGCTCCAGCACCTGCGGCGTGCCGCGCGTCACGATGGTGATACGCGACAGATGCGCCTGATGTTCCGTCTCGGAAACCGTGAGGCTCTCGATGTTGTAGCCTCGGCCGGAAAAGAGGCCGATGACGCGGGCGAGAACGCCTGGCTCGTTATCGACGAGCACCGAAAGCGTATGGCTCTCGGCCGCCGCGGTTTCCGGCGAAATGAAATAGGCGGAGCCCGTGGGTTGAAGGTGTGCGTTCATGATCCTTGTTCCGTTTCCTCGGTTCTTATTCGGTATGCCAGCGAGATCCGTTGGGGCGCGGCTCCTGCTGCACCCAAGCTATCGATCAAACCAGCTGGCGACCCTTGGCGTCGATGGCGTTGGCGACGGCCTCGTCGGTCGCCTCATCAGGCAGCAGCATTTCATTATGCGCCTTGCCCGAGGGGATCATCGGGAAGCAGTTGGCGAGATTGGCGACGCGGCAATCGAAGATGACCGGCTTCTTGACGTCGATCATCTCCTGAATGGCGGCATCGAGATCACCCGGCTTTTCGCAACGCAGGCCGACAGCGCCATAGGCTTCCGCAAGCTTGACGAAATCGGGCATCGCTTCCGTGTAGGAATTGGAGAGACGATTGCCGTGCAGCAGCTGCTGCCACTGGCGAACCATGCCCATGTACTGGTTGTTCAGGATGAAGATCTTGATCGGCGCATTGTGCTGGATCGCAGCCGACATTTCCTGAATGCACATCTGGATCGAGGCATCGCCGGCAATATCGATGACCAGGCTCTCGGGATGGGCGATCTGAACGCCGAGCGCTGCCGGCAAACCATAGCCCATGGTGCCGAGGCCGCCCGAAGTCATCCAGCGGTTCGGCTGTTCGAAGCCGTAGAACTGCGCCGCCCACATCTGATGCTGACCGACTTCTGTGGTGATGTAGGTATCGCGATGCTTCGTCAGCTCATAGAGACGCTGGATCGCATATTGCGGCATGATGACATCGTCGCTCGGCTTGTAGGCGAACGAGTTGCGCGCGCGCCAGCGGGCAACATCAGCCCACCAATCGCCCAAACGCTCTGCGGCAGGCTTCTGCGGCAGTGCACGCCACAGGCGAACCATATCTTCCAGAACATTGCCGACATCGCCGAGAATGCCGACATCGACGCGGACATTCTTGTTGATCGAGGACGGATCGATATCGATATGGATCTTCTTCGAATTCGGCGAAAAAGCATTCAGGCGGCCGGTAATGCGGTCGTCGAAGCGTGCACCGATGCAGACCATGACGTCGCAATCATGCATCGCCATGTTGGCCTCGTAGGAACCATGCATGCCGAGCATGCCGAGCCAGTTCTTGCCGGAAGCCGGATAAGCGCCGAGGCCCATCAGCGTCGAAGTGATCGGGAAATCGGTCAGCTCGACCAGCTCGCGCAGCAGTTTGCAGGCTTCCGGACCGGAATTGACGACGCCGCCACCGGAATAGATGACCGGACGACGAGCATTTTTCATCAGCTCGATCGCCTGCGTGATCTTGTTGAGATCGCCCTGCATCTTCGGCTGATAGCTCTTCTGGACGTGATGCGCTTCCGGCGGCGTGTAGGTGCCGGTTGCGAATTGGATGTCCTTCGGAATGTCGACGACGACGGGACCTGGACGACCCGACTGGGCGATGCGGAAGGCTTCATGAATGACCGCTGCCAGCTCATTGACGTCCTTGACCAGCCAGTTGTGCTTGGTGCAGGGCCGCGTGATTCCGACCGTATCGCATTCCTGGAAGGCGTCAGAGCCGATCAGCGTGGTCGGGACCTGACCGCTGAGACAAACGAGCGGTATGGAATCCATCAAGGCATCCTGCAGCGGCGTAACCGCATTGGTAGCACCAGGACCCGAGGTAACCAGCATGACGCCGACCTTACCGGTGGAGCGGGCATAGCCTTCGGCCGCATGACCGGCGCCCTGTTCGTGGCGGACGAGAATGTGCTTGATGTCGTCCTGCTGGAAGATTTCGTCATAGATCGGAAGCACAGCGCCGCCCGGATAACCGAAGATGTGCTCGACGCCGTTGTCCTTGAGCGCCCGCAACACGATCTCCGCGCCTGTCATTCGATTGCCGCTCGCCTGATTATCTGTGCCGGTCATACGTTTGTTCCGCTGTCTGCTGGAGGTTTGGAAAGATGAAATCTCGATTTCGGGCATAAAAAAAGGCCCCTTCGGGAGCCTGTCATCTAGCGCATGGGTGGCTGTCGCCGGATGGTTACACCATCCTGCCCATGCGCCTTCCCACCACGATAAGAACGATCGAGTTTTTCATGGGCCGAAGTGATAGACAGAAAATTTCGAAGCGTCAACGCGTGAAGCAATAAAAAATCGCGACCGCATCATAACCCTATAAAAAGCATGGGTAACAGACAGGGTTTTGTTAAGCCCACGTCTCTATGCTCCGGCATCTATTAGTTGGGGTAACTGTTTGCTGAATAAAGACCTGCAGACATCAGGCAACGCTGGAGATTTTGATCGCCGCGACAAGCTGAAGCCGGGAAATCGCTTCCTTGGCCGCGTTGTCGCGTGCAACGGTTCCAGAGCGACGATCGCCGCCGTGGCCGAGGCCGGCGGCACGGACCTGACCGAACTCTGGTCGGTCGGCCGACTGATTTCCATCAGCGTCGGGAAGAACCGCGTCGCAGCCCTCGTCTATTCCATGAATACGCAAAGCGTCGGCTGGGGCGAAGGGCAGGACAATCTCTTCCGCATCGAGGTGGAACTGCTCGGCGAAGTCCGCGTCGGACCGGATGGCCGCGAGGAGTTTTCCAGCGGCATATCGGCCTATCCCTATCTCGGAGCGATCGCGCACCGCATCCGTGCGGCCGATCTGATGCGCATTTTCGATGCCGGCAAGGGCAGCAGCTGCGTCATCGGCAAACTGACACAGGACGAAAGCATCGATGCTGCCATCCATATTCCCTCAATGCTCTCGAAACACTTCGCTGTCGTCGGCTCCACAGGCGTCGGCAAATCCACTGCGGTCTCGCTGCTGCTGCACAAAGCGATCGCAGCCGATCCAAAATTGCGCGTGCTGATCCTCGATCCGCACAATGAATTCGCCGCCGCCTTCCCGAGGCACGCCGTCGTCATCGACACCGATACCCTAGACCTGCCCTTCTGGCTGATGCGGCTGGAGGAGTTCAGCGAAGTCGTTTTCCGCGGCCGTCCTGCAGTGCCGGAAGAGCTCGATGCGCTGCGTGACCTTATCCCCGAAGCGAGACGCGCCTTCCGCGGCAGCGATTCCGCCCTGATGCGTCGCCAGACGGAAAAGGCTTCGGTGACAGCGGACACGCCGGTTCCCTACCGCATGGCCGATCTGCTAGCATTAATAGACGAGCGCATTGGCCGCCTCGAAGGCCGTCAGGAAAAGCCCCATCTGCGCTCCCTAAAGATGCGCATCATCTCGGCGATCAACGATCCCCGTTATCACTTCATGTTCTCCAACAACACGATCACCGATACGATCATGGAGACCATCGCCAAGATCTTCCGCATTCCCGGTGACGGCAAGCCGATCTGCACCTTCCAGCTCGCCGGCATCCCTTCGGAAGTCATCAATTCTGTCGCTTCAGTGCTTTGCCGCATGGCCTTCGAACTGGCACTCTGGAGCGACGGCGCAATCCACATGCTCGTCGTCTGCGAGGAAGCCCACCGCTATATTCCCGCCGACCCGACGCTCGGCTTCTTCCCCACGCGCCAGGCGATCGCCCGCATCGCCAAGGAAGGACGCAAATACGGCGTATCGCTTGGCATCATCACGCAGCGGCCGGGCGAACTGGATCAGACGATCCTGTCGCAGTGCTCGACGCTCTTTGCCATGCGCCTTGCCAATGATCGCGACCAGGAAATCATCCGTTCGGCCATCCCGAACTCCTCGATCTCGACGACAAGCTTCCTGTCGTCGATTGGCAATGGCGAAGCCATCGCCTTCGGCGAGGCCATCGCAGTACCGATGCGGATGCGCTTTTCCCAGGTCGAACGGCATTTGCTGCCAAAAGCCAGCGGCAGCGTCGCGAAAACCAGTGAGGATTCGCCGGATACGGTCGATTTGCGCACGATCATCGGCCGCATGCGCTCGATTACAGGTCCCGATATCAGTCCTCTGCAGCAGAGCTACAATGCTGTGCCGATGACCGATATCAGAGATGATTTCGACGACGTGCCAGTCCCGCAAACAATTCCTCATCAGGCGGAACCGAACCCACCGCCGATCGAACCTTATCGTCCGGACATGCTGCCGCGCACCGCCGCACCGCAACCTGCGGCCGCCTCGCAAACATCGATCGACAGCAAGCTTGCGGAACTGCGCCGCGAATTCCGGAGCGATGAAGGAGGCACGCGCTCGGTGCCAAGAGAGGCCGCGCCATCTCTGCGGCGAGAATCCGGCTTGTCCTTGCGGGACAGCATTCTGAAAAAGCCACTCAGCAGCCTTTACGACAAGGACTGACTCCCGAACTACGGGCTCAAACGCTCCCAACTCTCGTCCATCTGATTGCGGAACCAGGTCATCTGCCGCTTGGCATATTGCCGCGTCGCCGCAGATCCGGTTTCGATGACCTCGGCACGTGTCATCTCCCCCTTCAGCATCCCGGCAATCTGCGCGACCCCGATCGCCTTCATGACGGGCATTTCCGGTGGAAGATCCAATGCCAACAGAGCCTTCACCTCCTCTTCCGCTCCCATCGCCAGCATTTTCTCGAAACGGCTGTTGATGCGTTCGTGCAGAATAGCGCGCTCAGGCAGAACCACGATCTTTCGTGCACGATCGGGATCAATGACCATTGGCTCGTTCTTCCCCTGAAAAGCGGCGATGGACCGGCCCGTTGCTTCGATCACCTCCAGGGCGCGAACGATACGCTGCCCGTCCTGCGAGTTCAGCGTTTCCGCGACGGCGGCGTCGCGCTCCGCAAGCTCACGATGCAGCGCTTCCGCCCCTTCCGCCACCAGCCGGCTGCGGAGACGATTGCGGATACCAGGCGGAATTTCCGGCATGTCGGACAGTCCGCCCGTCAGCGCCTTGAAATAAAGACCCGTACCGCCGACGAAGACAGGCATTCTGCCCTCGACGCGCAGGCGCTCGACCAAAGCGTCTGCCTCGCGCAGCCAGACGCCAGTCGAATACGCCTGTCCCGCCGGGACGTGGCCGTAAAGATGGTGTGGAATGCCCTCCATATCGGCCTCGGAGGGCCGTGCGGTCAGCACGCGCAGGGTATCATAGACCTGCATGCTGTCGGCATTGATGACGACACCATCATGCGAACGGGCCAATTCTACCGCCAGTGCGGACTTGCCGCTGGCGGTTGGCCCGGTTATCAGGATCGCGTCGATATTGCTTATAGGGTTTCTGCTCATGGCCTTCGTTGCCACGCTTATTGCCAATCCGTCAAACCCCGTTCTCGTTCCGGCTATCGCCGAACAGGCGGCTGATGCTGTCAAAGCGTCCGGGCTCTATTGGCTTGCCGACGGCATTGCCTGCGATATCGCGCTTCGCGACGACACCGATATCGAGGCAGCAGAGGCCAATATACTGGCGGTGATCGGCAGCGAACCTATCGATCTCGTCATCCAGCAAGCCGAGACCCGCCGCAAGAAATTGCTGATCGCCGACATGGATTCCACGATGATCGGCCAGGAATGCATCGACGAACTCGCCGCCGAAGTCGGCCTCAAGGATAAAGTAGCTGATATCACCGCCCGCGCCATGAATGGGGAAATCGCCTTCGAGCCGGCGCTACGCGAGCGCGTCGCTCTCTTGAAGGGACTGCCGCTCTCCGTTGTCGACGATGTCATCGCCAAGCGCATCACTCTGACGCCAGGCGGCCCCGAACTCATCGCCACCATGAAGGCGAAGGGTTATTACGCCGCCCTTGTTTCCGGCGGCTTCACCGTCTTCACCAGCAGGATCGGCGCCACCCTCGGCTTCGACGAGAATCGGGCAAATGTCCTGCTGGAAGAAAAGGGTATCCTGACCGGCCTCGTCGAAGAGCCCATCCTCGGTAAGCAGGCCAAGGTGGACGCGCTGAACGATATCGCCGAAAAGCTCGGTATATCCACCGATGACGCCATGGCCGTCGGCGACGGCGCCAATGACCTCGGTATGCTGCAGCTTGCCGGTTCCGGCGTCGCGCTCCATGCCAAGCCAACTGTTTCGGCGCAGGCCAGGATGCGCATCGACCACGGTGACCTGACTGCCCTGCTCTATATCCAGGGCTACCGCAAGACGGACTTCGTCAAACCATAGAGCAGCGCAAATCGCCGAGCTCGAGGACCGCAGATGATCATTACCGAAACCGAACGCCTCATCATTCGCAATTGGCGCGAAGGGGATCGCGACCTGGCCTTGGAGATCAATTCCGACGAGGCGGTCATGGAATTCTTCCCGTTTCGCCGCAATCGCGCGGAAGCGGACGCCTTCTTCGATCGCGTCCAGTCGATGATCGCGGAAACCGGGCTCGGTCTCTATGTGCTGGAGCTCAAAGCCAGCGGCGAGGCAATCGGTTATTGCGGACTGGTGCGCACCGATCATCTGGAACCGTTCGTCGCGATCGGAACCGTCGAGATCGGCTGGCGGCTGGTGGCGCGGCACTGGGGCAAGGGATTGGTCAGCGAGGCGGCGCGGGCGCTTCTTGCCCACGGCTTCGAAACGCGCGGCCTCGACGAGATCGTTTCCTTCGCCGTGCATAACAATGTCAGGTCGACCGCTGTCATGGAGCGGATCGGCATGCATCGCGTCGAGGGCGGCGATTTCAACCACCCCAATGTGCCCGATACCCATCCACATCTGCAGCGCCACGTCCTCTACCGACTGACGGCAGCTCAGTGGCGCTCCCGGCAATGACCCCGATCGAAACGGCTCGACTGATCCTGCGCCCCTGCGCGGAAGAGGATCGTGGGTTGTTTTATGAACTCAGCTCGGACCCAGCCGTCCTCGAATTCTTCCCCTTTGCCCGCAGCCGCGAAGATGCCGACACCATCTTTTCCATGATCCGGAACGTAACGCCGGAACCCGGCTTCGAGCTTCTCACCACTGTCTTGAAGGGTGATGGCACGGCAGTCGGTTTCTGCAGCCTGTCGAGAGTGCAGCTTGAACCGCATTTACCGAGGGATGCCGTGGAAATCGGCTGGCGGATATCAGCGTGCCATTGGGGAAAGGGCTACGCAACCGAGGCCGGTATAGCTCTTGTGCGTCATGCTTTCACCGTCCTGAATCTCCGCGAGATCCTGTCGGTTGCCGTCCATGACAACAGCCGCGTCCTCGCGGTAATGCGCAAGATCGGCATGCATCCAGATCCGGCCTTCGATTTCGACCATCCGCAAATTCCGGAGACGCATCCGCACCTGAAGCGTCATGCTGTCTACCGCCTGAGCGCCGCAAAGTGGCGGGCGCAGCAGGCGATGCAGACCGGGAGCTGAATTCTACTCCAGCGCGACGGCGATAAAGCGCAAGTCACCGTTCGGAGACGCAATCATCATCTGCGCATTGCGGCGGCCTTCCCGCTTCAGTGAGGCCACTTTCTCCGAGGCGGCACTCGGAGTCTGGACGAATTCCTGCGCGACCTCGACGACGACATCGCCGGGCTTCAGCCCCTTCTCCGCGGCTGCCGAACCTGGCGCCACTTCGGTGATGACGACGCCATCGACACTGTCGGCGATGCCGAAGCTCTTGCGGTTTTCGGCAGTCAGCGTCGAGAGCTTCATTCCGAGAATATTCGAGGTCGCCTGAACCGGCGGCTGAGCCTGCGGCGATTGCTGCGGGTCGCCGCCCTGATCCTGTCCATCCATACCGTCGTCGTCACCATCGTCTCCCTGGTCGGGATTGATGACGCCGTCACTGTTGCCCTTATCGTCAGGCGCAAGCTGCGGCTTCTTGTTCTTGTCGGCGCTTGCCGCTGCCGCTTGATCACTGTCCTCCAGCCGACCGAGCGTCACCTTGATGGTTTGCTGCTTGCCATCGCGATAGACGACGACATCGACTTCCTTACCGACGGGGCTTTCCGCGACAACACGCGGCAAATCGCGCATCTCGTCCACATCCTTGCCGTCGAACTTCAGGATGACATCGCCCGCCTTGATCGAGCCGTTATCGACAGGGCCGCCCTTGATGACACCAGCCACAAGGGCTCCCTTGGCTTCTGAAAGACCGAGACTATTGGCGACATCGTCCGTGACCGGTTGGATGCGCACGCCGAGCCAGCCGCGGCGCGTCTCGCCGAAGTCACGGAGCTGATTGACGACGCCCTCAGCCAGTTCGGACGGGACGGCAAAGCCGATACCGATCGAGCCGCCGCTCGGGGAGATGATAGCGGTGTTGATGCCGATCACCTCGCCCTTCATGTTGAAGAGCGGACCGCCGGAATTGCCTTTGTTGATCGCCGCATCCGTCTGAATGAAATTGTCGTAGGGGCCGGCGTTGATGTTGCGGCCACGCGCCGAGACGATGCCGACGGTCACCGAGCCGCCGAGGCCGAAGGGATTGCCGATTGCCATCACCCAGTCGCCGATCCGCATCT
The DNA here is from genome assembly GCF_007828675.1 of Rhizobium sp. ERR 1071. Lineage (NCBI taxonomy): Bacteria > Pseudomonadati > Pseudomonadota > Alphaproteobacteria > Hyphomicrobiales > Rhizobiaceae > Rhizobium > Rhizobium sp. ERR 1071. The sequence continues at coordinate 856,305 of NZ_VITM01000002.1, read as the reverse complement.
TCGAGGAATCGCCGAACTTGACGGACGTCAGCGGATGCTTGGGTTCTACCTTGAGAACTGAAAGGTCGGTCTTCGTATCCGTTCCGATCAGCTTGGCCTTCAGCTTCGTGCCGTTCGGGAAGATTGCCTCGATATCGTCGGCCCCTTCAATGACGTGATTGTTGGTGACAATATAGCCTGAGGGATCGATGACGAAGCCGGAGCCGAGTGAGCTCACCTTGCGATTGCTGTCGTCGTCTTTCTTGTTATTGAAGAAATCGTTGAACTCATCCTGCCAGGGCGAATTGTCCGGCACCTTCGGCGTCGCCGGCCCATTCCCCTCATCCTTGACCTTCTGCGACGTGGAAATATTGACGACCGCATCGAGCAATCCGGAAGCGAGATCGGCAACCGATGCCGGGCCGGCATTCATGGCCGGGTTCGTCGTGACCGTTGGAGATGCTGCCGGCGGCGTCTGATTGTTGGTCGCGGTCGGCGGCTGGGCACCTGCGGCTGCACCGCTGTTCTGCGTCTGCGCATAAGCCTGTTCGGTGACGCCCGCAACGGGGCCGGCAATCAATGCGATGCTTGCAAGCAAGGCAAACGAACGGCTGAAAGGCAGGCGATTGGTCGAAGCCATCAGGCATCCTCATCACGATAGGGGAAAACTCGTATAAGCATCAACATAAGGCGGAATGATGAAGCGTGAAATCACCTTTTTGAGAAATCCCCGAAGCTCCTCGCTGCCGATGCTTGCAGGCGAAAGGTGATACAATCCGTCATAAAGAAAGGGCCGCCCTGAGGCAGCCCTTTCGTTTCAATGTATGACGCCTCAGTTCGCAGGCGGCGTCGGATTGGCGAGTGCCGGCGCCCCGGAATTGGGTGCGGAACCGGCAGGACTGTCAAAATATTTGAAGAAGTCAGACTGGTTCGGCGGCAGGACAAGCGTCTTGCCACCCGAGGCGAGCGCCTTATTGTAAGCCGCCATCGAGCGATAGAACTCGTAGAAGTTCGGATCGCGCTTCGAGGCATCCGCGAAGATGGCGTTGCGCTCAGCTTCGCCTTCACCACGCAGCACTTCCGAATCCTTCTGCGCATCGGCAACGATCTCGACGACCTGACGGTCAGCAACTGCCCGGCGGCGCTGGCCCTCTTCGTTACCGCGCGCGCGGATCAGCTCGGCTTCCGCCAGACGCTCGGCCTTCATACGGTCGTAAGTGTTCTGCGACACTTCCTGAGACAGGTCCGTGCGGCGTATCCGGACGTCCTCAATGTTAAGGCCGAGTGATTCCGCATCGCGATGCAGATCGTTGCGTACTTCCGTCATCATCGCAGCACGTTCGTTGGAAAGCGCCGCTTCGAAACCACGCAGACCATAGACGCGACGCAGAGCAGCGTCGAGGCGGGTCCTGAGACGCGATTCAGCCGCATCGCGATCACCCGAGACGGTCTCGCGGAACTTGCGCGCATCCATGATCTTGTAGACCACGAAGGCATCGACTTCGTAGAACTTGCCGCCGGAGACCTGGACACGGATGTTGTCCAGATCGAAGCGGAGTTCCTGTAGTTGCACATACTGGACGCGATCGGCATCCATGAAGGCGAAAGGCAGCTTGAAGTAGATGCCGGGCTCCGTCTTCACGTCACGAATCTGGCCGAAGCGCAGGACGATCGCCTGTTCACGCGCGTTGACCACGAACACCGACGAATAAATAAGCAGCAGCACTACCGCGAGCGCGATAAGAATGGCTGGCAAACGGCTGGATGTCATTATTTGGCCTCCGGCTGAGTTGCAGCAGCGGGCTTGCCCGCCGGCATCGTGGACTGTTTGCCGACTTCGTTCAGCGGCAGGTAAGGCACGACGCCCTGCTTGTCGTCGATGATGATGCTGTTGGAATTGCCGATGACGGACTCCATGGTTTCCAGGAACAGACGCTTGCGCGTGACTTCGGGCGCCTTGACGTATTCGTCGTAGATTGAGATGAAGCGCTGCGCCTCGCCCTGCGCTTCCTTCACGATACGGTCCTTGTAGGCAGCCGCTTCTTCGCGGATCTGAGCCGCGCGACCGCGGGCCTGACCGAGCTTCTGGTTGGCGTATTGATTGGCCTCTTCCACCTGCTGGTCTTCGTTCTGCTCCGCACGCTGCACTTCTTCGAATGCATCAGCTACTTCGCGCGGCGGCGAGACATCCTCGATCGGAACAGCGTTGATGGAGATACCGGAGCCGTAGCGATCCATTGTATCCTGGATGATGCTTCTGACCTCGGTCGCGATTTCCTGACGCTTGTCGCGATAGATGTCCTGAGCCGGACGGCGGCCAACGACCTCACGCATAGCGCTCTCCGCAACCTGCTGCAAAGTCTCGTCGGGGGTCTCGAGATTGAACAGGTAGGATTGCGGGTTGGTCACAGTATAGAGGATCGAGAACTGCACGTTGACGATGTTCTGATCGCCCGTCAGCATCAGACCAGCATTCGAACCGGCCGAGGAGCGGCCGCCGATATTGCGCTGCTGTTCGGTGACCTTCACGAATTCGATGCGGTCCATCGGCCAGAAATGGAAATGCAGGCCGGGCATGGAGACTTCCTCGCGCGGCTTGCCGAAGCGCAGCTCAACGCCACGTTCGTCCGGCTGCACGGTATAGATGCACTGGATCAGCCAGAAAACGGCAATCACTGCGATGATGATGAGTACGACGCCCGCATTGAAGCCACCAGGTACGAAACCTTTCAATCGGTCCTGACCGCGGCGAATAATATCCTCAAGGTCGGGTGGCCCGCCGCTGCCTCGCGGCCGGTTCGGTCCCTGCCCCCAGGGTCCCTGATTATTTCCGCCGCCACCGCCGCCCCATGGGCCACCGCCGCCGCCATTCTGATTGCTCCAAGGCATCAAAACCTCTTTGTTTGTTGACTCCCGATATCGCGCCACGCCCACGAAATTCGCGGGTGGCAGCGATTGTTTCCCGTTATAGGTATCGAAGCACCTGCTTTCAACGCGACTTCAGGAAGTTCGTCGGATTCATTGGAAAATATTTGCTTTTTGGGGGCAGCTCTTATGCTTTTCGTCTGAAATAGCGAACGAAACGCGTCGGATAAGTGTCCTTTTCTCCAGCCGGAACGGCAAGCTCGCTGTCCGCCTGCCAGATGCCGGGATCGATCTTTGGAAAGGACGTATCGCCCTCTACGTCCGCCTCGACATGGGTGATCAGCAGCCGGTCTGCCAGACCGATCGCCTGCCGATAGATTTCGCCACCGCCGAGGATACAGATTTCGTCGACATTGCTCTCATTCGCCAGATGCGACGCAACCGAGATCGCTTCATCGAGCGAGTGCGCCACCATTATTCCCTCGGCCACAAAATCGGTATCCCGAGTAATAACGACATTCGGCCGGCCCGGCAGCGGCTTGCCGATCGACTGGAACGTCTTGCGACCCATGATTACGGGTTTGCCGAGCGTCATCGCCTTGAAGCGCTTGAGATCGGATGACAGCCGCCAGGGCATATCGCCTTCGCGCCCGATGATGCCGTTGCGCGATACGGCAACGACGATGGTTTTGATCGGCTGGGTCATGCGTCTCCCTCAGTCTGCCTCACCGACGCCAATGCGAGTCGGTCCGACGACTTTATATCATCATGGCCGCAACGGCAGATGGAACGCACCTGCCACGGCCCGGTATCAGGCGCCACTATTCAATTTATCGAGTTGGTCGGCCAAAACGGCCCCGCCTTCTCGATCATTGGCCATCCTCCGATAGAGCCCGGCCATACCTTTGAATATCAAGGCAGCTGGATCGTCCTCGCCGAGGAATTCGGAAATCTCCTCCATCTCCGCGACCCAGCGATAGGCTTTCGGATACATATCCGGAATTCCCTGGACGAATTTCGCATCGAGATCCGGCAAGCTTTCCTGAAGTTCGCGTTTCAGGGCGGCATCGGCACCCGAACGGATCGCCGCAAGCAGCATGGCCGTGCCAAGGCCCGTCACACCCTTGTTGATGCCGGCGTAGCACATCTTCAATGCCGAGGCCGCGCCGATTGCCCCATCGATGCGGCGGACCTGAAGCCCATGATCCGCAAGCACGCTGCTGTCGTTCGCTGTATCGCCGCTTACATAGAGTTTCGGTCCCTTCTGGCCCGGTTTCGGCGGACCGCCGATGATGGAGCCGTCGAGAACTACGCCACAATCGCCGCCGAAGATCGCCGCAACCTCCGCCATCGTCTTCGGCGAGATCGCGTTGCAATCCATGAATGTGGTCTTGCTTCCGCTCCGCCGAAGCTCGCCGGCAATGTGCCTGGCGACGGCCACTGCTTCAGCAGGCGGAACGATAGAAAGAATGAGACGCGATGCGGCAACATCGGCCAGATCGACCGGTTGCATGCCGGCTGCTTTCGCCCGCTCGACAGTCGAAGCCGAACGTCCTTCGAGATAGGTGAGCACCCTCGCCCCGTTTTCGACCAAACGCCGGCCAATGGCACTTCCCATTGCGCCAGCTCCGATGACTGCGATCTCCACGGCCAACTCCTTCTCCGATCGAGGAAGACGGCAGCATATCGCCTATCGTCCGGCCGGACGAGCATAATGCCTTGTGGTAACGCTAAGTTTAGCGCTGCCCCTCAGGCGTTACGAAGCACGAGGACGGCATAAATACAGGGCTCGCAGCTCTCATTCTTGAAGACGCAATCCGTCGGCGGACCGAGTTCGAGGCAATCGCCCGCCGACATCGAGTGCTTCGTATCTCCCTCGAGAAACGTTAGCCGTCCCGCCAGCACCCAGATAAGCTGCCGCATGAAGGCATAAGCCGACGCGGGCATTGGAACCACCGCGCCCGCAGGCAATTCGATGCGGACGAGATCGAGCGGCAGGTCCGACTTCGGGGAAACGTGCCTGCGCTCATAACCCGTCTGCGGATCAATCCAGACGGGCTGCTCTTCCTTCCGGAGAAACCGGCCCTGCTGCATCTCCGCACGCGCCATCAGGGTCGACATGCTCAGGCTGAAGGCACCGGAAAGCTTGCCGAGCAACGTCGCCGTCGGGCTGCTTTCGCCGCGCTCTATCTTATGGATCATGGCACGGGATACGGTAGAGCGGTCCGCCAGCTCCGTCAGCGACCAGCCGCGGCTTTCCCGTTCGATGCGAATGCGTGCGCCTATGCGCCTGTCGATATCATCAAGGTGAGGCATGCGTTTTAATATAGTGGACTTCCACAGAGCTGACAATTAGCGCCCTGCACATCCGAAACCTGACCTCATACGAGCCTTCATAGCACGGAAGAACAGTCGAACATTCCTCAAAGCCGTGTAACCTTGAGAATTCCGGCATTCATCGCGAGCCGGCCCGGCGCTTTTTATCCGCCTGATATTTGTAATAATATAATAGACAGATATGGAAATCGATGTATGACAGGATAGAGTAACAAAGACATCTATCCGATTTAGTGGATGCCCTATGGAGCTGCCGATGCAAATTCGCGATGCGGGGGACGAAGATCTCGCGGGCATAACCGCGATCTATAACGACGCCGTCGCCAATACCGCCGCAATCTGGAACGAGACGCAGGTCGATATTGCCAACCGCAGACAATGGCTGCAGGACCGGCATAAGCTCGGCTATCCCGTGCTGGTCGCAACCGATGAGCATGGGGAAGTAGTCGGCTATGCCTCCTTCGGCGACTGGCGTGCCTTTGACGGCTATCGGCACACGGTCGAGCATTCAGTCTACGTGCGCAACGATCAATATCGCGGCGGCATCGGCAAGGCGCTGATGATGGAGCTGATCGAGCGTGCCCGGGCGATCGGCAAACATGCGATGGTCGCAGGCATCGAGGCCGGCAACGTCGCCTCCATTCGGCTGCACGAAAAACTCGGCTTCCAGCAGGTCGGCCTCCTCCCGCAGGTCGGCACGAAGTTCGGGCGGTGGTTGGATCTCGCCTTCCTGCAGCTGCTGCTGGACGAACGCGTCGATCCCGATCCCAAACCATAACCTGCAGGCATGGGGATAATGCCGATTACGGTGCCAAAACTCATTCTCGCCGGCGTTGCCGGCCGAAACGCCTAAACCGCAACTTCAGCCGCGATCGCCGCGTGCGGCTCATATCCGAGAACCTCGAAATCCTCGATATGATAATCATCGATGCTGTCCGGATGGCGCAGCAGGCGCAAGGTCGGGAATGGCTTCGGCTCACGGCTGAGCTGCTCGCGAATGGCATCCAGATGATTGAGATAGAGGTGAACATCGCCACCTGACCAGACCAGCTCGCCCATGTCCATATCGACCTGCTGCGCGACCATGGCGAGCAAAACCGCCTGCTGGCAGATGTTGAAGGGATTGCCGAGGAACAAATCGCACGAACGCTGGAAGACCATCAGGCTGAGACGCGGGCGCTTGCCCCCTTCAGCCGAGATGTTTGATACGTGGAACTGATAGACCATGTGGCAAGGATGCAGCGCCATATCGGCAAGCTCGCCGACATTCCAGGCGTGGAAGATCATGCGGCGGCTGCTGGGATTGGTCTTGAGATCCTTGATAACAGCGGCGAGCTGGTCATGCACCCGGCCTTCGGCATCGCGCCATTGCCGCCACTGCTTACCATAGACCGGGCCGAGATCGCCCCATTGCAGAGCAAAGGCCTCGTCCTCAAGGATACGCTTTTCAAAAGCAACCTGATCGATCTCTTCGCCCGTGGCCTTGCGATATTTGGCGAGCGGCCAGTCGGTCCAGATCCGCACATTTTCCTTCAGCAGATTGCGGATATTGGTGTCGCCGGTCAGGAACCAGAGCATCTCCTTGACGGCGAGCTTCCAGTAGACGCGTTTCGTCGTGAAGATCGGGATCTGCCCTTTCGAAAGATCGAATCGCATCATCGCGCCGAGGCCGCTCAAGGTGCCGACGCCGGTGCGATCGATCCGGCGATCGCCGTGCTCGAGCAGGTGCGCCATCAGGTCGAGATATTGATACTCTGGGTGACGAGCCATCTTCTGCTCCGAAATCGCTTGAAATTTCCAGCCGTAAGGCTTGCCCGAACGGCAGCCCGCCGATTCCTTTTTCGCAATTTTAATGACAAGCCGCTGTGAAACCAACCGCAGGGAAACGTAATTCAGGTAAATCTCTGAGCTTCGCGGACAAACCGATGTTTCCGCGACGTAATTATGACAATTGCCCTTCCCTTCGCCGGCGGAAAACACTATATCAGCTTTGCCGGTCTTCGGGCCGGCTATGGCGATAAATGAGCGGTGTAATAAACCTATTGGACCCGGGGGCGGTACCCGGCGCCTCCACCAAAAACCGGCCGGCAAGACTGGCGTCAGACCGGCTTTTGATGGGGGCGAAACAGGATCGACAAGGGTGTAAAGATCGACTTTTCGCTCGGCATTGTACCGCCGTTATCGGGCTAAAATTGTAGTTGCAAACGACAACTATGCGGAAGCTCGTCTCGCTGCTTAATCGCGGTGTGACACTTCAAATAAAGTCCTAAGGGGTCGCACTCTTAGGCGGGGTTCGAAGGCACCTGGCAACAGAAGCCTTCACCTTCTTCTCCAGTGCTATATTATAGATCGACAGGCGGTGACTCGCGCATAGGGCTTTTCCGGCGGCGTTCAGCGTGGCATAAGCCTATAAAAAACATGGCCAACGAAAGACAGGAAAGCATGGGGCAGGATCATATCCGCTACGACATTTTGGCACAGGACGCCCTGCGTGGAGTGATCCGCAAGGTGCTGACCGAGGTCGCCGCTACAGGCCGCCTGCCCGGTGATCACCACTTCTTCATCACTTTTCTGACCGGCGCTCCGGGTGTGCGCATTTCGCAGCACCTGAAGGCGAAGTATCCCGAGCAGATGACCATCGTCATCCAGCACCAGTTCTGGGACCTGAAGATCAGCGAAAGCCAATTCGAGATCGGCCTTTCCTTCTCCGACGTTCCGGAAAAACTGGTCGTCCCCTTCAACGCAATCCGCGGCTTCTATGACCCATCGGTGAATTTCGAGCTGGAGTTCGACGTGCCGCTGGCTGACGAGGAAGAGGAAACCTCCTCCAGCGAGATTACGGCCTATCCGGTACCGGCCGAAGGCGAGGAAGCGCCGGCGGCGGCAGCCAAGGAAGGCGAAGAAAAAAAGCCGGGATCGGTCGTCTCCCTCGACGCATTCCGCAAGAAGCAGTAGGCATTGGAGGGGAAGCATTCGCTTCCTTTTTTCGTATCGGTAACGGAAGAGATCGATGAGCGCCGAAATCGTCAATCTGCGCCAGTTTCGCAAAAAGCAGGCCCGCTCGGACAAGGAAAAGCAAGCGGAGCAGAACCGCATCGCCTTCGGGCGAACCAAGGCAGAGAAGAAGCTGACGTCGGCGCTTAACGAAAAGGCCGAGAAGACGCACGAGGCCGGGCGAATCGAAACCAAGAAGACCGAAGACTAGTTTAGACCCCGAGATAAAAAACTTCAGAAATCAGTTGCTTACTTCCGCATTTTGAATCACTTTCAGAAATATCCCGCCATTTCCGATTTTTGATCGATCCGCCGATGATCCGCAAACATTCCGCGACGCTGCATGGCCATCGCACAAGCTTTTCCCTTGAAGATGCCTTCTGGACAGAACTGAAGGCTATCGCCAGCGCGCGCGGCATGTCGCTCGCAGCACTGATTTCCGAGATCGACGACGGGCGCGAAGCCGGCAGCAATCTCTCCTCGGCACTTCGCCTCTATGTCCTCAGATGGCTGAAGGATCGCAACTGAATGGCTGCAGAGGAGTTCACGACGATATCGTGAGCGCTGCGCCTCACCTACCAGATGTGGATCGATCCACAACCGCCCTGTTTACTGGGCAACTCCCGGCAGTTCATTGAAATTCAGAGGTCCCGCCGGCGGATGCTGCGCTTCGGCCTTGGCTCGAGCTTCGGCCGCCGCCTTGGCCTTGGCCGCTTCCTCCGCCGCCTGCTTGGCGCGCGCCTCTTCCTCCGCCTGCTTCTGGGTGGCCGCTTGCTGGGCTAAATTGCGTAACCGTTCTTCTTCTGCACGACGCTGCTGCTCGATAGCGGCATCGCGCTGGCGCTGAGCCTCGCGCATGCCTGCAACATACTTGTACAGCGCCACTTCACGCCGCAGCCTCTGCTTTTCAAGCACATTGGCCTGCAGGCGCTCGACACGCCGGCGTTCACGCTCGAATGCCCGAACCGACAGGAAGCTGGTCACATCCGTCACGTCCATTGTCCGGCCCGGGGAGGCTAGCGGGCCGGCGAAATCGAGGCGCAAGGCCGGTTCCGCCCCGCTCTGGGCTTCTGAGCCGGCGTTGAAATCGATGCCAAGAGAGCCGCGCATACGCTCATCCGGCAGACTGATTTCGGCATTGCCCGAAAGCTTTGCCAGATCGTTGCCGGCGGCAATATTGGTCGCCCGCATCACACCGGCGGAAATGTTGAAAGGAATGCTCGTCGCCGGAAGGACCGCTTCGCCATTGTTGAGCAGCGTCTGCACGATCGGCAGCACCTTGGCGGCAGTGATATCACCCTGAATCTGATCCGTCGCCGAGAGGAGCGGCGGCATGACGGAGAGATTGAGGCCACGCACATGCGTCTCGCCGAGCTTCATTTCACCCGAACCGCTGGCATTGGCCGCAAGGTCGGCAATGCTCTTGCCGCTCGCTTCGGCATTCATCGCAAGGCCGAAGCGACCGGTGGCAAGCGGCGCACCGTCACGTTGCCAGGCGACAGCGGCGAGATCGCCGTTGGCCAGGCTAAGCTTCGTCTGCAGCAGGCCGGTACCGTCGGAATTGGCGAACATTGCGCTGCCGGTCAGCGTGCCGCCGTTCCAGCCACCCGTCAGATCGTTAAGCCGCAATTCTTCGCCCTTGTAGGTCGCATTGGCGGCGAAATTCGAAATGGGACCGAATATGCCGGGCCATACCTGCTTTGCGGAAAGCTTGACGCCGATATCCATTCCGGTGAAGGCAGGCAGCCCAAGTTTATCCTGGTTCAGAGTGCCTGTTTTCGGATCGCTTATCGGCCCGTAGATGGCTTCCGCCAGCCAGTCGAGATCCGCCTTGTCGAGCGACAATTCGCCCGACGCCTTGAGATTCGGCGCCTTCCGATCAACGGTCAGCGTGCCGGACATGTTGTTGTCGGCGAACAACCCTTTCATGTCCGAAAACACGATCTTGTCCGGGTTCAGTGCGGCATTGGCCTGGAACTTCACCGGCAAGCCGGCACCCATCTGTGGAACGCCGATGCCGTTCATCACGAAATAAGGATCGATATCAGCACTTTCGAGCGACAGCGTTATGTTGCCATTGAGGAAGGTGGCGGGACGGACATCCACCTTGCCGTTTGCGGTAAACGATGTCTTGTCGGTCGCAAAGGTGAGTGCGGCATCCGCCGGATCGGTGCCGCTTGCGGACACTTTCAGCGTCAGACGACCGTTGGCATCGGCTTCGACAGGCAACGGATCGAGACCCGCCTGGCCGAACAGGATCGACGTCACCGAATTTTCCAGCGTTCCCTCGAGCGTCGTGGTGCCCTTGCCCGTGAACGCCGAAAGATCGGACATGCGATAATCGAAATTGACGCGGCTACCGTTGGAAACGCCGGCAAGCGTCACCGTCAGCGCATTGTCCTGATCCCCGCCGAGCGTCACCGCCCCGCGAAGAGCAGTGTTTCCATACCATGCGGCATTGCGCACCAACCGGTCCATGACGGGATGATGCGGCAAATGCTGGCGCAGCATTTCGAAGAACGGCCCGGGATCGGCAGCCTTGAAGGTGATCTCGCCCGATCCCTTGTAGTCGGAAGGCGAGCCGTCGGCGCGGCCGGTTGCGGTAATTTCGGCGCCGGCGACATTGTGCACCGAGAGCTTATCGATCGTCAGAGCGCCGTTGGCAACGGAGAAGGACGTATCAACATTCTCCGCCGGCACGCCGAATGCCATGAATTTTCCGGCCTGGAGATGCGCCGTGATCCGATGATCAAAGAGGGATTCCCCCGTATCCTGACCTGTGAAGAGCCCCGTGAGCGCCCTCAGTGCGTCTAGGTCGAGGGCATCGCCGATCAGGTCGACCGCAAGCTTTGGCGGGGCCTTGTCTGTCCCGCTCTGACGATCGATCCGGCCTTTCAGCGTGGCCGAACCGATTGCAATCTCAAGATTTTCGAAGCGCTGTTCATCATGCTTCAGGCTGACATCGGCAGAGAAGCCGGCCTGACGCAGCTGGCGTATCGCCGGGTCGACGGACCCTACAAGCCACGAGGCCAATCCCGACGGCTGGTTGGATGCGACAACCAGATTGCCGATGAAATTCGGCTCGCCCATCAGCATCAGATTGCCGCGCGCTTCGACCTGCGTGCGACCGGGCATCGTGCCGATCGCATGATCGATCTTCCATCCCGTTCCCGCCGGTTCGAGATCGAGCTGCACGTCGCGTATGGTCGTGTCGCCCGCGACGATCGCCGGCAGGCGGAAGGTCGCCTTGCCGGGAACCTGTGGCACCGGGATTTCAGCCGCGATCGCAATCAGAGTGTTGAGGCGCTGACGCGCCGAGATTGCAGGGTTGCGATTGGTCTTGCCATTGGTGCCCTTATTGTTGCCGAGACGATTGACGTCGATCTGCTGGCCGTCGGCCGTCAGCAGGAATTCCGGCTTGGACCCCGTATCCAGCGTCGCCTCGCCAGTGACGACATAGGGATCGTCATCGGCGCCGACTTCGAGACGGTATTCGGGAACGCGAATGCGGTCATTCGTCAGCTCGAAACGGCCCTTGATGCGGGGCTGCGCCTTCTGGTCGGCGGAATCGCGCGTCTGCTTATCGTTGATCCCGGCTGTGAAGGAGCCCATGTAATCGGGCTTGCTGTTGACGAGTTTCAATTCGCCGTCGAGATCGACATTCAGCGGATGGCGATCCGGCATCAGCCGGGTGCGGACACGCAGGACGCCGTTGTCGTCAGGCTGGCTGCTGGAAACAGTGAAATTGCCATGCTCGTTGTCGAGTGCCGCATCGCCCTCGATACGCCAGGGGCCGGCAAGCGATCTGGCCGACATCTGGGCATTCAGGCCCGTGACATGCCGGGCCCTGCCCGTCTGCTCGTCAATGAAGAGAATGTCGCCGTCTTCGACATGAACGTTTTCGAGCACGACGGACTTTGCGGGAATTTCCGGCTGACTGCCGCGCATCCAGTCAAGCGTGCCATCCTTCAGCAGCCGCAGCCGTACCTTGGGCTTGGACACCCGCATATCAAAGATCAACGCTTCCCCGGAAAGGAAAGGCGCAAGTTCCGCATCCATTGAGAATTCAGCCACCTGCACCAGCGGTGTGCCATCAGCCTCCTGGCCGACACGGACATCGTGCAGCGTTACCGACGGAAACGGCAGAAGGCGGGCATCGACCGTGCCGTGAACGGTCACCTTCTTGCCGATGATGCGGCTCGCCTGATCCTCGAAGTTCTTGCGAAAATCGGTCCAGTCTATGAAGAGCGGAGCGAGCAGCGCCACGAACAGCACCACCACGAGCAATCCACCCAGAAAAACCAGGACCCTACCTAACAACGCGTATCGTCTCCAATCTTCATTCCCAACACATGCAGGCGTCGCTTGTCAGAGCGCATATGCATGGTTCTACCCGATCTCCGCCTGTTACAGCAGCTCTTTTCGGGAGATATGCCCCATCTAGCGCATATCGGTGGCTTTTCATGGCAAAAACCGGAAAAGTGCGGATGCAGCCTAGCGCCATTCGCGGCCGTAGCAAGCCAACATCATGAAAATATTCCATCTTTCAGTGCCTGCGGAATATCTTCCCTGGATTGAAAATGGCATCCGGATCGAGCGACTCCTTGATCTGACGCATCAGATCGACCGCATCGCCGAGTTCCTGCTCCAGAAACGCCATCTTCCCCTGCCCTATGCCGTGCTCGCCCGTGCAGGTGCCATCCATGGCGAGCGCACGCGCGTTGAGGCGCGCGACGAATTCCTCGACAACGGCGATACCTGCCGGCGTCTTGTCGTCGAACAAGACGAGCACATGGAAATTGCCGTCGCCGGCATGGCCGACGATGGGTGCCAGCAGGCCGTGCGCCTCGATATCGGCCTGGGTTTCTGCGACGCATTCGGCAAGCCGCGAGATGGGCACGCAGACATCGGTCGATAGCGCAGCCAACTCCGGCGCCAGCGCCCGGCAGGCCCAATAGGCGTCATGTCGAGCTTTCCAGAGCTTGTTGCGCTCTTCCGCATTGCTTGTCCAAAGGAATTCGCCGCCGCCGCATTCGGCTGCGATCTCGGCAAATTGCGCCGACTGCAGCGCAACAGTTTCGTCGGTGCCATGAAATTCGAGGAAGAGCGTCGGCTTCTCGTCATAGGTCAGACCAGAATAGCGATTGCAGGCCCGCATCTGCATGGCATCGAGCAGTTCGATGCGCGCGACCGGAACACCCATCTGGATGGTCATGATGACCGCATCGCACGCAGCCTTGATATCCGGAAAAGCGCAGGCGCCGCCGGCGATCTTCTGCGGAATGCCCTGGAGGCGCAACGTGATCGAGGTCAGCACGCCGAGCGTGCCTTCGGCGCCGACGAAAAGCCGCGTCAGATCGTAACCGGCGGATGATTTCTTGGCGCGTCGGGCGGTGCGGATTTCCTCGCCATTGGCGGTCACTACGGTCACGGACAGAACATTGTCCTTCATCGTACCATAGCGCACGGCATTGGTGCCCGACGCGCGCGTCGATGCCATGCCGCCGATCGAGGCATTGGCGCCGGGATCGATCGGAAAGAATAAGCCGGTGTCGCGCAAGTAGGTATTAAGCTGCTCGCGGGTGACGCCGGGCTCGACCGTGCAATCCAGATCCTCGGCATTGACTTCGAGAATGCGGTTCATGCGGCTGAAATCGATGGAAATGCCGCCCTGCGGCGCATTCACCTGTCCCTCCAGCGAAGATCCAGTGCCAAAAGGAATGACCGGAACCTTATGTTCGGCACATGCCTTGACAACAGTCCGCACATCCTCGCTCGTTTCGGCAAAGACCACGCCGTCCGGCAGCTGCGATGGGATATAAGTGGTCGTGTGGGCGTGCTGGGCGCGAAAACTTTCGCCGGTCTGGAACCGCTCGCCGAAGGCCTGCTTCAGAATACCGAGAACGGCGGATATGCCGGCCTCGTTGCGTGTTCCCGCCTTTGCATCAGCCAAAACCATAGTCCGAATCTCCCATCGCGGTCGTCCAGGGCGTTAACCCCTCCCGGTTCTATGGGGCATTTGGGGCGGCGCTGTCCAGTGATGAAAGTGAACCGCTATCGCGCATAAGTTCAAGTTTTGTGCGATTGATCAAAGGTACGACAATCGGTTGGTAGGAAAAAGCATCGCGGCAGAGTTTTGCCTATATTTTAATCAGAACACCAACTCAACGATCACCGAGCATTCACTTTCATCCAGATCATAACACCGCGACGCAGTTTTCCGTCGACTGGCATATGTCTTGCCTATCGCCTTTCAGCTTTCACATAGCCACGATTGGAAGGACATTCGATGAAGCGCAGACAAATGCTCATGGCACTCGGAATTGCGATGCTCGCAATGGGGTCGGTTTCCGCCCCTGACGCAGCTCGGGCGGATGCCTTGAGCGACATAGCCTCGCGCGGCACACTCCGCGTCGCCGTCCCCCAGGACTTTCCGCCCTTTGGCAGCGTCGGCACGGACATGGCACCCATGGGCTATGACATCGATATGGCCAATCTGATCGGCGAAAAACTCGGCGTGAAAACGGAACTCGTTCCCGTCACCAGCGCCAACCGCATTCCCTATCTGCAGACGAACAAGGTCGATCTGGTGATCTCAAGCCTCGGCAAGAATCCGGATCGTGAAAAGGTCATCGATTTCTCTGAAGCCTACGCGCCCTTCTTCAACGGCGTCTTCGGCCCCGGCGATGTCGCGGCAACAAAGGCGGAAGACCTTTCCGGCAAGACGATCGGCGTCACCCGCGGCGCGATCGAGGATCTGGCATTGACCAAGATCGCGCCGCAGGACGCGACGATCAAGCGCTACGAGGACAATAACGGCACCATCTCCGCCTTCTTGTCCGGACAGGTCCAGCTGGTTGCGACCGGCAACGTTGTCGCGGCGGCCATTCTCGCCAAGAACCCTCCGAAGAAGCCCGAGATGAAATTCCTCATCACCAACTCCCCCTGCTTCATCGGCCTGAACAAGAACGAGCCGGCGCTGCAGAAGAAGGTCAACGACATCGTTGCCGCCGCCAAGGCGGACGGGACGCTGAACAAGATGTCGCAGAAGTGGCTGGGCGCCGACCTGCCGACCGGCTTCTGATCAACGCAGGACCGATCGTACCGTCATTCGGCGGCGTGATCGGTCCGAGCAGGGCTTTCTCCCATGCGCTATCATTTCGATTTCGGCTGGCTGGCCGAATACTATCCCACGCTGATCAAGGGCGTTCTCGTCACGGTGGAGTTGACCCTTATCGGCGCTGTGCTTGGCATTCTCCTTGGGATCGCCTGCGCCTGGGCGCGAGCACTGGGTCCAGGGTGGCTCAAACCCTTCGTCGCTGCCTATGTCGAGCTCATCCGCAATACGCCGTTTCTGATCCAGCTCTTCTTTATCTTCTTTGGCCTGCCCGGCATCGGCGTGCAGATGAACGAGATGACGGCTGCCAATCTCGCGATGATCATCAATCTCGGCGCCTATAGCTGCGAGATCATCCGCGCCGGCATACAGGCAACGCCGCGCGGGCAATTCGAAGCCGGCGCCAGCCTGGCCATGACCCGGTTCGAAACCTTCCGGCATGTCGTCCTCGTTCCGTCCCTGCAGCGCATCTGGCCGGCCCTGTCATCGCAGGTAGTCATCGTTATGCTCGGCTCTTCGGTCGTCTCGCAGATCGCCGCCGAAGATCTGACCTTCGCGGCAAACTTCATTCAATCGCGTTCTTTCCGCGCCTTCGAAGCCTATTTCGTCTCCACGGCGATCTACCTCGCGCTGGCGATCCTGCTTCGACAGGTACTCGCGGTCGTGGGCAAGATGATCTTTCCACGCAGGGTCCGCCAATGATCCAATTCACCACATGGGATATCCTGCGCGGCCTGCTGCTGGCCGCGCGCTGGACGGTATTGCTGTCGCTCGTCTCGTTCGCCGGCGGTGCCATCGTCGGCGCAATCTTGCTGTTCCTGCGGATCGGTAAGGCAAAGGCCGGCCGCATTGCGGTCAGATATTTCGTCGAGCTGTTCCAGGGCACTCCGTTGCTGATGCAGCTCTTCCTGGCCTTCTTCGGTCTCGGGCTTTTCGGGATCGACGTGCCGGCCTGGCTGGCTGCCGGCGTCGCGCTCACCCTCTGGTCATCAGCCTTCCTGACCGAAATCTGGCGCGGCTGCGTCGAGGCTGTTGCCAAGGGGCAATGGGAGGCTTCGGCCAGTCTGGGGATGGGCTATCTGCAGCAGATGCGTTACGTCATCCTGCCCCAGGCGCTGCGCATCGCCGTGCCGCCGACCGTCGGCTTCTCCGTGCAGGTCGTCAAGGGCACGGCCCTGACCTCCATCATCGGCTTCGTCGAGCTATCGAAGGCCGGCACCGTCATCACCAATGCGACCTTCCAGCCGTTCACCGTCTACGGCTTTGTCGCGCTCATCTATTTCGCCCTGTGCTGGCCGCTGTCAAAAAGCAGCCAGATCCTGGAGAGGAAGCTCAATGTCGCTCATCGAAATCACTGAAGTCCGCAAGAGCTTCGGCACCAACGAAGTCCTGAAGGGCATCAACCTCGATGTCGAGCCCGGCGAAGTCATCGCCATCATCGGCAAGAGCGGTTCGGGAAAGTCAACGCTGCTGCGCTGCATCAACGGCCTGGAAACGATCAATGACGGCTCGATCTCCGTCGCGGGCGCACAGCTCCTGCCCGACGATCTGCATTTGAAGGCCCTCCGACTGAAGGTCGGCATGATCTTCCAGCAATTCAATCTTTTCCCGCACCTGAGCGCGGGACGCAATGTCATGCTGTCCCAGATGGTCGTCAAGAAGACCGCCAAGGCCGAAGCCGAGGCCATGGCGCGGCGCATGCTCGACCGTGTCGGCCTCGGGCACAAGTTCGACGCCTATCCGGATGAGCTCTCCGGCGGCCAGCAGCAGCGCGTCGCCATCGCCAGGGCACTTGCCATGCAGCCGATCGCGCTGCTCTGCGATGAAATCACCTCCGCACTGGACCCGGAACTGGTCGCGGAAGTTCTCGCCGTCGTGCGCGAGCTGGCAAGCGAAGGCATGACGCTGCTGATGGTGACCCATGAGATGAAATTCGCCCGCGACGTCTGCTCGCGCGTCGTCTTCATGCACCAGGGCCGCGTGCACGAAATCGGACCGCCCGGCGAAGTTTTCGCCAATCCGCAAACCCCAGAGCTCAAGCAGTTCCTCGGCATTCATTGAGAGCCGACAAGTCCCGCTAACCGGTTCTTTGAACCATGTTGTTCCAAGCACCTGGAGCAATGCCGAACGCCTTCTTGAAATGCCGGGTCAGATGGCTCTGATCGGCAAAGCCGGTTACGGCTGCCACCTCCGCGATCGACTCTCCCGCGCCGATCATCGCCTTCGCCTGCTGCAGCCGCCGCATCAGCAGGAACCGATGCGGGCTTGTTGCAAAGGCGGCGCGGAAATGCCGCGCAAGCGCAAAGCGATCGAGACCGGTGATGCGCTCCAATTCCTGCGAGCGCACACCTCGTGTGACATGCGCCTCGAGATAGTCTCGCGCAATCTTCACCTGCCCCCACGCAATGCTGCCCAAGCGCCGTTGCGGCAAACGGGCATGCTGGACAAGTCCGTCGGTGAGCCGCGAAACGAAATCGTCGACGAAGAGCTCATCCAGCTCACGATCGAGCTCGCCAAGCGCCGCCAGCAACAGGCCGGCAAGACGATTGTCTTCCACCACGGGATCATCGACGAAAGGCAGGCCGACACGCGCCGCCTCAAGGCATTGAAACAGCACCGACGGTTCCAGATACAGCATCCGGTACACGAGGCCGTCCTCGGTCGCTGCCCCGCCGTCATGCAGTTCGTCCGGATGAAGAATGATCACCCGCCCCGGCAGGCTGTAGCGCTGTTCGCCACGATAACGGAATGTCTGCACGCCGCGCATGGTGACGCCAAGCGCATAGGTATCGTGCCGATGCAGTTCGAAGGCATCGCCACGAAACTGCGCCTGGATGCGTTCGATGCCCGGATAGGCAGGCGCAGACAGGATGCGGTTGGCCTCCGGTGTCACGCACAAATGTTCAAGACCCTCGAAGATCTGTCCGGCTACATCCTCGTGCAATGTCCCATTTCCAGACTGCATGAAAGTGACCATCGATGTTCGATACCAAAATCGCGATCGTTCTGCGAAACGACCTTCAATCCTGGCAAAAGCTGAATGTAACGGCCTTCCTATCCACAGGCATAGCCGGACAACATCCCGATATCATCGGCGAAGCCTATCGCGATCGCACCGGCAACGTCTACAACGCTTTATCGATCCAGCCCATCATCGTGCTCTCGGCTGACAAGGAGAGCATTGCCGCCATCCACCGCCGCTCGCTGGAGCGAGGCGTCACCTCTTCCATCTTTATAGAAGAAATGTTCTCAACCGGGCATGACGCGGCCAACCGCGCCGTCTTTGCCGAATTTACGCCGGAAGATGCCAAGGTCGTCGGCATCGCCTTGCGCGCCGACAAGAAAATCGTCGACAAGATCACCAAGGGCGCAAGCATGCATGCGTGATCGGACGCGCAAAGAAAACGGCCGGATCGCGAGACCCGGCCATTTTTGTCCAGAAAGGCTTAGCCGTTCTGCGTGATCGGTGCGATCTGGATCTCGACGCGGCGGTTCTGCGCGCGGCCAGCCTCGGTGGCATTGGTTGCGACCGGCTGCGACGGACCGAAGCCGATGGCCGACATGCGGCGCTGATCGATGCCCTGGCTGCCGAGGTAGGACGCGACCGATCCGGCGCGGCGCTCGGACAGATCCTGGTTATGCTGCAGGCTGCCGGTCGAATCCGTATGGCCGTTGACGTCGATCAGCGTGCGGTTGAACTTGCGCAGAACGATCGCGACGGAATTGAGCGTCGGGAAGAATTCCGGCTTGATCGCATCCTGGTCGATATCGAAGGTGATCGCCGAAGGCATGTTCAGGATGATGCGGTCGCCGACGCGGGTAACCGAAACGCCAGTGCCCTGCAGCTGTGCACGCAGTTCGGACTCCTGCTGGTCCATGTAGTTGCCGATACCGGCACCCGCGAGCGCACCGACGCCGGCGCCGATCAGCGCGGCATTGCGGCGCGAGGCCGGCGAATGACCGATCAGAAGACCGGCAACGGCACCGACGCCGGCACCGATCGCCGCACCGCCTGCGGTATTCGATACCTTCTGCTCACCCGTATAGGGGTCGGTGGTGGTGCATGCGTTCAAAAAGGCTGCCGCAAGGGCAAGAATGGCAATTTTCTTGATCATAGAATCGTCGCTCTCCGGTTCGATGGCCGCAGCAGATATGAAGCATTGCGGCAATATCATGAAGAGAAATCTTATCCAGACCCTTGTCCCCTGTGCATAGAGCGTCAGCAGAGCTTTTGCAGAAGCCGGCGCATGCGGACGTGCGGAGCCATTCACCCGCCAGCCTGTCAATTTCAGCCGTTCGCTGCAATCAATGGTTCTGGAAGAGTTGCAGAACCGTATTGTAGCTCGCGTTGGCAATCGACAGAGATTGCAACCCGAGTTGTTGCTGAGCCTGCAGCGCCAGAACCTTGCTCGACTGCTGTTCCATATCGGCATCCACGAGTTTGCCGACCCCGCTGGTCAGCGAATCATTGAGATTCCTGGCAAACTCGGTCTGAAGATTGATACGCGCCTCGAGGGAGCCGAAGGCGGATCCGATCGTCTTGAGCTGGTTCAGCATTCCCGTCACGGTGTTGACCATGTCGACAATAGCGCCCCGACTCGTATTCGCATCGAGCGAAATCTCCACCTGGCCGCTCGTATTGCCGTTTTTGCTGCTGATGAGCACATAATTCTTGGCCGCTCCGGCTTCGGTGGCGAAAGATGTCGACGTCAGCACGCCATATCCGCCGGTGCCGCTTGACTGATCGTCGATCAGATAACGCGCATCGGCCGAGGTGATTGGCCCCGTCGTCGAGCTGACGCCCGCATAGCTCAGCATGCCGATCGTTACGGTGCCGTTGGTACCCCGGATAAGGGAGCCTGGAATCTCATGGGGGTCAGTCGGGTCCGCGCCATCTTGCAGCACGGTCCAGTTGACGCCGTTGAAGGTCGCCGACTCCCCAACGCTGCGCAACTGCTGCTTGAGCTCGGTGATCTCGTCGTTGAGTGTCGTTTTGTCGACGCTGGTCTCATAGGCGCTGACGAGCTTCGTCCTGATCTCGGTCACGACATCGATCGCGCTACCGACACCCGTGGAAGCGGTGCTGACGGTCGAGGCGGCGAGACCGAGCGCATCCTGAACCGACGAAATCGCGCCGATGTCGGTATGCGTCAAAGTCGAGATTTTCCAGTAGGTGGCATTGTCTCTGGCCGACTGAACCCGCAGGCCTGACGACATCTGTCGCTCGGCATTACCCAGTTTGGTCTGGGTGTCCCTCAGCACTTCCAGTGCTGTATTCACAGAGGGACTGACCCTGATGAAGGTCGAAAAAATACTCACGGCACATGAACTCCGGACGCAACAATACGCAACAAATACAAGGAGACATCGGAACCTTGCCGCGGGCGCTCATGCGCGCGGGCCGAGCGTGTCGGCGAACGGGGAGCGAGGCAAAACAACACCTGCGCTCCAGCGGTTACATACCGACATGATTAGCAAACATGCTTAAAAAAGCGCTAAACGATACCCCTGATTTACCATAAATAAGCGCAACGCCTGCAACGGACCAACCTGCCGGTGCCGACCTACTCCGCCGCGCGAAGATTGGCGAGCTTCGCGCGCAGCGCCGCATCCGACATCTCGTCATGCAGGCGCTGCTCCTCATGCGTCTGTGGCTTCGCAAAGCGGGCGATCAGCAGATAGGCGACGGGTGTGATGTAAAGCGTGACCAGGGTCGCAAACCCAAGGCCGCCCACAATGACCCAACCGAGAGCAACGCGCGCTTCTGCGCCGGCCCCCTCGGCAAAGACAAGCGGTACGCCGCCAAGGATGGTCGCGATCATCGTCATCATGACCGGGCGCAGACGCAGTGCGCAGGCCTTTTCGATCGCCTCGCGCACGCTTTCGCCCTTGTCGCGAAGCTGATTGGCGAACTCGACGATCAGGATGCCGTTCTTGGCCATGACACCGACAAGCAGCACCAGGCCGATCTGGCTGTAGATGTTGAGGCTCGATCCGGTGATGACGAGCGCAAAGACGGCACAGGCAAGGCCGAGCGGCACCGTCGACATGATGATGACCGACGACAGCACGCTTTCGAACTGCGCGGCAAGCACCAGGAAGATGATGACGATGGCAAAACCGAAGGTCAGGGCCATGCCGCTGGAATTTTCCTCCAGTGTCGCCGCTTCGGCGAGCGGCATCAACCGCGAACCAGGCGGCAGGAGTGGCGTCGCGATCCGTGTGATCTCCTCGACCGCCTGCCCGAGCGACATGCCGTTCTTGAGCCCGGCGGTGATCGCAACCGAAGCCAGCTGCTGCTCGCGGGTCAGCTGCGGCGCAACCGCATTCTCCTTCAGCGACGCGATGACAGACATCGGCACGATCTTGCCGTCGCCGGTCTTCAGGAAGACGTTTTCAAGATCCGTGGGATCATCGATCGGCCGCATCGTCGACGTCAGAAGCACCGGATAGGATTCGCCGGCGACGAATACGTCGACGACGGAGCGGCCCTCAAGTAGCGACTGCAAGGCCACTGAAAGGCCTGAAATGTCGACCCCGAGATCGGAAGCGCGCTCACGATCGATGGTGACGGAGACCTGAGCCTGTGTCGGCTCGTTGTTCAGCCGCGGCGTATCGAATTGGCCGGTTTTGTCGAGTTCCTGCACGAGTTTCAGCGCTGCATCGGTCAGCGCTTCGTGATTGTTGCCGATGAGCGCCATCTGCACGCCGCTGCCGGCGCCACGAATGCGCAGGCTGTTGGCCTGGATGACATTGCCGCGAAGAGCCGGCACGCCTGCCATGGCCTTGTTGATATCGGTGACAATATCCTGCTGCGTACGATGGCGCTCGCTCCAGGGGGCCAGCGTCAGCACCATGAAGCCGCTGTTCTTCTGGGTGTTCATGCCTGAAATCGCGTAGATATTTCGTATGTCGCCGCTGTCCATCAGCGGCTGCAGCCGCTCTTCGACGCGCTGTAATTGATCCTTGGTATAATCGAGGCCTGCGCCTTGCGGCGTGGTGAGACGCAGCATGACCATCGCCCTATCCTCGCTCGGCGTCAGCTCGCTCTTGACGTTTATGAACGCCAGGACGGCTGCAGCCGAAAACACGGCGCAGAAGACGATGACGACGAAAGGCGCATTGAGACAAGCCTTGAGGGTACGACGATAGACACCGGAGAAAAGCTCGCCGAAACGCCCGAGCGCGCCATGCTCCTCGCGCATCTCCTTGGTCAGCATGCGCGAGGCAAGCATGGGGCAGAGCGTCAGCGCCACGATCGACGACAGGCCGACGGAGAAGGCAAGCACGAAGCCGAATTCGCGGAACAGACCGCCCACCTGCCCCGGCAGGAAGGAGAGCGGAATGAACACGGCAGCAAGCGTGGCCGTCGTCGCAATGACGGCGAAGAAAACTTCGCGCGTGCCAAGCACGGCGGCAGCGCGAGGCCCGATCTTCTCCGCCCTGCGCCGCACGATATTCTCGAGCACGACGATGGCGTCATCGACCACGAGGCCGGTCGCAAGCACGATTGCCAGCAGCGTCAGGATATTGACCGAGAAACCGACCATGTAGAGCGCGGCAAGCGTGCCGATCAGCGCCACCGGCATGGTGACGACCGGTATCAGCGTCGCCCGCCAGTCGCGCAGGAAGAGATAGATGACTGCGGTGACGATCAACGCCGACAGGACGAGCGCCAGCACGACCTCGTGGATCGCCCCCTGAATGAACAGGGCATCGTCGCTGGTGATGACGATGCGCGTACCCTCGGGCAGCGATTTAGACAGCTGCGCGACGACGGCCTTCACGCCTTCGGAAATATTCAAGGTATTCGACTGCGCCTGACGGATGATGCCGAGACCAACGCCCTGCACACCGTTCGAACGCAGCGCGGTCGTGCCGTCCCTCGGTCCGAGCGTCACGGTGGCGACATCGGAAAGCCGCACGCGGTTCTTGATGATCAGCCGGGAGAAATCCTCCGGCGTCTGTAGTGCCGCCGTGGCGCGCACGACGATATCCTGCCGCGCACTCTTCAGCGATCCGGCCGGTACATCGAGTGCTGCGGTCGCAAGCGCCGTCGTCAGGTCGCCGATGGTGAGACCTCGGCTCGCAAGGGCGGCCTGATCGACATCGATGCGGAAGATCTTCTCCTGATCGCCGTAAAGCTCGACATCGGCGACGCCCTCGACCGAAGCCAGCCGGTCGGTGATCTCCTTGTCGACGAGCTGTGTCAGGTCATCCATCGTCAACGTGGTCGAGGTGACGGCAAGCCGCATGATCGGCTGCGAATCCGAATCCGCCTTGACGATCTGAGGCGCATCCGCCTGATCGGGCAATTGTTCGGTGATGCGACCGATGGCGTCGCGGACATCATTGGCGGCAACCGAAAGATCGGTCGCGTCGGAAAATTCAAGCGTTACCCGGCTCTGACCGAAGGAGGAACTGGAGGAAACCGACTTCAGGCCGCTGACGCGGGCAACCGCCCCTTCGATGATCTTCGTCAGCTCCTGATCCACCGTCTGCGGCGATGCGCCATCGAATACGGTCCTGACGGTCACGACGGGACGGTCGACATCGGGCAGTTCTCGCACTTCGACGCCGAAATAGGCGGCAAGACCGGCGACGACCATCAGCGTGTTGAAGACCAGCGCCAGGATCGGCCGGCGCACGAAGAGTGCGGTAAAGGATTGCTTGGCCGCTGCCGAGCCGGCATCCGCCACATCGTTGCCATCGGTCATCATTGGGTGATGACCTCCTTGGCCTGGGCGACATCGCGGGCAAAGCGAACCTCGCCACCTTCGGTCACGCGCTGCAATCCTTCGATGACGATGAGATCGCCATTGCGGAGATCGCCACGGACCAGCACCGCATCCGGATTGCGCTGCACGATGCTGACGCGCACCTTCGAGGACTTGCCGTCAACGACGCGCCAGACATGCGCACCCGCCCCATCCCATTGGACGGCGAGCGGATCGACGGAGGGATAGGATTCGCCGGCAAAGCGCATGCCGACATTGAAGGACATACCGGCGCGCAGAACATCGGAAGCATTATCGATGCGGGCGCGCACGCGCAGCGTCCGGCTTGCGCCGTCAACACGATTGTCGACTGCCTCGACAACGCCCGAAAATACGCGCCCCGGCAATGCCACCGACGTCGCTTCCACCGGCTGGTCGACCTTGACTGTGTTGGCGAAGCGCTCCGGCACCCAGTAATCCACCAGGATTTCCGAGCGGTCGTCTAGCATCACGATATTGGTCGTTGTCGTCACATTGTCGCCGACGACCACGGGCACGATACCGACAATCCCGTCGATCGGTGCGACCACATCGCGGCGCTTCAGCGCCAGCTCGGCCGATTGCAGCGCTAGCTTTGCGCCCTGCTCCACGATCTCGGCATCGAAAACATCCATGCGCGAGACTGTGGATTTGATATTGCGGTAGAGCTGGGATTTTTCGACAGCACTCTTCAGCGCCACTTCCGCCTGGCCGCGAGCGATGATCTGCTCGTCGTCGTCGAGACGCGCCAGCACCTGCCCCTGCTTCACTCTGTCGCCTGACTTGATGAGAATTTCCCGGATCGTACCCGCCGCTTGCGGCATGACGACGACCGAACGGATGGCGTCGCCGGTACCGATCGCGCTCAGGCGATCGTTAACAACACCGCTGACCACAGGCTCGGTGACGACAAGCGGTATGTTCTGACCGCGCCGTCCACCGGAGCTTGCCTGCGTCTCCGACTTTCCGTCCGCCGCGCCATCGCGCGGAGCAATCCAGGCCACGACAGTCTCGGGAACGCCGACCTTCTGCAGCAGGCCCGCTGCGCTGGGCATGAAGGCCACGACAGCGGCGATGCCAGCTGCCAGCAAGAAAAAAGACAAGGAAAGCTGCTTCCAGGCGGTCATGCACGTCTCCGGCTCGTTGTGTCAGAGGCGATGAAATCGCGTCGTTGGTTTTTGTGACCCCTCATCCACCCAGCGCACTTAACCGGGGGTCAATTTCGGCTCGGACGGCTCCATAAAGCAAGATTGTGCCCGATTTGCTGCAATATCGTGTTTTTGAGCATATGCCGCAAGTTTCGCCACAGATTATGACAAAGTTGTAATCTTAGTGCGGACAACGAGACGTTTTACCCGGTGAATGGGCCGACCCATTTCCACATGAAAACAGCCGTCGATCGAGTCTTATGCCCTGTGAATGTGCACTTTTTGTTCTAGTTTCGGCCCGTTTCTTTTG
Source organism: Rhizobium sp. ERR 1071 (assembly GCF_007828675.1). Classification (NCBI taxonomy): domain Bacteria; kingdom Pseudomonadati; phylum Pseudomonadota; class Alphaproteobacteria; order Hyphomicrobiales; family Rhizobiaceae; genus Rhizobium; species Rhizobium sp. ERR 1071. The sequence continues at coordinate 830,799 of NZ_VITM01000002.1, read as the reverse complement.
CCTTTCGGGGTAGAATCATTACATTGGGCGGCATGACCATTGGACATGACGATATTCCCTTCTTTGACGAGGAGCCGGAGCACGTGGCGCCGCGCCGTTCCGCGCCGGCTGCCGGCAGCATTGGCGGCGGCATTGCGGCCCGCGCCATGGCAGCACGCGACAGCGGCCGCCGGCCCGATTATCTCTCAGGCCTCAATGCAGAACAGGCGGAAGCCGTGGAAACGCTCGACGGCCCCGTTCTGGTGCTTGCCGGCGCCGGCACAGGCAAGACGCGAGTGCTCACGACGCGCATCGCGCATATCCTGTCCACCAACCGCGCCTTCCCCAGCCAGATCCTCGCCGTCACCTTCACCAACAAGGCAGCCCGCGAGATGAAGGAGCGTATCGCGCTGCTGGTCGGCGGCGCGGTCGAAGGCATGCCCTGGCTCGGCACCTTCCACTCGATCGGTGTCAAGCTGTTGCGCCGCCATGCCGAGCTGGTCGGCCTCACCTCGAGCTTCACCATTCTCGATACCGACGATGTCGTCCGCCTGATCAAGCAACTGATCCAGGCCGAAGGGCTCGACGACAAGCGCTGGCCGGCCAAGCAATTTGCCGGCATGATCGACACATGGAAGAACAAGGGCCTGAGCCCCGCCGATATTCCGGAAGGTGATGCCCGCGCTTTTGCCAATGGCAAGGGCCGCGAACTCTATGCCGCCTACCAGAACCGCCTGAAGACGCTGAACGCCTGCGACTTCGGGGACCTTTTGCTGCATCCGATCAATATGTTCCGGCAGAATCCTGATATCCTCAAGGATTATCACCAGCGCTTCCGCTACATCCTCGTCGACGAGTATCAGGACACCAATACGGCGCAATATATGTGGCTACGCCTGCTGGCGCAGAGACAGAAGGGCGAGCCGCAGAATGTCTGCTGCGTCGGTGACGACGACCAGTCGATCTATGGCTGGCGCGGCGCGGAGGTGGACAACATCCTCCGCTTCGAGAAGGATTTTCCGGGCGCCAAGGTCATCAAGCTCGAGCGCAACTATCGCTCCACCGAACATATTCTCGGTGCTGCCGCGCATCTCATCGCCCATAATGAGGGCCGGCTCGGCAAGACGCTGTTCACCGACCGCTCCGATCCGGACGACATCAAGGTGCAGGTGCACGCTTCCTGGGATTCCGAGGAAGAAGCGCGCGCCATCGGCGAAGAGATCGAGCAGCTCCAGCGCAACAAGCACAATCTCAACGACATCGCCATCCTCGTGCGCGCCTCCTTCCAGATGCGCGAGTTCGAAGACCGTTTCGTGACGCTCGGCCTGAACTATCGCGTCGTCGGCGGCCCGCGCTTCTACGAGCGCCTCGAAATCCGCGACGCCATGGCCTATTTCCGCCTCGTCTGCCAGCCGGCCGACGATCTCGCCTTCGAACGCATCATCAATACGCCAAAACGCGGTCTCGGCGACACCACTGTCCGTGCGCTGCATGATTACGCCCGCGTGCGCGATATCCCGATGCTGGCGGCAGCGGTCGACATCATCGAGACGGATGAGATGAAGCCGAAGGCGCGCAAGGCGCTGTTCGACGTCGTGCAATCCTTCCGCCGCTGGCAGGGCCTGCTCGAAAACACGCCGCATACTGAGCTTGCCGAGCAGATTCTCGAAGAGTCCGGCTATACGGACATGTGGAAGAACGACAAATCGGCAGAAGCGCCGGGGCGGCTTGAAAACCTCAAGGAACTCATCCGCTCCATGGACAGCTTCGAATCCATGCGCGGCTTCCTTGAACACGTCGCCCTTGTTATGGATGCCGAGCAGAACGAAAATCTCGACGCCGTCTCCATCATGACGCTGCACTCTGCCAAGGGTCTGGAATTCGACACGGTGTTCCTGCCCGGCTGGGAGGAAGGCTTGTTTCCGCATCAGCGCTCGCTCGACGAAAGCGGGCGCGCCGGCCTCGAGGAAGAGCGCCGCCTCGCCTATGTCGGCATCACGCGCGCCAAGCGCCGCTGCCACATCTGGTTCGTCTCCAACCGCCGCATCCACGGCCTATGGCAATCGACGATCCCCTCCCGCTTCCTTGACGAACTGCCGGAAACGCATGTTCAGGTCGCCGAAGTAGAGCAGTCCTATGGCGGATATGGCCGCGGCGGCTACGGCCAATCCCGCTTCGACAAGGCCGATCCCTTCGCCAACACCTATTCCACCCCCGGCTGGAAGCGCGCCCAGGCCAACCGCAACGATGCGACCCGCGACAACTGGGGCAGCCGCTCCGGCCACGCCGTCGAACGCATCGGTTACGGCGAAAGCGGTCCGAAAGTGCGCACCATCGACGGCGAGCTGGTGGCCAAATCCACCTCCTCCGAACCCTCCAAATTCGCCATCGGCGACCGCGTCTTCCATATCAAGTTTGGCAACGGCAATGTTTCGGAGATCGAGGGCAACAAGCTGACGATCGAATTTGATCGCGCTGGGCAGAAGCGCGTGCTGGACGGGTTTGTCGAGCGGGTATAAGGGAACGAGTTCTTTTTAGCTGACTGCCGCAAGATATAGAAAATGCATGATCCGAGAGCTATCGCTAACTACGTCCTAGAGCTCGCAGAAGAAGATGCGCGCCCGGTGACAAACATTGTTCTGCAGAAGCTAATATATTTCTGTCATGCATTCTTCTTGCTTGAACATGAGAAACCGCTGGTAAGCGGTTACTTTGAAGCTTGGACTTATGGCCCGGTTCACCCGGCTTTGTACAAATCCTTCAAAGAGTTCGGTGCTAATCCAATTAGAGGCAGAGCTTCCAGGTATGACGTTATCTCTGGTGCCAGCTTTGTGATCGAGCCAATTTCTGACAAATCTGCTCGAAGAGTAATTAGATCGGTAATGGTGAATTTCTCTAGTTTATCAGCAGGGCAATTGGTCGATCTATCACACGCACCAAATGGCCCTTGGCATTATACTGTGGAGAACTCAAAAATTAATGCAAATCTTGGGTTACGAATCACCGACGATGTTACAAAAGAAAGATTCAAGTTCTTAAAATTGGCAATTGGAAAATCGTCGAGACAAAGGGAACCCGATGAAGACACGCCGTTTGGCTGAGACTGATCTTGCGCGAATCGCTGTTTTACCGATTTCCGACCAATGGATTCTCTTGCGGAAACATAAGTTTGGACGCCCTCCTCATACTTACGATCCCGTTCGAAGGGCGCAGCCGGATATTCTCAATCGCCAAATACCTCTGTTTGGCAAAGCCGAGCCGACGCCTTGGCAGAAGGTTTGCGAGATTGTTCAAAAGCACTCCCGTCATATTGCTGAATATGAGCACAATCTAAGTGTCGCAAAGGCCCTCTACGATTTTGCTCAGCATGAACAGATATACTCGCGCGACCGCTTGATGCCCAACTGGGCGATTGGTTTCGGACAGACCGTACGTTTTTGGCCGGATTACATCTCAATTGTGGGCGAGCAGCCGGAAGTTAGTTTTCACGATTATCGCCTTACCAAGCGTTTGAATAAAGAAGCTAGACGCTTTGCCTTTTCCGTTATGCATGAGCGCACGCGGGCCCTTGATCCAGACTTGCAGAATGTAGCCCTGGCCATTTATCAGTTTAGAAAATTGGATGATGGAACCCGGATATTACAGCGCCGTACCGATGATGGATTGGAATTATTTAGCTTCGATCAGCTTAACGAAATGATCTCGACGACGTATCGCATATGGGAACAGGTACTTGTCGAGAGAGAAGAAGATAATAGAAGAGCGGCGAATAGTAACAGCAACCCAATGGGTTTCTGACACCGAGCTTTGCTTGGAAATATGGGATGCACACGGCTCGTCTGGTATGAAGACCACGCCGACATCATTTCAATACAACGCGAAAAATCGCTGAAACGCTGGTATCGCCAGTGGAAAATCGAGCTGGTTGAAAAGACAAATCCGGATTGGCGGGATTTATACCACGAGCTCTGGTGAAGCCGCACGCTCTTCAATTCCCCCGCGCATCCTGATCCTTGAGCCACAGCCCAAACTCCTTGACCACGGCCACCACCTTCTCCAACCGCCGCCCATCCTCCGTCAGCGAATATTCCACCTTCACTGGAACCGTCGGATAGACCGTCCGCCGGATCAGACCCGCCTCCTCCAGCGCGCAGATCAAGCGTCAGCATCCTCTGCGAAATGCCAGGCATCAGCCGCCTCAGCTCGTTGAAACGCTGGGGTCCATCGACCAGATAAGACACAATCAGCAGCCGCCAGCGGCCGCCCAGCAAATGCATCGCTTCCTCGACGGAGCAGCCAGTTACGGTCTTTTTCATCGCACCTACCTCATGTGCATGGCGGTATAATTTTTGTACGAGACAGTCCCGGTCTCGCAGCGGCATCATTCGGTGTCGCGATTTGTGGCAAGAAACGATCCTTCTGCCGCAAAGGCTTCTGCACCTCGCGCTACTCGATCTCAGTTGCGTCCGCCATTTGCCCTGATGATCTGGCCGTTGACCCAGCCGCTCCGCGGGCCGGCCAGAAACGATACGATCTGGGCGATGTCGTCAGGAATCCCGAGGCGCCCGAGCGGAATGTCGTTTATCAGCCGCTGGATCAGCGCCTCGGACCGCCCCTTGAACAGCAATTCGGTAGCGATCGGCCCTGGCGCGACCGCATTGACGGTGACGCCGCGCGGGCCGAGTTCCTTAGCAAGAATATGCGTCATCGCCTCCACCGCCGCTTTGGTCGCCGCATAGACGCCATTGCCGGGGGAATAGTGACCGATGATGCTCGTGGAAAGATTGATGATGCGGCCACCATCGCGCACCCGCTTCGCCCCTTCTCGCATCCCGTTGAAAGTGCCTGTCAGATTGACGGCGATTTGCTGCTGAAAATCCTCATCCGAGACCTCAGCCAGCGGCGAAAATTTGCTGATACCTGCATTGTTGACGAGCACATCGACCCTGCCGAACTCTGCTTCGGTGCGATCGAACAATGCCGTTATTGCCGCAGCGTCGCTAACATCGGCACGGATTGCAATCGCGCGGCCGCCTGCCGCCGTGATGCCGGCAACAACATCGGAGGCCTCTCCGGAACTCGATGCGTAATTGACGACGGTCTGAAAGCCGTCTTCGGCAAGCTGCCTCGCAATGGCTGCCCCAATCCCTTTGGATGCGCCGGTTACGATCGCCGTTCTAATTTCGTTGGACATGCGTCAATCTCCTTGTCGTTCGCACACGCGCTCTCGAGCATGCCTGGGAACTCAATCCCGGCATGTCGCTTAAACGCTTGTTTCGTTGGGTTGCGAACTGTAATATGAGCGATAATTCGCTTTTTGCTACTCGCATTCCAGGAACATGTCCGAAGGCCCTCTCCATAGCCGTGCCGCGCCGAGAAAAGCGCCAAGACAAGCCCGCTCGCTCGCAACAGTCGAGGCGATCGTGGAGGCTGCAGCTCGCATTTTGGAGGAGCACGGCCATGAGGCCTTCTCCACCAATGCCGTTGCGGAAAAGGCCGGCGTCAGTGTCGGCTCGCTCTATCAATATTTTCCGCGCAAGGATGCGTTGATCGGAGCCTTGATCCTGCGCGAGACTTCGCGTCTCGTCGCAGAGGCGGAAATTGCCGCCGACAAGCCCACGGGCAGCGAGGCCTTGTCGGCGCTCATCCTCCCTTGCGTCGAGCAGCAACTTCGCCGGCCGGCGCTAGCCCGCTTGCTCGATTTCGAGGAAGCGCGCCTTCCGCTTGATGCCGCCACCGAAGCGGTCAAAAGGCGCTTCTTCGAGCTCACGCGCGCAACCCTGCTGCGGCCAGATTTGCCGCCGCAGGCCGATATCGATGTGGCGAGTCGCGACGTGGTCGCCATCATCAAGGGAATAGTCGATGCCGCCGGGGAGCATGGCGACCAGGATAGATACCAGCTGGCTCTGCGCGTGAAACGCGCCGTTCTTGGCTATTTGCACAGCCTCGACTGACGTCGGCAGACATTCCGCCCTTGCAAGTGATTGCATTGCAGCATTGCAAAATCCGCATGCCTAGCAAGCTACCAATAGCGGACCAATCGATTATATCGATTGAAGCGGCTTCGGGATTCTGCGTTTCCCGCGGTATCTCGGTAAGCCGCCGCCAGTTTCTTCTTTCGGCCCGTTCGGGCTTTCGTCCGGCTCGAATCTCGAAGCCTGGCAACAACAAAAACCGAGGATAAAAAAGTGGCTGGCTCAGCAACAAGCTCTGCGCCCACCAGCGCGCGTGCATCCGCACACCAAGGCCAGGGCAATTACCAATTCGCGCTTATCGCACTCACCTCACTCTTTTTCATGTGGGGCTTCATTACTTGCTTGAACGATATTCTGGTCCCGCACCTGAAAAGCGTCTTTCAGCTCAATTACACGCAGGCAATGCTCATCCAGCTTTGCTTTTTCGGCGCATACTCCATCATATCGCTGCCTGCCGGCACACTCGTGAAGCGCATCACCTATAAATGGGGCATCGTCGTCGGCCTTGCGATCGCGGCTGTCGGCTGCGCCCTGTTCATTCCTGCCGCCACGTATCGCGTCTACGCCCTTTTCTTGGGCGCACTTTTCGTGCTCGCCACCGGCATCACGATCCTGCAGGTTGCCGCAAACCCCTATGTCACCGTATTGGGACCTCCGGATACGGCCGCCAGCCGCCTGAACCTGACGCAGGCCTTCAACTCGCTCGGCACGACGATTGCCCCCTACTTCGGCGCGATGTTGATCCTGTCTGCCGCGACTGTTGCAGCCACCAACGCGACACCGGAACAGCTCGACGCCATGCGGCTTGCGGAAGCCGGCGCGGTCAAATTCCCCTATCTGCTCCTTGCCGCCGCTTTCCTAGTGCTCGCGGCCGTCTTTGCGGCGCTGAAACTCCCGCAAGTCGAGGATGAGGAGACTATCGAGCCGATGCGCGGCGGCGGCTCTGCCTGGCAATACCGCCATCTCGTGCTCGGCGCTCTCGGCATCTTTGTTTATGTCGGAGCCGAAGTCAGCGTCGGCAGCTTCCTGGTGAATTTCCTCAGCCAGCCCGATATCGCGCATCTTTCCGAAGCGGACGCCGCCCATTACGTCTCCTATTTCTGGGGCGGCGCGATGGTCGGACGCTTCGTCGGCTCGGCAATCATGCGCCACATCGATGACGGCAAGGCGCTTGCCTTCAATGCTGTCGCCGCGATCATCCTCCTGCTGGTGACGGTGCTGACGACAGGCCATGTCGCCATGTGGGCCGTGCTGGCGATCGGCCTCTTCAACTCGATCATGTTCCCGACGATCTTCAGCCTCGCGCTGCACGGTCTCGGCAAATATACGAGCCAGGGCTCGGGCATTCTGTGCCTTGCCATTGTCGGCGGCGCGATCCTGCCTGTTATCCAGGGCGGCCTTGCCGATACGATCGGCATCCACCTGGCCTTCCTGATGCCGATTATCTGCTACATCTACATTGCCTTCTATGGGCTCAAGGGCCACAAGCCGGCATAAGCCTTCACAAACCATCGCGCCTCGCCGCCTTCATCGGCGGGGCGCAAAGGGCTTGATCCGAAGCGCGCCACTTGGCATCGTGCAGCGCAACAAAACGGAAGGACAGGTCTCATGAAAGCGCTGCTGCTCATCGACATCCAGAACGGCTTCTGCCCTGGCGGTAACCTTCCAGTTCCAGAGGGAGACCAGGTGGTGCCCGTCGCCAACCAGCTCATTGATAGCGGCAAATACGATCTCATCGTCGCGTCACAGGATTGGCACCCGCCTGGTCACGGCAGCTTCGCCTCCTCCCATCCCGGCAAGAAACCCTTTGAAATCGGCATGCTTTCGGGCAAGCCGCAAATGATGTGGCCCGACCACTGCGTTCAGAACAGCAAAGATGCCGAGTTCCGTCCCGATCTCCATATGGCCGCCGTCGATTTCATCCAGCAAAAAGGCCAGAATCCCGCCGTCGACAGCTACTCCGCCTTCCGCGACAACGATCAGGCTGCCCTCACCGGACTGGCCGCCTATCTACGCAACAAAGGCGTCACCGAACTCGACCTTTGCGGGCTGGCAACCGATTATTGCGTCAAGTTCTCGGCGCTCGATGCCGTTGAAATGCTGCCCGGCGTCACAGTCCGCTTCATCGAAGACGCCAGCCGAGGCATCGATCCCGCCGGCGTAAAATCGGCAATCGACGAGATGCGAGCCCGCGGCGTCACCATTGCCAGCAGCAAGGACGCGCTTGCGTAAAATCGCGCGAAGCAAGCTAAACCTTCTCTAAATAAAATGGTGCAAGCTATTCCCTGTCAGTAAGATATCGGGATCTTTAGCGTGCAGTCGATTGTCATCAACGGGCGTTTTCTCGGCCAGCCTCTGTCCGGTGTACAGCGCTTTGCGCGCGAATTGACCCTGGCGCTCGATCGCAAGATCTCCTCAGGCGCACTGCCTGCCTCCCTGAAAGGGGTGCGCTGGCGTTTGGCGGTGCCGCGCAATACGCCTGTCGATATGAGGCTTTCGGCGATAGAAATCGATAGTTTCGGTTCCGGCCCCGGCCATCTCTGGGAGCAAACAGCGCTGCTTTCACACTCGCGCGGCAGTCGGCTCATCGGCTTTGGCGGCAGCGGCCCACTTCTGCATCGCCGCCAGGCCGTCGTCATCCATGACGTGACGATCTTCCGCCATCCGCAGTCCTTCAAGCGCAGCTACCGCCTGCTGCATGGCGCCCTTGGAACCGTGCTGACGCGCACCGCTAAGATCGGTACCGTCTCCGAATTCTCGCGGCAGGAGCTCGCCTCGGTATTCCGGGTGCCATCGACTGGTATCGATGTCGTCTACAATGCCGTCGATCATTATGCCGCCATCGAGCCGGATGAGGCCGTCATGCAGCGGCTTGGTCTGAAAACCAACGGCTTCTTCCTACTCGTCGGCACGATGAAGCCGAACAAGAACCTCGATTTCGCCATTCGCGCTTTCGAGGCGCTCAAGGATATCAATCAGAAGCTCGTGGTCGTCGGCGGCTCCGCACCGACCGTGTTCAAATCGGACAACCAGCAATCGAGCGACAGCATGCTCTTCCCCGGCAGGCTCGCCGATGCAGAAATCGCCGCCCTGGAGCGCCATGCCACAGCTTTCGTTTTCCCGAGCCTTTACGAAGGTTTCGGTATCCCGCCGCTGGAGGCGATGACCCAGGGCTGCCCGGTGCTCGCGGCCGATATTCCTGCCGTGCGTGAGGCGTCGGGCGATGCCGCGCTCTACTTCGATCCCTTCCGACAGGACGAACTTGTCTCCGCCATGCGGCGGATCGCGACGGACGAGACATTGCGCCAGGATCTGCGTCGACGCGGCCATGAGAACGTTACGCGCTTCTCCTGGGATGGCAGCGCAGATCGCGTCCTGTCCATTTTGGAAGATCTCTAAGAGATTTCAGGACCGGGACTGCGGCCGGAACATGGTGACAAAATAGCTGTAGAGGCCGAGCAGGCAGAAGAGCGCACCCCCGACAACGCCGATAGCCACAGATGTCCAGAGCGAATAGCCAAAACCGGCAGTTGCCAGCACCGGCAGGGCCAGCCCGATGCCCGACAGAACGACGGGCGGCCAGACGAAATCGAAGGCAAGAGACATCATCACCTTGACGCCGATCGTCATGGCACAAAGCGCGCCAATCATGCCGCCGGCCATGAGGGCAGCATCGCCGAAGGAACCGAGATAGCCTCCGATGAGCGTGCCCGCATTCAGCAGCGCGCAATCCAGCGCCGCGAGCAGGAAGATCGTCAATAGCCGATGCTGCAGATGCGCCGGGGTGGGCATCATGTTGGCCGTCAGCGCGCGGCATGTCGCAAGGCCGATGACAAAGGGGGCGACGGCAAGAAACTCCTTGCGCAAACCGGCGGCAATGACCAATTGCCCGACCGGCTGCAGCAGCGCGAAAATGCCGGCGGCGGTTATCAGCGTCAAACCGGTCAGCAGCGAGTAATATTCCCCAAGCTGCTTGGCAAAGGCAGGGGTTCGCCCATCGCGATCATAGGTCGTGACGACATCGGGATATTGAATGGCCTGCAGCGCAGAGACGATCAGGACGAAGGGTCTCTGCAGCAGATCAAGCGCCAGAAGTGCGCCGGCAGCGCCACCCGCTCCCAGCGAGGCCGTGAGGATCGATTTCAATCCCAACGGCGTCAACATGCCGATAATGGAGGCGCTCGCGGCAACGCTGCCATAGACGAAATGCTTACGTACCAGCGCCTTCTCGAACGAAGCCGCCTCGTGAAGACTGTTGCGGCTCAGAAAAGCGGCAAGGAGCCCATAGGCAAGATAGCCGGCCATCAGACCGATGACGGTGCATGTGAAAGTCGGAGCAACGGCGGTGCCCGCAAGCGTACCGATTGCCAGAATCGTCGCGCGCGACCCCTGCAGCCGCGAAAAGACGCGAAATTCCTGACGGAAGCGCAGCATGGTGAGATGCAGGTCGCTCCCGCCCTGGAAGATCGCAACCAGGCCGCCAAGCACGGCAATCTCTGCCGAGACCGAAAAGAGGATCGAGACGGAAGCGGCGATCAGGCAGATTGCCGAGCATGCCGCGAATTCTACCGTCAGCGCCTTGCGCTCCAGTGCCTCGCTCCCTGGCCCCTGCCCCGGATAGAAGCGACTGCAGGCAAAGCGAACCCACTCGAAGCAGAGGATCGCCGCAAACTGGCTGATCGAGATGAACAGCGAATAGGCCGCATAGTCCGCCGGAGCCAGCAGATGTGCCACCACGATCAGCAGCCCGAAAGCCACTGCAGCCTGATAGAAATATGCAGCCAACGCCACGATCTTTGCCATGGTGGCAGCTAACAGGAAAAGATTGAGGAAAGCGCTAACCCCGGAAGGCAATTGCAGCATTCGGCAGCGCGATCGCGCTTGATGCGCCACGTTGCCAGCCGGCGGCCTTCCAGCGATGAAAACTTCCACGGTCGCACCACCGAGCAGTATCCACTATTACCTGCTCGCTTCTCCCCTCATCCAGTCGATCACCGTCTCAAGCGCTGCGGATTTGCGATAGCGCGGCCAGACGAGATAGAAGTCGGATGGACCGCTTAGCGACCCCTGGATAACCTGCGTCAGACGGCCTTCCACCATATCTCGCGCCACGAAATCGCGGTTGGCGAGGACGATTCCCTGCCCCGCAATGGCCGCTTCGATCGCATGCGATGTCTGGTTGAAGCTGATCCCTTTATAGGAGGCGTGGACTGCCCGCCCGAAATGCTTGTCGATAAATTCTGGCCAGGAATTATGGGCGTCATGGAGAAGCGCGTAGTCGGCGAGTTCTTCCGCCGTCTTCGGTGACTTTCGGTGATGCAGCAGCGTCGGGCTGCAAACGGCGATGATCTCTTGCTCGAAAAGCAGTTCGGTCGCCAACCCCGGCCCGAAAGGCGGTCGCCCATATCGAACGGCAAGATCCACTCCATCCGCTTGAAAGCCCGACATACGGTCCGTGGCGAGGATATGAAGATCGAGATCGGGATGACGAGCCGTAAAATCCGGCAGGCGTGGGATCAGCCATTTCGATGCGAATGTCGGCGTGGTGCTGATGGTTAGCCTTACGGGTTGCGGCTCGAGGTCGCTGGTCGCTTGAGCGATGATTTCGAAAGCGCGCCTGATATCGGCGATATAGCCCCGCCCCTCGCCCGTTAGCACCAAAGACCGCGGCATCCGCTCGAACAGCTTTACGCCCAGCTCGGCTTCCAGCCCTCTCACCTGTTGAGCCACCGCTCCTTGCGTAACCCCCAGCTCCTCGGCCGCCAGCTTGAAGCTGTGATGGCGTGCAGCCACTTCGAATGCCTTTAGGCCATTCAGAGAGGGAAGTTTACCGGGCGAACCATTCATGCGATAGTTTTTCTACTGGCAAACGGGAATTTATCTGCTTCGCTCTCGCGCGAGGGTAATGATATTTCATCGGTAGTTTCGAAGCAATCGGTTCCAGTGGAACGAGATGAAGGAGGAAGGACCCATGTCGATAGAAAAAGTGGCTGTGATCACTGCCGGCGGCAGCGGCATGGGCGCTGCAAGCGCTAGGCGCCTTGCGGCCGATGGCTTCCATGTCGCCATCCTCTCCTCCTCCGGAAAGGGTGAGGCGCTGGCTCAGGAGCTTGGCGGTATCGGCGTTACCGGCTCCAACCAATCTAACGACGATCTCAAGCGCCTGGTCGATGCGACGATGGAAAAATGGGCGCGCATCGATGTGCTCGTCAACAGCGCCGGCCACGGCCCGCGCGCCCCGCTCCTCGAGATTACCGACGAGCAATGGCACACCGGCCTCGATGTCTATCTCATGAACGTCATCCGTCCGACACGCCTCATCGCCCCCATCATGCAGAAGCAGAAATCCGGCGCGATCATCAACATCTCCACGGCATGGGCATTCGAGCCGTCGCCAATGTTCCCGACCTCGGGGGTATTCCGGGCTGGCCTTGCCTCCTATACGAAGATTTTTGCCGACACCTACGCCGCCGACAATGTGCGGATGAATAACGTCCTGCCCGGCTGGATCGACAGCCTGCCGGCAACCGAAGAACGCCGCGACAGCGTGCCGATGCGACGCTATGGCACCAGCGCAGAGATCGCCGCCACCGTCGCCTTCCTGGCCTCGGATGGTGCTGGTTACATCACCGGCCAAAACCTCAAGGTCGACGGCGGCCTGATGCGCTCCGTCTAGCCTACCCAAGACAGCATTATCTCGCCTTCGCTCTCTCAGGCACTGCTTGGGAGAGCGATTTTGTTTGGAGCGCGATAGCGGAGATTAAATCGCCTTGGTTGGCCGGGCGCGGGCGAATTGCCTTTCTGCACTGCACACGTTAGAAGTCCCGGCAATTTTTAGGGATGGAAACGGGCAATGCGGAAACGAATTGCTTGGGGAGGAGTGCCACGATGGAGATCGTTCACACGATAGCCGCTCTACGCGAACGGCTTGGCGAACACCGCAAAGCCGGCAGGCGCATCGGCCTGGTGCCTACCATGGGCTACCTGCATGCCGGCCACATGGAACTCGTCTCCCGCGCTAAGGCCGAGAACGACGTCGTCGTCACCTCCATTTTCGTCAATCCGCTGCAGTTCGGCGCCAATGAGGATCTGGCGAAATATCCGCGCGATCTCGAACGCGACAGCGCCATGTTGCGCGATGCCGGTGTCGACTATCTCTTCGCACCTGGCGTCACGGATATGTATCCGCGTCCAATGCAAACGGTGGTCGATGTGCCGAAACTTGGCGCGGAGCTGGAAGGCGCGGTTCGCCCGGGCCATTTCGCCGGGGTTGCCACCGTCGTCACCAAGCTCTTCAACATCGTCCAGCCCGACAGCGCCTATTTCGGCGAGAAGGACTATCAGCAGGTGACGATCATCCGCCGCATGGTCGAGGATCTGGCCCAGCCCGTCCGGGTCGTACCGGTGCCGACCGTTCGCGATGCGGATGGCCTGGCCCTCTCCTCGCGCAATGTCTACCTGTCGAAGGAAGAGCGTGCCGCCGCGGTTATCGTTCCCAAGGCATTGGCGGAAGCCGAGCGACTATATGATCTCGGGGTGAATGACCCCGCCGCACTCGAAGAGGCGCTGCGCGCTTTCATCGAAAAGGAGCCGCTCGCGACCGTGGAAGTCGCCGCCGTTCGCCATCCTGAAACGCTGGAACCATTGAGCAAACTGCAGGGGCAGCCAATCCTCATTGCCTTGTTCGTCCGCATCGGTACCACTCGTCTGCTAGACAACCGGGTCATCGGCCGCAAGCCATCAAACAACGAAAAGGCCGCCTGAGATGAGCACTGTCGGACATGCCAAGCGCATAACGCCCGCCGCCATCGAGGCGATGAAGGGCACGCGCCCGATCGTCAGCCTGACGGCCTATACGACACCGATCGCCCGTCTGCTCGATCCGCATTGCGACCTGCTTCTCGTGGGCGATTCCCTCGGCATGGTACTCTACGGCATGGAAACGACCGTCGGCGTCACGCTGGAGATGATGATCGCCCACGGCAAGGCTGTCATGCGTGGCGCCAATCATGCCTGCGTTACCGTCGACCTGCCTTTCGGCTCCTATCAGGAATCGAAGGAGCAGGCATTCCGCAGTGCCGCGCGCATCCTGAAGGAAACCGGCTGCGATGGCGTGAAGCTGGAGGGTGGCGAGGAAATGGCTGAAACCGTGGCCTTCCTGACCTCTCGCGGTATTCCGGTCTTCGGCCATGTCGGCCTGATGCCGCAGCAGGTGAATACGACCGGCGGTTATCGCTCGCTTGGACGCTCGGACAAGGAAGCAGACAAGATCCGGCGTGACGCCAAGGCGATCTCGGAGGCCGGCGCCTTCGCAATGGTGATCGAAGGCACGATCGAGCCGCTCGCCCGCGAGATTACCGCCGCCGTTGCCATTCCCACCATCGGCATAGGTGCATCTGCCGCCTGCGATGGCCAGATCCTCGTTTCCGACGACATGCTCGGCCTGTTCAACGATTTCAAGCCGCGCTTCGTCAAGCATTTCGCAGAGCTGGCGCCCATGATCTCGAAAGCGGCTGAAGCATATGCCGAGGAAGTGAAGGCCCGCACTTTCCCGGCTATTGAGCATACGTTTCAGCCAAAAAAGTGAACCGCCCTCAGCTCTTGGCCGACTCCTTCTCCAAAAGATAGATCGCTTCGCCGAAATCCTCCATTTTGCTCATCAATGCCGCATGGGCATCCCGCAAGCCCTGATTGTAGTAGTAAGGCCCGATCTCTGCGGTGAAGAAATCGAGCAGGAATTCGGCTGGCAACGAGCCGAGCGTCTGATCCAGCTCGTCGGCGAAATAGCGCTGAAGGCGGGCGACCATGGCTGCCTTCTCCTCCTTCGCAAAAGTGATCTTCTTCATCTTTCCATCTCCCATTTTTGCGAGCGGCTCCAAGTGCTGGATCAAGGAAATCAATTGATCCATCAAGGAAATTCAATTGCTGGCTCTAAAGGCACGGCTTACACCTCCGGCCATTGAACAGCGCGGCAGCAAATGCGCAAGGGTGCAACCATCGTTGCTTCCATGCGGAATGCCCGCCCTCGACACGACATCTTGGCGAGAGCGCCGGATTTCCCACAAAGGACAAAGCGGACCATGAGTCGCGCGGAATTTCTTGAAGGCTTGAAGGGCGGCATTCCCGTCGGCCTCGCTGCTGCACCCTTTGGCGCCCTTTTCGGCGCGCTGGCGCGCGATGAGGGCATGTCGCTCGGCGAACTAACTCTGATGAGCAGCACCGTCTATGCCGGCGCCAGCCAAATGGTGGGCATCGACCTCTTCGGCCACAATGTTCAGGCTTGGCTCATCGTGCTGTCGATCCTGGCGGTGAACTTCCGCCATGTGCTCTATTCGGCGGCGATCGCTCGCTACATCAGGCACTTTTCCGCAGTGGAGAAATTCTTCACCTTCTTCCTGCTGGTCGACCCGCAATTCGCCGAGACGATCAAGCGCCATGAAAGCGGCAAGCCCGTAACCTTCGCCTGGTACATTGGTTTTGCGGCGGTGATCTATATCCCTTGGGTGGTTGTGAGCCTGATCGGCGGTCTTCTCGGCAGTTTCATCGGCGATCCCAAGGCCATCGGCCTCGATATTCTGCTGCCGGTCTATTTCCTCGGCATTGTCATGGGCTTCCGCACGCGCGACAACTTCCTGCCTGTCGTGGCCGTCAGTGCCGTGGCATCAGCCATCGCCCATCGCTATGTCGGCTCGCCCTGGCATGTCAGCATCGGCGCATTGGCAGGCGTCACGCTTGCGGCCTTGCTGCCGCCGGTCAAAGCGAATCGCAAACCCGATCTCGCGCACGAAAGTCACGAGGTCTGACCATGTTCGATTTCAATTCGCATATGGTTCTGCTGATTGCGGCCGCAGCCGTGGTGACCTTCCTGACGCGCATCGGCGGCTATATCCTGATCGTCAAGATGACCCGCATTCCGCCACGCGTCGAAGCCGCGCTCAATGCCGTGCCCGCCGCCGTACTCACGACCCTCGTCGCACCCGCTTTTTTCGTCGGTGGCTGGGACACGAAGGTGGCAATGTTTGCCGCCCTTCTTGTCGGCCTGCGCTATCCATCGACCTATATGCTGGTCGCCGGATGGATCGTTGTCATGGCATGGCGCCATTCCATAGGCGCTTGAGACGGACCCCATCCCTTTCGAGATCGGATGAGGTCCATATTTCTCAATGGCTGAGCGCGAGCGTGGCATTTTCCAGCCACGCCCGTACGTCATGATCATGGATCAGCGGCATCAGCGCTTCGCGCGTCCGGGCGTGATACTCGTTCAGCCAATGCAGCTCCTCGTGTGTCAGCAGTTCCACCAGCACCAGACTGCGATCGATGGGGCAGAAGGTCAAAGTCTCGAAGCCCAACATCGGCATGTCACCACCCTCGATCTCCTCCGGCTCACGAATATAGATCAGGTTTTCGATGCGAATGCCGAAGTGACCAGGACGATAATAGCCGGGTTCATTGGACAGGATCATGCCGGGAAGCAACTCCTGCACGGCGAGGCGCGCAATGCGCTGCGGGCCTTCATGGACGGAGAGATAGGAACCGACGCCGTGGCCCGTGCCATGCGCGAAATCGACGCCTGCCTTCCAGAGCGCGATCCGCGCCAGCGGATCGAGATCGCAGCCGCGCGTACCCTTCGGGAAACGCGCCGTGCTGATGGCGATCATTCCCTTCAGGACCAGCGTGAAGAGACGTTTCTGCTCTTCGGAAACGGCACCGATGCCAACGGTGCGGGTGATGTCGGTGGTGCCGTTGATATATTGCGCGCCTGAATCGATGAGGAACAGCTCTCCAGCCTGGATCAGCCGGTCACTCGCCGTGGTCACGCGGTAATGCATGATGGCCGCGTGCTCGCCGGCACCGGAGATCGTATCGAAGGAGATGTCCTTGAGCGGGTTCTGCATGCTTTCGCCGACGCGGGTACGGCAGGCTTCCAGCCTTTCTGCCGCGGCGATTTCGGTTACCGTTCCCGGCTTGCTCGTCTCCAGCCAATAAAGGAATTCGACCATCGCAGCCCCATCCTGCAGGTGCGCCGCGGCCGATCCGTTGATTTCGGCGGCATTCTTGCAGGCACGTGGCAGCTTGGCGGGATCACTGCCCTCGACGACCTCTCCACCTTCACGACGAATGATATCGGTCAAGGCATAGGAAGCGAGATCCGGGTCCACCAGTATGCGCCCGCCATTCGCAGCCGCAGCGGCCAGGCGCTTGGTAAGTTCGGAAGGCGGCAGCTGCTTGCAGATCTGCGTGAGATAGGCTTCGGCCTCGACCTTGGTCTTGCGCTTGTCGAGGAAGAGCGCCGCTTCTCCTTCGGCATAGATGATGGCGCGAGCCAGAGGATGCGGCGTATGCGGCACGTCGCTGCCGCGGATATTGAAGATCCATGCGACGGAAGACGGGTCGGTAATCAGCGCCGCCTTGAGATTCTTTTCCTTCAGGCCGCTTGCAATCGTTGCAAGCTTGTCCTTGGCGAGGATGCCGGCCTGAGCGATGTCCTGAATGATCACATTGCCCAGCGGCTCGGCCGGCCGGTCCGTCCAGAGCCTGTCGAGCGGATTATGGGGCAGGAAGACGAGCTTGCCGTCGATCTCAGCCAGCGCCTTTTCCAGCCGGCGCACTTCCGCACCCGTATGCAGCCATGGATCGATACCGAGCCGGAAGCCCTTCTTCGCATGACGCGGCAGCCAGACATGCGGCGGCTCATTCACCAGATCGCCACCGGTGAAAACGCTGCGGTCCACCTGTTCGGCAAGCTGCGTCACATACCGGCCATCCACAAAGACCACGGCCTGGGAGTGTGTGATAAGCGCAACACCCGCCGATCCTGTGAAGCCCGTAAGCCATGCGAGACGCTCTGAGCATTTAGGCACATACTCGCCTTGATACTCGTCGGCCCGCGGCACCAGGAAGCCGTCAATGCCGAGATCGCCAAAGGCAGCGCGCAAACCGGCGACACGCTCGCGACCGAATTGCGGGGTGGAAGTGACGTCGAAAGACTGAAACATGAGCTGATCCGAGACTGGTGGAGATTCCGTGAAACTGAATATTGCCAGTATGTTAGAGCATCACAATCGGAAGTGCGACGTGATTTTCGATCCCTGGGACGATATGCGTGATTACAGGCACATCTCACCACATAAGAGCAGTCTATCCCAACTGCGGCCGTTAACGAATCCGCCCATTTCGTGAGCATGCCAGTTCGAATATGACAACTTCACGGCACGAAACATGCATATCATGCATAGCTCCCATGAAGCTTCCCCCCTGCCACGTCGGCGGGCGAGTCGCTATATCCGCCGCATCAAACGGGTTCACGAAGAACCAGCTCAAAACCAAGGACTTATGACAATGCCTATCTCTCGCTCCGCATATGTTAGCCCGGCGCTGGCTGGCGAGCGTCGCACCGTACGCCACTCCGTCGGCTCGCTTCGTCAGCTCGAAGTCGAAACCGCAAAGGCAATCGGCGCCAGCCGCGGCGGTCGCCGTTAAGAAGTTTACGATCTACGCGTTCGAAGTCGATCGCAATCCGGTTCTCCTCCTCCCTCTCGGATTGTGATCAGAACGCTTAGAGCCCGCTTGAGCACTCCTCCTCCACACGCTCGCGGGCAAGATCGGTGAAAACCGATCTGAAGGCGGTGCCTCGGCACCGCCTTTTTTATTTGCGATTGTTGATGCGGGAAGTGACCGGCTTAGGGCCGGTCGAGATGGATGGTGACCCAGCCGTTGCGCCAGATCGTGCGCACATGGCGCAGGTGGGCGCCGTTATAGGCGGCGAGAACCTTCCACCGCTGCTCGGCAAGGATACCCGACAGGATGACCGAACCGCCCGGTGTCAGATGCGCCACGAGCTGCGGCGCCATCTTGATGAGCGGGCGCGCCAGAATATTGGCGATGATCAGGTCGAACGGCCCATGGCGGGAAAAGGCCGTGGAATGGAATCCCGGCGCCGTCTCCAGCGTGACACCCGAGGCGATGCCGTTGCTGCGGACATTTTCCTTCGCGACGCGGACGGCGATCGGGTCGATATCAGTTGCCAGAACCGGAATGTTGCGCAGCTTGCGCACGGCGATCGCCAGCACCCCGCTGCCCGTACCGAGATCGAGCGCATTGCGCACGCGGCGGCTCGCAACAACCTTTCCGATCGTCTCCAGGCAGCCCGCAGTCGTCCCATGGTGACCGGTGCCGAAGGCCTGCCCGGCTTCGATTTCGATGGCGATGTCACTAGGCCCGACCTTGTCGCGATCATGCGAACCGTGCACGAGGAAACGGCCTGCACGCACCGGCTTCAATCCTTCCAGCGACTTGGCGATCCAATCGATATCGGGAAGCACTTCCTTTTGAATGACGAGATCAGCAAAGGCAGGCTTCAGGAGCGCTTCGAAACGTCCGCGGACCCCATCCTCATCTGCGGCATAGAGATAGATCGACGCTTCCCAGACATCGTTCTTTTCATCGATCTCCGTCGTTGCGATCGGCAATTCTTCGTCTTCGAACACCGGCGTCATCAGGTCCAGAACCTGACCGGCCTTCTTCTCGGTCGTCGTCACATAAAGGCGGATTTCACTCAACTCGTCGCTCTTTCTCGTTCTTATTCAGCCCAGTCGATCCAGGGCGGTTTCGGCGTGTCATAGCCGGCCACACCCCAAAGCAATTGCCGGCGGACCGGGCCAAAGCGCAGCAATAGCGGCGCAAGGAAATTACGCGCCGCAACTGCCAGCGGGCTTTGCATCGTCACCAATCGCGTCAAGCCATAGGTCTGTTTCAAAACCTGCTTCACGGCGGGAACTCTCAAGGCCGAATACTCCTGTTCGCGGCCTTCCGCAATGAGCCAGGCAAGCCAGCAGGCATCTTCGATGCCGAGATTCATACCGCGAGCGCCGGCCGGCGAATGGATATGCGCGGCGTCGCCGGCAAGAAAGACATTGCCCTTGGCCATCGGCTCGACATGCCGAAAGTGGATGCGAAACTGCGAGGCCCATGTCTTTTCGGCAATGGCGGCCGGATGAGCGATGCGGCTTTCGAAATCCTCCAGCGTCGAGATATAGCGAATGATGTCGGTCGTAACAGGCAGGCGCCCGACCATGCCAGGATCGAAGAGCGATATCTCGGCAAAATGCGTGTCGACCGGCTCCGCATAGCGAAAATCGGCAAGATAGAAATAAGCCTCCAGCGCCTCGCCCGGGAAGCCGGCACCTAATGCCTTGCGCACTGCCGAATGGGCGCCGTCGGCGCCGATCAATATGTCAGGCCGCACCGTTTCCGACGTGCCATCTGCACTCCGCAGCGTGAGCTCCGGCTTTTGAGGGTCCGATATGACCTCCGCAATCACTGTCGTCTGCCATTCAGGCGCGATGCCGTAGGCCGAAAGCGCCTCCATCAGCTCACGCTCCGTACTTCCCTGCGGCAAGGCACAAACAGCGCTGAAGCGACCTTTCACCTCTCGTGTATCTAGCCGGATCAGAATCTTCCTATTCGAGCGGACCCGAAACTGCTCGATCGGCTGCGCGGCGGCGATGATGCGCTCCGCAACACCGGAAGGAGATAGCAGCGTCAGCGTGCGGGCGTTGACGCCGAGCGCCCGGCTTTCCTGCAGCGGCGTCGGACCTATGCCGTCATCGACGATACGCGGCGAGAAGCCGCGACGGGCGAGCTCAAGGGCGGCGGCAAGGCCGACCGGCCCAGCTCCTGCGATCAGGATGGATCTGGATTTTCCCTGTCCACCAGTCCCCTCGCCCATGCAGGTCCTATCCCTTCTTGACCAGGTTCTCCAGCTTCTTCACCGCCACGTCCGGATCCTCCTCATAAGCGATGGTTCCGGCAAAGCGGCCCTGCGAATCCAGCAGGAAGACGGAAGCGGTGTGATCCATCGTATAGTCGCCATTCGGTTGCTTATCGTCGACCGGCACTTTCTTGGCATAGACACGGAAGCCCTTGACCATATCCATCACCTTGGCGGGGTCTCCAGAAATTCCGGTGATGCGCTTCGATACGTTGGAGACATATTGGTCCATGATGGCGGGCGTATCGCGCTCGGGATCAACAGTCACGAAATAGGCATTGAGTTTGCTCCCGTCGGGATCCACTTTCTGCAGCCAGGCATTCAGCTCGAACAGCGTCGTCGGGCAGACATCGGGGCAATGGGTATAGCCGAAGAAAACAGCTGACGGCTTGCCGCGGAACGCCTGCTCGCTGATCGGCTGGCCGCTCTGCGAAACGAGGGTAAAGGGCACGCCATAAGGCCCAGATGACGTGACTTCCGGCGACTTGCCGCCGCCAAAGCTAAACCAGCCCAATAGTCCGGCCACGATCAATACGGCCACCCAAACTGCAATCCGCACGCTTCTCATGAATGCTATTCCTCACCGATACGGACAATTGCGCCGAAAGCACGGTGCAATCGACCTGCTAGCCGATGTAACGGCTCGAAGTGGAGGACGCAATTCAAGAAGATGTTCAGAGGAGGCCGAAATCGTCGCAGTATGTGGTTCCGGGGTTTTCCAAGCCTTGATCGCTCCATTTCGCCGCTCTTCTTGGGCCGGAGAAACAAAATCTGTTTTCATGTTAAACCAATCCTAACCAGTCCGCGCCAACATCTGCAGCAAAGGCCGAATTCGACCTCACTCGCCGCCCGAAAGCGCGGCAAACCTCTTTATTCCAGAAGGGCATGACGCCCGCCGGAACGCCAGGCGTATCTTTCGCCGAAGCACCGGACGCTGCCGCTGCCCAAGCCGCTCCAGCCGATCTCTCTCTTCAATCGCGAGCGTCGCTTGCGCGGCGATGCCAAACGGGAAGTTCTCGAATATGACGAACGCCATCAAGCAATCGGGCACCTATCTGGAAATCGTCTCCTTTCACCTTGGCGATCAGGAGTTCTGCATCGACATCATGGCCATCCGCGAAATCCGTGGCTGGGCTCCTGTGACGCCGATGCCGCATACGCCGCCTTACGTGCTCGGCCTCATCAACCTGCGCGGCGCCGTGATCCCGGTCATCGACATGGCCTGCCGCCTCGGCATGAAGATGACGGAACCTTCGGAGCGTTCCGCAATCATCGTCACGGATATTGCCGGCAAGCTGGTCGGCCTGCTGGTCGAACAGGTCTCGGATATGATGTCGATCAAAAGTGAAGATCTGCAGCCAGCTCCGGAAATCATCCCCGAAGCACAGCGCGCCTTTTGCCGCGGTATCGTGGCATTAGAAAAGACCATGGTCTGCTTCCTCAACCTCGATACGGTCATTGCGGATCAGTTGGCACAGGCAGCCTGATTTCAATAAGTTAGCTTACCCAAAGAAGATCGCCCTGGAGCCAAGCTCCAGGGCGATCGCTTTTTATACAACCGGTTTTGGCAGGGGTGTAGCCAATCACACGGTCTTGCAGGCCGTGAACAGGGGCGAGAGTCGCCTCTCTGTTCGCCTTCGAAATTGCATCAAAAAGGTGCAAACCGAAAGCAACTAGAAGGAATTCGACAACCCAAGAGTATGACTTTTTTTGGTATTATCTTTCTACGGGTTATTTTTGAGGTACGTCGATACCGTTATTTCGGCTTGCCATTCTTCCACGTAACCTGCTGGCCGAACAAGGGGATCGTCGAAATGGCCATCTTGGCAGAGCCATCCGTCAGCTGGCGCGAATGGATAAGATAGACGAGCGTGTCATTCTTCTTATCGTAAATGCGGGTGACAACCAGCTTCTTCCAGATGAGCGAAAGCCCGGCGCGAAATACCTCCTCACCGCTCTGAGACAGGTTGATATCACCGATCTCGATCGGACCGGTTTGACGGCAAGCGATGGAATTATTGGAAGGATCTTCGAACCAGTTGCCCTTGCGCAACCGGTCGATCACGCTGCGATCGAAATAGGTCACATGGCAAGTGATGCCCGAGACTTCGGGGTCCGGAACGGCATCGACCAGAATATCATTGCCCGTCCAGTCCACCCCGACCTTGCCGACAATTTCGGCGGAAGCGGAAATTGGGGTCACGGCCAGAAATGACGCGGCAATGGCGGCAAAGAGTTTGGGTGAACGCATCGATCATCCTCTAACAACAGCCGCCGGGAGCGAGAGCGGCTTGGCTAAGGTAAGATGGTCCGTGAGCGATGCAAGATGGGACGCCTATATCCGCGTGCAACGCTTCACGATCGATACGGCGGCGATCCACACAATGGACGCCGCCGCCAAAGCAACGGCGTCCGAACACATGCAGGCAGTGCGTCATCTCACTTCTGGTTGATTGCGACCGTTCCGGTTTCCAGCAGCGACTTGAGGTTGGACAGGATCTTCGGCCAGCCACCGGAGACCGCCTCGATAAGCTTGGAGTTTTCAACCTCGATCGTGTGGGCAACGGTCAGCTTCACCACACCGTCCGACGGCTCCAGCTCCATCACGCAGCGCGACCAGCCTTCGGCCTTCAGATCCGGGCGCCACTCGTTGCGCCAGTTGATCGCGAGCCGCCGAGGCGGATCGAACTCGGCAATCTCTCCCGCATCGGCAACCCGGCCATCCGGAAAGAGCATTTTCCACGGCGATCCAACCTTCCACTCGGTGTCGTGGACCATATCGAACCAATATTGCTTGATGAATTCCGGCCTGGTCAGCGCCGACCAGAGCTTTTCCGGCGTGGTGCGGATGAAGGTGACGTAGACGAATTTGCTTCCAGTCATGCCATTTCTCCTTGTTTGAATTTTATTGCTTCTTGAGCTCAGGGCCCACCCTCGCCTTCCAGCGCCTTTTTCAAGGCCGAAAGCGTATTCAGATGCCGCTGTTCGAACTTGTTGATCCAGCGTTCAGCGATGCCGTTGATCGGGACGGCGTTGATGAAATGCAGCTTCTCGCGTCCATGCTTCTCGGTGGAGATCAGATTGGCCTCCTCCAGAATGGCGAGATGCTTGGCAACCGCCTGGCGGCTCATGTTCAGATCCTCGCAGAGCGCGTTCAGAGTCTGTCCATTGCGCTCATGGAGCCTGTCGAGCAATTGCCGCCGGCTGGCATCCGCCAACGCCTTGAAGACTGCATCATCATCATCCACGGACATGAAACCATTTGGTTGCCTTTCTTTTGCTTATAGGCAACCAAATGGTTGCCTGTCAAGTAATATGTGAAACGAAATAACCCCATCGCGCCGCGGGGCGGCGGCGGTTTCATCTAGGGATTTATCCGGGGAGCGATTGACAACCTCCGCGTCGCGTCAGATCATCCGCCCATGATCGCAAACCGCACCATCGTGATGCACCTTCACACCACCTCTCCCTTTGCAGGGCGAGTGGAAGCCGTGTTGCGCTGAGCTGACCGCGATCCATCTCAACCCTGCCGAGGCGAGCAGGGTTGAAGCCTCCTTGCTCTCCTCGTCAATATCAAGGAGAGCCCATGTCTTTCGAAGAGCAAGAACCCGCCAAACGACGATCAGGCAAGGTCGGCCCGGTAACGGTCCGTGCAACCCGCCCATCCGATGCCGAGGCAATCGCAATCATCGCCAATCTTCCGGGTTTCCGCGCCGGCACGCTTCGCCTGCCGTTTCAAAGCGTCGAAGACACGCAGCGATGGCTGGACAAGCACGATCCCAGCGCCACACGCCTCGTCGCGGAGGTGGACGGAAAGGTCGTCGGCAATGCCGGCATGAACCGCCTTGCCGGCCGGCGGGCTCACAGCGCTAGCATTGGCATGGGCGTGCACGACGATTTCACCGGCTGCGGCGTCGGTTCCGCGCTGTTGGGCGCTCTCATCGATACCGCCGATAACTGGCTCGCCATCAAGCGTCTGGAATTGACCGTCTATGTCGACAATGCGCGGGCGATCGGCCTCTACGAGAAATTCGGGTTCGAAACCGAGGGGCGTCTACGTGCCTTCGGTTTCCGCAATGGCGAATACGTGGATGCGTTCACGATGGCGCGGCTGAGATTCTAAGCAATCACACGGCGGCGAATATGATTCCGCCGCCGACTATCATCAGCCGATCAAATCCAGCCACTCGTCCTCGGTCATGACCTGGACATTGAACTCGCGCGCTTTGTCGAGCTTGGAGCCGGCACCCGGTCCGGCCACGACGATATCGGTCTTCTTCGACACCGAGCCGGAAACCTTGGCTCCCAGGCTCTCAGCCTTCGCCTTGGCCTCGTCGCGGGTGAACTTTTCCAGCGAACCGGTAAAGACGACGGTCTTGCCGGCGACGGGACTGCCTGAGGTCACCGGCTGCTCCGCTTCTTGAGGCTGAACCTCCTCCAAAAGCTTCGCGATTACCTGCGTATTGCGCGGTTCCTTGTAGAATTCAACGATGGCTCGCGCCACCACCTCGCCGATGCCCTCGATATTGTTAAGATCGTTCCACGCGTCGCCGGCAAGCGGCGCGGCTTCCTTCATCGCTGTTTCGAAGGCTTCGTAGGTGCCGTAGGAGCGTGCCAGAAGCTTGGCCGTCGTCTCGCCGACGTGGCGGATGCCAAGCGCGAAGATAAAGCGATGCAGGGCGATCTGGCGCCGCTCGTTGATCGCGGCGTAAAGTTTGCCGACACTGACCTTGCCGAAACCTTCGATATTCTCAAGCTTCGTCAGTGACGCCTGCTGACGCTTTTCCAGGGTGAAGATGTCAGGCGCGGTCTTTATTTGCAGCGCCGGATCCTCGCTCTCGAAAAAGAAATCGATCTGCTTGGAGCCGAGGCCCTCGATATCGAAGGCGTTGCGCGAGACGAAATGCTTGAGATGTTCGGTCGCCTGCGCGCGGCAGATAAAGCCGCCGGTACAGCGGGTGACGGCATCGACCTTCCCGGTCTTCTCATTGATATCGCGCACCGCGTGGCTGCCGCAGACCGGACAGACTTTGGGGAACTCGTAAGGCGCGCTCGACGCCTCCCGCTTCTCGAGCACAACGTCGACGATCTGCGGGATGACATCGCCCGCCCGCTGTACGATTACCATGTCGCCGACGCGGATATCGCGGCCATCGCGGATCGGCTCGCCCTTGTTGCCGATGCCCTTGATGTAATCGGCATTGTGCAGAGTCGCATTGGTTACGACAACACCGCCAACCGTGATCGGCTCCAGTCGCGCAACCGGCGTCAGCGCACCAGTGCGGCCGACCTGGATGTCGATGCCGACCAGACGCGTGAAGGCCTGTTCCGCCGGGAATTTATGCGCAGTCGCCCAGCGCGGCGAGCGCGAGCGGAAACCAAGGCGGGCCTGCAATTCCAGGCTATCAACCTTATAGACGACACCGTCGATATCATAATCGAGATCCGGCCGCTGCAGGCCGATCTCCTCGTAGTGGCCGAGAATGTCGGCGACCGAACTCAGCCGCTCCATCAGCGGATTGACGGGAAAGCCCCAGGATTTGAAGGTCTGCACCATGCCGTATTGTGTGTCGGCCGGCATGTCGGACATCTCGCCCCAGGCATAGGCGAAGAATTTCAGCTTGCGGCTCGCCGTCACCTTCGCGTCGAGCTGACGCAGCGATCCGGCCGCCGTATTGCGGGGATTGACATAGGTCTGCTTGCCCTCGGCCTCCATCTGTGCATTGAGCGCCAGGAAATCGCTCTTGGCCATATAGACCTCACCCCGCACTTCGACGACGGAGGGAGCGCCTGCCGGCAAAGTCTGAGGGATTTCCTTGATGGTCCTGATATTGGCCGTAACATTCTCGCCTGTCGTACCATCGCCACGCGTCGCCGCACTGACCATCCGGCCATTCTCGTAACGGATCGACATTGAAAGGCCGTCGATCTTCGGCTCGGCAGTAAAGGCGATCGAATTATCCGGCAAGCGACCGAGGAAACGATAGACGCTGGCGACGAAATCCTCGACATCCTCCTGTGAGAACGTGTTGTCGAGCGAGAGCATCGGCCTTGCATGGACAACAGGAGCAAACGTCTCAGATGGCGGGGCGCCGACCCGTCGCGACGGGCTGTCGGCGCGAATCAATGCGGGAAACCGCGCCTCGATCGCGTCGTTGCGCCGCTTCAGCGCATCATACTCGGCATCCGAAATCTCCGGCGCATCCTTGCCATGATAAAGCGCGTCGTTGCGCGCGATCTCCGCAGCCAAATAGGCAAGCGCCGCGGCCGCTTCCTCCTCGGTCAAATCCTCGACGGGCTTCTGTTCGGTGCTCATGAATCTACACTCCCCGATTTCGAAGATGTTTTAGAGCACTTCCGCGAAAAGTGCGAAGCGGTTTTCAGCTCGGGGCACGTAAAAACAAAGGGAAAAATCTGCAATTCAATTGCCGGACCGATAAAGGTGGCGGCGCTGCTCACGACAACTTTACGCCGTGATCTGTCGTCCTTGGTGTTACAGATGCGGGAAGTATCAGCGTCCAGTTAGCCCCGATGGAATTCCCTATCCAATTCCTGGGGCAGCGGCTCTTCCGCGTCTATCGCAGAGGATTTAAGGTAGGCTATATTATGAGAACCACATCTCTGGAAGTGATTGGATCATTGGCAGAAATTCGAAATCACGCATGAAGCACCGTCTTACCGTTCTCTCTATTTTCCTCGTCGTTGCAGTCTTGATCATGAGCTCATTCGTCAGCCGCTCCGCTTTGGGGCTGGTCGTCAGAGCCTGTGAAATCAACTCCACCCTGACAGGGTCGCCATATCCGTGCCTCAAGATCGTCCAGTCGCAGGACCCTTTGTCTTCATACGTTGTTCTTCGTGAGCCTGCTGACAAGGAGCGCACCATCCTTGCACCGCTCGCCGATGTACCCGGCATCGAAGACCCACGCCTTCTGACCGCGGGTGCGCCGAACTATTTTGAGGAAGCGTGGAAAGAGCTATCGGCAATCGATCCGCGCTCAACGAAGGCTTCGAGACAGAATTTTGCTCTGGCGATAAACGCCGCCAGCTGGCGCACACAAGATCGGCTTCATATCCACATGGGGTGCGAGACGCCTCGCTTTCGCGCGCTCTTGAAAGCCCATGCGACGGAAATTGAAAGCGGCCGGTTTACGGACTTGAAGACCCGAGCTGGTTGGTGGGCAACTTTCCATACGGCCGATGACCTTTCGAATTTGAACCCGCTGCAGCTCGTCGCAGATGGCGTCGATGGCGCCCGTTCAAATATGGAAAATGTGGTCGTCGGCGTCTTTGGCGCTGCATTGCCCAACGGGCAGCATGGCTTCTATATTCTGGCAAGAATAAACGAGGCCCACAAATCCCGCGGCTCCGCGGAGGACATGATCGATCCCAAATGCCGGCTCTGATGCATGTCGCTCAGAAGTTCGTACGTCGGCGGAACTCATTCACAACCTACCGTCCGATTTCGTAAGATGACACGGCCAAGGCTGGCCGCCCAAGTCGTCAAAAGCGGATCAGGACCAGCGCTCGCAAAAGGCTTCGATGTCGCTTGATTGAAAATCGGCAAGCCGCTCCATGATGGTTTCGAAAGGCCAATCCCACCAGGCGATGGACGTCAGTCTTTCTGCGATGGTTCGAGTGAAGCGCTCTCGAATGAACTTGGCGGGAATACCACCGACGACAGTATATGGTTGAACATCTTTGCTGACGACCGCGCCTGCTGCAAGCACGGCGCCGTCTCCAACCTGTACGCCCGGCAAAACAATCACGCCATGACCAATCCAGACATCGTTGCCGATGACGGCGCGGTCTTCCTTTCGCCGATCGAAAAAGGCGTGGTCCCGCACGGCGCTCGCCGCGTAATATTCCGGACAATAGGTGAAACGATGCATGGATGGTCGGTCCATCGGATGATTGGGAGCGCCAATTCTGACCTCTGCCGCAATGGCGCAGAACTTTCCAATCGTTGCGTCACCGACAATGCAGCGCGGCCCCAAGTAAGAGAAATCTCCGAGTTCGGCAGTGTGCAGAGATGTGTCCGCCAAAATCTCACAGCATCTGCCGATGCTCGAATCCCTTATGTTCGCCGTCGGGTGGATGACGGTTTCTGCGATTTTTGGGCGATTGGGTTGTGTGGTTGAGTGCATTGACGGTCTCCGGATTCCGGGCCTGCCTAGCCGGGGACGATGAAGGATATATGACGCAAGACCGTCGAAAAACCGAAGCAAGATGCCGACGGCAGATGACGGGTTCAGGCGCGTTTCAGCGCTATAGTCGCTGAGCTTGCTGCTATGCCCGCTTCGGGCAAGTCGCCACCGGCATCTGCTCCGACAACATCACAGGAGAGATCACCCGTTACCGGCCAGCAAGCGCTTGGCAGCCGCCCTCGCCTCTTCGGTTACCGAAGCACCCGCGAGCATGCGGGCGATTTCCTCGGTGCGATCCTTCGGCTCCATGGTGGCGACGCGTGTGGAAATTTTTTCCGAGCCGTCCGCGACGGGTCCCTTGGAGATCAGGAGATGGGTTGCAGCGCGGGCAGCGACCTGCGGTGCATGGGTGACCGACAGCACCTGCACGCGATCGGACAGGCGCTTCAGCCGCTGGCCGATCGCATCCGCGACCGCGCCGCCGACACCAGTGTCGATTTCGTCGAACACGAGGGTCGGCGCAGAGCCGCGATCGGCAAGCGCAACCTTCAATGCCAGAAGGAAGCGCGACAGCTCGCCGCCAGAGGCGACCTTGGTGATCGGTCCCGGCCGCGTGCCAGGGTTGGTCTGCACATGAAATTCGACAACGTCGATACCCTCGGCTGTCCCAGCTTCTGGATCGCTTGATATCTCCACCATGAAACGCGCACGCTCGAGCTTCAAGGCCGGCAGTTCGGCCATGACGGCTGCGGCCAGAGCCTCGCCGGCATGGTGACGTTTCTCCGACAGATTGCGTGCGGCGACATCATAATCCGCCTTGGCGGCGGAAAGCTCGGCAGCAAGGCGCGCCAGTCGCTCTTCGCCGGCGTCGAGATCGGCTAGATCCGAAATCATGCGTGCGGCCAGGGCTGGCAGTTCCGTTACCGGCACGGAATATTTGCGCGAGGCACCCCGCAACGCGAAGAGGCGCTCTTCGACACGCTCAAGTTCGCGCGGATCATATTCCGTTTTGCGGAGTGCTGCCTCCACTTCCATTTGCGCGTTGGACAGCTGATCGAGAGCGGCATCCAGCAGCGCCACGGTATCTTCAAGCAAGCCCGGCGCTTCGTGGCTCTTGCGCTCCAATCGGCGCACCAGCGATGCGATATGCGGCACGGGCGATGCGTTGCCATTGAGGAATTCGGAAGCCTCGGCGATATCGCCGGCGATGCGCTCGGCTTTCATCATCCGCGAGCGCTTCTCAGCCAGCTCATCCTCCTCGCCATCCTGCGGCGAGAGCTTCTCCAGCTCCTCGACGGAGGCGCGAAGATAGTCCGCTTCACGCGCTGCCTTCTCGACCTGCTCGCGATGCTTCTTCAAGGTGCGCTCGGTATCGCGCCAGATTTTGTGCAGCCTGCCGACCTCCTGCGTCTCTTCGGCGAGGCCGGCAAAGGCATCCAGCAAGGTGCGGTGCGCGTCGGTATCGATGAGCGCTCGGTCATCATGCTGACCGTGAATTTCGACGAGAAGGTGGCCGATCTGGCGCATGAGCTGCACGCTGAGCGCCTGGTCGTTGACAAAGGCCTTGGTGCGGCCATCGGCGGACTGCACACGGCGGAAAATCAGATCGCCGTCATCGTCGATGCCATTTTCGCGCAGGAGCTTGCGGGCCGGATGCTGTGTACCGACATCGAAAACCGCAGTCACCTGGCCGCGATCCTCGCCATGGCGCACGAGCCCGCCATCGCCGCGCCCGCCAAGGGCCAGCGACAGACTGTCAAGCAGGATGGATTTGCCCGCACCCGTCTCGCCGGTCAGCACCGAAAGTCCGGACTCGAAGGCAAGATCCAGCCGCTCGATCAAAACGATATCGCGGATCGAAAGCTGGATCAGCATCTGCGCTCAATCTCACGTCCCAAGAAGAAGTTTCTTGCCCGCTCTGGAAATCCAGGAGCCCGAATTTTCGCTCGGCTCCACGCCACCCTTCTGCAGCAGCTGATAGGAATCCTTGTACCAGCGGCTGTCCGGATAGTTGTGGCCGAGAACGGCAGCTGCCGTTTGCGCTTCGGGTACGATACCCATCGCATAATAAGCTTCGACGAGTCGCGCCAGGGCTTCTTCGATCTGGTTCGTCGTCGGATACTGCTCCACCACCACGCGGAAGCGGGAGATGGCAGCCAGATAATCCTTGCGCTCCAGATAATAACGGCCGATCTGCATTTCCTTGCCGGCGAGCTGGTCGCGGGCAAAGCGGATCTTTTCCTGAGCGTCGCTGACATATTGCGACTTCGGATAGGTATTGACGAGCTTGGTCATCGCCTCGATCGTCTGCTGTGCTGCACGCTGGTCCTGCGTCACGTCGACGATCTGTTTGGCATAGGACGAACCGACCAGATATTGCACATAGTCGGCATCTTCCGAGCCCGGATATTGCTTGAGATAGGTATTGCCGGTCTGTACCGCCTCATCATAACGGCCCGTGCGATACTTCACGAAGGTGCTCATCACCAATGCCTTGCGTGCCCATTCGGAGAAGGGCTGCTGCTGGTTGATGGCATCGAACTTCTTGCCGGCTTCCGTCATGTTGCCGGCCTTGATGTTGGCAAGGCCCTGATTGTAGAGCATCTCCGGTGGATCGGTCTCGACACCGAGCTTGGTGATGTCGATATCCTTTTTCGTATTACACCCCGTCACCACCGCACCGGTACCGGCCAGAAGGAGCGATACGAGCAAAGCCCGTGCTGTGATATTCATGCGTTCAGACCTTGCAAAACCCATCGGATGACTGTCCCATAGCCGTCGTTGCGGAGACGGCGTTCTCTCGCTGGCGTTTCTAGCCGCAAAAACACCATCAGGGCAACGCATTGATGGTGCATTAACGCATTTTTGTGGCAAAGACCGCATATCCGCAGCCTTTAATCACTGTTTTGACAGGGATTTCTCATATCGGCCCGCACCATCCTGCCGCCGCTTCGCGACCGAAGACAAACCCGATGAGTCGTCCGTCAAAAAAAGAGCCGCCCTTCATCAGAGCGGCAGCTTTGTCTCATTTCGATCCCGAAAAAATCACGCCGACCAAGGAGCGAATTCAGGCGCGTTGACCGCAATGAACTCGCGGCCGTGACCGCGCTGGCGAGGTGCCGAGGTTTCGACGACCTCGTAAGCCGAAGCGTCGCTGAGCAATGCCTTCAGGGCATTCGCATTCATGCGATGGCCGCCGCGATAGGAGCGATAGCAACCAATGAATTGTGCACCGGCGAGAGCCAGATCGCCAACGGCATCGAGCGTCTTGTGGCGGACGAACTCGTCCTTGGGATAACGCAGGCCTTCGACGTTGATGACGGTATTGTCGTCCGAAATGACGACCGAATTCTCCAGCGACGAACCCAGCGCATGGCCCGAAGCCCAGAGGGGCTCGACATCACGCATGAAGCCGAAGGTACGCGCGCGCGACAGTTCCGTCTTGAAGGTCTCAGCGGTCAGATCGCCTTCCCACTTCTGACGGCCGATCAGCGGGCATTCAAAGTCGATCTCGACTTCGAAGCGCGTGCCATCATAGGGGCGGAACTCGCACCAGGAACCGCCAGCTTCGATCCGCACCGGCTTGATAACGCGGATATAGCGGCGCTTGACACCGAGCGAAACAACACCCGCCTGCTCGATCGCCTCGATGAAGGGATAGGAGCTGCCGTCCATGATCGGCATTTCCGCACCGGACACCTCGACGACGACGTTATCGAGGCCGATCGCGTAGATCGCAGCCATGACGTGCTCGACCGTCGCGACAGAGCGCGCCGGAGAAAAGCCGAGAACCGTGCAGAGATCCGTGTTGCCGACCTGCGAGGAAACGGCGCGCAGTTCGGTCACATCGCCATTATCGTGCAGACGCTGAAAAACGACACCGGTGCCGGCTTCGGCGGGGTAGAAGGTGATCGACACATTGGCACCGGAATGAACGCCAATACCGGAAAGTGTCACAGGGTTTGCAATGGTGGTCTGAAAACCAAGCAATCCAATTGCCATGTAATTCTGCCTTCGTCTATCTGATCCAGGCCGGGCGGTCATCTTCGGACGCTTACCCTTATCGCCGGTTCAGTCTGTTAACTATGCCACGCACCTCACATACATTCGTCTCCGAATGTGATTCAGCGGGCTTGCTTGATATCTACATACGCGCCAGGGCATCGCATTCCAAATCACTGTTTCTTTCGTTTTGTTACGAAAGCAGCCAATTGAATTCGTTGGATAATTTTAAATAAGACAATGGTTATAAAATAAGAAAATCCGGAGCCTTTCGGCCCCGGATTTCTCCAATATGGTTAGCAACCTATTAAAGGGCTGCCTGTTGCGGGTCAGTTCGACTGGCGGCGCAGGAAGGCCGGAATCTCGAGCTGATCGTCCTCATGGTTTGCCATGCGTGCCTGCGGAGCCTGGCGGCCGTGATCGTCGAGATTGCCACGGCGCGGAGCATAGAGGCTCGCTTCCGGCGACGGCGCACGACGCTGCTGCGGAGCGGCGTTGTTCGTCGGAGCCATCATGTCGTCGAAAGCCGGATCTTCTTCGCGGCGGCCGAGCGAATTGGTGATTCGCTTCAGAAGACCCATTGGGCCACGCTCTTCGGTCGCCTGGGCGGCTGCCGGCTGGGCGCGGTGTTCCATCTCGGCCTTAACGACCGGTGGGAAATCCTCGACCTTCGGCATGCGGACCTGCTCAGGAGCCTGACGGATGACCGGCTGCTGATGCATGACCGGCGCCTGCTGCTGAGGCTGAACCGGAGCTTGACGGACCGGCTGGGCTTCCGGGGCTGCTGCGAAGATGCGGCTCTGCGGACGGAAGTTATCTTCCGGCGCAGCGGCCTGCTGCATAACCGGCTGCTGCGGCACCTGAGTCTGCCGGCTCATCTGGAATTCCAGTTCGCGCTCCAGATCGGCCTCTGCTGCACGAATGGTCTGGGCGACCGGATCCACGGTACGAGGAGCCGGAGCGGCAGCCTGTGCGGTTTGGGCCTGCGAGACGTGGGCAGGCTGAACTGCGGCCGCTGCCGGAGCGGCGGCCGCGGAAGGACGCATAGCAGGCTTTGCGGCGGGGCGGAATTCCATGCCCCTGTCGGAAGCCTCGTTCATCGCGCGGTCGATGCCCGTTGCGACGACGGAAACGCGAATGATGCCCTCAAGCGATTCGTCGAAGGTGGCGCCGAGGATGATATTGGCGTCGGGATCGACTTCTTCGCGGATGCGGGTTGCAGCTTCGTCGACTTCGAACAGGGTCAGGTCACGGCCGCCGGTGATCGAGATCAGCAGGCCCTGTGCGCCCTTCATCGAGGTTTCGTCGAGCAGCGGGTTGGCAATGGCAGCTTCAGCAGCCTGCATTGCACGGCCCTGGCCGGAAGCCTCGCCGGTACCCATCATCGCGCGGCCCATTTCGCGCATGACCGAACGCACGTCGGCGAAGTCGAGGTTGATGAGACCTTCCTTCACCATCAAGTCGGTGATGCAGGCAACGCCCGAATAGAGAACCTGGTCGGCCATCGAGAACGCGTCGGCGAAAGTCGTCTTGTCGTTGGCGATGCGGAACAGATTCTGGTTCGGAATGACGATCAGGGTGTCGACCGACTTCTGCAGTTCCTGGATGCCCATCTCGGCGAGACGCATACGGCGGCCGCCTTCGAAGTGGAACGGCTTGGTAACGACGCCGACGGTCAGGATGCCCTTATTGCGAGCGGCCTGCGCGACGACCGGAGCGGCACCCGTACCCGTACCACCGCCCATGCCGGCGGTGACGAAGCACATATGCGTACCGTTCAGATGATCGATGATTTCATCGATGCACTCTTCGGCAGCTGCACGGCCAACTTCCGGCTGCGAGCCGGCGCCGAGACCTTCCGTGACGTTGACGCCGAGCTGGATGATCCGCTCTGCCTTCGTCATGGTCAGCGCCTGGGCATCCGTGTTGGCGACGACGAAATCGACGCCCTGCAGGCCTGCCGTGATCATGTTGTTGACGGCATTGCCGCCACCGCCACCAACACCGAACACGGTGATTCGCGGCTTAAGCTCGGTGATATCTGGCTTATGCAGCTTGATAGTCATTGTACCCGTTCCTTCTCTTTATGGCCGCATCGCCACGCCGGCCAATTCACTCGATTTCACTTGCCTGACGCTTGCCCCGGACTGATTTCCGGGATCAGGCACTCAAAAACTCTCTTTCAGCCATTGGCCAACGCGGCCGATCCGGCTGTTGTTACCTCCAAACGACGAGAGCAGACCGCTGCTCGGCGCATGTGTTTCCATGTCTGCGACCTGCGGATAGATCATCAGTCCCACAGCGGTCGAAAAAGCCGGCCCCTTGGCTGCCGTCGGCAAACCAGACACGCCCATCGGACGACCGATGCGGACATTGCGGGCAAGTACCCGGCGCGCCACATCGGGCAGACCGGTCAGCTGGCTGGCACCGCCGGTCAGGACGACGCGCTTGCCGACGATCGGGCTGAAGCCCGAACGCTGGATGCGATCGCGAATGAGCTCGAGAGTTTCCTCGATGCGAGCCTTGACGATGCGCGACACGAGCGCCTTCGGCACCTGTGTCGGCTGGTCACGCTCGTCTTCGCCGATCGGCGGGATGGAAATCAGTTCGCGCTCTTCCGAAGAATTCGCGAGAGCGGAAGCATGAACGACCTTCAGCCGCTCCGCATCCTCGATGCGGGTGGAAAGGCCGCGTGCAAGATCGGTGGTGACATGATGGCCGCCAAGGCTGACGGCATCGGTATGCACCAGCTTTCCCTCGGCAAAGACCGAAATCGTCGTCGTGCCGCCGCCCATGTCGATCGCAGCGCAGCCAAGCTCGACTTCATCGTCAACGAGGGCTGCAAGGCCGCTGGCATAAGGTGTCGCCACCATGCCTTCGACCGAGAGATGCGCACGGTTGATGCAGAGCTCGAGGTTGCGAAGCGCCGCGCGCTCGGCCGTCACCACATGCATGTCGACACCAAGAGCGTCGCCGAACATGGCCAGCGGATCGCGAATGCCGCGCTCGCCATCAAGGGAGTAGCCCGTCGCCAGCGAGTGCAGCACGGCACGCTCCTGACGGATCGACTGCTGGCAGGCTGCGGCCAGAACCTTCTTGAGATCGTTGGCCTCGACTTCCTGACCACCGAGATCGATGGTCGCGGTGTAAATATCGCTGCCGAGACGACCGGCCGAAACGTTGACGATTAGGCTATCGACGGTCAGGCCCGCCATACGCTCGGCGGCATCGACCGCAAGCCGGACAACTCCTTCCAGCGCATCGAGATCGGCGATCACGCCAGTCTTGATGCCGCGGGAACGCTGATGACCGATACCAATGATCTCTATGTTGTGGGTGCGATTCGGGAGAACTTGGCTCTCCTCGCGCGGCGTCAGACGACCGATCATGCAAACGACCTTCGTCGAGCCGATGTCAAGGACCGACACGATATGCGACCGCTTCGAAGACAAAGGCTTCAACCGAGGCAGGCCGAAATGGGACGAACCAAATAAGCTCATGTATCCTGACCTGCTTTCTTCAAAGCCTTGTTTCTTGCATCGACTGCGGCCTGGCGACGAATTGCGGCATCCGGAGTTAACTCAATGGCGGTACGATCATCGATACGGAGATCGACGGCAGCAATATCGCGCTGCAAAAGATTTTGCTCCTTGTCGAGCTTGGTCAGCCGCGCGAGCGCATCATCGATATTGTCTTCCGGCAATTTGATGATCACGCCGTTGTCCAGATAGAGATCCCAGCGACGACCGGCGACACGCACGAAAGCCTTCACATGGCTGCGAACATCGGGCCACTTGGCAAACTGGTCGTCGATGGAGGCGGCTGCGGTTTCGGCATCACGACCGACGAAGAGCGGTAGCTTTGCAAACTTGTTGTCGCGCAGCGGTGCAATCACGCTGCCGTCCTTCTGGATTAGAGAAAGCTCGGAACCGTGCTGCCAGATCGCATAGGCCTTACGCTCCTTGAGCTTCACCTCGACAGTCCGCGGATAGACCTTACGAACCTCGACATTCTGAACCCAGGGCAAGTTGGCAATCTTCTGGCGGGCGGCATCGGCATTAAGGGCAACGAGCGACGTCGTACCGTCGAGGCCGAGCAGCTGCAGGATCTCGATTTCCGAGGTCTCGTCATTGCCGGAGACCTTTACATCCTCGATCGCAAAACCAGCGGCAGAAGTCGTCGCTTCCGCGACCGCCTGGGTATGACCACCAACCGACATGCCATAAAGGCCGGTCGCAGCAAGAAGAACGAGGGTCGAAACAGTACCCGTATGAGCCGGAATATTGATGCGACCCGAACCGAGGCTGACCAGGAAACGAACAGTGCGGCGCAGCGGACGCGGCAGAACGAATGCGTCCTCAACCTCGTCGATGGCGAGCGGGACGCGATGACGGGACCGCCTCATATTTTTGACCGTCAGCGCAAACAAGACGCGTCCTCCACCATCCACCGGAGAAATTCACCAAAAGAGTAGCCGGCATGAGCGGCCATTTCAGGCACCAGGGAGGTAGGAGTCATGCCCGGCTGGGTATTGATCTCCAACCAGACAAGTTCGCCCTCTTCGGAAAAGCGATCGTCAAAACGGAAGTCAGATCGACTAACACCGCGGCAGCCGATAGCTTCATGCGCCCTTAACGATAATGTTTGTATCTTTTGGTAAAGATTCGGTGAAATTTCCGCCGGCAAGACATGTTTTGAGCCACCCTTGGCGTACTTGGCGTCATAATCATAGAAGCTGTGACCGAGCGGCACGATCTCAGTCACGCCGAGGACTTTGCCGTTCATGACGCCACAGGTCAGCTCGCGCCCGTAGATATAACGCTCGACCAGAACCTCATCGCCATAGCGCCATTCGGCAGAGGTAACGATCTGCGGCGGATGCGCCTGATCTTCCTTGACGATCACGACACCGAAGCTCGAGCCCTCGCGTACCGGCTTGACGACATAGGGCGGCTTCATCGGATGCTCGCCAACAATGGCGAAACGATCCATCACGATCGAGCTGGCAACCGGGATGCCCGCGGCAGCAGCCACCGTCTTCGCGCGTGACTTGTCCATCGCAAGAGCCGAGGCAAGCACGCCGGAATGTGTATAGGGAATTTGCAGATATTCCAGAATGCCCTGGATTGTACCGTCTTCGCCGAAAGGACCATGCAACGCATTGAAGACGACATCGGGCTTCAGCTCAGCCAAGCGGCTGGCGACATCATGATCAACATCGACCCGGGTAACCTGGAAGCCTTCTACTTCGAGGGCATCGGCGCATGCCTTCCCCGAGGAAAGGCTGACCGGCCTCTCCGAGGAAAATCCGCCCAAAAGGACAGCCACATGCTTGCCACCCATCAATACCCCCGACTTCACGGTCTCTACTTTGCGTTTGCAGGGCCTCGCCTAACCGCGATTCTCGCCCCGCTTTCAATAGGCCGATTAGAACGACATTAAGGTTAATGAAGCGTTTACTTTCGTTAACTTTCCCCCGACCTGGCGAGGGCCGCATGCTTCGAATCAAACCGACTTAAAGAATTCTGCCATTGGAATCATGGAGTTGCTACTTTTGAAATCACTACATTTAGATTTTTTTAAACAATAAGCCCCGCATCGAGCACTCGATGCGGGGCCGCAGGCATTAAATTGAGGCCGAGATCACTCGCTGTCGTCGACCAGTTTCCAGACGAGTCCGCCCAACGCTCCGCCAACGATGGGCGCAACCCAGAACAGCCAAAGCTGCTGCAGAGCCCAGCCGCCGACGAAGAGAGCCTGCCCTGTCGAACGAGCCGGATTGACCGACGTGTTGGTGATCGGGATCGAGATCAGATGGATCAGCGTCAGCGCCAAGCCGATGGCGATCGGCGCGAAGCCGGCCGGCACCTTGCTGCTCGTCGAGCCCAGAATCACGACCAGGAAGAACAGCGTCAGCACGATCTCGGCCACCAGTGCCGACACCATGGAATAGCCGCCGGGAGAATGTTCCCCATAGCCGTTCGCCGCAAAGCCACCGAGCTGGAAATCAGCCTTGCCGCTTGCGATCAGATAGAGCACGGCCGCGGCGACAACGGCGCCGATGACCTGTGCGATAATATAGGGAATGAGCTGCCCGCCGGGAAAGCGGCCAGCCACCGTCAGGCCGACCGAGACAGCCGGATTGAAGTGCCCTCCTGATATGCCGCCGACGGCAAAAGCCATAGTCAGCACAGTCAGACCGAACGCAAAAGCAACGCCTAGAAAACCGATACCGAGGCTCGGAAAGGCTGCTGCGAAGATCGCACTGCCGCAGCCGCCGAATACGAGCCAAAACGTCCCAAGAAACTCAGCGATGAGTTTTTTCTGCATGAAACCTTTCTCCTCAGCCCGCAATCCAAGCGAGAATCGGCCATTGGTGAAAAAGATTCCGGTAAGGACTCGCCGGAGCACGCCTCTCCAACAACAAACACCCGCCTGATTGCTCACGAATCAACAATTACGGCAAAATAATAGCACGCAACCGCTGATTTCTTGCGCAGTTAACGTTTGCGTTGAACAAAAATTACGCTAAGGACAATTTTTATCCGCTAAGCGCTCCTTAGCATCCTCTGAATTGGTGGGAACATGACTGACGCGATATCTCCTTTATCGCCGACCCCCTCGTCATCGAACAATGCTGTTGCGAATTCCCCGGCACGTGTTCTGATCGCGAGCCTCATCGGCACAACGATCGAATTTTTCGATTTCTATGTTTATGCAACGGCGGCGGTTATCGTCTTCCCGAAGCTGTTCTTCCCGGCAAGCGATCCGACTTCGGCAACTCTGCAGTCCTTCGCGACCTTCTCCATTGCCTTCTTCGCACGCCCGATCGGCGCGATGATCTTCGGCCATTTTGGAGACCGGATCGGCCGCAAGGCGACACTGGTCGCGGCTCTGATGACCATGGGCCTCTCGACCGTCGTGATCGGCATGCTGCCGACTTATGAGTCGATCGGCGTTCTCGCACCGATTCTGCTGGCACTTTGCCGTCTCGGCCAGGGTCTTGGCCTCGGCGGGGAATGGGGCGGCGCTGTCTTGCTTGCGACGGAAAATGCACCGGAAGGCAAGCGCAGCTGGTATGCCATGTTCCCGCAGCTCGGCGCACCGATCGGCTTCATCCTTTCGGCGGGTCTGTTCCTGATTCTGCGCGAGAGCATGGCGGATGCGGATTTCCTCAACTACGGCTGGCGCGTTCCGTTCCTGATCAGCATCGTGCTGGTCGCGGTCGGGTTGTATGTCCGCCTGAAGATCACCGAAACCCCGGAATTCCAGCGGGCCATCGAGAAGGAAGAACGCGTTTCCGTTCCGATCGCCGTCATCTTCCGCTCGCATTTCCGCAGCCTGATCCTCGGCACCATTATCGCGGTCGCGACCTTCGTGCTGTTCTATCTGATGACGGCGTTCACACTGAGCTGGGGCACTCGCCCCCCGGGCAACGGGCCGCTTCCGGCCGGCCTCGGCTACTCCCAGGGCCAGTTCCTCGTCGTTCAGCTCGTCGGCGTCGTCTTCTTCGGCCTGATGATCCCGGTCTCCGGCCTCTTGTCCGACCGCTATTCGCGCCGTCTGGTTCTTATCCTGACGACGATCGGCATCCTGATCTTCGGCCTGTTCTACTCGTCGCTGCTGACGGCTGGCCTTGCCGGTGCCTTCGCCTGCTCGATCATCGGTCTTGCCCTGATGGGCTTTACCTATGGCCCGATCGGCGCGGCTCTGGCCGCCCCCTTCCCGACCAGCGTGCGCTATACCGGGGCGTCCATGACGTTCAATCTCGGCGGCATCGTCGGCGCGTCCCTGGCGCCCTACATCGCCACTTCGCTCGCGACCAATTACGGTCTGGTCTATGTCGGCTATTACCTCGCCGGCGCAGCAGTGCTCTCGCTGATCGGCATCCTGCTCTCGGGCAACGACGAAGTCTGAGAAAACAAGCATAAGCAATTGAAAAGGCCGGGTGAAAACCCGGCCTTTTTGTTGAATCATTTTATGAAGATGACACCGATTGCAGTCGGGACCTACTCCGTGGTCACACCCTGGAACGGGCGGACTTCACGGCCCGGCATGAAGTTTCCGAGGCGCTTGATTTCCCACTCCAGCTTGATGCCGGACTTTTCGAAAACCTCGCGACGGACCTGCTCGCCGAGATATTCCAGATCGTAGCCCGTCGCCTGCTCCATGTTGATCATGAAGTTGCAATGCAGCGATGACATCTGCGCGCCACCGATAACCAGACCGCGGCAACCCGCCTCGTCGATCAGCTTCCAGGCGGAGAAACCATCCGGGTTCTTGAAGGTTGAGCCACCCGTCTTCTCGCGTACCGGCTGCACCGTTTCGCGATGAGCGCGCACGGCATCCATCTCGGTGCGGATCTTGGCGCGATCCTCCGGATATCCCTCGAAAAGGACATGCGTGAAGATCAGATCTTCAGACGCATCGGAATGGCGGTAGCTGTATCCCATTTCGGCATTGGTCAGCACGTGCTTGTCGCCCTTGCGGTCGACGGCATGCACCTCAATGACGCGCTCACGGGTTTCGGCACCATTGGCGCCTGCATTCATCCGCGCGGCACCACCGATGCTCCCGGGAATGCCGTAATAGAAATGGAAACCGCCGATGCTATTGTCCATTGCCATGGCTGCGACATGCTTGTCCGGGCAGATCGCGCCGGCCAGGATGCGGTTTTCACCGGCAAGCTCGACAGAACCGAAACCCTTGGCCGAAAGCCTGAGGACAACGCCCGGAATGCCGCCATCCCGCACCAATATGTTCGAACCCACGCCGACGACCGTCAGCGGCACCTCTTCCGGCAGGATCTTCAGGAACGTGATGAGATCGTCCGTATCGTGCGGCTGGAACATCAGTTCCGCCAGCCCGCCGGCGCGGAACCACGTCACACGATCCATCGGGGCATCCGGCGTCAGCCGTCCCCTGATGTCCTTTACACCGTCGCCGAGCGACGCCAGAAGCTTTTCCCCATCTACTTGTTTCATGCGGACTTACCCGAGAGGCCTTCCAATTCCTTTGGCAATGATGCTGCCCAATATGTGATGCTACCAGCCCCCAACAGAACCACAAAATCACCAGGTCGCGCAATCTCTGCAACCATGGCGGCAAGATCTTCCTGTGAAGGCAGATAGCGTGCATCGCGATGACCGCCTGCCTTGATGCGCGAAACCAGCGTCTGCGAATCAACGCCCTCGATCGGATCTTCCCCGGCGGCATAGACGGGCGCCAGGAAGATACTGTCGGCATCGTTGAAGCAAGCCGCGAATTCCTCGAAGAGGCTCGAAAGGCGCGTGTAGCGATGTGGTTGATGAACGGCGATGATGCGGCCCTTGCAGGCTTCGCGTGCTGCCTTCAGCACCGCCTTGATTTCGACGGGATGATGGCCGTAGTCGTCGAAGACTTTGACCCCGTTCCATTCGCCGGTCAGCGTGAAGCGGCGCTTGACGCCGCCGAAGGATGCAAGGCCCTTGGCGATCGCCTCATTGGAAATCCCCAGCCGGTTGGCAACCGCAACGGCGGCGGTCGCATTGGAAATATTGTGGCGGCCCGGCATTGGCATGATGAGATCCTTGATCTGGATCACCTTGCCGGTGCGGCGTCTGCGGATTTCGATATCGAACAGCGAACGCGTGCCATCGATCCGCACATTCGAGAAACGCACGTCGGCCTGCGGGTTCTCGCCATAGGTGATGACCTTGCGGTCCTCGATGCGGCTAACCAGTGACTGCACTTCCGGATGGTCGATGCACATGACGCCGAAGCCGTAGAACGGCACATTCTCCACGAACTGCCGGAAAGCGGCGCGCACGGCATCGAAATTGCCGTAATGATCGAGATGTTCCGGATCGATATTGGTGACGACGGCAACATCCGCCGGCAGTTTCAGGAAGGTGCCATCCGACTCGTCTGCCTCGACCACCATCCACTCGCCTTCACCCATGCGCGCATTGGTGCCATAGGCATTGATGATACCGCCATTGATGACCGTGGGATCAAGGCCGCCGGCTTCTAGCAGCGTCGCGACGAGCGAGGTCGTCGTCGTCTTGCCATGCGTACCGCCGATGGCAATCGCATTGCGGAAGCGCATCAATTCGGCAAGCATTTCGGCACGGCGCACGACCGGCAGCAGCTTTTCACGCGCCGCGACCAGCTCCGGATTGCTCTTCTTGATGGCGGTGGAGACAACGACGACTTCGGCATCGCCGAGGTTTTCAGCCTTGTGACCGATATGGACCGGAATACCCTTGTCGCGCAGCCGCTGCACATTGGCACTTTCCGATTGATCGGAACCCTGCACGCGATGGCCGAGGTTATGCAGAACCTCGGCAATGCCGCTCATCCCGATGCCACCGATACCGATAAAATGCACAAGGCCGATTGCCTTCGGCAGCTTCATGCGCCTGCCCCCTTGAATTGCTGAATTGAACGTCCCGCGGCAATAGCCTCAACCATGTCGGCAAGCAAGTTTGCCGCATCCGGTTTGCCCGCCTGCTTGGCTGATGCAGCCATCTTTGCGAGCTTTTCCGGCATGGTCATGGCGCCGCGCAGAATGGTGGAAAGTTTCTCCGGCGTCAGTTCCGACTGCACGATGACCTTGACGCCGCCGGTTGCCGCCAGTGCAGCCGCATTGGCCGCCTGATCGTGATCGAGCGCATGCGGATAGGGAACCAGGATCGCGGGGCGCCCAATAACCGCAAGCTCGGAGACCGTGGAGGCGCCGGAGCGGCAGAGAACCAGATGCGCAGCGCCGATGCGCTCCGCCATATCGTTGAAGAACGGCGCGACATCGGCGCCCATGTCAAGCTTTCTCGTGCAGCTGTTGACCGTCTCCATATCCTCAGGACGCACCTGCTGCGTGATCCGCAGCCGCTTTCGCAGCGGTTCCTCAAGCAGGCTGATCGCCGTAGGAACGGCCTTGGAGAAATATTGCGCCCCCTGGCTGCCGCCGAAGACGACAAGATTGAACGGATCTTCCGGACCAGATGGCACATAAGGGCGTTTTGCCGCTTCGATGACGGCCGGGCGCACGGGATTGCCCGTGGTCACCGTCTTCTCGGCAAACGCGCCGTTTTCGGTGAGGAAACCGCCGGCAATAGCGCGAACGCGCGTCGCCAGCATCTTGTTGGCGCGGCCCATGACCGCGTTCTGCTCGTGCAGCATGGACGGCACGCCCATGCGCGTCGCGGCCAGAAGCGGCGGAACCGTCGGATAGCCACCGAAGCCGACGACACAGACGGGCTTGATGCGCTGGATCAGCTTGCGCGCTGCACGCATGCCGGTCCATAGCGTCCAGA
Organism: Rhizobium sp. ERR 1071; assembly: GCF_007828675.1. Classification (NCBI taxonomy): domain Bacteria; kingdom Pseudomonadati; phylum Pseudomonadota; class Alphaproteobacteria; order Hyphomicrobiales; family Rhizobiaceae; genus Rhizobium; species Rhizobium sp. ERR 1071. The sequence goes on along the minus strand of NZ_VITM01000002.1, from coordinate 786,635 downwards.
GGGCCTGCGCAACCTTTAACGGGTTCTTCGAGCCGATCGTTGCCGAGGGCACGACATGGATATCGTCTGCCGGAAATTTGCCGGCATAGCGTTCGGCACGGCTGTCGGTGACGAGGTGCACGGAATAGCCGCGCTCCTTCAGCTTGTAGGCCAGTGCTTCGGCCGGAAATACGTGACCGCCGGTACCGCCGGCGGCAAGAAGGACAATGCCTTTACTCATGATTTTCGCTCCCGCGAATACCCCACTACTCGGGGCATCTCCCTGATATAGGAAGCCGCCCCGACCGCGTCATCGGCGCGGGCCAAGCCCCCCTCATAGACCGGCGTTTCGGGAAAAGCGACCAGAGAATGAACAGCGGGCAGGAGATATGAGGAGCGGATGGCCGGTAGTCCCAAGACGATCACTCCGCCGGCAATCCGTGCGTCACGCGGAACATGGTCCGGTCCTGCGCACGCTTTTCCGGCCTGTGACGCGTCAGCGCCAGAATGAAGCCTGCCGTCACGCAGATCGCGGTCATCGACGAACCGCCGTAGGAAATCAGCGGCAGCGTCATGCCCTTGGCCGGCAGCAGCTGCAGGTTCACGCCGATGTTGATGATCGATTGGATGCCGATCTGCAGCACCAGACCGGCGACGGCAAAACGGTTGAAGTCGTTCTTCTCCTTGTAGGCATGCGACAGGCCGCGCAACACGAGGAAGGCGAAGATCAGCACGAGCACGATGCAGAAGATGGCACCGAACTCTTCGGCCGCCACCGAGAAGATGAAGTCGGTATGGGCGTCCGGAATGATACGCTTGACGATGCCCTCGCCAGGACCGACGCCGAACCAGTTGCCATGGACGATCGCTTCCTTGGCGGTGTCGACCTGGAACGTATCGCCCTCGCCCGTCAGAAACTTGTTCACGCGTTGCGCCACGTGATCGAAGACATAATAGGCCGTGACGAAACCGCCCGCGCCGAGGCCGCCGAGCACGATGATCCACAGCCAGGGCATGCCGGCCATGAAGAACATGCCGCCCCAGACGGCGGTCGTCAGGATCGTCTGGCCAAGGTCAGGCTGCGCGACGAGCAAAGCGACGACGATGCCAAAGAGGATGATGGCGAAGAGATTACCCGGAATTTCCGGCTGACGTGCATGTTCGGAAAACAGCCAGGCGCAGACGACGACGAAAGCCGGCTTCATGAATTCCGAAGGCTGGATCGACAAGGCCGCGATATTCACCCAGCGCCGCGAGCCCTTGACCTCGATGCCGAAGAAAAGCGCGAAAAGCATCATCGCCAGCGATACGATCAGCAGGATGACGGCGGTCCGTCGCACCTGTCGGGGCGTCATGAAGGAAATGCCGATCATCGCCGCGATCGCCGGTATGAGGAACAGGGCGTGGCGCTTGACGAAATGGAACGGCTCAAGCCCGATACGCTCCGCCACCGCCGGTGAAGCCGCGAAGGACAGCATGAAGCCGATGCCGATCAAGAGGATGAAAAGGGCGAGAAACACGCGGTCGATGGTCCAGAACCATTCGGCCAAGGCCCCACGTTCAACGCGGCTTACCATATCACTTGCCTCCAGTTGCTGAACCGATCAGCATGGTGACGCCGTCGATCGCCGCGACATGGCTGACGAAGGCGTCGCCTCTGACCTCGAAATTCTTGTACTGATCGAAGCTTGCGCAAGCCGGTGACAGCATCACCGCTGCGGACTCCCGTTCATCCCTGTCCGCGTCCGCGGCAGCATGTGCCACGGCGCGTTCCAGCGTGCCGGAAATCTCATAAGGAACCTGATCGCCAAGTGTTGCCGCAAAGGCGGGTGCCGCCTCACCGATCAGATAGGCCTTGGCGATACGCGGAAAGAGCGGCGCCAGACTGGTGATGCCACCCTCCTTCGGCAGACCGCCCGCGATCCAGTAGATATTTTCGTAGCTCGAAAGCGCGGGGGCTGCCGCATCCGCATTGGTCGCCTTGGAATCGTTGACGAAGACGATCCGGCCGCGCCTTCCCACCGGCTGCATGCGATGCTTGAGGCCGGGGAAGGATTTCAGTCCGGCCCGGATCTCCTCGGCAGAAATGCCGACGGCGAGGCAGGCGGCAATCGCCGCGGCTGCGTTCTGTGCGTTATGGCCGCCGCGCAAGGTCTGGATACCATCGAGATCGGTGATCTCGCTTGCCGCACCGTTCGATGCCTGCAGGATACGGCTGCCCTCGGCATAGAGGCCATCCGCTAGGGCATGCCGGCGCGAAATTCGCGTGACCTTGCCGCCGGCTCGCTCGATACGGTCGGCGATCAGGGAGGAATAGCTGTCATCGACGCCGACGACGGCGACATCGCTGCCCGCGACAAGCCGCTCCTTGATGTCAGCGTAATGTTGCATCGTGCCATGGCGATCGAGATGATCGGGCGTCAGGTTTAGCAGGATGCCGGCGGACGGGTTGAGCGTCGGCGCCAGATCGATCTGATAGGAGGAGCATTCGACGACGTAGAAACGTCCGGATTTCGGCGGATCGAGCGTCAGCACCGCCGTACCGATATTGCCGCCGAGCTGCGTGTCCCGCCCGCTCGATTGCAGGATATGGGCGATCAGCGCCGTCGTCGTCGATTTGCCATTCGTGCCGGTGATCGCGATGAAAGGGCAATCCGGGGCATGTGCCCGCCGCTCCCTGACGAAAAGCTCGACATCGCCGATAATCTCAACACTGGCGGCATGGGCAAGATCGACGGTCCAGTGCGGCTTCGGGTGCGTCAGTGGCACGCCGGGCGACAGCACGAAAACCGACAGGCTGTTCCAGTCGATCGTCCTGAGATCGGCAACCGCTATTCCCTCGGCAGCCGCCTTAGCCACGCTGTCCGGATTGTCGTCCCAGGCCGTGACATCGGCGCCGCCGGCAACGAGCGCGTGTGCCGTGGCAAAACCGGAGCCGCCAAGGCCGAAGAGAGCGACCTTCTTTCCGTTCAGCGTGGAGACCGGAATCATCGACGCCTCACCGCAGCTTCAGGGTGGAAAGGCCGATCATCGCGAGAATGACGGCGACGATCCAGAAACGCACGACGACCTGGCTCTCCGTCCAGCCCTTCTTTTCGAAGTGATGGTGGATCGGCGCCATCAGGAAGACGCGACGCTTCGTCATCTTGAAGAAGCCGACTTGAATGATGACGGAAAGCGCCTCAAGCACGAAGAGACCGCCGATGATCGCCATGACGATCTCGTGTTTGGTGGCGACGGCAACGGAGCCGATCATGCCGCCGAGAGCCAGCGAACCAGTATCGCCCATGAAGATTGCGGCTGGCGGCGCGTTGAACCAGAGGAAACCGAGGCCGGCGCCGATGACAGCACCAAGGACGACAGCCAGTTCGCCCGTTCCAGGCACGAAATTGATCGCGAGATAGTCTGCAAAGACGAAGTTGCCGGCGAGGTAGGCGATGATGCCGAAGGAGGCCGCGGCAATCATCACAGGCACGATCGCCAGCCCATCCAGGCCGTCCGTCAGGTTGACGGCGTTACCGGCGGCAACAATGACGAAAGCGCCAAAAAATACAAAGAACATGCCGAGATTCAGCAGCAAGTTCTTGAAGAAGGGGAAGGCGACCGACGAGCCGAAGGTGGAGCCGGCAGGACCGGAGGACAGCGCCGTCGTCATCATGAAATAGACGGCAATCGCGGCAATCACGAATTCGATGCCGAGTCGTGCGCGGCCGGAAAAGCCCTTGTCGCTCTGCTTCGTGACCTTGAGATAATCGTCGTAGAAGCCAATGGCACCGAAACCGAGCGTCACAAGCAAGGTGGCGACGACGTAGACATTGGCAAGATCAGCCCACAGCAGCGACGAGACTACGATACCCGCCAGGATCATCAGGCCGCCCATGGTCGGGGTGCCGGCCTTCTTGAAATGGGTCTGCGGACCATCAGCGCGGATCGGCTGCCCTTTGCCTTGACGCACGCGCAGGGAGGAGATGATTCGCGGCCCGAAGAGAAAAACGATCAACGCTGACGTGAACAGGGCACCGCCGGTACGGAACGTGATGTATCTGAACAGATTGAGGAATCTGAAGTGGGTACTGAAAAAATGAATATGGTCCGACAGTTCGGCAAGCCAGATCAGCATAAGAGCCCTTTCTAAAGCCCCTGATGGGTGTGGGGGCCCGTGTCGGAAAATGCGGGAAATTTGTCAAGCAAGCCCGCGACGATCTTTCCGAACCCCATTCCAAGCGACGATTTCACCATCAAGACATCGCCGGGGGCGACAGAATTGAGCGCGAATTCCGAGAGCTCCTCAGTCGTCTCGTGATATTCGACATGAACACTTTCCGGCAGCTCATCCCGCAAAGCCGCCATCTCCGGACCAGCCAGCCAGACATGCTCGATGCCAGCCGCAAGCAGCGGCCCGGCAAGGTTGGCATGCACGCGCTGGGCATAATCCCCCATTTCCAACATGTCGCCGAGCATAGCGATCCGCCTGCCCACCCGTCCGCCTGGTCCGGCATGCGGCGATGTCGTCGCCAGCAACGCGATGGCCGCGCGCATGGAGGCAGGATTGGCGTTGTAGCTTTCGTCGATCAGCGTGAAGTAGCCGTTGCCGATCGCGCGCTTGTGGCGTTGGCCCCTGCCCTTTTCCGGCTGCAGGTCGGCCAGCGCATCGACCGCTTGATCGAGATCGGCCTCCACGAGCATGACGGCGCCCAGCACGGCAAGCGCGTTTTCCGCGATATGACGACCAGGGGCGCCAAGCGCCACTTCCATGGTCTCGCCGCCGATCGTCAGCCAAAGCGTCGAATTCTCTTCCGAAGCATTGAATTCGGCGAGGCGCACATCGGCCTTCGCATGCTGGCCGAAGCTATGGATGTGCTCGATGCCGGCCGCCATGGCAGCCTTCTCCAGCATCTCGAACTGATCGTTGTCGTGATTGAGAATGGCATGACCGCCCGGCACGACACCGTCGAATATCTCCGCCTTTGCGGCAGCAATCTCGGTGATGCTGTTGAAATTGCCGAGATGGGCCGGCGCAATTGTGGTGATGATCGCGACATGCGGCTGCACCATCTTGACCAGCGGCCTAATCTCTTCGGGATGGTTCATACCGATCTCGAAAACGCCGAAATCGGTATCCTCAGGCATGCGAGCCAATGTCAGCGGCACGCCCCAATGATTGTTGAAGGAAGCAACGGAGGCATGCACCTTGCCCGAAGGCGTCAGCGCGCGGCGCAGCATCTCTTTAGTCGTCGTCTTGCCGACCGAACCGGTGACGGCGATAATCTTCGCCTGCGTGCGCTTGCGGGCGGCAACACCGAGCCGCGCAAGCGCCGCCAAGACGTCATCGACGACCACCTTCGGCACGGCCAGGCCGCCCATCGCAGGCAAGCGTGCCTCACTGATCACGATGAAAGCGGCGCCGTTCGCCATAGCGATATTGGCATAGTCATGACCATCGACGCGATCGCCCTTGATGGCGAAAAAGGCTTCGCCCGGCTTGATGGAACGACTGTCTATGGAAATGCCCGTAATGCCCTCAGGCAGCACTCCGAAAGAGCGGCCGGAGATTGCAGCGATCAGATCCTCAGTTGTCCATAGCCAGCTCAAGACTTCAAATCCTCCAATGCTTTGCGCAATTCGGCATGATCGGAGAACGGCAGCGTTACACTGCCGATCGTCTGACCTTCCTCATGCCCCTTGCCGGCAACGATCAGCGTGTCGCCGGATTTCAGTAGGCCGACAGCCTTGCGGATCGCTTCGGCGCGATCGCCGATCTCCGTCGCGCAAGCGGCAGCCGCCATGATCTCCGAGCGGATCGCCGCCGGATCCTCAGAGCGCGGGTTGTCGTCGGTGACAATGACGACATCGGCCAGACGGCAGGCGATCTCACCCATGATCGGACGCTTGCCGCGATCGCGGTCGCCGCCACAGCCGAAGAGGACGATGACCCGGCCCGTCGTAAACGGCCGCACCGAATTCAGGACGTTTTCCAGCGCATCCGGCTTGTGAGCATAGTCGACATAGGCGAGCGCGCCGTCATGCGTATGACCGACCAGCTCCAGGCGGCCGGACGCACCGACGAGCTTTTCGAGCGCTGCCATGGCAACCGGTGCGGCAACACCCGTCGAAATGGCGAGGCCGGCCGCGACCAGCGCATTGGCGATCTGGAAATCTCCGGCAAGCGGGATATGAACTTCGAAGATATCGTCGCCAACATGGACCTCGGCGATCTGCTTGTGGCGAAAATGCTCGACGCGCTTCAGCGTCAGGAAATCGCCCTTGCGCCCGACGGTGCGGACATCATGCCCAGCGTCTCTGGCGGCGGCAATCGCCTGCGCAGACCAGGCGTCATCGGCAAAGATAACAGCTGGCGAACCCTTCGGCAGCAAATCGCGGAACAGCCGCATCTTGGCCGCCATATAGTCCTCGACCGTCGGATGGTAATCCATGTGATCGCGGCCGAGATTGGTGAAGGCAGCAGCAGCAAGCTTCACGCCGTCGAGCCGGAACTGGTCGAGGCCGTGGCTGGATGCTTCCATCGCCGCATGGGTAACGCCCTCGTCCGCCAGTTCGGCCAGCAACTTGTGCAACGACACCGGATCGGGCGTCGTCAGCGCGCCATATTCGTTGCGGGTCGGTGAAACGACGCCCGTCGTGCCGATCATGGCGGCCGGATGGCCGGCATATGCCCAGATCTGGCGCGTGAAAGAAGCAACGGAGGTCTTGCCCGCAGTTCCCGTCACCGCCACCATGGTTTCCGGCTGGCGCCCGTAAAAACGGGAAGCGGCGACAGCGAGGAACCGGCGCGGCTCGTCAACCTGCAGCAGCGGCACATTACCGGCATCAGCCAAGTGACCCGCAACGATAACGGAAGCACCGCGCGAAACGGCATCGGCAATGAAACTTGCTCCATCCGCCTTCGTGCCGGCAACGGCAACAAAGGCCATGCCTGGCGCCACTTTACGGCTGTCGGCGGAGATCCCGCTTATCTCAAGATCGCCAAGCGCTCCGCCAATATGTGTGTTGAGTTCCGGAAACTCATTTCCGGCAATATCCCGCAAGTTCATCGAATGTACTTTTCGCCTTCTCGATCAGTCCGCCCCTCGCGAATCGACGTGTGTATTCTTTCACGCTTAATAAGACGCCAGCAAGGCCGAGTCATCTTTTCCAAAACTGGGCTGTACCCCGAGAATTGGCGCCGCGCGAGCGACGATGTCACGCGCGATCGGCAATGCCGTGAAGGCCGAAATCGTCCCACCGCCGCGCTCGCCGCTCTTCGGCTCATCGATGAACGTCATGACGATATATTGCGGATTGTCGATCGGAAACACGGCCATGAAGGTATTGAAGTTCAGCGTATTGGAATACCGGCCGTTGACCACCTTATCGGCCGTGCCGGTCTTGCTGCCGACATTGTAGCCGGGAACGCGGGCGTTGCGACCCGAGCCCCTGGTGCCGTTGAACTCGAGCAGGAAGCGCACGTCATCACTGGTACTCTTCTTGACGACCATCTTGGCGATGGCATCGGCCTGGTCGCGCGTGCGCGGCAGGAAGGTCGGTTCTATCAGCTTGCCGCCATTGACGAGCGCTGCTCCCGCAACGGCTGTCTGCAAGGGCGTCGTCGAGACGCCGTGGCCGAAAGAGATTGTTATAGAATTGATCTTCTTCCAGACCCGTGGCTGCGACGGCATCTTCACTTCGGGCAACTCGGTCTGCATCTTCGTGAGCAGGCCGATACGGGTAAGGAACTCCTTATGCCCCTCGATCCCGACAAGATCGGCGATCTTGGCCGTGCCGATGTTCGAGGAGTACTGGAAAATTTCGGGAACCGTCAAAACGCGCCGCTGACCGTGGAAATCCTTGATGGTAAAGCCACCGATGCGAATCGGATTGGTGGCATCGAAGGCATCACGCAACGTCACCTTGCCATCATCCAGCGCCATGGCCATAGTGAAGGTCTTGAAGGTCGACCCCATTTCGAACGTGCCATTCGTCATGCGATTGAGCCAGCCTTCCGTGGCGCCCTCGTTCGGATAGTTCGGATCGAAGTCCGGAGCCGAGGCCATACCGAGAACCTCGCCGGTGTGGACGTCGAGGACTGCGGCACCTGCGCCCTTGGCCTGGAAATTCTTGACGGCATTAACGACCGCATCGCGAACGATGCCTTGTACGCGCAGATCGATCGAAAGCTTCACCGGCTGCAGCGGCTGATCGTTGGTCATTCCCGCAGCAGCGAGGTCGGCGAGCCCCTGGTCGTCGATATATTTCTCCATGCCCGCAACGCCGCGATTGTCGATGTTGACATAGCCGAGAATATGGGGGGCAGTCGTACCGCCCGGATAAAAGCGGCGCTTCTCCGGACGAAAGCCGATGCCCGGAATGCCGAGCGCCAAAATCTGGTTCTGCTGCTTCGGCGTCAGCTGCCGACGGAGCCAGGCAAAGTGCGAGGATTTCGCCGAAAGCTTTTTGTAGGTGGATTTGGTATCGAGATCCGGCAGAACCTTGCGCAATTCCTCGACGGCTTCGTCCGCGTCGATGATCTTGTTCGGCTCGGCAAACAGCGAGACCGTGCGGATGTCGGTTGCCAGCAGGGCGCCATTACGGTCGACGATATCAGGACGCGAGGCCATCAGACGATCCGGAGGCAGAATGCTTGACGTCATCTCAGGCAATGTCATGGCGAATTGGACAAGCCGGCCGCCGATCACGCAATAGACGGCGACGAAGCTTGCGACCAAAAGGACGACGCGGCTCTTTGCCTGACTGGACTTGCGCTTGCGCGCACCCTCAAAGCTCGAACGAGAAAAGCCGTCGCTTGGGCGGTTATTGCCGTCAGTGGAGAAATGGGCCTTGCTCTTCAGGACCATGATGCGCGAAAGAAAAGACATCAGTCCCTCACCGATCCCGTTGCCATGTTGTCGACATCCGGCTTCTTGCGCTTGGCAAGAGCAGGCGGTTTCGGTCGCGGCGCCGGAGCGGCTGCGACATCGGCGATGGCCTTCCTGATCTGAGCATCCGTCGTATCGCCGTTGCTCGAGGCCACCGATGCGCCGCTCTTGGCACCGCCTGCCTTGCCGCTCTTCGGATCGTTGGAGGCCGTTACCGTCGGCGGCGGAAGCTGCGAGCGCAACATCGGCAATTCGCTCGGCTGAACGATCGCCGTCGAGAGCGTCGGCTGCAGCTGAAGTTCGCTGTTGTAGGTGTTGACGAGGCGTTCGAGCCGGTTCGGCTGAGAAACCAGTGCCCAGTCCGCCTTGAGGAGATCGATCGTATCCCTCTCTAGCTTGATTTCGGATTCGAGGCGGCGAACCTCTTCCAGCTTCAGCTCGGCACGATGCTTGATCGTATAGGTCACGCTGGCCATGGCCGTCATGACGCCGATCAGCACAATGTCAAAAGTCTTCAGCATTTTAGCCCCCAAGCTTTCCAAGACTGGCGAGACTGGGCAGATCGAAGATCGAAAGATCTGTCGCCCCTGCCGGAGCCAAGGTGCGAACCCCCGCACGCAACTTGGCCGAACGAGCGCGCGGATTGGCTTCCGCTTCGGCATCGCTCGCAGAAATCATCGATTTGCCGACCGGCTCGAAAGTGGCGGGCCGCTCATTCACGATCGGCATGTGACGCGATCCGGCAGCACGACCCGAACGGTCGGCGAAGAACTTCTTGACGATGCGATCCTCCAGCGAATGGAAGGTCACGACAACGAGGCGCCCGCCCGGCTTGAGCGCGCGCTCGGCTGCAAACAATGCCTGAGCCAGCTCACCGAGCTCGTCATTGACGAAAATCCGCAGGGCCTGAAAGACCCGCGTCGCCGGATGAATCTTGTCCTTCGCCTTTCTCGGTGTCACGACCTCGATCAACCCGGCCAGATCGCGCGTCGTCACGAAAGGCGCTTCCGCGCGCCGTTTCTCGATCGCGTGAGCGATGCGCGGCGCCTGCTTTTCCTCGCCCAGAAACACGAAGATGCGAATGAGATCAGCAAGCTTGGCGCGATTGACGACATCGGCGGCCGAGACACCGCTCGCCGACATACGCATGTCAAGCGGGCCGTTTTTGCTGAAGGAAAAACCGCGCTCGGCCTCGTCAAGCTGCATGGAGGAGACGCCGATATCGAGCACGACGCCATCGAGACCGCCTTCAGGAGCGTGCTCAGCCAGCTGAGAAAACTGCGATTGAATGAGCTTGAGATGGCCGTCATGAGCAGAAACCAGCGCCTGCCCTGCAGCAATCGCTGTCGGATCGCGATCGAGCGCGATCACATTGGCGCCAGCCTTGAGGATGGCTGAGGTATAGCCGCCAGCCCCGAACGTTCCATCGAGGATGACCTTGCCAGGCGCCGGAGCCAGCGCCTCCAACACCTCGCGAAGAAGAACCGGAATGTGACGAACCGGTCCGCCACCGGCATCAGAAGAACCTCCGCCTGAATTCGCCGCCATTCCGTTTCCCCGCTTTATTCCGAGCGCCCGCCCGCCAGCCTGCGCTCCTCTCGTGCCTGCGACTGCAAGGCCAAGAAGGCCTCCGGTCGCCACAATTGAAAATGATCCGCCCGACCGACGAAGGTTACTTCGCTTGCGATCCCGGTGAAGTCGCGAATGAAATCCGTGACCATCAGCCGCCCTTCCGCATCGAGCTTCATGAAGACCCCGCCCCCGTGAATGAGGAGCGACATCTGGTTTGCCGTCGACGAAAACGGATCGTCCGCCGCAATCTGCCGCTCGAAGCGATCGAGCAGATCGAGACCACCGACGCTGATCGCCGGAAACACAAAATCCTGAAAGCAGTACAGCTCCTGGATATTGCGCTCGGCCAACACAGAACGAAACGCCGCCGGCACGGAAACCCGCCCCTTGGAATCGATCCGGTTGGTCGCATTTGACAGGAAGCGGTTCATGACGCGAAACACCCGTCCCCCATGACCCGCAAACCGCTACTCGCTTACAGGCACAGCCAAAATCGGACACAGCTTCGCAAGCCGAAAGAGCCGACACCCCTTCGACACTCCCAGAACGGGAGCAATCATGGCTTTGCGATAATTGGGCTCTGATTTGCCCTTGTGCAGTGTTCTTTTGGGATACCATGGGACCATATGGGCGTCAATGGGATGAAGCCACGTCAGACGTGGCCGCAGCCTGAATATTCATAAGACGTTAAGTTTAACGAAAGGTTAGGATCGGCTTCAGGATACGTCCCGAAACGGATTGTTTTCACAGGTTAAAACCCTCGTCTATCGAGGGCTGAAAGCCTTGAAATGCAGGGCATTCGGCAGCTTCAAAAATTATTTGGCGGAAGCGTTGAACGCACCGCCCGAAGTAGCGCGATGATTTGCCAGTTGGCCTGTAAGCCGGGTTCTGTATGGCTCCGGCCAAGACCGGAACGTGGCAGCCATTCATCTGGGACGCCGCTTGCGCGACGCCTCGTGCAACCCACCCGGATGACCGGCCCGGAAACAGGCTGGAGCGCTTGCGCACTCCGTGTCATCCCTATTCGGTTTTGCTCCCGGTGGGGTTTTCCGTGCCGTCGCTGTTGCCAGAGACGCGGTGGGCTCTTACCCCACCCTTTCACCCTTACCCGATCCGGAGATCGGGCGGTTTGCTTTCTGTGGCACTTTCCCTGAGGTTGCCCCCGCCGGACGTTATCCGGCACCGTGTTTCCGTGGAGCCCGGACTTTCCTCACCCCATCGCCTTTCGGCATTGATGAAGCGCGGCTGCCCGGCCAACTGGCACAGGCTCATTAACCGAGACCGCCCGCAATTGCCACCGAAATATGCTGGTTTGTGAAGAGCGGATGTCAGTTGCGGAAATGCGCTGAGAAATCCGTGCTGTAGCCTTCGTCGTTGATTCGGCCTGTAAGCAGCAGTTCCGCCCCAAGCCGTCCGATTTCATCGGAACTCTTGGCGGCCGTACCGCAGCCACCCGTCAGAACCGCAACACGCAGCGAAGAGGTATAGCCGATCATGGGATAGCCCGTTGGCGAATAGGAGACGGCACAGGAATTGGTGAAAGCCGGTGGCCGCCTCAGGCCGGGAACGAGCCCATGGAATATCCGCACCAGATGCTCGCGAGCCTTGTCGCGGCCGGCGGTGCGGAACCAGGCACGTAGCTCCGCCTCGGTCGTGAATTGCAAATCATCGGGATCGCCACCGATCTTCATGTAATATTTGCCGTCCGGATAGCGGATCGGCGGCAGCATATAGATGCTGTCCAAATCATCAGCCGCCTTCGATATCAGCGATGGCATGCCGGAGAGGGCTTGGGCTTCCGCCTCGCTCACCTCGAAGAAAGTGATCGTGCGGCCATAAACCTTCATCTCAACAGGTCGCGGCAAGAGATTCTCGGCAATGGAGAAACCGCCGGCGGCGAGCAATATCTTTTCGGCGCTGAATGTATCGCCTTCCGCCGTCGTGACGACAGCAAGGCCACCCTCATCGCGGATCGACACCGCCGTCTGCTTGATGACACGCGCGCCTGCCTTTTCCGCCAGCAGGGATTGTGCCTTGACCAGCCGGCGCGGGCTGATATGGCCGGCCCCATGCGGTTCGAAGACCCCTTCGCTTCCCGATGCGAAGGAGAAGAAGGGGAACTTCACCTTGAGCTCGGCATCATCGAGGATATCGGTTTGCACGCCGAGCCGCCTGGCCGCTTCCACGACATCGCCGACATAAGCTATTTCACCGCCCCGCTCCGGCCCGACAACAAGGCAGCCGACCGGAGCATAGAATTGAATGCCGCTATCCCGTTCGATATCCGCATAGCGGCTGATCGAACGGTTTGCGAGACGGGCCCAGTTCGTGTCCGGATCGATCGTGCGGGTGATGCGGCCCTCGTCGTAATGACTGCCGAAAACACCCTGATGGCTGGCGCGATCTTCAGGTTCATCCGGCCCGATGACGGCAACGCCGTCCGTTTGGTTTGCCAGGTGACGGGCAGCGGCTGCCCCCATCATGCCCCGGCCAACGACGATGAACCTGAAATCCGCTGCCATGCTGTAACCCTCATCCATAGTCGCGATTTCGATAGCACGGAAAACGATTCCGCCCTATCCGAAATCCTGGCATGAATGTCAGTCCAGAAGGGCAAGCACCTTGCCGCAATAACGCTTCGAGATCGGGTTCATGCGCGTGGCGCCGTGGCCGGCATTGTATTTGAGGATGGTGTTGCAGGTCGGTCCGCCGCCAAGGTCCTGCGCCATGGCAAGATATTTCATGCCGAACTTGATGTTCGTTTCGGGATCGTAGAGACCCTTGGTGCGGCCGGTATAGCCCATCAGCTTGGCGGTCGCCGGCTTGATCTGCATCAGGCCGATTTCGCCTGCACTTCCACGAGTTTTCGGATTGAAATTGCTTTCGATCTGAATGACAGCAGTGGCGAGTTCAACTGCAACGCCGTTCTGCTTGGCATATTTGGCAATCAGTGCGGAATAGCGATTTTGCCGTGCGAAGGAGGTCTCGGCGTCGCGCAATTCGGCGGGAACATTGGGAACCGGAAAGCCGGTGGTGCGGCTGACGATCTTAAGAGGAACCGTTTTCTGCTTCGCATGGCGCTCGCCTGCAGAGGCAGAATCATATCCCGCCAGCAGCACGCCCACGCATGCCACAGCCGCAACAATCAAATTTTTCATGTAGTCTTTTGTCTCCAGGGGCGGGACCGCGGATAGCGCAAGCCATCACGTCCGGCTGGAGGCAAAAAGAGCCGCCGGAATGCACAGTCCCCATTAGTCGTCTACGGTCGCGCGACACACAAACCCAGACGGCGCGACCGCCGTTCAGCGAGCGTCGTTAGACCAATGCAATGCGGAGATAATAGGGAAAAGCTGTGGCGCAGCAGGGCGTTACGCGTTTTCGCATCTATAGCCGGCTATAAACACCGATGACAGAACGGAACGAATTCAGGAATAGCGCGGCAGCGCGGCCAGCAGGCGATGCAGCGTATCGATCGTCGAAAAATCGGCAATGCCGTCCACTCGCTCCTGCCGGAAATGGCGCTGGAAGGCTTCAACGTCGCCCTTCAGTTTTTCCGAGAATTCGCCATTTATTTCAGTGCTGTAGCCATAGAGCGAGAGCATCGACTGCAAGGCCTCGATCGGCTGACCGACATCGCCCTTCTGGAAGAAGCGACCGCCGGTGATCGAAGCCGGCTCAACCCAGTGCCCGACACCGGCCGCAGCCAGCCGCGCCCAGGGGAATTTCTCGCCCGGATCGACCTTACGCACAGGGGCAACATCGGAGTGTCCAAGCACCCGTTCAGGCGCGATTGCCCAGCGTTGGCCGCAATCGCGACACAGTTCGATCACCGCTTCGATCTGCGCATCGGGGAATTCAGGCAGTCCGCCGGGATGGCCGGCATTGGCGATCTCGATGCCGATCGACGATGAATTGATATCGGTCTCGCCATGCCACGAACTCTTGCCCGCATGCCACGCTCGGCGCTCTTCGGGAACAAGCTGCATGATCCGCCCGTCCTCGAAGACGAAATAATGGCTCGACACTTGGCTCTCCGGACGACAGAGCCAATCGAGAGCGCCCTCAGCCGTGCCCATACCAGTATAGTGCAGAAGGATGATATCAGGCCGACGTCCATCCCGCCTCTCGCCATGGTTCGGCGAAGGCTGCACATGGGCGCGAGCGAAATCGGCCTGGAATGCACTCATGCTGCGCGGCGTTCTTTCTCGATCTCGGCATAAGCCGCATTCAGAGCCGCCATGCGTTCGTTTGCGATGGCATGGAACTCTTCCGGCACCCCACGCGACACGAGGCGATCCGGATGGTTCTCGTAGACGAGGCCATGGTAGCGGCGGCGGATCGTCGGGAAATCGTCCTGGCGCGAGACGCCGAGCACCTTGTAGGGATCGCGGCCGCCAACATTCACATGGCGCGCCATGATCTGCTCGAACCGCTCTTCGCTCATATGGAAGATTTCGGCCACATGCTGAAGGAAATCCATTTCCTTCTCATGGATCAGGCCATCTGCCTTGGCGATATGGAAGAGACCGTCGAGTACATCTTCCAGCACGGGGCAATTCTTCGTGCAGGTCGCGCAAAGGGAGGACAGCCGCTCCGCATAGGCTTCGTAACCGGCCACGTCCTGGCGCGCCAGATTATAGAGACGGGCGACGTTTTTCGCCTGATCGGGCGGAAATTCGAAGATCTCGCGGAACGCGTTGACCTCGTTTTCCGTCACCACACCGTCTGCTTTCGCCATTTTGGCGGAAAGAGCGATTATGGCGACGGAAAATGCCACCTTGCGGCGCGTTTCCGGATCGCCTTCAAAGACGGTGCGAATAGCCTCGACCACCGCCGACAGGGCATTGCCGGCAGTGCTACCGATAGCATTCAGCAATTTTTCCCAGAACGACATGCCGGTCTCTATATCCTACTGAAACAGTAGAACACCTTGATCAAATAATGGTTGCCATTGCAAGCAGTCCATTCGTCGCAAGCCCGAAAACACTTTTCACAATTTGGTAATGATGCTGCAAATGCGAACTATCGTCCAATCGCCCCGCCCCGCTTTTGAAGACGAAACAAACCGCCGCTTTCTTAAATTCTTTACTTTACACCCTTGCCTGCCTGTCGCATCCATTCCACCGCAACCATTGAAATGAAGCAGCTTGTCTGCAAGGAGGATCCCATGGCCAAACAGAAAGTCGCAATGCTCACTGCCGGTGGATTGGCGCCCTGCCTTTCGTCTGCCGTTGGCGGGCTGATCCAGCGCTATAGCGATGTGGCGCCCGATCTCGACATCATCGCCTATCGTTCCGGCTATCAAGGGGTTCTGCTGGGTGACAGCATCGAGGTGACGCAGGCCATGCGCGAGCGCGCCTATCTGCTGCATCGCTATGGCGGCTCGCCGATCGGCAACAGCCGCGTCAAGCTCACCAACATCGCAGACTGCGTCAAGCGCGGCCTGGTCAAGGAAGGCGAAAACCCGCTGCGCGTCGCAGCCGAGCGACTGGCGTCCGACGGTGTGACCATCCTTCACACGATCGGCGGCGACGACACCAATACGACGGCGGCCGATCTTGCTGCCTATCTTGGCGCCAACGGCTATGATCTGACCGTCGTCGGCCTGCCGAAGACTGTTGATAACGACATCGTGCCGATCCGTCAGTCCCTCGGGGCCTGGACGGCCGCCGAAGTCGGCGCTCACTTCTTCGACAATGTCAGCAACGAACAGACCGCAGCGCCGAAAACGCTCGTTATTCATGAAGTGATGGGCCGCCACTGTGGCTGGCTGACGGCGGCAACCGCGCGCGCCTATATCCAGAAGAGCAGCGCGAACGAATATGTCGAAGGCTTCATGATGAACGCCGAGATGAAGGGCATCGACGGCCTCTATCTGCCGGAAATGGCATTCGATATCGAGGTGGAAGGCGAACGCCTGCGCAATATCATGGAGAAGACCGGCCAGGTGACGCTCTTCGTATCGGAAGGTGCCGGCCTCGACGCCATCGTTGCCGAACGGGAAGCCTCCGGCGAAACCGTCAAGCGCGATGCCTTCGGCCACGTAAAGATCGACACGATCAATGTCGGCGGCTGGTTCCAGAAACAGTTCGCAGCGATCATCGGCGCCGAACGCTCCATGGTACAGAAGTCGGGCTATTTCGCACGCTCCGCCCCCGCAAACGGCGAGGACCTGCGCCTGATTCAGGGCATGGTCGACCTCGCGGTGGAAAGTGCCCTCAACAAGGTGTCCGGCGTCACGGGACATGATGAAGGTCAGGGCGGTAAGCTGCGCGTCATCGAATTCCCGCGCATCAAGGGCGGCAAGGCCTTCGATATCGCCACTCCCTGGTTCGCCGAAGTCATGGACCATATCGGGCAGAAGTATTCACAAGCCTGACCGATCGGCGATCAATCGGCTTAATCGGTGGTCAATCCGCCTGATTGGCAATCAGGCGGATTGACGGATCGCAAATCCAATGTCTTTGCTGACGGCGGAAGAGGAATAGAGGAGGATTCTATGTCCATCGAAACCTGGCTCGCTTTCGCCGCCGCATCCTGCATCATGCTGGCCATACCGGGTCCGACCATTCTTCTTGTCATATCCTATGCGCTCGGCCACGGCCGCAAGACGGCCCTGGCAACGGTGACGGGCGTGACGCTTGGCGATTTCACCGCGATGACCGCATCGCTAGCCGGTCTCGGCGCCCTCCTCGCCACTTCAGCGACACTATTCACGATTCTTAAGCTGATCGGCGCAGCCTACCTCGTTTTCCTCGGAATTAAGCTCTGGAGAGCCCCGATCGTGACGGGTCCTCTGGGCGACAATGACAATCTCCCAGAGGAAAAACCGTTAAAAATTCTCTTACACGCATATGTTGTAACGGCTCTCAACCCGAAGAGCATCGTCTTTTTCATTGCATTCGTTCCGCAATTTCTCGACATGTCGAAGCCATTTCTTCAGCAAACGCTTATTCTGGAGGCAACTTTCCTCACTTTGGCGGCGCTGAACTCACTCATTTACGTGTTCGTCGCCGACCTGGCGCGCGGCTTCATTCGCAAGGCAAGCGTGCAGCGCGCCGTTAACAGAACGGGCGGAACCCTGTTGATTGCAGCCGGCGCAGTGACCGCCGGATACCGCCGGATGGCCGCCTGAGCCGGTGCAGGGTTGCGAGGCGATCACGGATAGGTTAATGGGGATTCATAATTTTATCGATCCTGCGACCGAATTTGGCGGTCCTGTGGCCGAATTGCATCGAAATTAGGTTTGGTTTTTTCGAAAGTGACAGAATGGTAACGATCGGATTTCCCAGCCTGAAGCGCAGCGTTGCCTTATCGGCAATGATGTGCGGCGCTCTCGCCGGGTGCGCAAGCACTCAGCAGCAGCAGACGTCTCAGGCAGAACTCCCGTCGGCACACGCCAACGTGCCGCATCCGAATACGACCCTGACCGCAACTGGCGCAGCAGCACCTGCAGGCGCCGCAATGGTCGCAGCAGCACCGGGCTTCATCGGCCCGCAGCAACCGCAACAAATGGCAATGGCAAAGTCCGGCCGCTTTGTTCCGGGCACTGCAAACGTGGCAGCAGCAACGGTAAGCCAGCAGCAGATGGATGCCGCACAGGGACGCTTCGGCGCGCCTGTGGCGAACGCTGCCAATCAGGGAACCGCCGCAATTGCTGCAGCAACGGGCGCGCCCGCCGGCAGCACGTCAGCCGCAGCGGCCTATGCAGCATCCGACGTGCCGCTGGTGCCTTCCGTGGTCGCGATCCCCATGCCCAATCCGGCACGTCCCGGCGATGCTGCCCTCACGCCAGTTTCCGCCTCCGTGGCTCAGAGCGAGCCGACCATTCCGATGACATCGGATGTGGCAGCCATTCAGGTTGCCGTGCCGACGCCGCGTCCGGATTCGATGGCACAGGCAGAGGTCGCCTTCGCCACGCCCGCCCAGATGGGCATTCCGCGCTATGCGGACAACCGCATGCATTATGACTTCAATTTCGACAGCAGCGGCCCGACGGTCGTTCCTGCTGTCATGACCACCACCAACACTCCCAATTACGATTCCGATGTCCCGGCGGCGGAGAAGGGCTACGTTTCGAAGCTCATTCAGAAATACGCCAAGCTTTACGAAATTCCGGAATCCCTGATCCATCGCGTCGTTCACCGCGAAAGCCGTTACAATCCGAAAGCCTATAATCGCGCCGGATATTTCGGCCTGATGCAGATCAAGTACAATACGGCCAAGTCCATGGGCTACGAAGGCCCGCCGTCCGGTCTCCTCGACGCCGAAACCAACATCAAATACGCCGCCAAATATCTGCGCGGTGCCTGGATGACGGCGGACAGCAAGGCTCAGAACAAGGAAGCCAATGCCGTGCAGCTCTATGCCCGTGGCTATTATTACGACGCCAAGCGCAAGGGCCTGACGGACGTCGCCAACGGCAATTACTGATTTTACCAAAACCTTATGAGAAGCCGGCCTAGTTCGTGGCCGGCTTTATTATATCCATGATCCGCTTCACCAGGATTTGCGGTCGATAATACGCCCAGGTCGGCGTCAACCCCATCCGCACGACAACGAGATTGGCCGACGGGACGATTGCGATCGTTTGGCCGTCGTGACCGGTCATCCAGAAGGTATCCGCAGGCAGGCCAAATTGCGCATTGGAGCCGCCGGGGCCTGCAAGCCAGGCCTGAACCTGCGAGTAAACGCCCTCGGAAGCCTTTGTCGGCGTGCGCATGGCGCCGACAAAGCCTTCCGGCAGCAGGCGATGCCCATTCCAGACCCCATCCTGCAGCAGAAAGAGACCAAAGCGCGCCCAGTCCCGGGCATTGGCATAGAGATAGGAGCTGCCGACGAAGGTGCCGCGCTCATCGGCCTCGAAAACGGCGCTGTACATGCCGAGCGGCCCGAAAAGCGCCTCGCGCGGATAGGAGATGGCAGCGCTCAGATTGGGCAGCCGGTTCATCCAGAGGCGCGAAAGCAGCGCTGCCGTACCGCTGGAATAGCTGAAACGCTCGCCGGGCGCAGCCAACTGATGCGCGTTGGCTGCGATACTGGTCACGTCCGGATCGAGATAGAGCATGCGTGTAACGTCTGATACAGTGCCATAGGATTCGTTGAAGGCAAGGCCGCTCTCCATGGCAAGAAGATCGCTGAGCTTGATATCCTTGCGTGGGTCCACGCTCCATTGCGGCAGAAGATTCTGATCGTCGAAGGACATACGCCCGGCCAGCATGAGCCGGCCGATGATGGCGGCATTGACCGTCTTGGTCATCGACCAGCCGATCAGCGGCGTTGCCTTGCTGAAGCCATCGCCATAGGACTCGGCGACAATGCGCCCGTCCTTGACGACAACGATCGCGCGCATGGCAGGCCCGGCGAGATCCAGATTCGATACGATATCGGCGAGCTTCTTCCCGACATCGCCCTGACCGAGGTTTACCGTATCCCCATCCGGCCACTCAGCGTCGCTCTTCGGCGCCTTGACCTTGTTGAGGAAGACGGCGCTGCGGGCCGCCTGCAGATCACCGTCCGGCACCAGCGCGCAGCCGAGCGCCCCCCGATAGAGCGCACGGTTCGGCGCAAACAGTCCAAGGAAGCGGGCCGTGACCACGCCCTCGTCCCGGTCGACATAGACGCGAATGAGCTTCAATGCCGGATTGCCGGGAGCCTGCACATCCTCCTCCATCACCTTGTCCGGGTCCCGTTTGGCCACGAATGTATTGGAGCAGACGATCTTTGCCGCGTAGCCATCGCCAACCTTCAGTAATTCCGGCGGGTAAAGAGAGAGCCAGACGGCCCCGCCGGCGACAATGATCAGCAGCAGAACAACCAGAGCCGCGATCACTCTCGATATCAAACGCATATTACATACCCTCCAGAAAGGTAGGCGGAGACAATCAGGAAACGCAGCAAGATGAAAGACCTATGATGGTGTCAGGGCTCCTTAAATATGTGCAAGGATGCTTTTCCGCCGGATCTGCCAACAGTCCGCGTCATCAGACTGTAGCATTGCCGGGTTAAACGCCCTGATCTTCACAAATCGGTGACAAGACTCAGATGACGGAATTCGCCCCGGATGCCGGTCTCCAAAAGAACCGGAAACTCAAGGACGCTCTGCTGCAGCACAAGGCATTGTCCAAAGCGGGTCTCTCCGAGCGCTTGTTCGGAATGCTGTTTTCTGGCCTTGTCTATCCGCAGATCTGGGAGGATCCGGATATCGATATGGAGGCGATGGAGCTGCAGGCGCATCATCGCATCGTCACCATCGGTTCGGGCGGCTGCAACATGCTCGCCTACCTCTCGCAAAATCCCGCATCCATCGATGTCGTCGATCTCAATCGCCACCACATTGCCCTGAACAAGCTGAAGCTTGCAGCCTTCCGCCTGCTTCCCGGCCATGCGGACCTGGTGCGCTTCTTCGGAACGCCCGGCATTGCGGCCAATAGCCAGGCCTACGATAAGTTCATCGCGCCTCGCCTCGACGCGGCAACGGCGGACTACTGGAATGGTCGCGATCTCTATGGCCGCCGCCGCATCACGGTCTTCAATCGCAATATCTACAAGACCGGTCTTCTCGGCCGGTTCATTGGCGCCGCCCATATACTGGCACGCCTGCACGGCGTCCGCCTCGACAAGATGACGGAAGCCCGCACGATGCGCGAGCAGCGTCAGTTCTTTGAAGAGGAGATCGCTCCGATCTTTGACAAGCGAGCGGTCCGCTGGCTGCTCGGCCGCAAGAGCTCGCTCTTCGGCCTCGGCATCCCGCCACAGCAATATGACGAACTTGCAAGCCTGGCCGGTGACGATTCCATTTCCGCCGTGCTGAAACACCGCCTGGAAAAGCTAGCCTGTCACTTCCCGATGCGTGACAACTACTTCGCCTGGCAGGCATTCTCGCGACGCTACGCTGCCCAGCACCAAGGCCCCCTGCCCACCTATCTCAAGCCGGAGCACTATGCGGCGATTCGCGCCAATGCCGATCGTGTGAGCGTCCATCACGCCAATTTCACCGAGCTTCTCGCTTCGAAGCCGGCAGCCTCGCGCGATCGCTATGTCCTGCTCGATGCGCAGGACTGGATGACCGATGAGCAGCTCAATGGCCTCTGGGCGGAGATTACCCGCACGGCGCGCGAAGACGCCCGCGTCATCTTCCGCACCGCCGCCGAAAAGAGCATCATTGAGGGCCGCCTCTCTCCAGCGATCCGCGATCAGTGGGTCTATTTCGAAGAACGCTCACAGGAACTCAACACCCGTGACCGTTCGGCCATCTACGGCGGCTTCCATATCTACGGAAAAAAAGCGTGAGCCAGGCGGATACAGGCATAGAAACCAGCGCGAACAACCACGCCAAGCTGATGGACGGCATGTACCGCTATCAGCGTCACATCTATGATCTGACCCGCAAATATTACCTGTTCGGCCGCGATCGGACCATCGAACAGCTGAATGTGCCCGTCGGTGGCTCCCTCCTGGAAGTGGGCTGCGGCACAGGCCGCAATATGCTGCTCGCCTATCGGCGCTTCCCGTCCGCTCACCTCTATGGCCTCGATATCTCGCAGGAAATGCTGATCTCGGCACGCAGTAACTTCCGTGGCCTGAAACAGATGCCGGATTTTCGCGTCGCCGACGCTACAGCCTTTTCACCCGCCGATTTCGGCACCGATGGCTTCGACCGTGTGATGATCTCCTACGCGCTCTCGATGATCCCCGACTGGACAAGGGCTATCGACGCGTCGCTCGACGCAGTCGCGCAGGGCGGCGAGCTTCACATCGTCGATTTCGGCCAGCAGGAGGGATTGCCGGGCTGGTTCCGCGCCATGCTCAAAGGCTGGCTGAAGAAATTCCACGTCACTCCGCGCGCCGATCTTCTGACGGTGCTCGAAGAGAAGGCTGCAGCGCGAGGCATGTCGGTGAAAACCGAAAGAATCGGCCGCGGTTACGCCTGGCGAGCCGTGGCGGCACGGCACGCCGCCTAAGTGCCGATGGATTCCAGCGCAAAATCCGGCCTCGTAAGACACCAAGCATAAGAATTTGCTTGAAGATAACGCATTTTTTACGTTGATATGGTGAATAAAGTGGCAAGACCAGCTGGCAACGGTATGGTCTGCCGCTCTTTCGGATTCTCGGGGACCATATTACGGAAGCCAAGTCTTGGGGCAGCAAGATCACTCGCGCCATAACAGGATATCTATGCGCCGGCTTCTGGCATGCCTACTGCCGCTCGCTCTTGCCTTGACCGGCTGCACGACGGGCTACGACGCCCTGTCGACGGCGGCTCTCCCCAAGACCAGGTTCGCCGATACGAAGCCACAGGATTTCGGCCGCGATCACCCGCAGCGCCATCCCATCCATGGCATCGATATTTCCAAGTGGCAGGGCGATATCGATTGGAAAGCGGTTAAGGGCTCCGGTGTCGCCTTCGTCTTCATCAAGGCGACGGAGGGCAAGGACCGGATCGACCCTCGCTTCACCGAATATTGGAATGAAGCGAGCGCCGCGGGACTTCTGCATGCACCCTATCATTTCTTCTATTTCTGCTCGACGGCCGATGAGCAGGCCGATTGGTTCATCCGCAACGTGCCGAAGGATGCCATGGCGCTTCCGCCCGTCGTCGACGTCGAATGGAATCCTGGCTCCCCCACCTGCAAGACCAGACCAGCTCCCGAGACGGTACGTAGCGAGATCAAGCGCTTTATGGATCGCCTGCAGGCCTATTACGGCAAGCGCCCGATCATCTATACTTCGGTCGACTTCCATCGTGAAAATCTAGTCGGCTATTTCCAGGACTATCATTTCTGGGTCCGATCCGTCGCCAAGCATCCGAAAGAGACTTACGCAGGTCGCAACTGGGCTTTCTGGCAATACACATCTACGGGGGTCATTCCGGGGATCAAAGGCCCGACAGACATCAATGTTTTCGGCGGTTCTGAGCAGAACTGGCAAAACTGGGTGGCCGCAGTAGAGAAGCAGGGAAATTCTTAATACTGAGCCCATTTCACTCTTGCTTATGTCACAATCTTCTGTGAAAGCGACCCTATTCTATCACTAGGAAGGATCGCTCATGGATCGTCACACCATTCGACGCGGCGCTCTCGCGTTGCTCTTCGCCTCAGCCATGACCGGTACGGCATTGGCTCAAAGCGCGGCTCCTGCAACAGTGCCGCCCGCGAGTAGCGATGCCACTCCAAAAGTAGCCTGCGGCGGCGATCTCACGACATTTCTGGCCGGCGTAAAGGCCGAAGCGATTGCGGATGGCGCGGATGCTGCAGCCGCCGACAAGACGCTCGCCGGCGCCCAGATCGACCAGAAGGTTCTTGCAATGGACCGCAGCCAGGGCGTCTTCCGTCAAACCTTCCTCGAATTCTCCCAGCGCACCGTCAGCCAGGGTCGCCTCGACATCGGCCGCCAGAAGATGAAGCAATATGCCGACGTCTTCGCCAAGGCCGAACAGGACTATGGCGTGCCTCCCGGCGTCATCACCGCCTTCTGGGCGATGGAAACCGATTTCGGCGCCGTCCAGGGCAATTTCAACACCCGCAACGCGCTGGTCACTCTCTCGCATGATTGCCGCCGGCCGGACTTCTTCCGCCCGCGCCTGATCGCGCTGATCGAGCTCGTCCAGCGCGGCGATGTCGACCCGGCAACGACGACGGGTGCGTGGGCCGGCGAAATCGGCCAGACACAAATGCTGCCGCCCGATATCATCGCTTATGGCACGGATGGCGATGGCGACGGCCATGTCAACCTCAAGACCAGCGCACCTGACGTCATTCTGACGACAGCGCGATTCCTCCAGCATCTCGGCTTCCAGCGCGGTCAGCCCTGGCTGCAGGAGGTGACGGTTCCGGACAATCTTCCCTGGGAAAAATCCGGCATCGGCGGCCCGCTGACCGCGGGCGATTGGTTCAAGCTCGGCGTCACCCCCCGCGACGGCAATACGAGCTTCGGCTCCCTGCCGGCTGCTCTCATCCTGCCACAGGGTCGCAAGGGGCCTGCCTTCCTGACCTATCCGAACTACAATACCTATCTCGGCTGGAACCAGTCGTTTATCTACACGACCTCGGCCGCCTATTTCGCGACGCGCTTTGCCGGCGCCCCGCCCTATAACAAGGGCAATCCCGAGCCGGGCCTGAACGATGTAGACATGAAGGCGCTTCAGACTAAGCTCGTGGCCCGCGGCTACGACGTCGGCAAGATTGATGGCATCCTCGGCTCCGGCACGCGTGTCGCGATCCAGAAGGAACAGTTCCGCCTGGGTATGCCGGCCGATGGCTGGGCAACGACAGCACTGCTCAACGCACTCTGATTTCCTCCATATATCGATCGAAAAAGGCGGCTCCAGGCCGCCTTTTTTGTATCTGCTCCCCTCACGCCCATGAGCAAAATAGCAAGAAACGGGTGGAGAACCCGCACTCTTCCGGTTTAGATGCATCGAAAGAGGAGAATGCCATGAACGGCCAACATCGAATGAACGCCTCGACCTGGGGCCTGCTGCTATTGCTCGGATTGATCTGGGGTGGTTCGTTCTTCTTCGCCCGTATCGCCGTTCATCATGTGCCGCCCTTCACGCTCGTCTTTCTGCGCCTTTCGCTGGCAGCCGTGGCATTGCATCTCTATCTGGCTGGTCGCCTCAACATCTATCAGTCCCTGCGCCGCTATTGGCCGCAATTTTTGCTGCTGGGCTTAATCAACAATGCGATACCGCATACGCTGATCTTCTGCGGCCAGACGCAAATGGGTGCCGGGCTCGCATCCATCATGAACGCGACGACGCCGATGTGGACCGTGTTGATCGGCAATCAACTGACAACGGATGAGCGCCTGACATCGGCCAAGCTAGTCGGCTGCCTCACCGGCCTTCTCGGAACGATCGTGTTGCTCGGACCGAGCGTTACCAGCGGCGGCTCGGTACCCTTCTGGGCACTCATATTGCCGATCTTGGCAGCAATCTCCTACGGATTCGCAGCGATTTATGCCAAACGCTTCAAGGGCATCGCGCCGCCGGTTGTGGCAGCGGGCCAGTTGACAGGTTCCTCGCTCATCATGCTGCCGGTTGCGCTGATGATCGACCAGCCTTGGGCGCTCGCCACCCCGCCGATGACGGCAATTGCAGCCATTCTCGGCCTGGCGCTGCTGTCGACTGCTTTCGCCTACATCCTCTATTTTCGCATCATCGAACTTGCAGGCGCCACCAACACCTCCCTCGTCACTCTGCTCGTGCCGCCGAGCGCGTTATTGCTCGGCTTCCTCTTTCTCGGCGAGCGAATGGGGCCGACCGAAATCGCTGGCATGCTGCTCATCGCCGCAGGTCTGCTCGTCCTCGATGGGCGGCTTTTCATGTGGATGAAACGCGGCGTCAAAACGCGGGAAATATGATCTCCTGCTCCATTCAGATGGTCCGCAGTCACAACATATTAATATTTATTCACAGCCCGTCATCGAGCCAGCAATCGACATTTATGACGCAATATCAAAATGTTGCCGAAAGCTCGTGAATCACACCGCGAATTCGATACCGCGTCGCAGCATCGAATGTTCTTTCCAAGCAACACATTTTCGACATAAAATTTAACGGCTGACTGAGGAGGAAGACATGGGATTAACGCGATCCATCAACGTCCTAGTGGTCGGTGCGGCCTTCGCTTTCGTCGTGACGATGCTCTTCATCTGACGGCTTCGGCGAAATACGCAAACGACCAAACTCCGAAAAGCTAACAAAACCTCTGTTTCATTAGAAAAGCGCATGCCCCGCCGGACATGCGCTTTTTCATGAGTTCGCGCGACGTACTTTAGGCGGCCGCCCCGGCCCGCGCATCCACCTTGCGCTCAAGGCCCAGCCGTTCAAGCACGGCGGAAACCAGTGCCGAACGGTTCATTGTATAAAGATGAAACTCGTGAATACCACGGCGCACCAGATCCTGGATCTGCTCGGCGGCGACATCAGCTGCGACCTTGGCGCGCTCCTCGACATCCTCGTCCAAACCATCAAAACGCTCGTCCAGCCAGGTCGGAATATTCGTGCCGCAGGCGCCGGCGAAGCGCTTGAGTTGCGTCAGGTTCTGGATCGGCATGATGCCCGGCACAACGGGAATCTTGATGCCGGCGGCGCGAACGCGATCGTGATAACGCTCGAAGGCATCATTATCGAAGAAGAACTGCGTCAGGGCCCGGTCGGCACCATTGTCCGCCTTGCGCTTCAGCATATCGATATCGGCTGCCGTATCGCGGCTTTCCGGATGCTTTTCAGGATAGGCAGAGACGGAAATATCAAAATCGCCGCGCTCGCGCAAAGCCTGCACCAGTTCCGCAGCATTGGCATAGCCGCCCGGATGAGGCTGATAGGCCGCGCCGACACCACCCGGCGGATCGCCGCGCAGCGCGACGAAACGGCGAACGCCGGTAGCCAGAAACTCGTCGATCACCCGATGCGTGTCCTCACGCGTGGCACCGACGCAGGTCAGATGCGATGCGGTCGTGAACGGCGTCTCATGGATCATCTTACGCACGGCAGAAAGCGTCGGCGCTTTGGTCGAACCGCCTGCCCCATACGTAACCGAAACAAACTCAACGTCCCAATCGCTGAGCTCCTCGACGGTGTTCCACAGCTGCTGCTCGGCCTCCTCCGACTTCGGAGGAAAGAACTCAAAGGAGATGCGGATACCCGCGTTATGGCTTTCTGAGCTCGAAGACATATCATACTCTCCCGGCAAAGATGGGGGATGACTGGTGGCCCTGGTCGGACGCAATCAGCAACCGCGGGTCGCGCGCCAGCCAGATGGTCACGGTCAGCGCTTGACCGCCTTCCCTCCCCGAATGAAGATCCTGCACGCGCTCCACATCCAGCCCCGCCAGTTTCAGCCAATCCGACATGGTCTGATGCGAGAAGCCGAGACGCAGATGCGCATGCTCGTCACGCAGATATTCAAGCCCGTGCGGCGCGAGGTCGATGATGACAAGCCGGCCGCCGGGCCGCAGCATTCGCGCCGCCTCATTAATGGCAACCTCCGGCTGATCAAGGAAGTGCAGCACCTGATGGATGGTAATGAGATCGAAATCCTGCTGCTCGAGCGGCAGGTTGAAAATATCGCCATGCCGCACCGAGGCGGCGGTGATATTGGCCCGGTCGAGATTGGCGCGGGCAACGGCCAGCATGTCCCGGCTGGCATCGATGCCGACGGCGCGGCGATAGTGGCCGGCCAGGAGCTGCAGCATCCGGCCCGTACCCGTGCCGAGATCGAGGAAGGAGTCGATCGGCTGCGGACCGATGAGATCGATCAGCGCCTTGTCGACATCCTCGTCGGCGACATGGAGGCGACGCAACTCATCCCACTCGGCGGCATTCCGGCTGAAATAGGCCTGGGCGCGCTCGGCGCGAACACGCTTTACGGAGGCGAGACGTTCCCCGTCACGCAGCAGCACCGTATCCTTTTCGGCGGTATGGCGCAGCAGGCTGCGGGCCAGCGTCACGGCCTTGCCCTCCTGCTTCAGCCGGAAGTAAGCCCAGGCGCCTTCCTGATAACGATCAATCAGACCGGCTTCACCGAGCAGCTTCAAATGCCGGGAAATGCGCGGCTGCGACTGGCCAAGTATTTCGGTAAGATCAGTCACCGTGAGATCGCCGGCAGCGAGAAGCGCCAGAAGACGCAGCCTAGTCGGCTCGCCGACCGCCTTCAGCACGTCTACTACGTCATCCAAGCCGAGTTTAACCAGATCCGTCATTTCGCACCCAATCAAGATATAAAGATATCTTTATGTGATTTGAATGAACTCTGCAAGGGCTAATCACCGAAGACGCCGGCCGGGCGTCGGAAATCTGTTAGTTTTTGTCGGCTGGGGAATATCTGCGCCCTATCCCAAGGCAAAGAAAAACCCCGGACGTGCCGGGGTTCCCCATGACGGAAAGACAGCAAACTTATCGTGTCAGGCGCTTGTGTGCTTGGCTGCCCGGATTGAGAGCATCGGGACCGAGGCGGCGGACCTTGTCCTGTTCGTAATCTTCGAAATTGCCTTCGAACCATTCGACATGGCCGTCACCTTCAAAGGCTAGGATATGCGTGGCCAGGCGGTCGAGGAACATGCGATCGTGGCTGATGATGATCGCGCAGCCGGCGAAGTTTTCGAGCGCGCTTTCCAGCGCCCCCAGCGTTTCCGTATCGAGGTCGTTGGTCGGTTCGTCGAGCAGAAGCACGTTGCCGCCGGACTTCAGCATCTTGGCCAGGTGCACGCGGTTGCGCTGGCCGCCAGAGAGACTGCCGACCTTCTGCTGCTGGTCGCCGCCCTTGAAGTTAAAGGCGCCGCAATAGGCGCGCGAGTTCATGTCGAACTTGCCGAGCTTGATGATTTCGGCGCCGCCGGAGATTTCCTCCCATACCGTCTTATTGCCATCAAGCGCGTCGCGGCTCTGGTCGACATAGCTGAGATGCACCGTCTCGCCGATGCGGATCGAGCCGGAATCCGGCTTTTCCTGGCCGGTGATCATCTTGAACAGGGTCGTCTTGCCGGCGCCGTTCGGGCCGATGATGCCGACGATGCCGCCGGGCGGCAGCTTGATCGACAGATCGTTGATCAGCGTACGGCCTTCGAAGCCCTTGGTGATGCCCTCCATCTCGATCACCACCTGGCCGAGACGCTCGCTGACCGGAATGATGATCTGCGCATCACCGGGACGCTGATTTTCAGCAGCATCGACCAGCTGTTCGTAAGCGTTGATACGCGCCTTGGACTTGGCCTGACGGGCCTTGGGGCTGGAGGCGATCCATTCCTGTTCGCGGCTGATCGCCTTCTGGCGGCCAGCTTCTTCGCGGGCTTCCTGCAGCATGCGCTTGGCCTTGGCCTGCAGATAGGCGGAGTAGTTGCCTTCGTATGGAATGCCGCGGCCGCGGTCGAGTTCGAGAATCCAGCCGGTAACATTGTCGAGGAAGTAGCGGTCGTGGGTGATCATCATCACTGCACCCGGATAGTCGCGCAGGTGCTTTTCCAGCCAGGCAATGGTCTCAGCGTCGAGATGGTTGGTCGGTTCGTCGAGCAGCAGCAGGTCCGGCTGCGAGAGAAGCAGGCGGCAAAGTGCGATACGGCGGCGCTCACCGCCGGAAAGGCTGGTGACTTCGGCATCGCGCGGCGGGCAGCGCAATGCGTCCATCGCCATTTCCACCTGGCTTTCCAGATCCCAGAGGTTCTGGCTGTCGATGATGTCCTGGAGCTTAGCGCCCTCTTCCGCCGTCTCGTCGGAATAGTTCATCATCAATTCGTTGTAGCGATTGAGGATTTCGGTTTTCTTGGCAACGCCTTCCATGACGTTTTCGAAAACCGTCTTGTTGGGATCGAGCTGCGGCTCCTGCGGCAGATAGCCGATGGTGGCGCCTTCCGCGAGCCAGGCTTCGCCGGTATATTCCTTGTCGAGGCCGGCCATGATGCGTAGCACGGTCGACTTACCTGCACCGTTCGGACCGAGAATACCGATCTTGGCATCGGGGTAGAAGGAGAGATGGATATTCTCGAGAATTTTCTTGGCGCCATAGGACTTATTCAGACCGGCCATATGATAAATGAACTGACGTGCCATAGCTTGGGTTGCTCCACGGACGAATAGCGTTGCGAGTTGTGCCGCTATGTAGGGGAAACCCTGCCCTCGGGCAACGGCGAAACCTCGTCCGAGGGCATTATCCGCGTCAGAAAAGCCGTATTTTCTCAGAAGCCGGCCGCGTCCACCACGCCCCGGTCGCAGCCGAAGGAGGTGCTGCCGGCACCTTGGATCAGTTTGGCGAGCCGCAGCTCACTGCCTTGTTGCGGATCGATCGCATCCTCCGAGAGGCCGATGGTCAGCTCTGAAATCATCCTGACATCGCCAACACGGCGGCAGCTCATCTTGATGCGGGCATTGGCGCCCTCGCCGAAACTCTGGTCAAAAGCAGCCTTGATGCTCTCGGCATCCAGCTCCTTGCCGATATTTTGCGCGAAGAGATCGCGCACAGCAGATGTATTGAGCTCGGCGATCAGGCCAGCGGCGATGGAGAAATATTGATCCGCACTCAGCTTCGTGCAGGTGCCGTGCTTGATCCATTCATGCCTTTCCAGGCCCGACTGTGTGCCCGGCATTACCTTGTCAAGCTTTACCTTCACGTCTTGGGAAAGCTGTACCGCCGGCAGGTCCTTCCAGTCACGGCCACGATCCGCCTGTTTCAGATCCTCGGAAACATCGCAATATTCCTGCCGCATCGGCCAGAGACCATGCAGGGAGAAATTCGTCGCGTCATGATTGTTCGACGACTGGTTTCGGCATTCCGCCTTCTTCTGGTTCGTCTGACAAAATGCCGGCTCCCAGCTTGCCGCCAGGATAAAGCGCGTCCGTCCACGGCTATGCTCCTGCGCCATAGCGCTTGCCGCCGCCCCGACCGAAACGAGCACAACCGTAAATACCCGAAGCCACTGCTTCATGCGTACCTCCAACTAGAACATTATAGGAACAAATAAGCAGTTTGAGCGAGCGGGCGCAATCCTGAATCGCAGCGCTCGGAAAGATTTATTTCTGTGAGCTTTACTACCTATCCATTGCAATCGGGCGGATGATAACCTTTCGTCCAACTGGGGAGGAACGAATATATGTTCGCCGAGACGAAGCGCCTGAAAAGTCCGACGGGCGCTACCCTTGCCTACCATCATTTGCCGGCGGCAACCGATGCTCGCGGCGTCCTGCTGATATCGCACGGTCTTGCCGAGCATTCCCGCCGATACGGGGCCTTTGCCGATGCGATGGCGGGCCAAGGCTTCCATGTCTATGCCCACGATCATCGCGGCCATGGCGAGACCACCGCCCCTGACGCGCCGATCGGCCGCTTTGCCCGGAGAAATGGTGTCGAACAGGTGATCACCGATGTGCTCGCCATGCGCGAGCTTGCCGCAAGTACCCATCCCGGCCTGCCGATCATCCTTTTCGGGCATTCCATGGGTGGATTGATCAGCCTGAACACCGTCGTCACGCATTCGGACAAGTTCGATGCGGTCACCGTCTGGAATTCCAATTTTAATCCGGGACTCGCCGGCCGCGCCGCCCAGCTCATCTTGAAAACGGAGCGCATGTTCAAGGGATCGGACGTCCCGAGCGGGCCGCTGCCGAAACTGACCTTCGGCACCTGGGGTAAATCGATCAGCAACCGTCGCACGGATTTCGACTGGCTCTCGCGTATTCCTGGGCAGGTGGACAAATATATCGCTGATCCGCTTTGCGGCTTCGATGCCTCGGTCTCGCTCTGGCTCGACCTGTTCGAACTTACCTTCCGCGCACCACAGAAGGCGCATCTCGATCGTCTCCGCCGCGATATGCCGATTCATCTCGTCGGCGGCGGCAAGGATCCGGCAACCGACAATGCGAAAGCGATTTCCTGGCTGGCAAAGCATTTGAAAAAAGCCGGCTTCTCTCGTATCACCACCGAGATCTATCCCGACATGCGGCACGAGACGCTTAACGAAATCGGTGCCGAGGAAGCTATCTCCCGCTTTGCCGACTGGTGCAGAACGGCGGTAGCAAAGACCTGATTCTCAAGGAAATTCTGCAATGAACACCCCCAGCGGCTCCTCGGTCCGATTGCAGCAATCTGAGCTGACCTTCGGCCTGTCGATGATGTTTTTATCCGTCGTCCTCTCGCCGGTCATGGATATCTTCTCCAAACTCGCGGCAACCACCATTCCGCCGGCGGAAGTCACCGCTGCACGCTTCATCTTTCAGTCGCTCTTTGCCCTGCCCATGATGGCCTTGCGCGGACAGTGGGGCGTATGGTCGTGGCGCCATAGCGGCGTGCACGCGATCCGCGCCGCCCTTTTAACGCTGTCCATGGTCTCGTTCGTGACCGCGCTGCAAGTCATGGAAGTGGCCGATGCCATTGCCATCTTTTTCGTCGAGCCGATGATGCTCACCATCCTCAGCAGTATATTCCTCAAGGAAACCATTGGCTGGCGTCGTTACACGGCCTGCGCAGTCGGCTTTCTTGGTGCCATGCTGATCATCCAGCCGAGCTTTCAGGAAGTCGGTTTCGTTGCCCTGCTGCCCGTCGTCACGGCACTCTGCGTTGCGGTTTATGTGATGATCACGCGCGTCGTCTCCCACACCGAAGATGCGTGGCCGCTGCAGTTCCAAACGGGACTATGGGGTATAGGCTTCAGTCTGATCTTGCTTGGCATCGGCAAGGCGACGGGATCTGTAATCCTTTATCCGGTTATTCCAGATCTGACAGCAATGCTCTATTTGCTCGGCGTCGGCGCGACTGCGGCCGCCTCCGGCATCCTAACAGTCTATGCCTATCGCGCAGTACAAGCTTCGACGCTCGCGCCGCTGCAGTATTTCGAGATCGTTTCGGCAACGATCTTCGGCTGGCTCGTCTTCGACAATTTCCCGGATGCGATCAAATGGCTCGGCATCCTCATCATCATCGGCTCGGGGCTTTATATTCTCTGGCGCGAGCGGCGCTTTGCTTCCAAACCCGTATCCGATACATCTGAAACAGCATTCACGCCCTAAGCGGGAGAGCGGACAGACATGACAGACCAGAAAACCAAGAAACCTCCCCTTTCCGGTATTCGTGTCATTGAGCTTGCCCGCGTGCTTGCCGGTCCCTGGGCGGGGCAGATGCTGGCCGATCTCGGCGCCGATGTCATCAAGGTGGAAAATCCCGACGGCGGCGACGACACCCGCCAATGGGGGCCGCCCTTCGTCGAGGGCAAGGATGGCGAAAATCTCTCCGCTGCCTATTATCACTCCGCCAATCGCGGCAAGCGCTCGGTAATCGCCGATCTCAAGACCCAGGAAGGCCAAGAGCTGGTACGCCGGCTGGTGAAGACGGCGGATGTGGTGATCGAGAATTTCAAGCTCGGCGGCTTGGTAAAGTACGGGCTGGATTATGAAAGCCTGAAGAAGATCAATCCCCGGATCGTCTATTGTTCGATTACCGGCTTCGGCCAGACCGGACCCTATGCCAGTCTCGCCGGCTATGACTATATCGTCCAGGGCATGTCCGGCTTCATGTCGATCACAGGCGAACCGGACGGACAGCCGATGAAAGCCGGTGTTGCGATCGCGGATATCTTTACCGGCATCTATGCCGTCTCGGCAATCGAAGCCGCCCTGATCCACGCTCTGAAGACAGGGGAAGGACAACTCATCGACATGGCGCTGCTCGATGTGCAATCGGCCGTGCTCGCCAACCAGAACATGAACTATCTGATCTCCGGCAAGCCGCCCGTACGGCTCGGCAACGCTCATCCGAATATCTCACCCTATGAAGTCGTGCCCACCGCCGATGGCTATCTCATCCTTGCTGTCGGCAATGATGGACAGTTCCGGCGCCTGTGCGCCATTCTCGGAGTGGAAACCCATGCCAACGACGAGCGCTATGCGACGAACAAGGCCCGCGTTGCCAACCGCAACGAGGTTCGGGTTTTCATCTCGGCGGAGACGCTGAAGTGGAACAAGGCGGAGCTGCTGAAAGCCTGCGCGGCCAACGCCGTTCCGGCCGGTGCCATCAATACGATCGAGGACATGTTCGCCGATCCGCAGATTGTGGCACGCGGCCTGAGGATCGATCTGGAGGATAGCGCCGGCACCGTCATTCCGAGCGTGCGCACGCCGATCGTGCTGTCGGAAACGCCGTTGGTCTATACGCGGCCAAGCCCGCGCCTCGGCGAACATCAGGAGGAAGTTCTGGCTGAATTGGCCGAACTGGAGGGAAAGGCGGGGACATGAAGCGAACGGGCGGGCAACTCATCGTCGAGGCTTTGAAGGCCAATGGCGTGCAGCGCATTTCCTGCGTACCGGGCGAGAGCTTTCTCGCCGTGCTCGATGCCCTGCATGACAGCGATATCAAGGTGCTCGTTTGCCGCCAGGAGGGCGGCGCGGCAATGATGGCGGATACTTGGGGCCAATTGACCGGCGAACCCGGCATCTGCATGGTCACCCGCGGCCCAGGTGCCACAAACGCCTCCGCCGGCCTTCATATTGCACGGCAGGATTCGATCCCGATGATCCTGTTCATCGGTCAGGTCCAGCGTGATGCCCGCGAACGCGAAGCCTTTCAGGAGGTGGAGTTTCGCAGGGCCTTTACCGAATTCGCCAAATGGGTCGGAGAGATCGACGATGCCGCCCGCATCCCGGAATTCGTCACCCGCGCCTTCGCTGTAGCAACATCGGGTCGCCCCGGTCCCGTGGTGCTGACCCTGCCCGAGGACATGCTGCGCGATGAGGTCGACGCGCCGCAAGCGCTGCCCTATGCCCCTGTTGCCGCTCATCCGGGCCGCCACCAGCTTGCCGATCTCCGCCAGCGCCTTGCGACTGCGCAGCGACCGATGGTCATTCTCGGCGGCACGCGCTGGAACGAGGAAGCGGTTGCCGGCATCAAGCAATTCGCGGAGCGTTTCAAACTGCCGGTCGGTTGCTCCTTCCGGCGGCAGATGCTGTTCGATCATCTGCATCCCAATTATGCCGGGGATGTCGGCATCGGCATCAATCCAGCGCTGGCAAGGGAAATCAAGGAAGCGGACCTACTGATTCTTCTCGGCGGCCGCCTCTCCGAAATGCCGTCCTCCGGCTACACACTGGTCGATATCCCCTACCCGCGCCAGCAGCTTGTCCACGTCCATGCCGATCCCTCGGAACTTGGCCGCGTCTATCGTCCGGACCTGGCGATCTGTGCCAGCCCGGCGGATTTCGTTGAGGCTCTCGCGGAGCTCGATGCGCCAACCGCGACACCATGGGCCGAGCGTACGGAACACATGCACGCGGCCTATCTTGCCTGGTCAAAGACACCGCAACAGTGCCCCGGCGCCGTCCATATGGGCCGCATCATGGACTGGATCGAAGCAAATACGGCCGATGATGCGATCTTCACCAACGGTGCCGGCAACTACGCGACCTGGCTGCACCGCTTCCATCGCTTCCGCCGTTTCAACACGCAGGCAGCGCCTACCTCCGGCTCGATGGGCTATGGCCTGCCGGCTGCGGTTGCCGCGAAACAGCTCTTTCCCGAGCGCGAAGTGATCTGCTTTGCCGGCGACGGCTGTTTCATGATGCATGGCCAGGAATTTGCGACCGCCGTTCAATACGGCCTCCCACTGATCGCCCTGGTCATCAATAATGGCATGTACGGCACCATCCGCATGCATCAAGAGCGGGAATATCCCGGCCGTGTCAGCGCCACGACACTCGACAATCCTGATTTCGCGGCCCTTGCCCGCGCCTATGGCGGCCACGGCGAGACGGTGAAAGCGACGGAAGAGTTTGGCCCGGCCTTCGAGCGGGCGCGCGCCAGCGGCAAACCGGCCATCATCGAGATCGCGCTCGACCCGGAAGCGATCAC
This sequence comes from Rhizobium sp. ERR 1071, assembly GCF_007828675.1. Taxonomy (NCBI): domain Bacteria; kingdom Pseudomonadati; phylum Pseudomonadota; class Alphaproteobacteria; order Hyphomicrobiales; family Rhizobiaceae; genus Rhizobium; species Rhizobium sp. ERR 1071. The sequence goes on along the minus strand of NZ_VITM01000002.1, from coordinate 750,883 downwards.
GCCCTCCCGCACCCTGACGGAAATTGCGCAAACAAAAGGCCGATGAGCGCGAGCCCACCGGCCTTTCAAAAATACGCCGGCCCGACTTAGTCGAGTGCTGCCGTTACGATGAATTCGACCTTGTACTTCGGCGCTGCGAGCTTAGCTTCGCTGGTCGCACGGGCCGGCGTGTTGGCCGGATCGACCCATGCTTCCCAGGCGGCGTTCATTTCGGCGAAGTAGGAAATGTCGGAGAGGTAGATGAGCGTCTGCAGGATCTTCGACTTGTTGGTGCCGGCAGCACCCAGCAGGCGGTCGACTTCGGCGAGTGCCGACTTGCACTGATCGGTGACGCTTTCGCCTTCACCAACCTGACCGGCGAGATAGACGGTGTTGCCATGGATGACAGCGCCGCTCATGCGGGCGCCAACGTCGATGCGCTTGATGCTCATGGTTTTCTCCTGGTGTTGTTCTTCGATAGGTAAAAGGCATGACCCAGGGTCTGCCCTCAATCAAAAGGCCGGGGAAGGACCCGTTCAGCCGCGAATGTGATGCGTCTTCTGATAGATCGCCGTCGAGCGTGCGCCCGAGCGGCAGTAGCCAAGCATCGGGCGCGGAAACTCGTCCAGCGCATCGACCATGCCCTGCACGGCCTCTTCGGTCACGCCCATCGGGCCGACGGGTACATGGGTAATCTCCAGGCCGAGTTCCTTGGCACGGGCCTCGATGACGCCGAACGACGTCTGATCCGGGCTTTCGCCATCGGGGCGATGGCAAACGATGGACTTGAACCCCAGAGCCTTGATCTGGTCGAGATCCTCAACGGTAATCTGGCCGGATACCGAGTATTCATCGTCGATCGGGCGGATATCCATGGTTCATGTCCTCTCTAAAACTGTGGCCTTGATCTACGCCGCCACAGGCCAAGCGTCAACCGCGGGGCGCTCTCAAACGAAGGCAAAATTGAGCATGAAATTGCGGGCTTCGCCGGGCTGGAGAATATTGAATTCGCCTGCTTCCTCGAGCTCCTCGCGAGAGACCCACCGATGCGAAACCGGCTCGATGCCAAGCACATGGGCAGGCGCGCGCTGATTGCGCCAGACCTGCAGAAACGGCAGCGTGTCCGTTCCGAACCGCACCCTCAGAGTCTTCCCACCAATGGCCGCGATGGGTCCGAGGCTGATCTCTGCCCAATCCTCGCCCTTTTCCTGCGCCGGCACGCAGAAGATATCACCGCCCTCTTCGCCGAAGGTCCAGGGAAAGCCGCCATTCTCCAGCATCTGTCCGGCAAGGCGCGTGCCGCTATCGAACCATTTGCCGCCGATATTCATATGGTACATCAAAAAGACCGGCATCGCCTCGGTACTCGTATTGACGATGCGGTCGGCAAGCGAGACTTCGCCGGTTGCGCCATCGATCCGCCAAAGACGTTCCAGCCTTGCGGTGCGGCGTTCGGCTGTGATGACATCGATATCGGCGCGGCATTCCGCGTTACCATTCTCGAATTTGGTCCAGAGAATTTTGGCTGGATGAGACGAGAAGGAACCATGCAGCGGATAGCGCTTGCCTTCATAGGCGCCGGACATCGGCTCTGGATGGCGGATATGATCCGGCCCGCAGGTGAAGAGGAAGCCTTCCACGGAATGACTGATACGCGGATCGCCATCGTCGGGAACGGCACTTCCGGGCGCGAGATTGTTGCCCTCGACGATGCAGGCGCCGATATCCAGCACAGAACCCTCGTCCAGCGTCAATTTCGGCCCCTTGGCCGCAGAAAAATCCATCATCCCTAAAATCCTCCCTGATCGGCGCCGAGCGCAGGTGCTGTCCCAAGGTGGCGCGCGACTGAAATAAACGGTTATTTGGCTTACCAAATCTTAACTTGAAGCCTTGATCACATAAATTTTTATATTTTATTCAGCATGATAATCTAAATCTCCATACTGGCGTCAAAATTGCCATGTGTGTGTCAGCCGAACGACTATCCCGAGGATTCGACAGACGTGAACCGGTTCGTAAAATTGAGTTTTGCCCTGGCAACGACTGCCGCTGTATCTGCGCTCGCCCTCACCGATGCGCAGGCGCAATATTATCGCAGCAGCAACGGCAACACGGTTCTCGTCACTCCCGACGGTCGGATTCTTGATCAGTATCCTTATGGTGGTGGATATTCCATGGCGCGCGACGGACGCGGCCGCCGGGTTCTGATCGATGCCTATGGCAATATCGTCGCCACGGAGATGAAGGCCAGCACCTATTATCCCCGCGCGCCCGCTCGCGACAGCTACGCTGATAACGGCAGCCGCTATGGCGATACGCAGCTTTCCAACAACGGCAACTACCAGGACTATCGTCAGTATCGTACCGACAGCTACGGAAATTACGACGGCGCTCCCGATAATGGTTACGGTCAGCAGGATCGTAGCGTGATCACCGGCGGCATTCCGCGTGACAGCGATATCCAGCGCCAGCCGCTCGACAATCAGCCCTTACCAGGCCAGAACCGGGGCCAGGCGAACCAGAACGGCAGTGATTACGCGTCAATCGATCCGCAACAGGGCGCACCTGATATCGTCAACAAGCCACCACCGGCCGAACCCGTCATCACGCTCAAGGGCAAGTCGAAGATGGAGATTACCGCGCTGGAGGTCTTCCTCGCGCGGCAGGGTATTTCGCCTGGTGCGATCGACGGCCGCATGGGCGCAAACGTCACCAAGGCGATCTATGCCTATCAGCAGATGACCGGGCAAACGCTCGACCCCAACAATACCGACGCGATCCTCGAACAGCTGCGCATGTCCGGCGGCATGCCGATCGTCAACTATACGATCACCGCTGCCGACGCCGCAGGCCCCTACGTCGCTTCGATCCCTGAGGACTATGCCGCGAAGTCCCAGATGCCTTCCCTCGGCTACACGTCGACGACCGAAATGCTGGCGGAGCGCTTTCATATGGATGAAGGCTACCTGAAGGCGCTCAACCCCGGCGTCGATTTCACCGTGCCCGGCAGCATCATCAAGGTCGTCAATACAGGCCCCGGCAAGACCGGCACAGTTGCCAAGATCCTGGCTGATAAGGGCCGCAAGCAGGTTTTCGCCTATGATGCCAACGGCACGCTGATCGCAGCCTACCCGGCCAGCATTGGTTCCGCAGACACGCCCTCGCCGTCAGGCACTGTCACAGTCGAGCGCGTCGCCTTCAATCCTGGCTATACCTACAATCCAAAGATCAACTTCCAGCAGGGCGCCAACGACAAGGTTCTGAACATTCCGCCTGGCCCGAACGGCCCGGTCGGTACGGTCTGGATGGCCCTGTCGAAACCGACCTATGGCATCCACGGCACGCCGGATCCCTCGCGGATCGGCAAGTCGCAGAGCCACGGCTGTGTCCGTCTCACCAATTGGGATGCGACTGAGCTCGCGAAAATGGTCAAGCCCGGCGTCGTCGTCGAATTCGTAGACTGATTGCCAGACATGCTTACACAAAAAAGCCGCCGGGAAAACTCGGCGGCTTTTTCTTTGTCTTGAAATATCAAACGCACCGCTATTTTTCATCCGGCGCGTCAGGTAGTTCGGCGGCGTATCAGAAGCAGTCGCGGAACAAAGCCTTCGTGTTTTCGAGCGTCATCGGCACCGGATTGCCGCCGGCACTCGGATCTTCGATTGCCATGGCGGAGAGTTCGTCGATCCGGTCAGGTGCAATGCCCATAGCCGAGAGGCTTTCCGGCACGCCAAGTTCCGAGCGTAGCTTCAGCACATAATCATAGAAGCCGTCGAAACCACCCGAAATGCCAAGATAGGCGGCGGCGCGCGCAATCTTTTCTTCGATGGCTTTGCGGTTGAAGCGCAGGACAGCTGGCATGACGACAGCATTGGTCATGCCGTGATGCGTGTTGTAGACGGCGCCAATCGGATGCGACAACGCGTGGATGGCGCCGAGCCCCTTCTGGAAGGCGACGGCGCCCATGGCGGCAGCACTCATCATGTTGGCCCGGGCTTCGAGATCTGTTCCCTCACGATAGGCGCGCGGCAGGAATTCCTTGACCAGGCGCATGCCTTCCAGCGCGATGCCGGCCGACATCGGATGGTAGAAGGGTGAGGAATAGGCTTCCAGGCAATGCGCAAAGGCATCCATGCCAGTGCCGGCGGTGATGATCTTCGGCATGCCGACGGTCAGCTCCGGATCGGCAATGACGACACCCGGGAGGAACTTCGGATGGAAGATGATCTTCTTCACATGCGTCGCGGAATTGGTGATGACGCTGGCGCGGCCGACTTCCGAGCCGGTGCCAGCGGTCGTCGGTACAGCGACGATCGGCGCAATGCCTTCGACGCTGGCGCGGGTCCACCAGTCGCCAATATCTTCGAAATCCCAGACCGGGCGTGTCTGCCCGACCATGAAGGCAACGCACTTGCCGAGATCGAGGCCGGAACCGCCGCCGAAGGCGACGACACCATCATGGCCGCCCTCCTTAAACGCTTTTACGCCAGCTTCGAGGTTCTTCTCGTTCGGATTCGGATCGACGTCAGCGAAGATGGCGCGACCGAGACCTGCATCCTCCAGAATATCCAAGGCCGTCGCCGTGATCGCCATCGAGGCAAGTCCCCGGTCGGTGATCAGGAGCGGCTTCTTCATGCCCAGGCTCTTGCAGGCGTCCGCGAGCTCCTTGATACGGCCACGACCGAGCTTGAAGGCGTTCGGATAGCTCCAATTGGCTGAGATAGTGCTCATGCTGTTACTTTCTTCAGATGATAGGATTTCGGGCGCGTCAGATTGTGGAAGCCGATGATCGACAGCGAGCCGCCACGGCCGGTTTCCTTGACGCCGGTCCAGCACAGAGCCGGATCGAGATAATCGGCGCGGTTCATGAAGACGGTGCCGGTTTCGATTTCGCGGCCGATACCTGAGGCGCGCTCGACATCCTTGGTCCAGAGCGAAGCCGTCAGACCGTAGGGACTGTCGTTCATCAGTTCCAGCGCTTCCGCATCGCTCTTCACCTTCATGATGCCGACCGCTGGACCGAAGGTTTCTTCGCGCATGAAGGCCATGGAATGATCGACATTGACGAGGACCTGCGGCGCAAGATAGGCGCCGCCGTCATCGGCCGGGAACAGCTTCGGATCGACCAGCGCCTCGGCGCCCTTGGCAACCGCATCGGCGATCTGTTCACGCACGACCTTGGCAAAGCGCTTATGCGCCATCGGCCCGAGCGACGTCTCAGGATCGAGGGGATTACCGAGCTTATAGTTCGAAACCCAGGCAACCGACTTCTCGACAAAATTGTCGTAGAGCGATTCATGCACGTAGATGCGCTCGATGCCGCAGCAGCACTGGCCGGAATTATAGGTCGCGCCATCCATCAGCGTGTCGACGGCGGCGTCCAGATCGGCGTCTTCCATGACATAGCCCGGATCCTTGCCGCCAAGCTCGAGGCCAAGGCTGGTAAAGGTGCCGGCGGCCGCACGCTCGATCGACCGGCCGCCTTCGACGGAGCCGGTGAAATTGACGAAGTTGAAGCTGCCGGCGGCAATCAGCGCCGAGGTGGTTTCATGATCCAGGAAGACATTCTGGAAGACATCGGTGGGAACGCCGGCCTCGACGAAAGCCTGCACCAGCCGCTCGCCAACGAGCAGCGTCTGGCTTGCGTGCTTGAGAATGACGGTATTGCCGGCCATCAGCGCCGGGGCGACCGTGTTGATGGCCGTCATGTAGGGATAATTCCACGGAGCGATGACAAAGACCACGCCATGCGGTTCGCGCTCGATGCTGCGGGCGAAATTGGCACTATCCTCGACGACCAAGGGTGCCAGTGCGTCGGCCGCGATCGAGGCTACATAGTTCGAGCGCTCGTTGAAGCCGCGATATTCGCCGCCATACTTGATCGGACGGCCCATCTGCCAGGCAAGCTCCGGCACGACGACATCGGCCATCTCATTGAGCCGAGCCACCCCTTTTAGCACGAGCTGGACACGATCCTCCAGCGGACGACGCGCCCAATCCTTCTGCGCCTTGCGGGCGCGTGCGACGACTTCCTTGCCAGCTTCCAGCGACAGCGCCGGACGCTCGGCATAAACCTCTCCGTTCACCGGGGAGACGCATGTGATCATGGTCATGATCGAATTCCTGTTTTCCTGGTCATCCATTGATTGCCCGGATGTTGCGCAAGCAGCAGCCGCATTCAAAGGAGAAACGGCGGACCGACATAACATCCCAGCGCCCTGCCCGATCATAAAATGAAAATCGGGCAGGAGGCAGATCGCAAAAGCCTTACGCTCTTTCGAATCCGCGCGCCACTTCCCAATCGGTCACACGACGATCGTATTCCTCCTGCTCCCATTCGGCGGCGCGGGTGTAGTGATCGATGACATCATCCCCGAAGGCGGCACGCAGCATCTTCGACGTCGTCAAGGCAGTCGTGGCATCGCGCAGCGTGCGCGGTATCTCGCGAACTTCGCGCGCACCATAGGCGTCGCCGACAAACGGCGCCTCGAGTTCAAGCTTGTTTTCGATACCATCGATACCGGCGGCGATCAGAGCCGCAAAAGCCAGGTACGGATTGAGGTCCGAACCCCCGACACGGCATTCGATGCGGATCGATTTCGTATCCTCGCCGCAAAGGCGATAACCGGCGGTACGGTTATCCTTGCTCCAGATCGCCTTGGTCGGCGCGAAGGTGCCGGCCATGAAGCGCTTGTAGGAATTGATATAGGGCGCAAGGAAATAGGTGATCTCGCTGGCATGGGTCAGAAGTCCGGCGACATAGTGCTTCATCATCGGCGACATGCCGTATTTGCCGCCTTCTTCGAAGAACTTCGGGCTCTTTCCGTCGAGGCTCCAAAGCGACTGATGGATGTGCGAGGAGCTTCCGGCGGCACCGTAATTCCACTTCGCGAGGAAGGTGATTGCCTTGCCCTTCGACCAGGCGATCTCCTTGCAACCATTCTTGATGATGGCATGGCGGTCGGCCATGGTCAGGGCGTCAGCATAGCGGACGTTGATTTCCTCTTGCCCCGCCGAAGCCTCGCCCTTCGAATTCTCCACCGGGATGCCTGCGCCCTGAAGGCCGGTGCGGATCGCCCGCATCACCTCTTCCTCCTTGGTGGTCTGGAAGATGTGGTAGTCCTCGTTATAGCCGCTGGCGAGCTTCATGTTGCGATAGCCAGCTTCGCGCGCGCTGTCATAGCTCTGGTCGAACAGGAAGAATTCGAGCTCAGAAGCCATGTAGGCCTTGAGCCCCATGGCTTCCAATCGCTTCACCTGCTTCTTCAGGATGGCGCGCGGAGAATGCGCGACTTCCTCATGTGTATGATGGTCAAGCACATCGCAAAGGACGAGCGCCGTGCCTTCCAGCCACGGGATGCGGCGCAGCGTGGCAAGGTCCGGCTTCATGGTATAGTCGCCATAGCCCTTCTCCCAGCTCGTCGACTTGTAGCCGGAGACGGTTTCCATCTCGATGTCGGTCGCCTGCAGATAATTGCAGCTATGCGTTTCCTTCCAGGCGCTTTCGATGAAAAATTCCGCCTGGAAGCGTTTGCCCATCAACCGGCCCTGCATGTCGACCTGACATGCCAGAACCGTATCGATGAGCCCTTCGGCCACATCTCGCTTGAGGTCGTCGAACGTATAGCTGCTGCTCATAATTTGGTCCGCCTGAACAATGAATTGAAACGTCGGCCTGCCGAACGATACCCCCTTGCGGGATAATCCGCGCGTGCCGCCGTGTCGCTACCGGTGAAAAGGGTCGCAGGTTTGCGACCCCATTGTTTGCAAAGATTGGACTTCGCTTACGTCTCGCCGACGGCGGCTTCCGCTGCCGCGATCTCAGCCTTGCGCTTGGCAATGGCATCGCCGATGGGCGGGCCCTTGAAGCGACGGCGCTCGAAGCCGAACCAGACGATGGCCGTCAGAACCAGGAAGCCGACGGTGATAATGCCCGCCCAGTCGTTCGGCGGCTGAATGCCGAGAACGAAGATGATGATCATCGCGATGATCGACAGCACGGCAAACAGCTTGAACAGCCCTTCCCCGAGGTTCCAAGGGCCCATCTTGTCCCACTTCGCCGTACCCCATGCGAAAAGGCCGAGCGTGATCGGGATCGCAAAGGAGAAGAACAAGAAGATGACGGTGCATGAGACGACGATGGTGTAAACCGGCGTATCGCCGATCGATACCAGCGACGAACCCCAGACGAACAGGACGGAAAGGATCGACCCAGTCCAGATCGCCGAAACCGGCGTGCGGTATTTCGGGCTGACCCGAGACAGAGCCTTAGATCCCGGCAGACCGCCGTCACGCGAGAAGGCGAAGATCATGCGCGAAACCGAGGTTACCGTTGCGAGACCGCACAGCCACTGGCTGATGAAGATCAGCAGATAGAGAATGTCCTTCACGATGGGATTGACCTGTGCGTCCATTGCCCAGAAGAACACGTTCCAGCCCTGCTTGGCGGCATCGTCCATATTCGGCAGCATCAGCACGAACGAGCAAAGCATGATGTAGCCGAAGAGCGCCGACCACAGAACCGACGACACCATGCCGCGCGGAACGGAATGGGCGGCTTTCACTGTCTCTTCCGACGTATGGGCCGAGGCATCGTAGCCGGTGATCGTGTAGATCGGCAGCAGAAGGCCGAGCGCGAAGACCCAGAAAGTCGAAACCTGCGGCCAGACCGGGGCACCGGTTGCCGAGCCGTCGGCAGCAATCGTCGCCAGGCCGGAATAGTTGGTGAAGGTGAAAAGCCGCGCAAAATCATAGGACGGCGCAGCGATCAGGCAAACAGCCGCCAGAAGGATCGAGGTTGCGAAGATTAGATAACCGGAGAAGTCGGTCAGCTTCGCCGTCAAGCCGATACCCATGTGATTGACCAGCGCCTGCAGACCTGTGATGACCACCAGGAACACGATGCGCACCAGCGTGGTGTCGGTCATGTTGAAGTAGCCGCCGAATGCGCCGACGAAGAAGTAATAGGTGCCGACATTGATGGCGCCGAGGACGGTGACGAGGCCGAGCAGGTTGAACCAGGCCGTCAGCCAGCCGGTGAAGCGATTGCCGAGGATCGAGCCCCAGTGGTAGAGACCGCCGGCCGTCGGATAGGCCGAACTGATCTGGGCCATCGCCACAGCGAAGACGAGCGATATGAAGCAGCCGACAGGCCAGCCGATACCAATAGCGGCACCGCCCGCACCCGATGTCGCTTGAGCCAGCGAATTGATGCCGCCGGATAGAATGCAGATGATCGAGAAGGACACGGCGAAATTCGAGAATGAACTCATCCGCCGTTCCAACTCCTGAGCGTAGCCCATGGAGTGCAGGATCTGGACATCCTGCTTCTTGTCTGACTCTGTATAATCAGCCATGCCATTCCCCCTAAAGCCCGGTCGTCCGCGGGATTGCGGAGAACCATGTGTCACATTGACCGCTGACATTTCGCCATGCGGCCCGATCGCAGTTGAACTGCTCCCCGGGGTCTTTTTCTTTTATGCTCAGGCTTCCAGACTGCTCTGGAGAAGCCCCGTCAGATAATCGGCCATGACCCCTTGACCGACGTCATCTCGAATGAGGTCGTTGCGGACCTCGATCATTACGTTATGCAGACCATTGGCGAGCCCATGCAGCTTCAACGTATGGGTGACACCGTCTTGAGGACCGTAAGGCTGGTTGCGCTCTGTCTGATAGAGCGGCGCCTCAGCTGCTGCATCGAGCATGCGATCGGCCAGCCAACGGTCTTCATCATGCAGAATGCCAAGCTCCACCGCCCGTGGCTTGCCATTATAGACCGGCGTGAAGCTATGGATTGTCACGATCACGGTTTTTTGTCCGCGCGCTGCCCTCTCCCTCAAAAGCGACCGGATACGATCGTGAAACGGGATGTAGAGCCCTTCCGTACGCGCTTTTCTATCCGCCTCGCCCAGGTGCTGATTTCCAGGGATCGTATAGATCTCGCTCGTCTCTGGCATGGCACCTGCGCTTTCGGGGGGCCTGTTGCAATCATAGATCAGCCGGGAGAAGCGCTGAAAAACCAAGGTGGCATTCAAGCCGGCGGAAATTCCTCTTGCAACCGCGAGTGCGCCCGGATCCCACGCGATATGGCTCGAAAGCGCCTCGACGGAAAGCCCGAGGTCGCCGAACCGTTCTGGAAGCGCGCGGGAGGCATGCTCACAGACGAGCAAAACCGCACTGCTTCCGTCCGGTCTTTCGACCGCAACGCAATCGCCGTCTGCCTTCGTCAAAATACCTTGCTGCGCGAGCATCGGAGACGCCCCATTGCCGATTAACAAAATGTTTATAAGAAAAGAATTCTTCAGGTTTTCGCCGCTGTCAACTGGAAACTGAAATTATTTCTTCATTTGTGACATTGACTCGAAATGTGACAGCGTTGTTATATCCTGCAAGGAAAGCGGCATCAGACCGTTCCGGGGAGCTAAAATCGAGTGAACAATGCGTCGAAAACAGTTTCAGACGTAATCAATGCGCGCTTTGACACGCTGACGCGCGCCGAAAAGCAGCTCGCCAAGAGCCTGCTCGACAATTATCCCGTTTCCGGGTTGGGCAGCATTACCACCGTCGCCGAGAATGCGCGGGTTTCGACCCCGACAGTTGCACGCATGGTGCAGAAACTCGGATACAAAGGCTATCCGGACTTCCAGGCCCATCTTCATCAAGAGGTCGAGGCAACGATCTCCAACCCCCTGACAAAGCACGATCGCTGGGCATCCAACGCGCCAGGCACGCATATCCTCAATCGTTTCGCCGACGCCATCATGGGCAACCTGCGGCAGACCCTGTCGGATATCGACGTGGCGACCTTCGATGGCGTTGCCGCGCTGCTGTCGGAAAGAAAACGCGGCCTTTATTTCGTGGGCGGGCGCATTACAGGGGCGCTTGCCGAGTATTTCTTCACCCATATGCAGGTCATCCGCCCCAACACGACGCTGCTCTCCTCCAATTCCAGCACCTGGCCGCAATATGTCCTGAACATGAATCCGGGCGATCTGCTCGTCATATTCGATATCAGGCGTTACGAGCAGGAAATGGTCAATCTGGCCGCCGCCGCCCGCCGGCGTGGCGCGGAAATCATCGTCTTCACCGACCAGTGGGCAACGCCCGCCGCCAAGCATGCGAAATACACGTTCCGCGTGCAGATCGAGGCGCCGTCCGCCTGGGATTCATCGGTTGTCACCCTCTTCATCGTCGAAGCCCTGATCGAAGCTGTACAAAGCTCGACATGGGACGAGACAAGCGAGCGTATGAAGACACTGGAAGGTCTTTTCGAGCAAACCAAGCTGTTTCGCAAGCTAAGTTGAAGGGGAATGAAACAGAAAATAACGGTTCGTGAAGGGTGTGAAATACAGCGGCTGTCATACTTGTCGATTAGAAGCAAAAATCGACTGCGTTTTCAGCAAACGCAACACTTTGAAGTCGTCACACAACCTTCATGTAACGTCATTAACAGCAACGCCAGACACTGAAAACCCAAAAGGAGGAAATGCAGTGATCTCGAAAATTCATCGTCTTCTGACAATTTCTACGGCGATGCTCGTCGCTTCGACGGCTATCGCGGCCGCAGAACCGAGCGCCGATCTCATCGCTGCCGCTAAGAAGGAAGGCACGCTGACCACGATCGCCCTGCCCCACAACTGGTGCGGTTATGGCGACCTGATCGCTGCGTTCAAGGCGAAATACGGCATCGAAGTCAACGAACTGAATCCGGATGCCGGTTCGGGCGATGAAGTCGAAGCAATCCGCGCCAACAAGGGCAACACCGGCCCGCAAGCTCCCGACGTGATCGACGTCGGTCTCTCTTTCGGCCCGACGGCCAAGAAGGAAGGCCTGCTGCAGCCGTACAAGGTTTCCACCTGGGATTCCATTCCGGACAGCGCCAAGGATGCCGAAGGCTACTGGTACGGCGACTACTACGGTGTTCTCTCTTTCGTCACCAATAAGGACGTCGTGAAGAACCCGCCGAAGGACTGGGCTGACCTCCTGAAGCCGGAATATGCCAACACCGTTTCGCTCGCCGGTGACCCGCGCACGTCGAACCAGGCAGTTCAGGCCGTCTACGCCGCCGGCCTCGCAGCCGGCGAAAAGGACGCCGCCAAGATCGGCGCCGCCGGTCTCGATTACTTCGCGAAGCTCAACAAGGCCGGCAACTTCGTTCCGGTCATCGGCAAGTCCGCCTCGCTGGCTCAGGGTGCAACCCCGATCGTCGTCGCCTGGGACTACAACGGTCTCTCCTGGCGCGACAGCCTGAACGGCAACCCGCCGGTCGACGTCACTGTTCCGGCTTCCGGCGTTATCGCTGGTGTCTACGTCCAGGCGATCTCGGCTTTCGCTCCGCATCCGAACGCTGCCAAGCTCTGGATGGAATTCCTCTATTCCGACGAAGGCCAGATCGGCTGGCTGAAGGGCTATTGCCACCCGATCCGCTTCAACGACCTGGCGAAGAACAAGAAGGTTCCGCAGGAACTTCTCGACAAGCTGCCGCCGGCCGCCGCTTACGAAAAGGCCGTCTTCCCGACGCTAGAAGAACAGGATGCCGGCAAGACCGCCATCACCACGAAGTGGGATTCCGTCGTCGGTTCGAACGTGCAGTAATCACAACTAACTTGGCCTCCCCGCTTCGGCGGGGAGGTTTTCCGTTTTTTGACGCCGCGGATTGGGCCAATCATGAGCACCGTGACAACATCGACGATCAGCACCACGCCCTTGATCAACAAACGCGTGGTCGTTGACTGGCTGGGCATAGCGCCCTTCCTGATCTTCGCGCTGCTGTTTCTGATTTTGCCGACAATCTATCTGATCGCTGGCGCTTTTCTGACGCCGGACGGCGGCCTGACGCTGAAGAACATCGGCGATCTGTTCACGAAATCCATCTTGGACTCCTATTGGATCAGCATCAGGGTTTCGGTCGCCTCGGCGCTCGGCGGCGCGTTGATCGGCTTTTATCTGGCCTGGGCGCTGGTCATGGGCGGACTTCCGGCCTGGGTGCGCCATGCCTTCCTTACCTTTTCCGGTGTCGCCTCAAATTTCGCCGGCGTACCACTGGCTTTTGCGTTCATCGCCACGATCGGTCGCCTGGGCCTCGTCACGCTGCTGATGAGGGATTGGTTGGGTTTCAATCTCTATTCCACAGGCTTCAATCTCTACAGCTTCGTCGGCTTGACCATCACCTATATGTACTTCCAGATTCCGCTGATGGTGCTGATTATCACGCCGGCGCTGGACGGCATGAAAAAGGAATGGCGTGAAGCCGCATCCATCCTCGGGGCGACCACGAGACAATATTGGCTCATGGTGGCGCTCCCCATTCTCTGGCCGAGCCTGCTTGGCACGACGCTGCTGCTGTTTGCCAACGCCTTCGGCGCCATCGCAACGGCCATCGCGCTGACGGGCAGCTCGCTGAACATCATCCCGATCCAGCTCTACGCGCAAATCCGCGGCGACGTGCTGCACAACGCCAATCTCGGCTATGCAATGGCGCTCGGCATGATCGTCATCACTGGCATTTCCAATGTGATCTACATCATCATGCGTATTCGCGCGGAACGGTGGCAGAAATGAAGCTGCAAAAATTCTTTGCCTGGATCGCTGTTGTCATCGGCGCTATCTATTTCATCGTTCCGCTCATCGGTACGCTGGAATTCTCACTGCGCATGCGTCGCGACGCCTATAGTTTTGACGCCTATGCATCAGTCTTTTCGGACGCTCACTTCCTGTATGCGTTCGGCTATTCGATGCTCATGGCCTTGCTGACCATCATCTTCGGCATGTTGATCGTGGTGCCTACGGCTTATTGGGTGCGCCTCCGTTTGCCCCAAATACGCCCGATCGTCGAGTTCATCACGCTGATGCCGCTGGTCATCCCCGCCATCGTCATCGTCTTCGGCTATCTGCGCCTCTACAATTCGTCATCGATCCTGCCTTTGACAGGCTTCGAGCAGACGACGAACTTCCTTCTTGTCTGCTCCTATATTGTCTTGGCGCTCCCCTATATGTATCGTTCAGTCGACACGGCGATGCGCACGATCGATGTCGGCACCCTGACGGAAGCCGCAGAAAGCCTTGGCGCGAAGTGGACAACCATCATGCTCCGCTGCATTTTCCCCAATGTCATGAGCGGCGTGCTCTCCGGCGCATTCATCACGCTGGCGATCGTCATGGGCGAATTCACGATGGCCTCGCTGCTCAATCGTCCGGCTTTCGGCCCTTACATGCAGCTCGTCGGCGCCAACCAGGCTTATCAATCCTCGGCGCTCGCCATCATTGCGCTTGCTGTCACCTGGCTTAGCATGGGTCTGCTGCAGCTCGTTTCCCGCTTCTCAAAACTGGCTCCGGTTAAGGCGTAAGGCTTCTCACCATGGCTTTTCTCGAACTCACCCACATCAAGAAATCATTCGGCGAAGTTCAGGTCGTTCACGATTTCAATATGCAAATCGAGAAGGGAGAATTCATCTCCTTCCTTGGACCATCGGGCTGCGGCAAGACGACCGTGCTGCGCATGATCGCCGGTTTCGAAACGCCGACCGCCGGCACCCTGTCGATCAACGGCAAGGATCAGCGGGCGTTAAAACCGAACCAGCGGAATATCGGCATGGTGTTCCAGGCCTACGCGCTGTTCCCGAACATGACGGTGCACGACAACGTCGCTTTCGGCCTCAAAGTGGCCGGCATGGCAAAGCCCGACATCGATAAGCGCGTCAAGGAGATGCTGGCTCTCATCAAGCTCGACCATCTCGCCGGCCGCTATCCCTATCAGATGTCCGGCGGCCAGCAGCAGCGCGTGGCGCTCGCCCGCGCTATCGCCGTCAAGCCGCAAGTGCTCCTGCTCGACGAGCCGCTTTCGGCCCTTGATGCCAAGATCCGCATTTCGCTGCGCGAAGAAATCCGCGCCATCCAGCAGCAGCTCGGCATCACCACCGTTTTCGTGACCCACGACCAGGAAGAAGCCCTGTCGATCTCCGATCGCATCGTCGTCATGAATGCCGGTCGCGCCGATCAGATCGGCACGCCTTTCGAGATTTACAACACGCCGGCAACCCGCTTCGTCGCTTCCTTCGTCGGTACGCTAAACCTGATCGAAGGCAAGGTCGTCGATCCCGATAGCAACCGCATCATGATCGGCGATCAGGGTGTGACCCTGAAGCAGTCGGTGACGGCCTATAAACCGGGCGACACCGTATCACTCGCCCTGCGTCCGGAAGCCGGTTCGCTGGCGGAATCGGCCAAAGGCGATACGGCTCTCACGGGCGAAGTCTCTTCGGCACACTTCCTGGGTTCGGTCATTCGCACCCGCATGAACGTTGCTGGCAACACGATTTCCTTCGACATGTTCAACAGCCCCGGGATGATGCCTCCGAGCGTCGGCGAGAAGGTGACGCTGCGCTTCGCCTCCTCCGATCTGCTCGTGATTCAGGATTGAGAAAGCACCCTGCGTCGCAGGGTCATTTTGGAAAATTATTCGCGGACGCCGGGTCAGAAGCCCGGCGTTTTTCTTTGATTTTCATGAGAGAAAGCATTTATAGTCCGGACGTTCTCAGGGCGGGGTGCAATTCCCCACCGGCGGTATGGGGAGTTTCCTCGAGCCCGCGAGCGCCTTCCGAGCCTTCGGAAGGGTCAGCAGATCCGGTGAGATGCCGGAGCCGACGGTATAGTCCGGATGGAAGAGAGCAAGCAGGATCGCACCTCCTCCGCGCGAGGGATGCCGCGATGTTGCGTGTTCGCCCAAGGGATATTTGACAACAACCCTTGAAAGGCAAAATTCATGACCATTTCGATTTCTACCCAGCCGAGCCGCGTCGCGATCATTCGGGCTCGCTGGCATGCCGATATCGTCGATCGCTCGGTCGACTCCTTCGTTGCCGAATGGCAGACGACGGAAGGTGCATCGCCGATCGATATCTTCGACGTGCCCGGCGCCTTGGAAATTCCGCTGCATGCTCAGACGCTCGCCCGCAACGGCCGTTATTCCGCAATCGTTGCCACCGCTTTCGTTGTCGACGGTGGCATCTATCGCCATGAATTTGTCGCCAATACGGTTCTTGATGCTATTATGCGCGTCCAGCTGGACACCGGCGTGCCGATCCTGTCGGCAGTCCTGACCCCGCATCACTTCCAGGAGTCGGAAGCCCACATCCAGTTCTTCAAGGAACATTTCATCATCAAGGGCCGGGAAGTCGCCAGCGCCTGCCGCCACATCCTGGCGGAGCGCGCCAAGCTGCTGCCGGCCGTCACGGTCTGAACCAGCATCGTGGAGGCGCGGCTAGAGCTCGCCTCCACATCACAAGGGAGAAACGTCAGTGACCGTCCTACGCATCATCCCGAACCTGTCCGCCGCCGATCCCGCCACGGCCCGTCTTTTCTACCACGACCTGCTCGGCCTCGACATCGTCATGGATCACGGCTGGATCCTGACCTTCGCCTCTGAAGCGGCAACAGTGCCGCAGATCAGCGTCGCCAGCGAGGGCGGTTCGGGAACGCTCGTCCCCGACCTTTCCATCGAAGTCGACGATGTCGATACGCTTTATCAGCGCGCCACCTCCATGGGCTTCGGCATATTGTATGACCTGACGGACGAGCCGTGGGGTGTCCGCCGCTTCTACGTCCGCGACCCCTTCGGCAAGGTGGTCAATATCCTCTCCCACCGCTAGTTCAAGCTCGCGAAGAGCCTCAAGGGCTCTCCGGCGCTCTCACCGCAGATCGAGATTGAATGTGGTGCGCTCGGCCGGCCAGACCGATTCCGAATAGGTGATCGGCACTCCGTCGGTATCCGCATCCACCTTGCGCGTCACCAGCAACGGCGCGGATTTCGGCTGGCGCAGGATCCGCGCCTCGTCGGCCGTCGGCATGCGCGCCTCGATCTCCGTCGACAAGCGCTCATAGTCGGTGACGCCATAGCTGGCGAGCGCTGCCGAGATTGTCGGATGCCTCAATCTAGCCTGATCGAAATCGGGAAAACGTTCGGCCGGATAATAGGAATCCCCCAATTCCACTGGAATACCGTCGGCCGTCATGACACCGCGACGATGGATGACCGACGCGCCGATTGCGATCTTTAAATGGGCCGCGACGCGTTCGGTCGCCGGCACGATCTCGTGAACGAGCAGCTCGCCGCCCGGTTCGAAACCTTGCTCGATCAGATTTTTGTGGAAGCGGGTGCGTTTCGACAGCGTATAGTCGAGCACGCCCCTATGAACGAAGGTTCCCCGCCCCTGTTCGGCGCGGACCAATCCACGCTGCTCCAAGTGCCCCAGCGCCTGCCGCACGGTGAAACGGCTGACGCCGAACCGCCGCATCAGCTCGGGCTCGGTCGGCAATTTCTCTCCGGGCGCGAAAGTCCCAGCGGCAATATCGGCCGCCAGGATCTCGCCGATCTGATGCCAGAGCGCGCTGCCGCCCTTTCGGTCGATCGTCTCCATATCAGATACGCTTCTCCAGCCGGAACAGCAGCTTGTATTCGGCTGGATAGCTCAACGCATCGAGAATGCTCGGATAATATTTCCGATCCTTGGTGGCACGCACAAAACCATCATAGCCGAAGCGCCTGACGGAAACATCGAAGCCTGCTGCCGTGAAGGCTTCGATATAGTCCTGTGGCGAGCGATCCTGCATGGGCGCGTTGCTGTTGTTGCCTATCAGCTCGAGCCACTTCGGCCAAAGCGGCATTTCATTGTGGCACCCGGTCACCGCGTAATAGACGCCCCCATTGCGCAGGACCCGGAACATCCCCTCGGCATGCTCTCTCAACTCCGGCAGCAGATAGATCACCTCATAGCTGAAAGCCACGTCGAAGCTGTCGGCAAAGGGCGCCAGGTCGGTCGTGACTTGAAACTGGAGCGGCATGTTGCCTGCGGCTTCGACAGCGGCAGCCACCGATTCCGAAGCGATATCGATGCCGACACCGCGTCGGAACGGCCGCATGGCATAAAGCAGCCGTAGAAAGCCGCCACGGTTGCAGCCGAAATCCAGGACGGTCTTCGAGGAGAAATCCCGCTCCGGCACCGTCTCAATGAAGTGGCGCCAATAAGGGCTATGCGATTCTGCCATGGCGGCGTCGCCCTGCGGTTCCTTGTGCCATGTCGCGTAAGTCGTTGCTGCGCTTGTCATCATGCTCTCGCTGTTGGAGTGAACTGAACCCTTTATAACTCCACCTAATGACAGTCGCATGAATTCGTCCGGACGACTGGACTAATAATGATATTCTTTCGCGCGTGATCAGTTAGCTCCTATTGCAGGCAGTCTACCATCCATTGCACGCCGAACCGGTCCGTCAGCTTGCCGTAGTAGCTGCCCCAAGGCTGAACGGCGAGTGGCGTCGTCACCGCGCCGCCCTCAGCCAATCGAGCAAAAATCCTCTCGGTGCTCTCTCGGTCATCCATCATGAGCATATGAGCGGAACCTCTCATCGGCTCGGCATCGTGATTGTCGGAAGCGAAGAACGAGACGCCTGGCCCCTCAAAGCGAGCGTGCATAACCCTGCCCCGCATCGCTTCGTTGGCAAGCGGCACCCCATCAGCACCATGACGAACCAACAGCGTCACTTCGCCGAGCCCGCAGACTGTATAGAAGGCAAGCGCTTCCTCGCAATGCGTCGTGAAAAACAGATAATTGGCGAGTTGCATCTCCTGCCTCCCTTGTTGTCGGACGAGCGGCCCACGCAGCCGCCCGGTATCAATGCCAATTATCTCATCTCACGCGCGATGAGCTTCAACCTCAGGCGCTGCGGCGCTCGCAATAGCGCCAACCAGATCGGCATTGCTGTAGCTTTGTCCCGCAATGCCCCAAGCACCCTCAGGCGCATAGACGATGTTCGACCAGATATGCTCACGCTTGATCCGCCCTTCGGCCGCCTGCTCGACGACATCAGTCGCCCTTGCAATGAAAGCGCGCTTGGCTTCGGTGGTCGCAAGCGCGATTTCGGGCAACTTGAGTTCGATGAAGGCCGCAGCGACGGGCTTTCCGGCTGCCAGCACATGTGCGGCCGGAAGCACATTGATCGAGCCGATGACATTGACCGTCATAAATTCATTCCCGGTCAGGCCGGCAACATCGAGGACTGCACCCGTAAGTCCGGCAAAAGCTTTTGCCTGCGCTTCGGATGAAAGCAGTCCTTCGGACACGGTAAGTGTAATGGGCATGGGGTATCTCCTTGTTGGACCTATGACGGCAATTGATATATACCGATCACTCTTTAACGATACATACCGATCGCTCTCTATGCAAGCAATAAAGAGAGATCGCTCTCAATGGAGATAGCAATGCGCTACAGCGCCGAACATAAGGAAGAGACCCGGACGCGGGTGGTCGCTGCTGCAGGGCAAGTCTTTCGCAGAGAAGGCTATGGCGGCGCAGGCATCGATGCACTGACGAAAGCGGCCGGCGTTACCAACGGCGCCTTCTACGGACACTTCAAGTCCAAGAGCGAAGCGTTTCGCACTGCAGTCGTGGAAGGATTGGAAGAATTGCGCCAAGCGATCCTGACGCTCAGGCAAAACCAGCCGAAAGACTGGTTGAAGGAGCTCGCCAGCTTTTACCTCGGCTACAAGCGGACTTGCGATCTCGGTGACAGCTGCACACTGCCAAGCCTTTCCCCCGATGTCATGCGTGCCGATGAGGAAACGCGCCGCGCCTATACGGTGGAATTGAAAAAACTCATCGCCGATGTCGCCGCCGGCCTGCCGGGGAGCACAAGCTCTGGTGAAACGACGGCAGAGGATCGTGCCATCGTTCTTCTCGCTACGCTGAGCGGTGGTCTGACGCTTGCCCGCGCCGTCTCCGATCCCGCCCTTTCCGTCCACATAGCCGAAGTCATTGAGCGGGCTGCTCTGACAGCGGGCGATCCTCCGCGGCCGCAAAGCGAATGACGATGCAACTCAAGCGGACGAGATGCAGCCGAGACGGAGCCTATTGCCTCGTCTCGGTGGGGCCATTCACGCCCGGATCGCCTTGTCGTTCACATCGAAACGATGCATCTGGTTCGCATCCGGCGTCGCATAAACCATTTCGTCCGGCTCGTATTTGTGTTCACCGAAGAGACGCGCGGTGAGTAGACCGGTGGCCTCCGACTCCAGATAGATGATGGTGTCCGCACCGAGATGCTCGACGTGGATGACTTTGGCGGCCCATGTGCCCTGATCGCGTGATAGCGTGATATGCTCGGGGCGGATGCCGACGGTCTTGGCGCTGCTTTCGCCGAGACGCTCGGCCGCGATGAAATTCATCTGCGGCGAGCCGATGAAGCCGGCAACGAAAATATTGGCCGGGCGGTTATAAAGCTCCATCGGCGAGCCGATCTGCTCGATCGCACCGGCATTGAGCACGACGATCTTGTCGGCAAGCGTCATCGCTTCGACCTGATCGTGGGTCACGTAGATCATCGTTGCCTGCAGGCTGCGATGCAGCCGGGCGATTTCGAGGCGCGTCTGCACACGCAGCGCCGCATCGAGATTCGACAGCGGCTCGTCGAAGAGGAAAAGCTCCGGTTCGCGCACGATCGCGCGGCCGATGGCGACGCGCTGGCGCTGGCCTCCGGAAAGCTCCGATGGCCTGCGGGCGAGATAGGGCGCAAGTGAGAGCATGCCAGAGGCCTTTTCGACACGGGTGTCGATCTCAGCCTTCGGCGTGCCGGCCTGCTTGAGGCCCAGGCCCATATTGTCCTTGACGGTCAGATGCGGATAGAGCGCATAGGACTGGAAGACCATCGAGATGCCACGCTTGGCGGGTGGCGTCACAGTCACATCCTGGCCGTTGATCAGCACGGCACCGGAGGTCACGTCTTCGAGACCTGCGATACTGCGCAGCAGGGTCGACTTGCCGCAGCCGGAAGGACCGACGAAGATGACGAACTCACCATCCTTCACCTCGAGGTCGATGCCCTTCAGCACGTCATGCGTACCATAGGCCTTGCGGATGGATTTCAGTTGAAGCGATCCCACAGTCTTTTGTCCTTATAGATAAACGGGCTTGCCGGTGCGCACGCTCTCATCGGCAGCGAGGCATATGCGCAAAGATTGAACGGCATCAGTCATATGACGATTGAGGTCGAGATCCTCGCGGATGGCCTTCAGCATGAAGGCCTGCTCGAAGTTGCACAGTTCCTGGTGACCCGGTTCGCCGTCCATATGCAAGTCCTGATCCGGCCGGATGAACTGGCCGTCGGGTCCCGTTTCAGCGCTATGCAGCCGGATGACGGATGTCTTCGTATGCATGTCGATATCGTCGGACTTGGCGTTCTGATCCATGGCGATCGAAACCGAGCCGTTCGGCGACATGACATCCTTCACGAAGAAGGCCGTCTCCGAGATCATGGGACCCCAGGCGGCCTCGTACCAGCCGACGGAACCGTCTTCGAAGATCACCTGCAGATGGCCGTAATTATACATGTCCGGCTTGATCTCCTGCGTCAGCCGCAGGCCCATGCCGCGCACCTCGACGGGCTTGGCATCGGTGATCTGACACATGACGTCGACATAATGCACGCCGCAATCGACGATCGGCGACGTCATCTGCATCAGCGCCTTGTGCGTCGCCCAGGTCGGACCGCTCGATTGCTGATTGAGATTCATGCGGAAGACATAGGGGCCGCCGAGCTTGCGCGCTTCGGCAATCAACCGCATCCACGAGGGATGATGGCGCAGGATATAGCCGATCGTCAGCTTCTTGCCGGCTTTCTTTGCCGCCGCGACCACACGCTCGGCATCTTCGACCGTCGTGGCCAGCGGCTTCTCGACGAAGACGTGGCAGCCGGCTTCGAAGGCCATGACGGCGAAATCGGCATGGCTGTCGGAATAGGTATTGATAGAGCAGAGGTCCGGCTTCAGCTCCTTCAACGCCGTCTCGAAATCCGGATGGACCGTATATCCCCGCAACTCCTCGGGCAGCTCCCGCTTGGAGCGGTTGACGAGGCCGACGATCTCGAAGCCCGGATTGTTGTGATAGGCCAGCGCATGGCTGCGGCCCATATTGCCAAGGCCGGCAACGAGAACGCGGATCGGCTTTTCAGATAGGCTCACTTGACTGCTCCGGAGGTAATGCCGCGAATGAGTTGACGCGAAAAGATGACGTATAGGATGAGGATCGGCAGGATAGCGAGCGTCAGCGCCGCCAGCACCGCATTCCAGTTGGTGACGAACTGGCCGATGAAGATTTGCGATCCGAGCGTCACCGTCTTTGTCGCCTCGCTCGGCGCCAGGATCAACGGGAACCAAAGATCGTTCCAGATCGGGATCATGGTGAAGACGGCAACCGTCGCCATCGCCGGGCGAACCAGCGGCAGGACGAGGCGGAAGAAGATCGCATATTCGCTGAGGCCGTCGATGCGGCCGGCATTCTTCAGGTCGTCAGAAACCGTCCGCATGAACTCGGACAGGATGAAGATCGCGAGAGGCAGACCCTGTGCCGTATAGACAAGGATCAGCGCCGTCAGCGTGTTGACGAGGCCGGCGGCCACCATGCCCTGCAGGATCGCAACGGTGCCGAGGCGGATCGGGATCATGATGCCGATCGCCAGATAAAGGCCCATGACCGTATTGCCACGGAAGCGGTACTCCGACAGCGCGAAGGCGGCCATCGCGCCGAACAGCAGCGTCAGGATGATCGAGACGATCGTGACAATAAAGCTGTTCTGGAAATAGGTGAGGAAGTCCCCCTGCTTCAGAACGGTGTCATAGCCGATCATGCTGAAGGAGGATGGCGTCGGGACGCTCAAGGGCGCGCGAAAAATCGAGGCGCGATCCTTGAACGAATTGATGACGGTCAGGAACACCGGAAAGATGGCTACGAGCGTATAGGCGATGAGCGCCAGATGCACGAGGCCGGTGCGAAGGGTGGAAGTGCGTGCCTTGGACATGGGTCGCGCTCCTCAGAACTGGTAGCGACGGATGCGCCGCTGTACGATGAAAAGATAGAAGGAAACGCCGGCCAGGATGATGAGGAACATCACCGTCGCGATCGTCGCGCCCATCGAGCGGTCACCGAGCTGCAGCTGGAAGCCGAAGAAAACGCGATAAAGCAGCGTACCCAGGATATCGGTCGAGCCATCCGGCCCCGCCAGGGCGCCTTGTACGGTATAAACCAGGTCGAACGCATTGAAATTGCCGACAAAGGTGAGGATCGAGATGATGCCGATCGCCGGCAACACCAGCGGCAGCTTGATCTTCCAGAACTGGCTCCAGCCGGTGACGCCGTCGCATTCGGCCGCCTCGATAACCTCTTCGGGAATATTCAGCAGCGCGGCATAGATCAGCATCATCGGAATGCCGACATATTGCCAGACCGAAATAAGAGCCACGGTAATCAGGGCAGTGCTCGGCCTGCCGAGCCAAGGCGCGAAAAATGACTTCAGGCCGATCACATTCAGCAGCTCGGGCGCTACGCCCCAAAGCGGCGAAAGGATCAGTTTCCAAATAAAGCCGACGACGACGAAAGACAGCAGCGTCGGCAGAAAGATGGCCGTGCGATAGAAGGCGACGAAGCGCAGCTTCGGTAGCGACAGGAGTGCCGCCAGCGCAATACCGATCGGATTCTGCACGCACATATGAATGGCGAAGAAGATCAGGTTGTTGCGCAGCGCACTCCAGAAATCATGCGACCAGCGATCGTCGCCGAACAGGACCTTGAAATTGTTCAGGCCGACGAAGACGGATTGATTGTCGACGACATTGTAAAGCGACAGCCGCAAGGTCTCGATCAGCGGCAGGATCATGACCGCCGTATAGACGACAAAGGCCGGGAAAAGGAAAACGAGGATGTGCCAGCGCTTGGAGCGCCTGATCGGCGTTACGTCAAGGGCGTCTGATGTCGCGGCGTCGCTCATGGCTTTCTGCCTGTTTTTCTTGGCTGCCTGATGAGACGGCAGTGCAAAGGTTCAAATCCGCCCGTTGCCCCGGCTCTCTGGCCGGATGGAAGCGACATCAGGCGTGTCGAATGTAACGGCGAAATAATCGCCAATTACTCAAGATAATGAAAAGGGCGAGGCGCCTGAAAGGCCCCTCGCCCACATCATGCGATGCTTACTTGCCTGGTTTGTACCAGCTGTCGAGGCCCTTTTGGAGCTTCTCGGCAGCCTGTTCCGGAGTGTCCGTGCCGTTGATCACGTTTGCAGATTCGGTCCAGGTCTCATTTTCCAGGTTCGGCGTGCCGCGCGACAGGATCTGATAGGTGGAACGAACCGTCGACTTGTGATTGTCACGCCAGGAAACGAATTCCTGGGCGAGCGCATCGCTCATCTTCACCGGATGCGAGTTCAGGCTGAAGAAGCCCGGCAGCGAGTTGGCATAGATGGTTGCAAACTCGTCGGAAGCGACCCAGTCGAGGAACTTCTTGGCTTCTTCCTGGTGCTTGCTCTTCGTATTCAGGCCGACACCGATATCCGGATGGTCGGAGATGTAGGCGGTGTCGCCAGCCTTTGCGACCGGCGGCGGGAAGGCGCCCATCTTGAATTGCGCCTGGGTGTTGAAGAGAGCAATTTCCCAGGAGCCGGCCGGATAGATCGCAGCCTTGCCGAGCGTGAAGAGGTTCTGGCTGTCGGCATAGCCCTGCGCTTCGAAGCCGTCGCCGAGATAGGGCTTCCACTTGGCCAGTTCCTTGTAGGGATCGACCCACGGAGCATCCGTCAGCTTTTCCTTGCCCGCGATCAGGGCCTTGCGGCCTTCCTCACCCTTCCAGTAGTTCGGGCCGATGTTCTGGTAGCCCATGGTAGCGGCCTCCCAGAGGTCCTTCGTGCCCATCGCCATCGGAATGTAGGTGCCATCAGCCTTGATCTTGTCGAGAACGGCGAAGAACTCGTCACGCGTCATCGGTACCTTCAGGCCGAGCTTGTCGAAAGCGTCCTTGTTGTAGATGAACCCGTGGATGACCGAAGCCATCGGCACGCAGAAGGTCGACTTGCCATCATCGGTCGACCAGGCAGCCTTGGCAACAGCCGAGAAGTTTTCCATGCCCTTCAGCTTGGTCAGATCGACAAGATGCTTCTTGTTGAAGAGGTCAAGCGAGGCGTCGAACGGACGGCAGGTGATGATATCGCCCGCGGAACCGGCATCGAGCTTGGCGTTCAGCGATGCGTTGTATTCGGTTGGAGCCGTCGGCGAGAAGACAATCTTGATCCCCGGGTTCTTCGCCTCGAAAGCCGGGATGATCTTTTCCTGCCAGATCTGCAGGTCGTCGTTACGCCAGCTTTCAACCGTCAGCGTCACATCGGCCGCATGCGCCAGGCTGACAGAAGTCAGCAGGCTCGATGCGAGAAGCAAGCCTTTCAGAACATTGGTTTTCATTTCCCTCTCCTGTTTTCCGCGCCATAGCAAGGCGCTGTTCTCGATCTGAAAATCCGCTGGCCTGTCCGAGGAGACGGTCAGCGCTCCATAGGGACCGCCAATATTGCCGACCCCTCCATGCAAAAGGCTTCAGAGGCTTTGCGCCTGATCAGCCCAATCAATTGCCGTCGCCGCCACTAGACGGAGACACAGCAAGAACCACGCGGGAAAATTATGACGAACGTCAAAACGGGATCCTCCTGATCCCTAACGGCCTGGCGCAACGACGAGATGCGCGCCCTTCCGCCTCACTTACCGGCTGTTGTTTTTCTGCCGGCTTTGCCGATGTCCGTTCGCACTGTTCCCTTGGACCGAATTAAGTCCAAAAAAATACCAATTGTCCAGCCGAATTTAACTTTCGGATACAAAAAGATTGGAGCTCATTAATTTAACAAGGCAATTCAATGGGATAAAAACAATCAAAAATGCCTGCCTTGCCTATTGGTAAATGGTATTTTTTTGGTATTGTATGGAAAAACGGGGAACAGGCGGCATCCGGAGGCGTGATGGGGCAGTTTGCAATTGGTATCGATGGCGGTGGCACGAGTTGCAGGGCGGCTGTCATAGACGCTGCGGGAAAGGTGCTCGGCACCGGCAAAGCCGGCGCGGCGAACATCCTCTCCGATCTGGAAAACTCGCTGATACATATCGTCGCCTCGGCAAAGCAGGCCTTGATCGATGCGAACCTCGCCCCTGAACTGCTGCGGGAATTGCCTGCCATTATCGGAACCGCCGGGGCCAATGTCGGCAATTATGGTAAGCAGGTCGAAGGCGCCCTGCCCTTTGCGAGCACGCGTGTTGTCACCGATGCAACCATTGCCCTTCAAGGCGCGCTTGGCGACGCCGATGGCGTTATCGGCGCCTTTGGCACCGGCTCTGTCTACAATGCCCGCCGCGGCGGCAAAAGCTGGGGCATCGGCGGCTGGGGGTTTGTCGTCGGCGATCAGGCAAGCGGCGCACGCCTTGGTCGCGATCTGCTCGAAAAAGCGCTTCTGGCTCATGACCGGGTGACACCCGGCTCAGCGCTGACGGCATCGATCATGGCGGAATACGGCAATGATCCCGAACGGATCGTCGAATTTGCGCACGCCTCCAAGCCCAAGGATTTTGCCCGCTATGCGCCTGTTATCTTCGAATATGCCGGCATGGAGGATGCAGTCGCCATCGACATCGTGAGAACTGCAGCGAAATCGATAACCGAAAGCCTGGATGCGCTGCTTTGGCCGGAATGCCCTTCGATCTGCCTTCTCGGCGGCGTCGCTCAGGCTTATCGTCCCTGGCTCGACGAACGTCACAAGGCGATTCTCGCCGAACCCAAGGGCGATGTCTTGCGCGGCGCCGTGGAACTGGCAGCAAAACTGCTGCGGGGCGGAGAGGAAAACAGGGCATGACCGAAGATTTGAGTGCAATCTTCTCGCCGGAGCGCCTTTCCGTGGGCGGCACAGGCCCGCTCTACGTCAAGCTGCGCCGCACGCTTGAGGAGGCAGTGAAGGTCGGGAGGCTGAAGCATGGGGATGCACTGCCGCCGGAACGTGACATTGCCGAATTTGCTGCGGTCAGCCGCGTCACTGTCCGCAAGGCAATCGACGACCTCGTCGCCGAAGGCGTACTCGTCCGCCGCCACGGCTCGGGCACATTCGTCGCAAAACCCGTTTCAAAGGTGGAGCAGCGGCTGTCGCAGCTGACATCCTTTACCGAGGACATGGCGCGGCGCGGGATGACAGCTCGCTCCGAATGGCTGCATAAGGGCATCCACACGCCCTCCCCGGATGAGATGATGATCCTCGGCCTTGCCGCCGACACGAAGGTATCGCGGCTGAGCCGTCTCCGCATTGCCGACGACCAGCCACTGGCGATCGAGCATGCCAGCGTCTCCGGCGAATTCCTGCCGGATCCGTCTGTCGTGACCACATCGCTCTACGCAGAGCTGGAAAAGCGTCAGGTGCGCCCTGTTCGCGCGGTGCAGCGCATATCCGCGACCAACATGAAGGAGGCCGATGCGGGCTTGCTCGGCGTTCCCGTCGGCGCTGCCGGCCTTTCGATCGAGCGCATCTCCTATCTCGGTTCCGGCCGCGCAGTGGAATTCACCCGGTCGCTCTATCGCGGCGACGCCTATGATTTCGTCGCGGAACTGACGATTGGCGCAAATTAGCTTACGTCTGCAAGACCGTAAAAATCCCAGAATCAAAAAAAGCGCCACCCCAACCGAATGGCTGAGGTGGCGCTTTTATATAGAATCAAATTCTAAGCTAAACTCGGCAAGTCTTTGACATGACTCGCGGTCAGGCTGCGTCGTCGACTGCGGCCTCGCGCTTCTCCGACACGTAATTGAGAACCGGACCCAACCAGCGCTCCACCTCGCCCACGGGCATGCCCTTGCGGGCAGCGTAGTCCTCGACCTGATCGCGCTCGATCTTGGCGACACCGAAATAGTAGGAAGACGGGTGAGCGATATAAATGCCCGAGACGGAAGAACCGGGCCACATCGCATAGCTTTCCGTGAGCTTTACGCCCGTTGCCGCTTCGGCATCCAGCAGGCGGAAAAGCGTATCCTTCTCGGTATGGTCAGGCTGCGCCGGATAGCCCGGTGCTGGACGGATGCCCGTGTAGGCTTCTTGAACGAGCTCCTCGCTCGTGAAATTCTCATCCGCGGCATAGCCCCAGAACTCTCGACGCACCCGCTCATGCATCCGCTCGGCGAACGCTTCGGCAAAGCGGTCGGCCAGTGCCTTGACGAGGATCGATGAATAATCGTCATTGGCGCGCTCGAAGCGTTCGGCAATGGCCACCTCCTCGATACCGGCCGTAACAACGAAACCGCCGACGTAATCGCCGACACCACTGGAAACCGGCGCCACAAAATCCGACAACGCGACATTCGGACGACCGTCCCGCTTCGACAGCTGCTGCCGCAGCGTATAGAAGGTTGCAAGCTCCTCGTTGCGGCTTTCGTCGGTGAACAGCCTGATATCGTCGCCGACCGCGCCCGCCGGCCAGAAACCGATGACGGCGCGTGGGCGGAACCAGTTTTCCGCGATGATCTTTTCCAGCATCGCCTGCGCATCGCTGTAAAGCTGGCGTGCGGCCTCGCCTTGCTTCTCGTCTTCGAGAATTGCCGGAAAACGTCCCTTGAGCTCCCAGGTCTGGAAGAATGGGGTCCAGTCGATATATTTCGCCAATTCGGCAAGATCGTAGCTCTCGAACACCTTGGTTCCGAAGAACTGCGGTCTGACCGGCTTGTAATCAGACCACTCCACCTTCTCGGCATTCTCGCGCGCCCTTGCGATCGACAGGCGCACCTTCTCCGCCTCGCTGCGCGCGTGGGCGGCCGCGACCTTGGAATACTCAGCCCGAACGGTATCGATATAGCCCTGCCGCGCATCCTGCGATAGCAGAGCGGATACGACACCAACGGCACGGCTCGCATCCGTAACATAGACGGTTTGCCCGCGGTGATAGCCGGGATGGATCTTCACCGCGGTATGGACGCGGCTCGTCGTAGCGCCACCGATCAACAATGGTATATCGAAGCCCTGCCGCTCCATCTCGGAAGCGACATGCACCATTTCGTCCAGAGACGGCGTGATGAGCCCCGACAGACCGATAATATCGACCTTCTCTGCGATCGCAGTTTCGAGAATCTTCGTCGCCGGCACCATGACGCCAAGATCAATGATCTCATAATTGTTGCAGGCGAGTACGACCCCGACGATATTCTTGCCGATGTCGTGGACATCACCCTTGACGGTCGCCATCAGCACCTTACCGGCCGACTTCCTCTCTCCGTCGCCGCCATTGGCGAGCTTCTCGGCCTCCATGTAGGGAAGCAGCACGGCAACTGCTTGCTTCATCACACGGGCGGACTTCACCACCTGTGGCAGGAACATCTTGCCCGAACCGAAGAGATCGCCAACGACATTCATGCCGGCCATCAGCGGGCCTTCGATGACATGCAACGGCCGTTCAGCAGCCTGGCGCGCTTCCTCTGTATCGGCCTCGATATATTCGGTAATGCCGTTGACCAACGCATGTTCGAGCCGCTTCTCCACCGGCCATTCGCGCCAGGAAAGATCCTGTGCCTTGGCCTCCTTACTGCCGGAACCGCGGAAGCGTTCGGCAATCTCAAGCAGACGCTCTGTGCTGTCCGGACGGCGGTTGAGCACGACGTCCTCGCAGGCTTCCCGCAGTTCCGGATCGATATTGTCATAGACGGCAAGCTGCCCGGCATTGACGATGCCCATGTCCATACCCGCTTGAATGGCGTGATAGAGGAACACGGCATGCATCGCCTCGCGAACGGGTTCGTTGCCGCGGAACGAGAAGGACAGGTTTGAGACACCGCCGGAAATATGAACGAGCGGCATCGTCTGGCGGATCGTCCTCGTCGCTTCGATGAAGTCGACACCGTAGTTGTTGTGCTCTTCGATACCCGTCGCAACGGCGAAGATATTCGGATCGAAGATGATGTCTTCCGGCGACAGGCCCGCCACTTCCGTCAACAGTTTATAGGCACGCGAGCAGATCTCGACCTTGCGCTCGTAGCTATCAGCTTGACCTGTCTCATCGAAGGCCATGACGACGACCGCTGCGCCGTACATGCGCATCAATCGAGCCTGCTTGAGAAAATTCTCCTCGCCTTCCTTCAGCGAAATGGAGTTGACGATCGGCTTGCCTTGAACGCATTTCAGGCCGGCCTCGATAATCGAGAACTTCGAACTGTCGATCATGACCGGAACGCGGGCAATATCCGGTTCGGCGGCGATGAGGTTGAGAAACTCTACCATCGCCTTTTCAGAATCGATCAGGCCCTCGTCCATGTTGATGTCAATGACCTGCGCACCATTCTCGACCTGGTCGCGAGCAACGGCAAGCGCCGCCGTATAATCGGCATTGGTGATCAGCTTGCGGAATTTCGCCGAACCGGTGACATTCGTGCGCTCGCCGACGTTGACGAACGGGATGTCCTTGGTCAACTCGAACGGCTCGAGACCGGAGAGCGACATGAACGGCCGATGTTCGGCAAGCTGGCGCGGCGGATATTTCGAAACCGCCTGAGCGATCGCCGCAATATGCTCGGGCGTGGAGCCACAGCAGCCACCAACGATATTGACCAGACCTTCGCGGGCGAATTCCTCGACCTGAGCGGCCATCATCTCGGGCGTCTCGTCATACTGACCGAATTCGTTCGGCAATCCGGCATTAGGATAGGCGCAAATGAAGGTGTCCGCGGCCGCGGAAAGCTCCTGCAGATGCGGTCGCATGGCATTGGCTCCAAGCGCACAATTGAGGCCGATCGTGAAGGGGCTGGCGTGGCGCACGGAATTCCAGAAGGCTGACGGCGTTTGACCGGACAGCGTGCGCCCGGAAAGATCGGTGATGGTGCCTGAAATCATGACGGGCAAACGGATGCCCTTGGCGTCGAAACGCTCTTCGCAGGCAAAGATCGCCGCTTTTGCGTTCAACGTATCGAAAATCGTCTCGATCAGAATGATATCGGCACCACCATCGATCAGGCCATCGATCTGTTCGCCATAGGCAAGACGCAAATCATCAAAGGTAACCGCACGATAGCCAGGATTGTTGACATCGGGAGAGATGGAGGCGGTCCGATTGGTCGGACCGATGGCGCCCGCAACGAAGCGGCGCTTGCCATCCTCACGCTCTGCGCGGATCGCCGCTCGGCGCACAATTTCCGCGCCCTCCTTGTTGAGGTCGTAGACCGCACCTTCCATCTGGTAGTCCGCCTGCGCGATGCTGGTGGATGAGAAGGTGTTGGTCTCCAGAATATCGGCGCCCGCCTTGGCGTAGCGATAATGTATCTCTTCAATCGCACCGGGCTGGGTCAAAATGAGAAGGTCGTTGTTGCCCTTCTGGTGGCAGGCACAGCCGACGAAACGATGACCGCGAAACTGATCTTCGTCAAAGCCAAGGCCTTGAATCTGCGTGCCCATGGCGCCATCAAGCACGAGGATTCGCTCGCTCGCAGCCTTTCGCAAGGCCTCAAACACCTCGCTGCCGTCGCGCTTCGCCGTTCCCGAACCAAAAAGATTGTCAAACATAAGCGAACTCCTCGGGCCAGATTGCGACTTCACAATCAGATCACATAAAGATATCTTTATGTCAACATATGTATGCTTTCAACCACTCGATAGCAAGAACGATGCGTCCATCCTTCCGGCCGTTTCAGGAAAATAACCGCACCATGGGCTAATTGCCGATCCGACCATGGACAACGCAGTGCCGACGACACAGTTTCGTCCATAACGCCATGACAGCGCTTTCGGGCGGCGCTATACGGCGTCAGGAAAAGAATCCATGGAGGACGGCATGAACATACAGGTTGAACCCGCAGCGCTCGGAAACTGGAGCACGCGCGCCTACCATCGGCGTTGGCTGCTTGATCAAGCGGACGCGCTTTTCGATTTCTTCCAATACCGCGCCGTCAATCCCAAAGGCGGCTTCTACGACATGGACGATGCCGGCAAGCCGTTGGATAAGGCAAATCCCGTGCGCGGCATTCATTCGACCGCCCGCATGGTGCACTGCTTCTCGATCGGGTCGTTGCTCGGTCGTCCCGGCGCAAACGAAATTGTCGACCACGGCATGAACTATCTATGGAATCATCATCGCGACACGGAGCATGGTGGCTACTTTTGGTCGCTGAACAATGACGGCCCCGTCGATTCCAGCAAGCAGGGCTACGGCCACGCTTTTGTGCTGCTTGCTGCCTCATCCGCAAAGACGATCGGCCATCCACTGGCCGATGGCATGTTGGCAGATGTCACGGAAATTCTGAATACTAAGTTCTGGGAAGCGAAGCACGGAGCGATTGCCGAGGAATTCAATCGAGATTGGTCGTTGATCGACGGAGGCACCTATCGCGGCCAGAACTCCAACATGCACCTGACGGAAGCCCTGATGGCCGCATTCGAAGCGACCAGCGACAAGACATATCTCGAAAAAGCAGAAAGTATCGCCGATCTCGTCATTCGCCGCTCGGCTGGATCCGTCGGCTGGCGCGTTGCCGAACACTTCAACGCCGATTGGGTGCTCGACAAGAATTACCGCGGCAACGAGATGTTCCGTCCATCGGGAACGACGCCAGGGCACTGGCTGGAATGGGCGCGTCTCATCCTGCAACTCTGGACGCTGGGGGAAAAGCGTCATGACTGGATGCCGGAAGCAGCCAAGGGTCTCTTCTCCCAATCCATGTCACTCGGCTGGGACAATAAGAAGAATGGATTCTTCTATACGCTCGACTGGGAAGATGTGCCGGCAAAGCGCAACAAGCTTTGGTGGCCTGCATGCGAGGGTGCCGGTGCGGCCCACTATCTGAATGAACACGTCCCGAGCGATTTCCACGAAGAAAGCTACCGCAAGATCTGGAGCGTAATCGGCCAGGCCTTTATCGATCGTGCCAATGGCGGCTGGCATGAGGAACTGACGGAAGATCTCGTTCCTGCTCACACGCTGTTCCCGGGCAAGGGCGACATCTATCACGCCCTGCAGGCATGCCTCATCCCCCTCTTCCCGGCAACGGGAAGCTTGACCAAAGTCATCGCCGAGGCTGGCGGCAAGATCTAAAATCGGCGGCGGCGCCCGATCGACGTGCGCCGCCTCGCCGCTCTATGCGAGGCTGAGATTGTGAAGCTCGTGGCCGAGAGTGAGAGCCAAGGCTTCGACAACGAGATTATGGTCTTCCCGCTGCGGCAGCCCAGAAACGGTGACGGCGCCGATGCAGCCCGTGCCGTTGACGAAGATCGGAAAGCTGCCACCAGACGCAGCATATTCGGTGCTGGAAAGCCCGTTGTCTTCGATCGTTTTGCCCTGCTGCTGCAGCCGCAACGTGCTGGCGTAGCTGCTTCGGAAGTAACGCAGCACCATGTTGCGCTTCCGACGGATCCAGTTGGAGTTGTCGGGCGTCGAACCGGGCAAAGCTATGTAGAAAACCGGCATGGAATGAAGCGTGATATCGATAGCAACACCCATGTTGCGCTCGCTGGCGAGGTCGCGCAACAGCTTGCCGAGCACCCAAGCGGTCGAAAGGTCAAAAGCATCGAAACGCAGCGTTTCCTCTTGCAACTCGATTCGAGCAAGGTCCTGGTCGATCGTCATGGAAAACCTTCTTTAAAAATAGATCGGCCTATCAAACGCGCAGAGAATGATTTGTCCACCTATCTCTTCGGTATTTCGAAGCCAAGCTGCCACTTCTGACCGATTGAGAAGTCATATTCATCCGGCTCGAATGCCTCGAAACCTCCGCCTGGATAGAAGGTCAGCTCCCCGACGCTGACCCACTCTGCCGACGCATAGAGATCGACACGAACGAAGTCGATATCGCGAGCGACCGTTTCAGCGACGTGAATCATCTCCTCGAGCCGCGACGGGCGGGCTACTTCGCCTGGATAGAGACCGAGATAATCCCGGTCATAGAACGGCAGCTTCTGCCAGTCGGGAGTGTAGTTGCACGAATAGCCTCGACCATTTTCGCGTATGTCGATCTCGATATGCGAGACCTTCCCGCCAAATGTGAAGAACCGGTAGTCCCACGGAACTCGCCCATCGATGAGCAGCATGCTTTCAATAAGAATGCGAGGCTTTAATTGGCTGTAAGCCCACTCTCTGTTGTAACGGGAATGATTGATTGCCAGCCACTCGCCGGACGGATCGTTCTTAAGGAGACGATCGACGTCGGCTTCACCGTAGAGAAATCGCCCCACACCGCTCGCATGGGTTGGCTTCACAACTGCCGGCAATGAAATCCCTGACCAATCCACGGAGGCTAGATCGTTCCCAACCCAAAGCGTCGGGATAACATATTGGCTGCCAACCCTTTCTCCAATCAACCCTTTCGCATCGGCCTTGTCTACGAGGCGCGGAAAGAGAGGGTTGCGATCGTATAATTTGCGCGCCTGTACCTTCTCGGTAAAGGTTTGAGGAGATGACAAATTAGGGAATTTGCCGCGAATGGCGCGATACTTAAGCGCACAATAGGTCTTATCGGGCAAAGGCGACATGAGCCGCCAGAGAAGGTTATGCGCGCGCTCGCGCAATCCCTTCTGCAGATATCCCGGGATGAGAAATCCATCTTGATCGGCGGCTCGATCTATCATGGTGACGGTCTCGAATTTCAACTAGAAAGCAAGTGAAAACTATCAGCCGCCCTTTAACACAAGGTTATGCGTAAGCCTTCAAGATAGATAGCCATGAGCGCGTTCGTACCCAATCTCCTAAAAAGCTCGTTGATTAGCTTGGCGGCGACGCTTATCTCGCTTGCCGCGGGCTTTGCGAGCAGCATCATCGCAGCCCGCCTGCTCGGTCCTGCGGGGTCTGGCAACGTCGCCTACGCATTATGGATTGCAACGTCAGCTGCAGCATTGGCCGACATGGGCCTGCCTCAGACCCTGCTGCGCAATGCGGGCGGTCACGCGGACGATGGTGATGCATGGAAGGCGTTGGTCGTCACTGCGCTCCGCAGTTTCCTTATATCGGTCAGCATGGTCAGTATAGGGATTCTTCTCTTTGCCGCGATCACCTATGCTTATCGCGATGCATGGCATGCGTGCTTCTGGCTGGTCACCGGGCTCCTCTTTCTTAGTTATGCGTTCTACGCATTTTCCACAGCCGTGGCACGCGGAAGAAACCGGTTCGGGCAGACCGCCCGCACTACCCTGCTCGGTGGGGCTATGCAGGTCCCACTTGTATTCATCGGAGCCTGGTTGCTAGGCCCGACGGGAGCTTTAATCGGCTATATCGCCCGCTACCTACCGCAAGCCTTGAAATTGCGCGACTATGTCCACCCCACCGCAAGACACTCGCGGAAAAATCTATCGCCGGAACTGTTGCGCTATGGCCGGTACATCTGGTTCAGCGATCTCATCGAGATCCTCATCCTCTCCCGCATTGAATTCCTTTTTCTCGGCATCTTTCTTTCTCCCACCAGTATCGGCTACTTCGCTGCCGGACTCGGTCTGGCCGGTCTCATCGAACAGATCATGCTCCAGATATCGCCGGCATTAATCGTCAACTTCACCGAAGCTCACGCAAGAAGCGATCCGCAGTCTCTCAATGCAGCTTACAGGCGCGTCATCCGCATAGTCGCCCTGGTCATGCTGCCGATCAGCATGGGTGGCGCAGCCATCATGCCTGAGCTTTTGCCGACGATCTTCGGCGATGTTTTCGAGCCCGCCGTGCCGGCTGCAACCACACTGCTAGCCTTCGTATGGCTTGCCGGCATGTCCGTGGTCCCCTGGGGTATCATCAGTGCAGCTGGACGAAGCGCCATTGTGCTACGCGTGCAGATTACAAGCGCTGTAGCAACGATACTCTTGCTAATCGCTTTCGTGCCATCCCTCGGCCTGGAAGGCGCGGCTCTAGCTCGCGCGATGACCGTGACATTGACGTTTGTGTTGCTTTGCTGGATGGCCCGGAAATATGTCGGCGTCACAGTCCCTTTGACTGCGTTGGCGAAAACGGTTCTTGCGGCAGCTCTCTGTGCGGGTGCAGCAAGCCTCGGCATTTACAGTCTCGATGGGCTACCGGCACTTTTAAGCGCCATTCCCGCTGGAGCAATTACCTATCTGTTGGCTATTCGTTTCTTACGCTTGATTACGACCGAAGACGTACAAATTCTGATGACGACGGCTGGTGGAAGATTGCCGAGCGTATCACGTCTTTTCGCTGGCAGATTGCTAAGCTTCCTTGTACCCGGCTGAGCGATTATTGGGCTTCGTATGCGGCAGCCAGAGTTTGCCGCGCAACCTCGTCCCAGGTCATTATTCCATCGCGGAAAGCCGCCGAACGCTGCATCGCCAGCGCTGCGTCGATCTTTTCTCGCCAGGCGACCTCGCCATCCAATCGATAGGCAATCCCGTTGGTGCGGGTAAAGGGTACGAGGTCAGGTAACAGGATCGGCAGACCACAATAGCTGTATTGGGCGAGTTTCAGGCTCGATTCCGCGAGATAGACCTCATCCGCGGTCAAGCGATAGGGAGCAATACCGAAATCAGCATGTTGCACGTAAGGGATGATGCTCTCAAAGTCCCTTTCGCCGTAGATGGTGACATTCGGTCGGGCCCAGCCATTCCATGTGGCACCAAAAACATGAAAATTCACATCCGGCGCGGCAGCAGCCATCGCGGCGACGGAAGTTTGGTCAAAAAGCATATTGCCGATGGAAATTGCATTGCGGCTACCGGGGGTATAGGGGGATGGCAGTTCGCGATCGAACAGAGTCGCATCAACGCCTTGCGGGATAGTACGCACACGCCCGCCAGGGGGGAGCATGGCACCCAGCCGCTGTGAAGGAACGCAAATCGCATCAAAGTGGGCGATCTGCCGAACTTCGATATCCTGTAGCGCCGAGGCAGCCCCGATGGTTCTCAGTAGATCGCGACAAAAATACAAAATCCGCGCCCTTGGATTTATTTTCTTGACCTTGGACAAGAAAGCCAGAGCGGAACCGCTCTCAATCAGCACTAGATCTGCGTCGGCTATAGCACGGCGCGCAAAGGGAGGGAAAAAGCTGCCATAGAGCCAAAATAGCGCGGGGCTAACTGCATTGATAAAACGGTTACCGGAACTGAAAGCATGTAGTGGAGGGAGACATGCGCCGGCTCTCAAATTAGCAGCGATGGTCTGAAACCGGTTTGCCTGATCTTGGGACAAAGCACGAAAGCGCCGGCGATCCTTAAGCAAAGTGAGCCAGCTGTGGCCGATAGTGAGAAAATGGACTTCATGCCCCTGCTCGGCCCAGCGGGATGCAATGAAGTGAATTGACGCCTTGCGGTAGCCGCGCAAAAACGCATGCGACGTCAAGATCACGATTTTTCGTCGTAGCTGCGCCTCTCGGCTGCCCAGCTCTAGTTCACCATTTGCCAAAGGCGATCCCCAACAGCGACCCTCAGCCGGTTTATGTCATGACCGACATTCAAACATCGATGAGGTCGCAGCGACGAACAGTCATGTCCGGGGCATTGATAGCCGCAACCAAAGCCCAATTCCGCGGGATATGAACCGCAAGCGCCTAACATGCGGTTAAAGTTGTATCATCAATCATCACATTCATAGGCTGCAGCTCGCATGGAATTGATCAGAATTGAACAGTGGGTCATCAACCCGGCCTTTTAAAGTAACACGGCTCTCGCTTGCCTGTGGGAAGCGAACAGGTCATTGATAAAGCTTTACGAATGTCTCGCCACAGGAATAGCCCAGCATGAATGCAAAGTACGCACTGCCCGCCATACTGGCCTGCACCTGCGCCGCAACACCGGTTCTGGCCGATAGCCCCTCACAAATGGTGCTGCGTGATGGTTTCGACGGCACAGATTTCGCCCCCTCTGGCCATCTTTATTATCGCGACAACTTCGAGCAAAGGGCCGGAACGATCGAATTTCAATCGGAAGTCAAGCATTCTGGAACCGGCGCATTGAAATTGAGCGTCAGACCATTCTGCCCGCCGGGTAAGGCGAACTGCAGCGAGAGAGCCGAAATATGGGAGCGCACAAAGTATCGCGTTCCATACGACCAGGGGGTTTGGTACGGTTTTGCCGTAAAATTCGCCGATCCCGTACCCTCAGGCGACCATCGCTACCTTATCGCGCAATGGAAGCGAGAAATCGGGCCGAACGCCAAAGGGGATTTCAGCCCCTTCCTCGCACTGCGGCTCAATAATGGCAAACTCTTCGCAACCGTTGAAACCAACTACGTTGCTCCCATCAAGAAACACAAGCCCGAAAGCAACGGCAAAGCCTGCAGCGATGACGAAGC
Source organism: Rhizobium sp. ERR 1071 (assembly GCF_007828675.1). Lineage (NCBI taxonomy): Bacteria > Pseudomonadati > Pseudomonadota > Alphaproteobacteria > Hyphomicrobiales > Rhizobiaceae > Rhizobium > Rhizobium sp. ERR 1071. Next base: position 712,832 of record NZ_VITM01000002.1, on the reverse strand, counting down.
GCCGGTCTGGTTCCGTCCCGACACCAATCAAATGCGCGCATTGGTGGCCACCGACGACAACTGGGGCGTATCCGACGGACAAGAATTTACAGGCTGCACAGATGCCATAAAAGTAATAAATCGTGGAAACAAGCTACCAGCGCCGACATCAGGCTGGATCGATTTTGCCATTTACAGCAAACCCGGCCCCGATGGTTCTGGCCATATTGAGATATTCGCTAACAACAAATGGATCGTTACAGTTACAGGTCACATAGGACATGCCGATCACGGATTAGGAAAGAATCAATACTTCAAATTCGGCCCTTATCGCGCCGCCGATACAACAGTATGGACGCTTTACTATGATGATTTTCGCCGCTCACCCCACTGCGCCGATGTATTATCGGATCCCAGCCTTTGCCCTATCAAGTGACAAGGTTGCCAAGGATGCGTGCCTCTAGATCAATTGAGCGACCCACATCCCGAGCGTGCGCTTTTTTTGAGAAATGGCCGAACTTTTTCCTTTCTCGATAGTTATCTTCCTTCGTGAAGGAGGTGACCGAAATGCTTACTACCCATCGCGATTGCAAACAGCATGTGAAGAGGAATGCAATACCCTCACTAGGTGAAATTGAAGGGCGAGTTGCGGTCCTGGAAATTGTCGCCCAGTCTGCGCTGACACATGTGTTCGACGAAGGTGAAGTCGATATCGATGCGGCCTTGCTGGCCCAGATCCGCAGAGCGATGCATCGCAAATGCAAGGACTTGAAACTTGACGGCGACGATACGGCATCGGCACTTTTATACGCCGAGGAATTGATTGAGGCCGCGGTTAAGGCGTCGCACCCAATCCATCAATGATGCCTTCTCGGCCAAGGCTGGTTTTGTCCCTCTTAGTGGCGCTGGCGATTACGCTCGGCGTCCTCTTGTTTGTTGCACCCACGATACAGCGGTGAAGATTGTCCCTCCCGTTGCGCCGCTCGGCGGACATCAAAATCGGCAATAATGTGCCCGAGAATAGACCTGTGTCACGTTAAGACACACGCAGCCTGTCCCATATCAGGCTGCCGTTAACGTCGCGCGATGAACTCGGTTGCAAATTTCCAAAACCCAAGCAGTGTTCGCTTCACTCACCCGATGCCAAGCTCCAGCAATGAATGGTGTAGCGAATGTCTATGATGGTCAATGCGCCGCTTTACCCCGATGACATCGATGTTCTCGCAGGCGCACTTTTTGCATGGTGTGCCGAACGCAGTATTAAATTACAAAGTCAGGAAGGTCTGTCGGCAGCCAATCTGGCCATAGAACTCTATAATGCCGGCTATCAAACACAAGATCAGTTGCTTGGCGCATTGCATGACTACGATTTTCATTGATGCCTCGCCCGGACATCCAGCTTTGCATCTAAAACCCGAGCACAATTTCTCCAGGGAACGTATCGAAAAATGCGGCGGTAGTGACCACTGTTTTATGCCGCATTCTCTTTGAAGGCATTAGCGATACAGTCTCGCTCTTCGAGAATTCCGGACCATTCATCCTGATAATATGTAGAGTCGTAGATCAGCGTGAAAGGACCTTGATAGCCCGCCGCGTTGGAAAGCCTAATGCAGCGGACATAATCCTCTGCATCAAGACCCGTTGCTGAATAACGCCCCTTTGCATGACAAAGTTCGGCCCGGCTCATGATCTTTGCGAGATCCTCGTATTTGCCGTCCCGCTCCCAGTTGCCGAAATCACCGTTGAGGCCGACTTTGCCGTGCAAAGCATCGAGAATCCGATTGACCTCCGTCGGTCCGGGTAACAGGTTGAACCAGTTTTCTTCATGTCGGCCATGCCCGTAGCATTCATGCCGGCAGGCGATTGGCCGAGCAATCGGGTGACCGGAATATCGGCCGCGCCGGCAACGATCTGCAGGAAGGCCATCAGAATATCCGTAAGACCAGAGAGCGGTGCGCTCTTGCTGTCGTATTCCTCCTCGGCGTCGAGAATCAGGGTGCCGTTGACCCCCTTGATGGTGTTGGCGAGCGCGTAGCGACGCAGCACCGCATCCTCATAGGCCTGATTGCCGATATTCGCCGAGAACTGCGGAACCTTGATGATGTCGATCTTCGCCTCGAAGACGAGGCTCGCAATGTTGGCCGCCGTACTGTCGGCATTCTTGATCACGTCGAAGGTCGCGGCCAGCACGCTTTCGCCCCAAGCATGATTACCCATGCCACCAAAATCCTCATTGGTCGCCATCACCCCCTTGAAGATGACGAGCCGAGACGGATGGATGGTCACCTGAATGCCGTTAGCACCGGTCAGCGTGTAGAATTTCGGCGTGCCATACCATTCCGAGGTCGGATCGCTCTCGATGTCCCCGGCAGCCACCTGACGGCGCGTCAGCACCGTCAGGTGTTTAAGGCCGCCCTTCCCGATTCGCTCCGCCTCAAGCGGCAACGCAGGATCGGCATCTTCCGCGCCAATGAACAGGGCAGCGCCACCGAAAAGCCGTGCTTTCGTCGCTGCTTCCAGCACTTTGCCGCGTAGATTGAGACGGCGTTCCTCCGCATCGAGCAAGCCGATCTGATCGCTCGCCGCCTGCCAGTTTCGCCATTTCCGGCAGCTATCCAGCGCCGGAATGTCGACGATCTTGCGCGGCAGCCAGGAGCCGCGATAGGCAGCAATGATCTGCTCGTCCGTCAGGATCGGCTGCGTATAGAAAACAGATGCCGCCTTGTCGCGTTCGGTGCCCATGCGGGATGCAAGGCTCACCAATCCGTCGCGAACCATCGAGAATACCTGCCCCATGGATTGTCCTTTGATATGATGGATGAAGAGGCACGCACGAGGCGAGCCTAGAAGTTGCTGAAGCTGAAGGACGAACTCAGCGCGAGTTCGTTCAAAGCGTCGGCGAAGGCATCGACCTGATCGTCAAACTGCCCATTCGGAAAGGCGCAGACCTCATCCAGAAATGCTTCGTTCCAGTCCCCGCGCAAAAGCTTGACATTTCCTGCTTCAGCCTGCGCCGAGGCCGGCTTGGCGCGCGTCGCCTTGTCACCGGTTGGCGACATGGTTTTTACAGGAAAGCCGGCGAGCAGCTTGATCTTGGTTTCCGCATCGGCCTTGCCGGCCGCACCGGGATCTTGCGGCATGCGGATCGTCACCGTCGGCCCGTCCTGCGATGCAGTATTCTTGAGATTGCGCTCCACCTCGGCGGGTGACCAGCGTCCGCGCGCGATGGTTTCGACATAGAAAACACCGCCGATCAAAGCCATGCGCAGACCGACTGTCCAGTCCGGCTTGCGACCGGGACGCGCTTTCGAAGCCGCGAAATCCCAGGCGCGGCAACGCTTTGCGCCTGCAGGCAGCGCTTCGACGATCTCGAAATCGTTGCGCTGAAATAAACCGCCCGAGCGAGGCGCAGGCCGCTGCTGAAACTGGCCTGCCACCGCATAGGAGCCAAGCGGGACCTTGTCCCGCTCGACCACCGAACGAGGAAAGCGCTGCGGAAAAAGCAGTTCGCCCTCCTCAGTCCTGGGATCGACAAATCCGATCGAGGTCCGGCATCGGCGCTCCGGCTCGAATTCCATCGGCAGCATGAGATGTTCGTAACCGAGCCCGAGCGCTAGGATAGTGCCGGAGACATCCGCCTCATGCAGCCGCTGCATCACAACGACGATCGCCGAGCGTTGAGGATCGTTGAGCCGCGTCGGCACGGATTCGCGAAATGTGCGAACCGTGGACAAACGTTCTGCTTCGGATTCCGCACCATCGACCGAATGTGGATCGTCGATGATGACACGATCGCCGCGACCACCGGTCAACCTCGAAAACGGCACCCCCTGGCGCGAACCAGTACGGGTGTTGGCGAAAGCCATCTCGCCCGTTCTCGTCAGCTTGACGACATCACCCCAAAGCGCCTGATACCATTCGGAGGCAACGAGGTCGCGCATACGCCTGTTGTCGCGCTTGGCGTAATGTTCCGAATAGGAGGCGCCGAGATAGCGCAGCTGCGGCTTGCCTTTCGGCCCCCATTCCCAAGCCGGCCAGAACACGCCGCAAAGAAGCGACTTCATCGTACCTGGCGGCACGTTGATCAGCAGCCGGGTAATCTCGCCCGAAGTTACTGCTTCGAGATGTTGGCAGATGGCATCGATATGCCAGCCATGAACATAGTCAACCGAGGGCTCGACGACGTGCCAGGCCTCCCGAACGAACCCCGTCAGCGATTGGCAGTTGGCTCGAATTCGTTCAGCATCCAAGGCAAGCCGGGTGGCGACCTCGGCCTGTTCGCGCTCAGTTCTCCGTTTTGCCCTCTCCTCCTGGATCGCCGCCATCATCATCGCCGGATCCGGCAAGCGGACTGAAGAGGGATTCGAGTATCGCAAGCTGCTCATCCGTGGCATTGGTTAGGTCGATGGTGACGCCGCGGCCTCCTTTGGTCCCGGCGCCAGAGCGCTCGCTAGGTTTCTGATGAACATAGGAGGCTGCTATCTTTGCCATTTCATCGCGCCGCTTCTGATCCGCCTCGTCGTCGCGCATTACTTTCAGCATGTAATCAAGCGGCGTGTCGTCGGCGGAAACGGCCTTGCGACGGCGCGCACGCGGTTTGCGCGGCGCGACCGGCTTGTCGGCATTGGTCATGCTTCAGATTTCCGATGGGATTTTGAAAGAAAACAAGCGGTTCAAAACAACGCTTGCGGTCGACAGTGCGTCGCTGCAACTGTTCTCATCATGCCAAAATAGATACCGCATTTCGGCGCAGTTGGCGACACCCTTGAAGGCCGATCGCCGCGCAAGGAATGAGGACTTTGACGGAGGCAGAAAATAACCTATTGAAATTTCAGGGGAATATTAGACTTTGCGGTCCGACAAATTGAACGATATACCCGTCAACGCTTACCCATTGGCATCGAAATATCCGAGACATGTGCAATCAAATTCAGTCAAGGGAAGCTCTTGAGCAGATCTCCACCAGATGACGATCCGGATGGTTCCGTGAACCTGGATTCGGTTCGGCAGTTCATTGCTACTAATCTCCCGGTGCTGCCTGTTCCCGGCATGCCCGAAATTCGCCTGCATAAAGCAGGCCCACAAAGCGGACTGCGGCGCCTCGCCGAGCGCGATCCGCAATTCGGCTCACCTTACTGGGCGCATTATTGGGGAGGAGGTCTGGTTCTGGCTCGTCATCTTCTCGACAGGCCCGAAAGCGTGGCTGGTCACCGCGTATTAGATCTCGGTGCCGGCTCGGGAATTGTCGGGATTGCCGCTGCAAAGGCAGGCGCAGCAAAAGTCTATGCCGCCGATGTCGATCCCTATGCAATTGCAGCTATCGAGCTCAATGCCGCACTCAATGACGTGATGATCGATACGGTACTCGCCGACTTGACGCAAAGCGAGCCGCCTGACGTCGACATCATATGCGTCGGAGATCTTTTCTATGAAGCAGCGCTTGCGGGAAACGTCATCGCATTTCTGGATCGCTGCCTGGCTCGGGAAATTATGGTTCTGATCGGTGATCCATGGCGAGCTCATTTGCCGACATCGCGTCTTCGGCTCCTGGCAGAATACACGGTCCCAGATTTCGGCGAGGTGACCACAAAGACCCGTCCAGCCGGCGTCTTTGTCTTCAGCTAAGCAGAGTCACCGATCGGAGACATTAGCGCATCACAATGATTGCGGGTTCGGACCGCATCATTGCGACGGCTCAGGCTTTCATCTTGGCACGCCTGCGGTTTTCCCGCTCCAATCGCTTGGCCAGTTCGGCAAGTTCGGGACTTGCCGCATCGAAGACAGGCCGCGCATCATCCGGCAACCAGTGCGTCTCATGCCTGGGTGCCGCTGGTTTCACTCGTTCGATACCGCCCGGCGAGTTGGGCATCATCGGTGCAATGCGCGACCAATCAGGCTCTTGCAAGATCGGAGAGATGACAAGGAGCGCACCTGCAAGACTCTGAAATTCGCTTTGAATACGTCGTTCGGCCGTGCGCCGTACGCGCCCTGTCCGCGCACAAAAATCCCGAAATGAACCGGCGATATAGGGGGCGGCAAGGCAAATGGACCATCGCGAAAGCAGGATGCGCCGCTCCTCGTCCCCGACATGAACGCGCAGCCATTCCTGCAAGACCTCTTCTGCCCGGCTGATTGCCGCAGCGCTCGGACGATAGCGAACGCGGATATCGGCCTGATCCATCGGTTCGGGCAAAACCTCCGGCCAGAGCGTCCGCATCCTGTCGGGCCGGATGCCGCGTACGTCGAGATGAACCATCGTATCGGCAGCTTCGACGAAACGTGCACGGATGATCAGGCTCAGATCGGCGATCTCGGCCGCGCGAAGGGACAGGTCATCAAACTGCAAGGCGGACCGGTGCATCAAGTCGTTTCTCCAATTCCTGATAAATCAGCGTTCGCAATGTCGCCCGAACTGGCCACGGCCGCCGCGCCACCGCATCCGTGCGCAATGTGGCAAGCGCGATATCATCAAAGGCGCCCAGAAGATCGCCGGGTCGCTGCAGCGCCCAATCCTGCCGTTGCGCCAGAACATCGGATACGGCGCCGATTGTGTCCGACCAGAGTTCATCGCGATTGCTCCCGGTTTGCCGGATGCATCGTAGAACGAAGACCAGATGGCCATCGCCGTAGCGGCCTCGGATTTCCTGCATCGTACCGCGCGCATGGCTCTCCGCAGGCGCACGGCGCCGATGGACAGGAACCAGCTTGATGCCGAGTCCATCGAGAAGAAGGTCTAGCCTGCCTTTGGTCATGACAGTTCAACTCCTTTCGTCGGTGAATTTGATCCTTTTTTTATCCATGGACCGCTCATGAAGCGCTTCCAGCGACGGCGATAGGGCTGTGCGATTTGGGTTTGAAGAAGGCCTCCGCCTTGGAAATTGCCTCCACCCTCGCCCCATCACGCAGCATAGGCGTGTTGAGATAAGCGACCATCGCCTCGCCGGCTGCAGCCTTGGCGGCATCCTGCGTTTCGAAGACGATCGGTTCGCCCCGACTATCTCGAAGAATCTCATTTGTGGCTCGGTGAACCTTGCGAATCCAGCCGAGGTGGCCACCGGCAACGGCCTCTGTTCCGATTTGAAATTCGTTCATAGCAACCTCCCCCGGCTCGCTTGGCCAGGTCTATCTCTAGGGTTTCCGATTGAGTTTTAACGTTCTGGTGCCCGTCTACCGCCTGCGCAGCTTTGCTGCCTGCGCCGGCTTTCTGGGCTCAAGCGTGGAGTCTTCGACAATGCGGAAGTGAATTTGGTCTCCTTCCGGGGCACCGGAGTCTTCATCCTTGAGGGATGGCATTGGCGAATTCCAAATGGCCGACTTCATCGCAATCACCATAGCGGCGAAAAACAACGCCGCGCCGATGCAAGCGAGAAGGCCCTGAAGCATTTCGATCATGGCAGCACCTCCTGGCCCACTGCCTCGGAAAAAGACTTGGCCTCCGTCATCTCCGCAGGCTGGACAGCTTCATCACAACTCTCACAATGCAGCTCGATGATCTCCGCGATCGACAAAATTCGAAGGCATCCGGGGCACCCCCAGAAACGATCGAAATATCCAGCCCGCGGCGCTGCCCTCCTGCTCCCACTGCCCATGATCATCACTTCACCTCTAAAATATTATCTGCCGCGTGCCGCGTCAGGCTACTCACGTGCCAATTAGCGTTTTGCACCACGGGCATCTTGATAAACACAAATTATGTTGATAATAATGGAGATGTCAACATGATTTATGTCGGAAATTTTGCAAGGGTCGAAAGATGCAGAAATCCATGGGCGAACGACTGAGAGCGGCGCGCGAAGCCGCGAATTATCCTTCAGCGACGAAGGCGGCAGAAGCGCTGGGCGTCAGCCTGTCCACCTATCGCGCGCATGAAAACGGCCAGAACGAATTCAGCGCCGAAGTCGCCAATCGCTATGCCAAGAAATTCGGCACGACCGCGGCCTACCTGCTGACTGGCGAAGGCTCGCGCAAAGCCGCACGCCTGGCACCGAACATCGTCATGTCCTTCGATCCCGACGAGCAGGATCACGATGGATTTGCCGAAAGCAGCGACGAACTCAGCTACAGCCGGGAACACTGGAAGCCACAGATCGAAGGCGCAACACCGGAGGTGGACGTCAAGCTCGGCGCCGGTAGCGGCATCGTCGGCGAAGTCATCAACCTTCCCGTCGGTTCGGGCAATGTTGCCGGGCATAAGATCGTCGCGGAATGGCTTATCCCCACCGGATATCTGCGAAACGAGGCAAAGGCCTCACCGAACCACACAATTATCATGGAAGTTGTCGGCGATTCCATGCAGCCGACCTATATGCCTGGCGATCGCGTGATCGTCGATCTCTCGCAGAACCAGATGACCACCGATACGGTCTACGCGATCAGCGACGGCTATACGGAACCCCAGATCAAGCGCCTCCAGCGAGTTCCCTTTAGCCGGCCAAGCGAAGTCAAGATCATTTCCGACAATCCGGCACTGGAAACTTTCACCGTCGAATTGGACCGCTTGACGATCATCGGCCGCATCTGCGGTCATATCGCACGCAAATAAAATCAATTTAGCTACAGCCATTTTTTGTTTGAGCTACACAATAAACATAAAATATGTTGACATATATCATGTTGAATGGCAACTTCACCGATAAGAGCCATTGGTCCTGAATGGAATGAGCCCGGGCAAGCGTAGGATCTAGCCCGAAGTCAGCGAAACCGGACGTACCAAGCGCTACGATTGAAAAGGCTACAAGGCCATCGAAGGAGAGTGCCATTCATGCCGAAAAGGCCGAATGCTTTCATCATCGCACCGACCAATGCGTTGAGGGGAACCGGTATTGCCGGGATATCGCCGATCGCCAAGACGGGAGAATGACGGTGTACGCTCGGGAATTTTCCTGCGAATATTCGTTTGATGAGCTCAACATCCGCCTATGCGATCGCTGGGAAACCGGATTGCTATTATATGGGTGCGCTGAATTGACGTCGGCAGGTGCCGATTACGAGGATGAGTTCTACGTTTCGGCAATCAGATTGGATGGCGGTGCAAGGCTTGCGCGGCCGAATGCCTTGAACAATGCAGGCGGCTTCGAGTCCGAATTGTTTCGGCGGATAGCTGCCGTCATCGAAGACGACAGAACACAGGCAGGCCGTCACGCCGCCGAACTTTTTGCCATCGAATTGGAGCAATCCCGGCAAACCGACTATGATCAAAACCATAAGATCAGACGGGAAAGAAACCTGCAGATGCTTGCACCAACACATTGAGGCCCATTGCAGCCGAGCATCAACACCCAATGGAGGTTGCCGAGACCATGGACGTCTCCCAACACGAGCTTGAAGAGATCCGCCTACTGGAGCAGAAGCTGCATCTCCCTCAAATCCGGCAATCGCCGGCGATCGTGGCGGAACTATTGGCGGAAGGCTTCGTTGAATTCGGCAGCTCCGGAACGGTCTATGACGATAGAGATGAACTAATCGCCTGTCTGGCCGCAGAAAAATCGGAAGAAGCCGCTCCGCCCATTATTTCCCGCGACTATGTCTTTCGATCGATCTCACCGGATGCCGTCCTCGTCACTTATCGAAGCATCCGAGAGGCTCGAGAGAATGGCCAGGAGCGGCATACTTTACGGAGCTCGATCTGGCAGCGCATCGATGGGCGATGGCAGATGATCTTTCACCAGGGAACGCCCACGGTTTCGCAGGATTGAATCCACAACCCGGTGCCACCGCGTTTGCAAGCCATGAAATCCTTGCGACTGGGGTAAATGCGCTGAGTTTAGCGGAGCCCAGGCGCTGTATCGTTGGCTTTACCGTCTGTGAGGCCGAGGTTGTCTGCCATCCGAATGAGATCGGCAACGGAGTCGGCCCGCATCTTGCGCATGACCTGACCGCGATGGACCTTTACGGTGATTTCGCTGAGGCCGATCTCGGCGGCGATCTGCTTGTTCAGGAGGCCTCGCGCAACAAGCGCCATCACCTCACGTTCGCGTCGCGTGAGCGTTGAAAACCGCTCGTGAAGATCAACCTCCGCCGCCTGCTTGCGCAGGCGGGCGCGATCGATTTCGAGCGCTTGCCTGATGGCGTCGAGCAGATCCTGTTCCCGGAACGGCTTTAGAAGAAACTCAACCGCGCCGGCTTTCATCGCCCTGACGGACATCGGCACATCGCCGTGCCCGGTGAGAAAAATGATCGGGATAGCATAACCCCTCCGGGCAAGTTCATCCTGAAAGTCAAGCCCGCTCGCATCCGGCATCCTGACATCCAGGACGATGCAGGCAGGCCCCTCGGACCGCGAAGACGCCAAGAAGTCCCGCGGCGACGCAAAGCCATGCGTATCGTAACCGACAGAGCGCAACAGACTGTCCAGCCCCTCGCGTACGGATGGATCATCGTCGATGACGTAAATGGTAGGCTGCCGTCCCTGCATTTCCTACCCCTTCGCCTTTTCGCGGACCGGCAAAGTGAAACCGAAGACAGCTCCGCGTGGAAAATTCGGCGCGGCATAGATAGCCCCGCCATGCGCCTCGATGATGGACCGGCTGATAGCAAGCCCCATCCCCATGCCTTTCGGCTTCGTCGTGTAGAAGGCTTCGAATATCCTGTCGAGCATTTCGGCCGGCATGCCGCCACCGGTATCGCGTACGCTGATGGTCACCTTCCGTTCATCCGCGGCGGCGCTGACGAGCAACTCGCGCGTTCCCGCATCGACCTCAGCCAGAGCTTCGATCGCATTCATGACGAGATTGAGGATCACCTGTTGAAGCTGGACACGATCGCCAACCATCAACGGCAGATCGCCCGCCAATTCCGAACGGAACAGGATCTGATTCCGACGGATTTCGCTGCGGACGAGTTCCAGCACATCATTGATGGCTTCGACCAGATCGATCGTGTCGCTAGACGGCGACGAGCGCGCCACCAGTCCACGGACACGGCCAATAACATCGCCTGCTCGCCCTGCATCCGCGACAATTCGCTCGATGGCGCGGCGGGCTTCGTCGTGATTGGCGGGTGTTGCCGAAAGCCATCGAAGCGCGGCATTGCCGTTGGCGGCAATTGCAGTGATCGGCTGGCTGACCTCATGGGCTATCGACGTACCCAACTCACCGACGATCATGAGACGCGACATGCGCGCGAGCTCCGATTGTGCCTGCCTCGCCCTGGCATCGAGCATTTCGATCCTGATTGCCAGGTAAGTGGTCGCACCGATCGCGACCAGACTAAGCGTACTGTTGATCAGGCCGGCCTGAGAGGCGCCATGGCTCGTCAAAAAATAGCTGATGACGGTCAGGGCGGCACATGCAATCCCGACCATCGCGATAGCTCCGGGTCGACCGGAATAGACCGCCAGCAAGATTACCGAGACATAAAGAACGGCAAAGGCGATCTCCAGATCCGTGATGGTATCGCCGATGAAAATGAGACCGGCGAGGATCATAATGCCGAGCCAAAGAAAGGGCATTTCGAAGAGGTATTTCAGAAATTCGCGCCTCATCCCTTGCATCCCTGCATCACCATTTCCGCAGCATTGCGTGCGGAAGCTGCAAACTGCCTGACCCGAAGCGCCAAGACAACAGCCGCACTCTTTGACTTTCGTCTCGCATGACATTCCCCGCAGCTGACGAGAGCTTGGGCCCGCACATGTTCGCCCGTTGCAAACAGCGTCAGATACCGGTGCCGCACTCGAGGAGACGGCGGCCTGATCAAGCGCGGCGGTCATTGTTATCGTTTCCGGCATAGCGGCTGACGAGACGCCGGCGCTGGCTGCGCCGAAGAACGACAAGGCTCGCCCTGTTGAGACCCGCTGCCCAGCGGAGAAGCGTGCGCGTCCTGCTGGCAGACAAAAATCCATTGAAGAACAAGCGTGTAGCCATCCGCATAAGCCAATGCGCACCCCAGAGAAGCGCCATCATATATAGGAGACCGATAAAATCCTTCAGCCGTGCTACCCGCCCGCCGAAGCGCTTGAAAATGTGGGATAGGCGGCGCTTTTCCTTGCCCGGCCTATTTGGCTTGTTCCTGTTGAGCGCTTCCAGGAAACGGCCGAGTTCTTCGTTGTCTCTGCGCACGTCAATCCGTCCCGCAGCCAGACAGGCCGCGCGACCTCAGACCGCCAAAGCGGCGATCTGCCGGATCTCATGCGCTAAGCTCTGCCGTGGCGGCCTATCAAATCCAGAAATATAAGGGGACCGGCCACCGCCTCAGCCGGCGGCAACCCTTTCACATTCGCTTCGGCTGAAGGTTTCAACTTGGGTTTTCCAGCGTGAACAGATCGGCATTTTCGTCATAGGCGAAATATTCCGCATAGCGGGCCCAGTTCGTAACAGCCTTGAGGGTGGTGTCGGCATAATCCTCGGACATGTAATCCTCCAGCTCATCGCGGAAGCGCCGGGCAGGCGCGCGGTGGGTCGGCCGCTCGTCGAGCACGCGGCGAATATGTGCAGCCAGCGGCACATAGGTCGCCAGATGCTGTTCGAAGAGTTTCTTGCGTTCGTCGACATCGCTATCGAAGAAGCGCAAGCCCGGCGCCGTCAGCTTGATGTCGCCCCCTTCCAGATCGGCAAAACGCAGCAGTTGAAGCGTTTCCGCGACCGGAAAGAGGTCATCGATGCCGAGATGCAGATGGGTGGCCAGCGGCGGCAGATCGGCCTGCCCTCGATAGGGCTCAGCGGCGACCGTTTCGATCAGACCGGACATAAGGTTGGTCGACACGCGCGGCAGAGCCATGGCAATGCCGGTGCCGGGAAAAAGGCCCTCGCGCGTCGGTGCACCGGTCTTCACCGTCATCCGCGCATAAATGTCTTCGACCAGCATGCGGAAGGCAGGATCGAGACGGTTGCGCGGCTGCGGCAGATCGACATGGATCTCCGCAATCACACGGCCGGGATTCGATCCGAAGATCAGGATGCGGTCGCACATCAGCACCGCTTCTTCGATGTTGTGGGTCACCATCAGAACCGACTCGATCGGCATCCGACCCTCGCACCACAGATCGAGCAGATCCGTGCGAAGCGTTTCCGCCGTCAGCACGTCGAGCGCCGAAAAGGGTTCGTCCATCAGCAGAACCTTTGGCCGGACGACGAGTGCCCGCGCAAGACCGACACGCTGGCGCATGCCGCCCGACAGCTCCTTCGGATAGGCGCTTTCGAAACCGTCGAGGCCGATGAGATCGATGGCAGCGAGCGCTCGCTTGCGCCGCTCGGACGACGCAACACCTTGCGCTTCCAGACCTAGCTCAACGTTTTGCAGCACGGTCAGCCAGGGAAAGAGCGCGAAGCTCTGGAAGACCACGGCAACATCGGAGTTGGGGCCGACGACCGGCCGGCCTTCGAAGGTAATGTCCCCTCTGCTCGGGCGGATCAGGCCGGCAATCGCACGCAGCAGCGTGGACTTGCCGGAGCCGGAACGGCCGAGCAATCCAACGATTTCATTGGGATAGAGCTGAAGATCGACATTTTCGAGTACGACGAGCGAGCCGGACGCTCCCTTGTCGTAGGCCTGGCACACCTGCTTGGCGAGAACCAACGGCGCATTCTTTACAATATCGATCTTCCTGGAGATGACAGCGTTTTCCATATTCGGTTCTCCGATCTTGAATTAATCGAGGCGCATGCGGCGTTCGGCGAAAACGTAGAGCGGCCGCCAGAGCGTTCTGTTGAAGAGTGTCACAAAGATCGACATGACAACGATGCCGAGGATGACCCGCGGAAAATCGCCTGCTTCTGTCGCCTTCGCGATGTATGATCCAAGTCCGAAGGCTTCGAGTTTCGTGTTGCCCCAGCTTGCTAGTTCAGCGACGATGCTGGCGTTCCATGAACCGCCGGACGCCGTCAGCGCTCCCGTGACGTAGTAAGGGAATATTCCCGGCAGCATCACGCGCCGCCACCATGTCCATGAGCGCAGCCGATAGACCGAGGATGCCTCCCGCAGATCGGTAGGAAATGCACTCGCGCCGGCGATCACGTTGAACAGGATGTACCATTGTGTGCCGAGGACCATCAGCGGCGACAGCCAGACGTTCGGGCTAGCACGCGTCGCAACGATCGCAACGACCGCCACAGGAAAGAGCACGTTTGCCGGAAACGCCGCCAGGAACTGTGCCAGAGGCTGAACCCGCTCAGCAACCGCGGGCCGCAGGCCGATCCAGACTCCGATCGGAACCCAGATGACACTGGCGACCGCAATAAGAACGACAACGCGAACGAGCGTTACAAACCCGCCGGCAAAAACAATCCAGACATCGCCCCAGGAGAGCGTCTGGCTGAGATAGGAAACCGCATCCCAGATACTCCAGGCACCGACGACGGCGATCAGCGCATACCAGGCGATATCGATGGCCCAGCCGACGGCTTGCTGCCCGCCTCGCTCTTTTGCAACCGTACGCGACGTCGGCAGCAGCCGCACGAGCATCAGCCTACCCCATGCAGCGGCCAAAGGTGTGATCACGTACTTCAGGAGACGCGTGCGGCGGATCAGCGAATAGACCCAGGAGCGCGGCTTCTGCTGCCCGGCTGTCTGCTCGAAGCGAAACTTGTCTGCCCAGGCGACGATCGGGCGGAAAAGCAGCTGATCGTAAAGAAGGATGACGACCGCCATGGCAAGTACAGCCCAGCTTACGGCGGCGAAATCCTGCTTGTCGATGGCAACCGCCAGCCATGAGCCGAGCCCGGGAAGCTGCACGGTAGTATCGCCGACCGTGATCGCTTCGGAAGCAACCACGAAGAACCAGCCGCCGGACATCGACATCATCGTGTTCCAGACGAGGCCAGGCGCAGCAAAGGGAGCCTCCAGCCGCCAGAAGCGCTGCCAGCTCGACAGGCCGAAACCGCGGCTGACCTCATCGAGATCGCGCGGAACCGTCCGCAGCGACTGATAAAAGGAGAAGGCCATGTTCCACGCCTGGCTGGTAAAGATCGCAAAGATCGAAGCACATTCCGCACCAAGCTGGCTTCCGGGGAAAAGTCCCATGAAGAAGGTGACGGTGAAGGTCAGAAAGCCGAGCACTGGGACGGATTGCAGAATGTCGAGAGCCGGAATGATGATCTTCTCGGCGCGGCGGCTCTTTGCGGCTAGCGTTGCGACGACGAAGGTGAAGATGAGGGAGGCAACGATTGCCGCCATCATCCGCAAGGTCGTCCGCAACGCATATTCAGGCAGATAGGCCGGGTCGAGCGACAGCGGTGCCGTGGACAGGCTCGCCAACGGTGCGCGCATCTCGGCTACACCGTGAAGTGTGAGATAGGCGGCAGCGGCAATGAAGGCGAATGCGGCGAGATCATAGCCATTCGGCAGAATACGCGAACCGGCCAACGCAGCAACGGCGCTACGCTCGCGTCGGTCGTTTGCAAGAAAAACCATGTCATAACCCTTTGAAACAGGATGTCATCGGCCAGGGCGCGGTCGGTATGGCGCCGCATTCGCGACGCCACCGGTGCGCTTGTTTAAGAAAGGAGACGTAGGCCGCGTGACGGCTGCCATCCTCGTCGAGGACCGGCTCGCCTTCTGTCGTCCAGAAGCACTCGAGCTTTCCCGTAAGGGAATTGATGTGCCAGATGGCAATCAGGCGCGGACGCTGCGGCGGCACGGAGCGCTCAGCCGGACGGCTGCCGGCCGACATCGCGAAAGTGTTCGGGGCGGAAAACTTGGCTGCGAACCTGCGTTCGCGGAAAAGAACGATGTTGTTCATGGCTCACCTCTTCGGCCCACCTGACGGCAGATCCGAAGGGCGAGCCGGACAGGCTAGGCCCGACCGACGCTCGCCCGGCGAATGCCGGCAGCGGTCCAGGTTGTTGCGATGACCGTCCGGGTGCAGCATGACGCCGCAACCGGACAGCGACTAGGGTAGCTGTCCATTGGTTTCTTGATCTGTTGGTTTCGTTAGCCTTCGCATTGCGTTGCGAAGACATGGCCGTATTGTCACAGCCACCGAGAGCGGTCAATCAGGCGATGGTGCACCGCCATTATACCAAAGTATATGGCGCACGATCTCGATGACGGACAGCACGGCGGCAACAATGCAAGCCTGTATTCAACGGTCCTGCCGCGAGCGAGCACGTGAAAATCCGCAAATCTCCGAGCCTTGCAGCAGCGATCCATTCTCCGATCGCCCAGCCCTCACCGAGGAAGATATCGCTCAACCGAGCTGAAGCGTCTCTCCGCGGGCCCGATGTGAAACGGCCTTACGGCGCTCCACGGAAATGGAGCCGAAAACCAAGCTTTTGTGCAACAATAACTTTCAAAATAGAGGCAATAGAATAGTTAATTTGCAAATATTCATGCCTTGCATCAGAAATATATAAGCGACTCCACTGTCGTTTCGGCGTTTATCCGGTCGGGTCGCCGAAGGACGACGGCCATTATATATCTGAGACAATATAGAAGGCGCGATGAAATTTTTACTCAGAACTTTTGGTGAAATCGCTCTTCTGGATAGCGACGAACACCAAATAGCGTTTCCGAAGAAGGCGCTTCTGATTATTGCCTATTTGCTCGCGAGTGACAGCAAGTCCGTCAGCAGAACAAACATGGCGCGATTTCTTTGGGGTGAAGGTGACTTGGCGAATTCGCTGACAAACCTTCGCAAGCTCGTTTCCCGTATCAAGAGCCGGCAATGGGACTTGAACGTCGAACTTCTGACCTTTGATGATACCGACATTCACATCGCAAATGGCTCGTTCACGAGCGATATTGTCTTGACGCGGGTAAGCACCACTGGGAATCCAGCCGAGCATCTCCGCACCTTGATGGAGCGCTCGCAGTTAAAATTCCTGGAAAGAGCCAACTGCCAAACCCGAGCGTTCATCGATTGGCGAGAGAGCGAAAGAAGGCGACACCTCGCCATGTTAAAGGAAGCGCTGGATGCTGCGGTGACGACTTCAATCGCGTCGTCCGGCGATATCGCGCTTATCAAGGAGGCCGCCCTCCTTCTTTTTGAAGCCGAACCGCAAGACGAGACCACACGCCGTATATTGCTGAAGGCGTTTGACGCCGAAGGCGGCGTCGACCAGCTAAAGCGCATATTCGCGCGTAGCAAGGATCTTGTCTCGCCTTGGCTGGCAACCCTGGCGGCATCGCCCCGCTCTCCGACACCAGTTGCTCCGGCGCATTCGCCGGCCATATCCGAACAGGATACTGCCACGCAGCCTGTCTTGCCCATCCCTCGCCTCGCCTTGCTGCCGCCAGACAACGACGGCTCCGATGGTATCGCGACCATGATCGCCTCCTCGCTCATAGAAGACATCACTCTCGGCTTTTGCGCCTTGCACAGCCTGCGAGTGGTTGCCCCCTACTCCGCTATCCAGATCGGCCGCCAAGCCGAGGATAAAGGCGCGCTTTTCGAGCGATATGACATCAACTATGTCCTGGAAACCCGATTGAGCGGGCCGGATGACGACCTTTCGCTCCTCACACAACTCGTCTCCCTGCCGGGTAGCGAGATCCTGTGGGCAGAGCGCTTCAATTTCGGCACGCTTGATCTTGCGCGCAATAAGCGCGAAATCTCAAGGCAGATCGTGCTCGCCGCCGCCGCGGAAGTCGAGCGGCACGAGACGGCGCGTGCCTATTTTGAGGACAACCCCGTCGCCGACCATCAATATCTCGTCGGTGCGCTCGACTATATCAGCCGAATGATCGATCCCAGCCTCGCAGACAGGCTCGCCGCGGCAAGCTTGGCGATGCTGAGACATCAGGACGAGGCGCGCACGCTCGCACAACGCGTGCGCGAGGCCAATCCCGATTTCGATGTGGATAGATGGCCGTCACTCATCCCGAGCAAAGAGCAACGACACAGGGATCCATATCGCGAAGGTCTGAAAAAGTCGGGGGTTTGAATGGCAATATCGTTGACCCACATTCGCGCAGAAGAAGCCAAAGATATCGACACTATTCATGCAATCACCTCTGCTGCCTTTGAAGGAAAGAACTATAGTTCCGGCACCGAGGCGGCAATCATCGATGCGCTGCGAACGGCCGGTGCGCTGACCCTTTCCCTCGTCGCCGTGGAGAACGATGAGATCGTCGGTCACGTGGCCTTCTCGCCCGTGACAATCGAATCCGGAGCCGAAGAGTGGTTCGGCCTTGGCCCGGTATCCGTCCGCCCCGACCGACAGGGCAAAGGCATCGGAAAGGCTCTGATTGAAAACGGACTGGCGCAGCTGAGAGAGCGCGGCGCCAATGGCTGCGTGGTTCTGGGTAATCCCCGCTACTACAGCCGTTTCGGCTTCACGAGCGACGGAACCCTTCATTACGCTGACGTACCGGTCGAGTATTTTCAGCGGATCATGTTCAAGGGACCAACCCCAAAAGGGACGGTTGTGTTCCACGCGGGCTTCGACGTAGCGTAGGAGAACCGAGCCTTCAGAAGAGATGCGGCTCCGGATTCGGCAGTCTATTGGCAACCGCCGCAGGCACGGAAGCGGGGAAGACCTAACGCGACCAGGGACTAGCCGGAATAGTGTTGACAGGTTGTTGAAGCGATCTTGCATCGCTTGGACAGTCGCATCGGAGAGATCATCGTAGTTTTGCAAGCTGGAACAAATGGTGGGCCCGGAGGGACTCGAACCCCCAACCAAGCGGTTATGAGCCGCCGGCTCTAACCATTGAGCTACAGGCCCAGCGCAAGATTGAGACTCCGCGCTCGCGACTCCGGAGCAATGGTTCCCCGAAGACGACTTGGCTCTAACCCAATTTCTGTTTTCCGACAAGGGACTGCCGTAATACCTTCACAATCAATCCGCAAAAGCGGATCTCGAGGGATCATCAACCAAGGAACGAATCATGCTTCTGACGAAAACCAGAGATTTTGCTCTTGCCGCTCTTGTCAGCGCCACTTTCTTCGTGCCTGCGGCTGCAGCCTTTGCCGAAGATGCCAAGCCGCGCGAGGCTGTCATCACCGTCACCGGTGAGGGACATGCTTCCGTCGCGCCGGATATGGCTGTCGTAACGCTCGCAGTCGTTCAGCAGGCCAAGGCGGCCCAGGATGCACTCGATCAGAACAACAAGGCCATGGGCGCCGTGCTGGCAACGCTGAAGGAAAGCGGCATTGCAGAGCGTGATCTGCAGACCTCCGGCTTTTCCATTCAGCCGCAATATACCTATCCGAACGACAAGGACGGCCACAACCAGCCGCCGGTTCTGAACGGCTATCAGGTGACGAACGGCTTGACCGTTCGCGTGCGCGATCTCTCCAAGCTCGGCGGGCTGCTCGACCAGGCGGTCAAGCTCGGCATCAATCAGGGCGGCGATATCCAGTTCACCAACGACAAGCCCGACGCCACGATCGAAGAGGCCCGCAAGAAGGCAGTCGCCGACGCTGCCGCCAAAGCAAAGACCTTGACGGATGCCGCCGGTGTCAAGCTCGGCCGCGTTATCGCGATCCACGAAGGCGACATTGCAGCCCCGCCGCAGCCCTATATGCGCAGCATGGCCGCGGCGGCTCCGATGGACAAGGCAGTTCCCGTCGCCACCGGAGAAAACGAATACAACGCATCGGTGAGCATCACCTACGCGATCCAGCAGTAATCAAAACAAAACCGCCCTTCGCTCAGATCCGATCGGAGCGAGCAAAGGGCGGTTCCGCGGCCCCCGCCAAAAAGGCGAAAAGGTTAGAGAGTGAAAACGGGCGCCTCGTGCGCCCGTTTTGCTTGTCAGCGGCCCAGGAGCGGGCAGCCGCGAACATTGGCAAACATCATCGTATCCGGACCGCGGCGGCCGAAACCGTCGACGACGACGCGACGCGGCGTCACATCCACGACACGGGCGCGACGCAGGCCATAGCTGCGGGCAACGTCCACGGCCTGGCGAGGATCGCAGCCACGGCGGTCAAAACGCGGCGGCGGCGGACGGTCATAATCCGGCGGTGGCGGGCGATGACGGCCCGGATTGACATAGATATCCACACCCTGTGCGGAGGCAAAATCCGCCGTGCCCGACAGGGCGGTCACTGCGACGCAGGCGGCGACTCCCAATTTTGCCAGCATTTGTTTCATTATATTCTCCATGAAGCAGAGGGCTTCTTTCTCACGCCTGCAATATTTGCTGAGCGAGTGCCCAAGAGGTAACGGCGCTATGCTGAATGAGCTCAGAATCAGCCATTCATCCATTATTCAGCTACATTGAACGCTAAAGGGAAACCAGATGGCCGATAATAGCACAACATAAAAAATAAAGCCGCCTCCCCTTCGGAGGCGACTTCGAATCCATCGAATAGATGTGGAAAACTTGAGAGCGCTGCGATTAGCGACGGATCAGCGGGCAACCCGGTGCGTTGGCGAAGACAACCCGATCCGGACCACGGCGGCCGAAACCTTCAACAACGACGCGGCGCGGCGTGACATTGTCGATGCGGGCGCGGCGCAGACCCATGTCCCGTGCTTTCTCGACGGCGAGGCGCGGCGAGCACATGCGACCGCGCGGGTGGTCATAGCGAGCCTGCTGAATACCGGGATGGAAGTCGTTGGCGGAGGCCGTGACGACCGTTGCGGACATGGCGCCGAGCGCGATGAGAGCTGCAATACCTGCCTTGGCGAAAAGATTGGTCATGGTGTTTCTCCTTCAAATCCTTGCTGCGGATCGTTGCAATCCCATTATTGGCCTCGCCATCGGCAATGCCTCGGGATTGGGGCCACGTTAGGTCAGCCAAGCTGAACCGAACACGAATTGGCCGTTCAGATTGTATTCACGACGGTTAACAATCTATTGACGCAATAAGGAGCGCGGCTCAGGCGGAAAAATGCAGCACGATTTCGCGCCGATGCGGCCGGTCGCGATGCTCGAAAAGGTAGATGCCCTGCCAGGTGCCGAGCGCCAGCCGACCGTGCGTCACCGGAATGCCGATCGAGACCTGCATCAGTGCGGCTTTGATATGCGCCGGCATATCGTCCGGCCCCTCCATCGTGTGCACGATCCAGCGCATCGAAGGATCCGAGGATGGCGGCACGAGCCGGCTGAAGAAGGCCTTGAGATCGGTCTTCACATCGGGATCGGCATTTTCCTGGATCAGGAGGGAACAGGAGGTGTGGCGGACGAAGACGGTCAGAAGCCCCTCACCGCCGCCTGCAGCGGTGCGGACGAATTCCGCCACCTGATCGGTAAATTCATAGAGCCCCTGGCCATGAGTCGAAAGCGTGATCACTGTTTGCGGCATGGCATCCTCCGGGCATGGCGATAGCGATCCGCATCAGGTCGGGCGAGTGGCCGGAATGTCAAGCCCGGCCACCGCGTTGAGCCTATAGCGAGATGATGATGTTGAAACCATCATAGATCAGGCGTTTGCCGTCAAAGGGCATGTTTTGCATGTCATCCTTCAAACGCGGGTCGGCCATGACCTTCGCCAATACTGTGTCGCGGCTCTCTCGCGATTCGTAGGTGATCCATGAGAACACAACGACCTCGTCTTCCTTCGCCTGCACGGCACGCGGGAAAGAAGTAAGTTCGCCATACGGTACGTCGTCGCCTATGGCCTCGACATAGCTGAGCGCGCCATGCTCCCGCCAGACATCGCCGGCCCTGCCCGCCTGCGCCTTGTATGCTTCAATCTTGTCTTTCGGCACGGCAAGGATGAAGCCATCGACATAGGACATTTCTGCCTCCTCTGTTCTATGTTCACCTTTGAAAGACGGTTGACGGCAATCAGATCCGACATTGGCGGCAGATATTTTTCGCACGCCTGCCGGTTGGTCGGAAACGGCCGCGAATTCGCTGAACGATCCCGCGGAGGGACGCCTATGACGATAGAATACCAGAATGATCCCAAGCTCAAAAATGAGGTGCTCAATGCCCTATGGGCAACCGCATGGGGCAGCTCCTCCCCTCGGGATTTCCAGCCCATTCTCGCCAGAAACCTCGCGCATGTAGGCGCATTCGCGGCTGCAAGACTGGTGGGCTTCGTCAATGTCGCGTGGGATGGCGGCATTCATGCCTTCATTCTCGACACCTGCGTCGATCCGGAATTTCGGCGAAGAGGTATCGCAAGCGCTCTGGTCGAGCGGGCGAAAACCCTGGCCGGCGAACGTGGCGCGGAATGGCTGCATGTCGATTTCGAACCGCATCTCACCGGCTTTTATCGAGGGCTCGGTTTTGTTCCCACTGAGGCCGGCCTCATTCGGCTGCGCGATTAACAGACCATCACCCGCTAGCCCGGCGAATGAGCTTGCGAGAGCAGCCAGTTGCGAAACAGGGCCGCAGCCGGATTCACCAGGGCATTCGGCGGATAGACCAGACTATAGCTGACAGCAGCCGGCTGCACCTCGACGAAGCATCTGACTAGCTTTTTTTCGGCGAGGTCGCGTGCCACCAGCGAGCTTCGCACCAGGGCGAAGCCGCGGCCCCGCCGGCAGGCCTCCAGCATTTCGGCGAAAGAATCGAACAGGAGAGCCTCCTCGACCGCCCGAGCGATGTCGAAATGCGGTTTTGCCTCATCATCCAACCCGCTGGTAATTTGCTCGTGCCAACGCTGCCAATCCAGAATTGTGTGCCGCATGCCGGAGTAACGCAAAAGCGGAGCGGCCCTTATAGCCCAGCGCGGCGGCAGTCGTTTGGACAGTTCCGGCGAACTGACGACGAACTCCTCGTCAGTCAACAGTTCTTCATGCGTAAGACCGGCATCGGCACGGCCGAGCCAGACGGCAAGATCGGTGCCATCAGGCTGAAAATCCGGGCGCTGGTAGCCGACGGCCAGCTTCACCTCGATGTCCGGATAGCGCTGGCAGAAATCCGGCAGCCGCGCCGCCAGCCACTGGCTGGAAAACTCCGGCGAGACGGATATCGCGACGCTGCGAACCGAAATACTTGCGCGCGCCTGGTACAAGGCGGTTTCCAGCTCGACGATCACGCTTGAAATTGCGGCGTGCAGGCGCGCACCCAACGGCGTCAGCCGCGCCCCATTTCGGCCTCGGTCGAACAGGCGCCCGCCGATCCATCCTTCCAGCTGTGCAAGCTGATGGCTGACGGCGGTCTGTGTCTGCCCTATACGCTCCGCGGCTCGGCCGAAGCCGCCGGTCTCGGCAATGGCACAGAATGTCTGGAGTACCGACAGCGGTGGCAGCGGCCTCTTTCCCATGAAAATTCCTCATGCTTTACAGCCTGAGGATTCATTATACATCACTATATTCTAAGCGCATCTATCTATTGGCTAGGCACTTCGAGGTCGTAGATATATGAACATTCTTCATATTATAAGCTGGAGAGTATGCGCCGTCCAACTCCTGACCCGACGAGGGGGCATGGAATGGCGATCGTATAAGGAAAATGCCCGGAAGCGAGATATGCTACCTCAGGCAAACCAACATCTATTGCGGGATATCGGGCTAAGCGACCTTGCGGAAAAGCAATCCAATGATGGACGTCGCTAGCCTTTGAGCGTCTTCACTCTGGTCAGGTCCGGAAAGAGGCGCATCCAGAGCACAACCACCACAATGGTCCCGACGCCACCGACGATGCCGGTGAGGACAGGCCCAAGCGCAGTGGCAAGCATGCCGGACTCGAATTCACCGAGCTGATTGGAGGTGCCGATAAAAAGCGAATTCACGGCATTGACGCGGCCGCGCATGGCATCCGGCGTCAGGAGCTGCACGAGCGAGCTGCGCACGACGACGCTGACCGTATCCGAAGCGCCGACGACGAAGAGCGCTGCGACCGAAAGGATGATATTGCTCGACAGCGAAAAGACGATGGTGGCGACCCCAAAGACGAGCACGGCAAACAGCATCTTCTTGCCGACATCGCTCTGCAGCGGCCGGCGTGCCAGCCAGATCGACATAATGAGCGCACCGATGGCCGGCGCGGCGCGCAGCAGGCCAAGTCCCCATGGCCCGGCATGCAGAATATCCCGCGCAAACATCGGCAGCAGCGCCGTCGCGCCCCCAAGCAGCACCGCGAAGAGATCGAGCGAGATCGTCCCCAGCATGACCGGCCGGCTCTTGATGAAGGAGACGCCGGCAAAGACGGAGCTCAGCGTCACCGGCTCGCGCGACGACGGCTGCTCGCGTTCGACCCGGATCGAGATAACGTTGATGCTGGCGATGACATACAGCGCAGCCGAAACGGCAAACGGCGCAACGGGGCTGACGCCATAAAGCAGACCGCCGAGCGACGGCCCGATGATAAAGGCGGTCTGCATCATCGAGGTGGAGGTCGCGATGGCAACCTGCAGCAGCGACGACGGCACAATATTGGGCAAAAGCGCCGCCATGGTCGGACGTTCGAAGGCCGTCGCCGCACCCATGATGGCAACGGCGGCTAGAATACCGGCAGGTCCTATCCAATGAAACCAGACAGCTATGGCAAGAACCATTGCGGTCAGCGCCTCGATGATCTGGCAGGCAAGGCCGATGCGGCGGCGGTCGAACCGATCGGCGACATGCCCGACGACGAAGGTCAGGATGACCATCGGCAGAAACTGGCAGAAGCCGACGAGGCCGAGGAAAAAAGCGCTATGGGTCTGATCGTAGATCATCCAGCCCATGGCGACCGTGACAGACTGAAAGCCTATCGAGGAAAAGACACGCGACGCAGCGAATGAACGATAGCCGGGGTGACCGAGCACGCTTGGCCGGTCTTGAGTCTGCAGGGTATCCATGAGCCTTCTTAGTCTGCCGCCACGGACGCTTGCAGACATGCTTCTCGACAGTCGGAAATTCTACAGTCCCTGCTCTGCCTGAACGCGCCTTCTGTCAATCTCGTTTTTGCTGCAGTTGCAAATTCATTGCGGCCGACAGATCAAATCGCGGTGATGACAGGCTGAGGAGGCCCTGCGTGGCCTCGATCGACCAGATGGCGGTCAACTCCGACGCAATCGCATCGATCAGCTTCGGAACATCGCTGCCTGCCGATTCGTGCAGCGCCTCCGCGACAATCAACACCGCATGTGTATCATTGCGCACGGCGGACAAACCACTCTGGCGATTGGTCCAGCGCCGGGCATGCGCCCGTCCTGCTCCATCGGCAAAGATCACTTCTCTGACTGCCGGATGCTCTATTTCGCCGGAAAAGGTCAAATAGGTTTCGCTGCCGCTCGCATGCCGCACTTCGAGATCGCCAGAGATTTTCGCAAGATTGAACACGGCGACGGGAATTGCGAAAGCGATCGAGATGGCATTGCAAAGATCGACGAGCGGGTGCAGCCGCGGCAACGACCCTTCCTGGCGAAATCGGCGCAGCAGCGCTTCGGATGCGCAACGATATTGTGTCGGCTTCAAACCCATTTTCGAGAAGGCACGACGCCAGGCCTGGATTTCAGCCATCTCGCCCTCTGGACCTTGCTTTAGCCGGTCTGCAGCAATCGCATGATATTTGGCAATCCGATCTTCGACATCGACAGTCGAGGTGATCCCTTCGGCAAACAACACGCCGGGAACCAGCTCGGGAAACTCACTCCAAATCTCGTTCGAATGGCGGAAAAACATGGCACCTCCTGATAGGCATCTGCTTGGCGCAGCAGGAAACCTCGCCGCTGTCCTCCGGTCTTGAATAAAATTGCAGAAGCTTCAGCCGATCGCCGCCGCATAGGCGCCGGGCGAGACGCCGAAATTGCGGACGAAGAGGCGCGTCATATGGCTCTGATCGGAAAAACCGCTGGCAAAGGTCGCTTCGGCTAAGGACATGCCCACCGCAATCAGTCGGCGCGCTTTATGAATCCGGCGCTGCATGAGGTAAGCATGCGGCGTCAGCCCCGTCGCCTTGGTGAAGGCCCGCAGGAAACGAAATTGGCTTAGACCGCACAACTCCGCAAGCTCGGCAAGGGTCAGGGGAGCGGCTGGATCGTCATCGATCAGCTCGCGCGCCTTTTTGATATCAGTGGAAATGGCATCTTCACGCAAGGCACCGGATCCCTCACGCATCACAGCGGCGATGAGCGACAGCAGCAGGCCATCCCGCAGGAGAACATTTTCAGCCGCATCCTTGACCAGAAGCGAAAACAGGCTTCTGAAATGCCCAGCCATCTCCCCGTCGCGGATGACAGGCGACGGGAATTCCACCACACCGAACCTACCCTCGCCGACATCGCGCAACAGATCGCCGATCAGCCGGGGATCGAAATAGAGCATGGACCACGCGCGGCTTTGGCCGATGGGCATGCCGTCATGCACCTCGTTCGGGTTGACGCTGATGACGTCGCCGGCCTCTGCCTGCACCACCCCTCGCCCGCTAAGCGACCTCTGCGCACCGGCCTCGATGACACCGATGCCGAATTGGTCATGCGTGTGCTTAGGGAAGCTATGGCCGGTTTCGGCTCGGACTGCCTCGATGCCGGCAAGGCGAGAGCGGTATATCCTGAATTGACCGGACTTCATCGCTGGTGCCTCTCATCCCGCCTATTCGCTCTATCAGCTAAGGCGTCCCATATGAGCGACAATGTCGCGTACCCGCAATCGGGACACAAGACTTAAACGCCGCCTGCAGCCTTGTCTTCCTCCGCCGTCACCAATGCGGCCTGCGTATTGCCGGCAACCGCCGTCGGCAGCGGCGTGCCGCGCTTGCGCTCCCGCGCCAATGTCAGCAGGCCGGAAAAGATGATGAGGACGATGCCGACGGCCATCGGCATATCGATGCTGTCGTTGAACAACAGGTAGCCAAAGGCGATCGCCCAGAGCATCTGACTATATTGCGGCGGCGCAACCAGATTGGCAGGCGCCATCTGCGCAGCCGTCAAGAGCAGGACACTGCCGCACGCGCCAAGCAGGCCGTAGCTCGCGAGGAATATCCATTGCGTCGGCGTGGGCATGGTGACTTCGGAGAGCATGAGGAGGCCGCTGACGATAAGCGTTCCGAAAAGGCCTGCCCCATAGAGCGAGATGCGCTTCTCCTTTGAACCGAGCGCGCGGTTGATGACGATGGAGATGGCCGCCGCAAGGCCACCGATTGCCGCGCAAAGGTGCCCGACCGAGAGCTCGCGAAAACCCGGACGCAGGACGATCAACACGCCGACGAAACCGAGAATGACCGCCGTCCAGCGCTGCCAGCGCACATCCTCCTTGAGAAAAATCACAGAGAGAATGGTGACAAAGGACGGCAGCAGAAACAGCAGCGCAAAGGCTTCCGCCATTGGCAGTTTGGTGAAGGCAACGACGGAGCAGATGGCGCCCGCCGCGCCGCAGACGAAGCGCAGCAGCCACAAGGGACGGTTTGACGTCCGCACCATATCGAGCCACTCGTCTTCCCGCTTCTTCAGGAAAGGTATGGCGGCAAAGCCGAACAGCGCACCGATGAACGCGACCTGATAGGAAGGGATCGTCCCGTGAAGGATCTTGATCGACGCATCGCTGAAGGCGAAGACTGCATAGGACGCGAATGCCACGAGGACACCACGCAGGGCGGAGCGGCCCGCTGCCGCAGAACTGGAATCGGCTGTAATCGAGGACATTGGAATCTTGAGAAAAGGGCGATGGAAGAACACTGAATCAGTGAGATGCAGGCAATTGTATGATGAAATGGACTGAATTTCGATCGGGTTGGGAATAAACTATTGTTTCAGCCAGACGCTTGAGGCGACCCAGCCAAATCAATTTCCAAGAAAGCCCAGCTTGTCGAGTTGGCTAGGAGAAACGCGCCCCCTGACGGTGTAGGAAAAAGCGGTAACCTTCAATGCATCACTATCGACTTCGCAGGTGAATGCTACTCTCTGCCAGCCATTGGGAGTCTGCACGGCGACGCCGTCTCCAAACAGAGCAGCATCGGAAACCATCGCCTGCGATAGCGCGGAATTCACATAGCCAATAGCCTGCAAATCGTGGCGGTATTGAAGTTTTTCCTCCGAATTGCAGAGATAGGCCACGCGTTGGCGCCGTGGCAGCTTCTTCCAAGCGTCGTATTCGCTTTTGGACAGACGCGCTATCTCGGCACTTGAATAAAGCTTCTTGGCCTGAATAGCTCGCTTCGGCGCAACCGATTTGGGAGCTTGCGGCTCGGTAACCAATGCAGTGCCGCCTTCAGCCGGGTTACTTTGGCCTCCCGAAGCAGACTGGCTTTGAGCACTCTGCTGTGAAGGAGATGGCTTCACCGCCGGAACAACAATCTGCGGCGGGTCTTTCGCTTCGTCCGTGGCCTGCTCGGCAGGAGACTGCTGCTGCGGATCGGATGATGGTGCTGGGGCGGGAGCTTGTGCTTGCGGATCATTCTGATCTGCCGCTGGGGTCTGCGGTGGCTGCACTTGCGAATCCGAAGGTTCGTTGGTCGCCAGGACGTCTGGTGCGGTCGACGAGGCTTTCGCGGACGAGTCGCTTGCCGGCGGTTGGGCCGCATTTGTCTGCGGATCCTTAGCGTCAGCTGGCTGCTGCGCTTCCTGCGCTTCCTGCCGCGCCGCCTGT
The DNA here is from genome assembly GCF_007828675.1 of Rhizobium sp. ERR 1071. NCBI lineage: Bacteria > Pseudomonadati > Pseudomonadota > Alphaproteobacteria > Hyphomicrobiales > Rhizobiaceae > Rhizobium > Rhizobium sp. ERR 1071. The sequence goes on along the minus strand of NZ_VITM01000002.1, from coordinate 684,564 downwards.
GCCTGAGCCTCGGCTTGCGCAGCCGCCTGAGCATCCGCTTGTTGTTCAGCCGCAGCATCGTTCGGAGGCGTTGGGGGGTTATCGTCCTTCGACTGTTCCGACGCGTCTGCCTGCTGCGTGGTATTTGCGTCCTTCTGATCGCCCTTCATGTCCGGAAGCGACGTTTCGGTCGCAGAAGGCTGCTGTTCCGCTTTCTCAACAGGCTTCTCAGCGCCGGGATCATCAGGTTTGGGCTCAGACTTCGCCTGCTCTACCGGCTTATCAGCCTTGGCCTCGTCAGGCCTGGATGCGGGCTTCTCTGCCTGCTTCTTGCCCTCAGGGTTGGATTGCTTTGGCGGCTGTTCATCCGCCTTCTTTCCCTCCGGCTGCTGCGGCTCCTGTTGAGCGTCCGCCGTCTGTTCTGCCGGCTTCTCGTCAGGTCTTGGCGTCGGTTTGGGAGGCTGGTCGGGCTTCTCATTCGCCTTCGTCGCCAGTTCCTGTTTTTCCTCCTGCTGCGGCACCAGCTCGACATTGACGCTCTGCTCGGGCTTCGCCTCTGGCGGCGCGGGAAATAGCGGCAGCAAAAAGAGCGCGACAAACAGGACGTGCAGAAGGATCGACAGGACAAAGCCCGGCCTTATCTCCCTATCCCGTTTTTCCGCGCCCTTTTCCATCGTTCAGCCGAGGACTCGCGCAGAGAAAGCAATCAAGAGGAAATTGCGCATCGATTCATTCGATCCTTGCTGGCAAACAGATCAGAAGACTTTTCGGTCGCTGACATATGGTACCCGACCACACGCCGGGAAAGAGGTATCGGCCGAAATCGAACTTGTCAGGCATCTGCGCGATCTGCAATGGCGCAAAAACAAACCTGCGTGATCGCGCAGCGCGGGATAGCCGCATCTCCCGCTAGAAGAACTCATCCAGTAGCCGATAATAGGCCATCTTTTCGGCCTGCGGTTCAAAATCGCCATAGGCTTTCAAAAACTCGCCAACCAATTCCTGTCCGAAATTGTGCTCGACGCTACCGCAGGCCAGCGCGATATCCTGATGGCGATCAGCCACGCCGAGGCGGCCGCAATCGATATAACCGCTGAATCTATCGCCATCGACTACGAAATTCGGAAGGCAGGCATCGCCATGGGTGACGACAAGATCCTCCGTCGTCGGTCTCGTGGCCTGAAGTTCGCGGAAAAGATCCGCCGCCGACCTTCCGAGCCGGGCCTCATCAAAGTCGTCCTCATCGACGCGGCCGGCAAGCAAGTGTGCCCTTGCCGCAGCAATTCTATTCTCCAGCCGATGATCGAAGGGGCAGGCTGCAATATCGATGGCGTGCAATCGCCGCAAGGCACCCGCAAAAAGCCGCACCCGCTCAAGCGGCTGTAACCACTCGGCGCTGACGAAATCGCTGTCGGGAAGAGCACTCATCAAAAGCCATTCGCGTTCGCCGTCCTTCTCATGGGCAATGATATCAGGGCACGCAAGGCCCTGCGAGGCCAGCCATCGCAGCCTGACAACCTCGCCGGCCAATTCACCCAAGGTGTCGGTCACCTCAGTCTTGAGATAAACAGGCACGCGTCCATCAGCTTCAAGCCGGAACACATGGGCCGAAGAACGCCCGAGCGCATCCTGCCGCCATTCATATCCAGCCAATGCATCGCGTAGCCGCATTGGGATGTCTGTTTCCATGAATTGCGGCTTGCTCGCCATGATCACCCTCTTTGAGTCCGATATCGCCAATGAAAAGCCCGGCTCGCTTTCGCGAACCGGGCCTGGCTTTGTAAACTACCGATGTCGGCTTGCGCCAGACCTCAACTGTCGAGGAAGCTCCGGAGCTTGCGGCTGCGGCTGGGATGCTTGAGCTTACGCAGCGCCTTCGCCTCGATCTGACGGATACGTTCGCGCGTGACCGAGAACTGCTGGCCGACTTCTTCGAGCGTGTGGTCGGTGTTCATGCCGATGCCAAAGCGCATGCGCAGTACGCGCTCTTCGCGTGGGGTCAGCGATGCCAGAACGCGGGTCGTCGTTTCGCGCAGGTTCGCCTGGATGGCGGCGTCAATCGGCAGAAGCGCGTTCTTGTCCTCGATGAAATCGCCGAGATGCGAATCTTCTTCGTCACCCACCGGGGTTTCGAGCGAGATCGGCTCCTTGGCGATCTTCAGAACCTTGCGCACCTTTTCGAGCGGCATGGCGAGCTTTTCGGCCAGTTCTTCCGGCGTCGGCTCACGGCCGATTTCGTGCAGCATCTGGCGCGACGTGCGGACGATCTTGTTGATCGTTTCGATCATGTGCACCGGAATACGGATGGTGCGCGCCTGGTCGGCGATCGAACGGGTGATCGCCTGGCGAATCCACCAGGTGGCGTAAGTCGAGAACTTGTAACCACGACGATATTCGAACTTATCGACTGCCTTCATCAGGCCGATATTGCCTTCCTGAATGAGGTCGAGGAACTGCAGGCCGCGGTTCGTGTACTTCTTGGCGATGGAGATGACGAGGCGCAGGTTGGCTTCGACCATTTCCTTCTTGGCGATGCGGGCTTCGCGCTCGCCCTTCTGAACCATGTGAACGATGCGGCGGAATTCCGAGATCGAGATACCGGTTTCGGTCGCAAGGTTCTGAATTTCCTGACGGATATCGCGGATCGTCGTGTTTTCGCTCTTGGCGAATTCCTTCCAACCGCGGGCAGCCAGATTGCCGATCGACTTCATCCAGTTCGGGTCGAGTTCGGCGCCCTGATACTGCTCCAGGAAGCTGTCGCGCTTGACACCGTAGGATTCGGCAAGACGCAGCAGGCGGCCTTCGTTCTGAACGAGACGCTTGTTGATGTCGTAGAGCTGCTCAACGAGCGCGTCGATGCGGTTCTGGTTCAGCGACAGAGACTTGACCGACTTGACCAGCTCATCCTTGAGTTCCTTGTAGCGGCGTTCCTGGGCGGAGGACAGCGTGCCGGAGGCCGACAGGCGCTGCTCGACCTGCTGGTCCTGCAGCTTGCGCAGCTTCTTGTATGTTTCGGCGATGATGTCGAGCGTCGTCATGACCTGTGGACGAAGCTCGGCTTCCATCGCAGCGAGGGAGAGGTTGGACTCGTCCTCGTCCTCTTCCTCCTCCTCGATCGGTAGACCTTCACCGCCAACATTGGTGATGTCGTCGTCGCCGGAAGGAGCACGGCCGCGACGTGCCTTTTCCTTCTCTTCGGCCGCCTTGCGGTCAGCCTCGATCTTCTCCGGGCTCTGGAACTGCGGGGCAGCCTTGGCCTCGGGACCGGAATAGGTGGTTTCGAGATCGATGATCTCGCGCAGCAGCGTCGTGCCTTCGTTGAGTTCGTCGCGCCAAATAATCAGCGCCTGGAACGTCAGCGGGCTCTCACAGAGGCCGCCGATCATGGTTTCGCGACCGGCTTCGATGCGCTTGGCAATCGCGATTTCGCCTTCGCGCGACAGAAGCTCGACGGAGCCCATTTCGCGCAGATACATGCGTACCGGGTCGTCCGTGCGGTCGGTCGGTTCTTTCTTCTTTGCGGTCGCGAGCGCGGAACCGGTGGAGGGGGCCAATTCGCCGCCTTCACTGTCGTCATCGCCGCCGGCATCGTCGTCGTCGCTGGCCGCAGCGCCAGCCTCTTCGACGTCTTCGTCCTCAATGACGTTGATGCCCATGTCCGAAAGCATGGCCATCGTATCTTCGATCTGTTCGGACGTCACTTCCTCGGACGGAAGAACGGCGTTGAGCTCGTCCATCGTCACATAGCCGCGCTTCTTCGCGGCCTTGATCATCTTCTTGACCGCGTCGTCGGAAAGATCGAGAAGTGGGCCGTCGGAGGTGCCGTCGCGCTCGACTTCAGCTTCTTCGTTCTCTTTGACCTTTGTTGCCATCTTTATATCGTCGCTTTCCCTGACGCTGCAAACTTACACGCGGTGAAACAATCACACTGACTGGCGCGCCCTGCACCAGCCGCGACTCACCGACGAACACCTAACGGAATGACCTTTAATGCCCAATTAACCACGATCACCGCCACCGGAGTGCAAAGCTGGATTGCGTTTGGATTTCCGGCCATGATATCAGGTGATCCGCTTGATCCAGTTTTACCGTTCTTTCCGAAGTCAAACGGTGATTCCCAGAATTTTAGTTCTCGTCAAGCTTTTCCAGCAAAAAAGCCCGTTAAATGCGCGAAAAAGCCTTATCCACAGGCTCCGCACGCAGCGATTTAATGTCTCCCGTATTTAGGAAGTCCCCACGCGATGACAAGAGCATTCTGAGCAAAGCCTCACATTTCCAGCATCGGCAGGTATTACCGAGGCCGGAAGTGTGTCCGAATGGCATCAATTCCAGTCCATGACGACCTTGCCGGAATTGCCCGAGCGCATTGCTTCGAAACCATCGCGGAAAGCATCGATGCCGATACGATGCGTGATGACGGGCGATACATCGAGACCGCCTTGCACGAAGGCAATCATCTTGTACCAGGTCTCGAACATCTCGCGGCCGTAAATGCCCTTGAGGTTCAGCATCTTGAAGATGACCTTGTTCCAGTCGATCTCGAAGCCTGCCGGCGCAATGCCGAGAATGGCGATCTTGCCGCCATTGTTCATCTTGTCGATCATGTCGCGGAAGGCGGGAGCCGCGCCCGACATTTCCAGACCGACGTCAAACCCCTCGGTCATGCCAATGGACTTCATCACATCGGCAAGATTTTCCTTAGATGCGTCGACGACATGATCGATGCCGACCTTGCGGGCAAGTGCCAACCGGGTGGGATTGATATCGGTAATGACGACCTTGCGCGCACCGGAGCGCTTGGCGACCATGGCCCCCATTATGCCGATCGGCCCCGCGCCGGTCACCAGTACATCCTCGCCGACCAGATCGAAGGAGAGTGCCGTATGCACGGCATTGCCGAAGGGATCGAAAATCGCGGCAATTTCATCCGGGATATCGTCGGGGATCGGCACGACATTGGATTCGGGAATACAGACGAACTCACCGAAGGAGCCGGGACGGTTGACGCCGACGCCGAGCGTGTTGCGGCAGAGATGGCCCCTGCCCGCCCGGCAGTTGCGACATTTGCCGCAAACGATATGACCTTCACCCGAGACGCGCTCACCGACATGATATTTCGTCACGGCGGAACCGATCTCGGCGATCTCACCGCAGAATTCGTGACCGACGACCATCGGCACGGGAATGGTCTTTTGCGCCCATTGATCCCAGTTCCAAATATGGACATCGGTGCCGCAGATCGCTGACTTCTTGACCCGAATCAGAACATCGTTCGGCCCGACTTCGGGAACCGGCACATGCTCCATCCACAGCCCGACCTCCGGCTTGGATTTGACCAACGCTTTCATCATGTTCGACATGATCGGTTCTCTCCAACCAATTCAAATGATTCCAAGTTCTTTTCCGGCTTCGGCAAAGGCTGCGATCGCCTTTTCGACATCGGCCTTCGAGTGGGCGGCCGACATCTGCGTTCGGATGCGCGCCTGACCCTTCGGCACCACGGGGAAGGAAAAGCCGATGACATAGACGCCCTTCTGCAGCATGAGCGCCGCCATGTCCTGCGCGAGCTTCGCATCGCCGAGCATGACGGGAATGATCGGGTGATCCGCCCCCGCCAGCGTGAAGCCGAGCTTGGTCATTTCACGGCGGAAGAGTTCGGCATTGCCTTGAAGCCGTGCACGCAGGTCGGAGCCGTTTTCGATAAGATCGAACACCTTCAACGAGGCCGCGGCGATGACAGGCGCCAAGGTGTTCGAGAAAAGATAGGGACGCGAGCGCTGCCGCAGCCACTCGACGATTTCACCTCTGGCCGACGTATAGCCCCCGGACGCCCCGCCAAGCGCCTTGCCGAGTGTGCCGGTGATGATGTCGATCCGGCCTTCGACGCCGCAATATTCCGCCGAGCCCCGACCATGCTCGCCGACGAAGCCGACCGCGTGGCTATCGTCGACCATGACCATCGCGCCATATTTTTCCGCCAGATCGCAGACGCCGCCGAGATTGGCAATGATGCCGTCCATCGAAAAGACGCCGTCGGTCGCGATCAGCTTGAAGCGGCTGCCTTCGGCCTTCTTCAGTTCCTCCTCAAGCGCTGCCATGTCGTTGTTGGCGTAACGGAAGCGTTTGGCTTTGGAGAGCCGGACGCCATCAATAATGGAGGCATGATTAAGGGCATCCGAGATGATGGCATCTTCTTCCGATAGCAGCGTCTCGAACAACCCGCCATTGGCATCGAAGCAGGAAGAATAGAGGATCGTCGCCTCCATGCCGAGAAAGGCTGAGATCCGTGCCTCGAGCTGCTTGTGCTCCTCCTGCGTGCCGCAGATAAAACGTACCGAGGCCATGCCGTAGCCATAGCGATCTAGCGCCTTCTTCGCTGCTTCCGCGAGCTCCTCATTATCGGCAAGTCCAAGATAGTTGTTCGCGCAGAAATTAAGGACGCGCGCACCCCCAAGCACGGCGATTTCGCCGGCCTGCTTGGATGTGATGACGCGCTCGGCCTTATAGAGGCCGGCTTCTTTCAGGCCGAGAAGCTCGTTGCGCAAATGGGATATGAACGCTGAAGTCATGGTCGCATTCCGATGCTGGTCAAAGGGCCTAATTCATGAAGGAATAACATAGGATCTGGCCCGTTGCTGCATCCGACAGCGGCAAAAATGCGCAACGCCGTGACGTCTGCGCGATAGGCGGCAGTTTCGATATTATCTGTCAAAGCGGACTTAATACACGCAACTTTCCAGCTAGCCCTCATTGCTCACTATCTCAAAAATTACTTGACTCAGTCCAATATTTCACAGCAGATTAGCGTTACTCTGAAAATAAGGGAGAGCCATGAGCATATTCCATAGATTCTCCCTCGCAAGACGGGTTGCCCTCATCACCGGAGGCGGACGCGGGCTCGGATTCGAAATGGCGAAGGCTCTTGCCGATGCCGGCGCTCACGTCATCGTCAATGGGCGGACCGCAGCGACATTGAATACGGCCGTCGGGATCATCCAGGCGAGAGGTGGCTCGGCAGAAACCGCCGCCTTCGACATTTCCGATCGCGACGCTCAGCACGCAGCAATAAGTGACATCGAGAAAAATCATGGCCGGCTCGACATATTGATCAACAACGTCGGTGCGCGCGACAGGCGCCCGCTGGCCGACTTCGACGACGAGGCGATTCTCGCCTTGCTCAACACGGATCTCGCCGCCTCGATCATGCTCTCCCGCGATGCCGCGCGTTTGATGAAACGAAACAATCATGGGCGGCTGATCTCGGTCACTTCGATCAGCGGTCAGGTCGTCATGCCGGGTGACTGTGTCTATCCCGCCGCCAAGCAGGGCCTGACGGGCCTCATGCGCAGCATGGCTGTGGAATTTGGCCCTCACGGCATCACAAGCAACGCCATCGCACCAGGCTGGTTCGCCACGGAAACCAACGCGGCCATGGTCGCGAACGAAGACCTGATCCCCATCGTGCGCCAGCGCATACCCGCTCAGCGCTGGGGACGTCCGGACGAGATTGCGGGCGCCGCACTGTTCCTCGCCAGCGACGCCGCATCCTTCGTCAACGGCCATGTCCTGACCGTGGATGGGGGCATGACGGTGCGCATGTAGCCGCCAAACCGCCTGGCCTGCACGCTCCGCCGCCAGAGATCAACGACTGACGAAATCCGAGATGACAGCAAGGAACGCATCTCCGTAGCGTTCGAGTTTTGACTGACCGACGCCGGAAATCCTCAGAAGCGCCTTATGGTTTTTCGGCCGCTCCGTCGCAAAGGCGATAAGGGTCGTATCCGGAAAAACGACATAAGGCGGCACGCCCAATTCCCTGGCGATCCGGGTACGCTCGGCCCGTAGCGTATCGAAGAGAAGCTGGTCTTCGCCGGTAAGACCGTGAGCCTGCTTCTCCGGTCGTCCCGCCTTCTTGCCGCGACGGCCCGTTTCGGGCCGATCCTTGCGGAAGAAGATCTGCCGTTCGCGCTTGAAGACAGCCCTTGCCTGCTCCCCGAGCTTCATGGCACCGAAGGCCGTGTGGTCGATGCTGATGAAACCGCTCGCCAGCAACTGCCGGAAGATCGATTGCCAGGTGCGGGCGGGAATATCCTTTCCCGCGCCGAAAACCGGCATGTCGACATGGCCGAAGCGCTCGGTCTTCTCGTTGACGGTGCCCATCAGCACATCGATGACATGGCCGGTGCCGAAACGCTCGCCGGTGCGATAGACGGCGGCGAGCGCCTTGATCGCCGCTTCCGTCCCGTCCCAAGTCTCGACAGGCTTGAGGCAGGTATCGCAATTGCCGCAGCCGCCGCCGTGTGCCTCACCGAAATGCGCGAGGATGGACTGCCGCCGGCATCCTGCCGTTTCACAAATGGCGAGCAGCGCATTGAGCTTTGCCCGCTCGACACGCTTGATCTCCTCGGATGCCCCGCCTTCATCGATCATCCGCCGACGCTGGATGACGTCGGCCATGCCATAGGCCATCCAGACATTCGAGGAAAGGCCATCACGCCCGGCTCGTCCCGTCTCCTGATAATAGGCTTCCACTGAACCCGGCAGATCGAGATGGGCGACATAGCGCACATTCGGCTTGTCGATGCCCATGCCGAAGGCAACCGTCGCCACGAGGCACAGGTCTTCCTCTTTCAAGAAGGCATCCTGATTGGCATCGCGAAGCGCTCGATCCATGCCGGCATGATAGGGAAGTGCGCGGATGCCCTGCCCGTTCAGCCATTCTGCCGTATCCTCGACCTTTGCGCGCGAGAGGCAATAAACAATGCCGCTATCGCCACGATGCTCATCGAGAAAACGCAGCAATTGCTGGCGCGGCTGATCGCGCTCGACAATCTCATAGGTAATGTTCGGACGGTCGAAGCTGGTGGTGAAGACCTTGGCATTGTCGAGCGACAGCCGTTCGATGATGTCGTCGCGCGTGTGCGGATCGGCCGTTGCCGTCAGGGCGATGCGCGGGACGCCGGGAAAGAGCTCGGCAAGCCTGCCGAGATCGCGATATTCCGGCCTGAAATCATGCCCCCATTGCGAGACGCAATGCGCCTCGTCGATCGCGAAAAGCGCGATCTTCGCTCTGCCGAGCATCTGGCAGAAGCCTTCCGTCGCGATACGTTCCGGCGTCACATAAAGCAGATCGAGCTTGCCGGCGGAAATAGCGCGATAGACATCACTGGCCTCCTCGCGCGACAGCGACGAATTCAAGGCGGCCGCCCGAATGCCGAGCTGCTTCATCGCCTCCACCTGATCGCGCATCAGCGCAATCAGCGGCGAGACGACGATGCCGATACCATCGCGGCAGAGCGCGGGTATCTGGAAGCACAGCGACTTACCGGCACCGGTCGGAAACAGCACGACCGCATCGCCGCCGGAAACGACATGCTCGATAACCTGCTGCTGCTTGCCGCGAAAGGCGGAATAGCCGTAGACGCGTTTCAGCACATCGAGCGGCGTGGGCGCAGGTGTGCCCTCACCAAACAATGCGTCGTCTGCGGAAAATCGCGGCTCTTGTCGTTCAGGCTGAGGCATCTATTCCCTATTTTCCAGCAGCACCTTTGACGCGACCGGAGAGCACGCCGAAGCCATCGATGATCGCTTCCTGGTTTTCCAGCCGCAGTGCCTCGAGCTGTACTTCCTGCAAGGCGCGAATCAATGGCTCGATCGCTTCACCGTCGCCTTCTTCCGTCGCCTCGGCAATAGCACCCTCCAGCTCGATCTTATGCCAGCGCAATGCTTTCGAGCGCTTATGGAGCGCGAGCGCCTGGCGATACCCCTCGCGCGCATCCTCCATGGCGGCCTCCTCGGTCGCCGTCCACAGACGGGCATTGCGAATCTGCTGCTCCAGACCCTTCAGCAAGGCGCCGAAATCCTGTTCTTCTAATTGCTCGACCAGTCGCTCGCGGACGAGCTGAGGCCCGACAAGAGTTGCGGCTGCCCCGAGAACCGCGGACCAGAGCCGCTGCAACTCACGGCTGTCATAATCGATCGCGGCAATCTCGTCATATTCGTCCTGCAGCAGCGCCGGATGGTTGACGATGGTCAAAGCCAGCACGCTTTCGCGAAGGCTCGGAATATCCTGATGTCCCTTGATCATGGCCGAGCGCTGCAGGCGGTCGGATGCCGTCGTTGTCATTGCGGCCCCAACACGTGCCTGCCCGCTGCGACCTGCGAAGTTGCGGCCATTGCCGTCACGGGAAAAACCACGCCCCCGCTGGCCGCCCCGCTGGAACTGCGGCTGGAACAGCCCGTTCAGCCGCTCGCGCATATTCTGCTGATAATGGCGGCGCACATCTTCATCGCCGATGACCGAAACAATGCGCCGCAATCGCGCTTCCAGCTCCGCACGCGCCTCCGGCGTCTCGAAGGTGCCGCTGCCGGCCTCCCTCGTCCAGATGAGCTCAGCAAGCGGCTTTGCCTGCGCCAGCACCTTGTCGAACGGCGCACGCCCATCCTGCCGCACGAGATCGTCAGGGTCCTTGCCATCGGGCAATAGCGCAAAGCGCACGGTGCGGTTCGGTTTGATGTGCGGCAGCGCCAGATCGGCAGCACGATTGGCGGCACGGATGCCGGCACCATCGCCATCGAAGCAGAGCACCGGCTCCGGCGTCATCTTCCACAGGAGATCGAGCTGGCTCTCCGTCAGTGCCGTGCCGAGCGGCGCAACCGCATTCTCGACGCCGGCCTGATGCAGCGCGATGACATCCATATAACCTTCGACTGCTATAATCGTGCCAGCGCCGTCGGCACCCTGAGCAGCGCGGCGGGCGCGAGTGAAATTGTAGAGCACGTTGCCCTTGTGAAAGAGCTCTGTCTCGTTGGAATTCAGATATTTCGCTGGTGCATCCGGCGACATGGCGCGGCCACCAAAGGCGATCACCTTTTCCCTGGAAGAGAGAATCGGAAACATGATGCGGTCACGAAACCGGTCATAGGAAACCGGCACATTCTCGTGCACGACAAGGCCACAGGCCTCCATCTGTTCCTTCAGCACACCCTTGCTGGCAAGATGCTCTTTCAGCGCGTTGCGGCTATCGGGCGAATATCCGAGGCGGAAGGTTTCGATCGTGCGGCCGCTGAGGCCGCGATCGCGCAGATAGGCCCGCGCTCGTGCGCCGTTGGCCGTCTGTAACTGATCCTGAAAGAACTGCGTCGCCATCTCCATGACATCGAGCAGCGAGGTGCGTTCCTTCTCTTTCTTGGCCTCCATCGGATCCGCAACAGGCATGGGAACGCCGGCCATATCGGCGATCTGCTGCACCGCTTCTGGAAAGCTCAGCCCCTCCAGCTCGGTCAAAAAGCGGAAATGATCGCCCGTCACGCCGCAACCGAAACAATGGTAACGCCCCTTTCGGTCCTCACAGTGGAAGCTTGGCGATTTCTCGCCATGAAAGGGGCAGCAGGCCCAGTAATCGCCGCGCGGCACATTTGTCTTGCGCCTGTCCCAGGTCACACGACGACCGATCACGTCCGAAATCAAGACGCGGTCGCGAATCTCGTCGAGAAACGTATTGGAAAATCGCATGGCTACCTCTGGCTCATCCCATATAAACAGGAATACCGGGCATTGCCACGATGACCCGACCGCCTCCCACGCTATTCACAGCCCTTTGTCGGCGATCGCATTCTCACCATTCGATCACAACTCCGTGAACACGGCGACACATTTATCCGCATTCGTGTCGAAATCCACGGCTGCGTTCGACAGGCCTGAAACGCTCAAAAATCGCCTCGGCGTGACCGGAACTGGTAGGGTTATGTCCATAGGAGTAACTATTTCGTCCGCGAAAATCCGCCAAAAAGCAAAGACTTGCGCAGCCTATTGTCGATAAACGCGAATAAGAGCACTGCAATAGACAATCAATGGCTGCAAAGCAATGACGCCCGCGGGACACTCTCTGACGGCGCATTTGCGGCAAGGTTTGTAAGCCAAACATTATTTTTTTGTAATTTGATTGTTCGTGTGCGCCGCAATAGCGTTCTTCTCACAGGGCGAGACAAGCCGGCGAAGAAACTTCTTTGCGACGCGACATGCCGAGACGCCCTGACGAACCGGAAGCCACCAGGTACGGGCTTTCAGTTTAGGAGAGGGAAATGCGCATTCTGATCGTACCCTTGGCAGCAGCGGCCATCTTCGCCACAGCGACCTACAGCTCGGCCACGATGGACAGCGGCGCCAGCGAAAAGAATGTGCTCTATGCCGGTGCGGGATATCAGTTGCCGGCGAATATGAAAGTTCCTGCCCTTACGGCAGGCGTAAAGGTTCAAATGTCCGAACTGCCGCCGCAGGCATTGGCTTTGCCCCAGCAGATTAGGATCTTCAGATAAGTTCAGCAGATACTCAGGTGGGGCACCATCCCTACCCCCGGCGCCGCCCCACCTGAGTGCCTTTGCAAAAGACGTTTGATTTTTGGGCCCCACCCTGCGTCATCGAACGTCAGCAAAGCGCAAGAAGGCAGGAGCTCCCCCAGCTCCTGCCTTCTCTAATTTTGGGCCATCTCAATTTCGCGACAACACGAGCATTGAACATAGGCTGCGGACCATCTTTGGTTCGTCGGCGCAAGTATCTTGACGCAACGACCTCGATCGATATCTTTTATTATCTACGTATATGCGATCTTAGTAATTATCTCGTCAGACAATTTGAAACTTTGTTCAGCTGATCGGAGACGGTTGCATGTCTTTATCCGCGAAGGAACTTGTTCAAGACCCCAAATTTTTCACGGAAATCCTCGATTATACACGAGAGATTATATCCACTTATGATGAGAATCAGCGCGTATGCTCTGTCTTTGCTTCGCAGCAACGCTGGCTGATGGCGCTCGCCGGCTTCGCCCTTTATTGCGGCGGCATCGATGGAGAACCGCCCGGCATTCATGCCAATCGCTTCGCCAACTATATCGTCGAACATGAAATCGCCAGCCACAACACCGCGCTCAGCTTCATTCAGGAGATGCTGGCTCTCGGTTTTCTGCGCTATCTGCCGGTCACGAGCGACAGGCGCGCGCGGCCGATGCAGCCCACGGAAGAGGCAGCAATGCAGCTTGCGAAATGGATGAGCATCCATCTTTCCGTGCTGGATCGATTGGATGGCGGCAAGCGCAACGCCCTGTTCAGCAAAAAACCGGAGCTCATTGGTCTGCTACAGCCCCCGATCTCGGTCGGCATCATAGAAAATGACGACCTGCGCAATCCGGGAGAAACGTTCGATCTGTTCACCTGGGCAAATTCAGGCGGCATCATCATGGATTATCTGATCTCCCGCATCGTCACGATCAACACGACGACTCAGAAAGCGGTCATCGGGCCGGTGGCCTTTACGGATATCTGCAACCGGTTTCTCATCTCCAGGACCAATGCAAAGCGACTCATGAACAAGGCCATAAAGATGCAAAGCGTCGGATGGACGGGATCGCCGGGGCGGAGCCAGCTTTGGCTCTCCACCGCTTTCATTGAGGAATATCGGAATTATCAGGCGGGGAAGCTCGCCATCATAGACGCCGCCTGGCAAACTGTCCTCGGCACGCGGCCGGTCCGCATGCCGAGGGTGAAACAGAGTTTTACTTCAGCAGTTCCTTAAGGATGGCCGAGGCTTTTGCGAAATCCATCTGGCCGGCATAGCGCTCGCGCAGGGCGGCCACACACTTGCCCATATCCTTCAGGCTCTGCGCGCCGAGTTCTGCGACAATCGCAACGCAGATCTCACGCACCTTTTCTTCGGAAAGCTGCTCGGGCATGAAGCCCTGGATGACGGCGATCTCTTCGCGCTCCTTGTCGGCGAGCTCCGGGCGGCCGCCGTCGATGTAGATCTTCACCGATTCCTCGCGCTGCTTGATCATCTTGGCGAGCAACTGCAGGATCTCATCCTCGCTCGCCTGTTCCTTGCCGAGACCGCGATTGGCAATGTCCTTGTCCTTGATCGCAGCAAGGATGAGACGGACGGTCGAAAGCCTCGCCGTGTCCTTTGCCTTCATGGCGTCCTTCTGGGCATTGGAAAGGGTTTCGCGGATCATGTCTCTAAACTCCTTGAAGCAGGCCGGCGACGATCGCCCCGGCCACTTATGTCATGTTGCTGTCTCTTAAACCAACAGTGCCGATCAACGCAATTGCGCCCGGAAGCCCGAATTCCCTATCAGGAAAGCGAAAGCGCGCATTGACCGGCTCGCCTTGTTTAGCTATGTCCATCACCTGCACATTAGATCGATAGGAAGATCTCAAGCCGCGACCTCGGTCGACGGCTGCACCTTGCTACAAACATGGCGGAACCGCCGGTCTCTTCAAGGCCGCGCCCGACGCCGGAAACGGGATGACTATGACCGCCACAGCCCCATGGACCACTGAAAAGCCGACCGCCCTCCTCGTTCTCGCGGATGGCACCGTGATCGAAGGCAAGGGTATCGGCGCGACCGGCAAGGTCCAGGCCGAAGTCTGCTTCAACACGGCGCTGACGGGTTATGAAGAGATCCTCACCGACCCCTCCTATCTCGGCCAGATCGTCACCTTCACCTTCCCTCATATCGGCAATGTCGGCACCAACGATGAAGATATCGAAGACTTGACACCAGCCGCCCGTCACGGCGCTGTCGGCGTCATCTTCAAGGCTGATATCACCGATCCCTCGAACTACCGTGCCGCCAAGCACCTCGACCAGTGGCTGAAGGCGCGCGGTATCATCGGTCTCTGCGGCATCGACACCCGTGCGCTGACCGCCTGGATCCGCGAGAACGGCATGCCGAATGGCGTGATCGCTCACGATCCGAACGGCGTCTTCGACATCGAGCAGCTGAAGGCGGACGCCAAGGCGTGGAGCGGTCTCGAAGGTCTCGATCTCGCCAAGGTCGCTTCCTCGGGTCAGTCGTCGCAATGGTCGCAGACGCCCTGGGTCTGGAACGAAGGCTATGGTGAACTCGGCGCCGACGACGCCAAGTACCATGTCGTCTGCCTCGACTACGGCGTCAAGCGTAACATTCTGCGCCTGTTTGCCGGCCTCGATTGCAAGGTCACGGTCCTGCCAGCGACGGCTTCGACGGATGACGTGCTTGGTCTCAAGCCGGACGGCATCTTCCTGTCCAACGGTCCCGGCGACCCGGCTGCGACGGGCGAATATGCCGTGCCCGTCATCAAGGACCTGCTGAAGACCGAAATCCCGCTCTTCGGCATCTGCCTCGGCCACCAGATGCTCGGTCTGGCGCTCGGCGCCAAGACGGCGAAGATGCATCAGGGCCATCACGGCGCCAACCATCCGGTGAAGGACCACACGACGGGCAAGGTCGAAATCGTTTCGATGAACCACGGCTTCGCAGTCGACTCCAACTCGCTGCCGGAAGGTGTTGAGGAGACTCATATTTCGCTCTTCGACGGCAGCAATTGCGGCCTGCGCGTATCGGGCAAGCCGGTCTTCTCGGTGCAGCATCACCCTGAAGCGTCACCCGGCCCGCAGGATAGCCACTATCTTTTCCGCCGCTTCATCAACCTGGTGCGCGAGAAGAAGGGCGAAGAAGCCCTGGCCGAACGCGCCTGATAAAGCCGACCATCCAATCGCATGAGAAAGCCTCGGATTGGTACCAATCCGAGGCTTTCTTTTTGTGCGTCAACTTGGGAGGTCTTTCGTCGCATATGTTCATGCTTGCCCGAGCTCAGGCTTGCAGGCGGCGCTGCTTGACCACTTCGAGCTCGCTCATCAGGATTTCTTCGAGGAACTCGAAATCCGATTGTCCGAATTCAACGAAGCCGAATCTCAGCTTGTAACCCCAATTCTTGTCCTGGGTGAAATCAAGCCAGCCCAGGAGAGGACGGAGCGGCTGTTCGGGCGCATCAAGCCAATCCACATCCTTGCGATAAGCTTTTCGGCAACCCATCTCGGCGAGATAAGGCTCACCCTCACGGACAAAGCCGATAGCAGTGAAACTCTGAAAGCCGTCCCTCTCGCCCATCTTGACGGATGGGGAGTAGTAGACGATGCCGTCGCCCGGCTTGATGCGCTTCAAGGGGGCCCGCTTGCCATGATTCACTTGCATGAAGCCATGTTCGCGCCCAATGCGTACATGCTCAGCACTGGCCACAGCCAACCAATAGGACTTCTGCTCCGGCTCCGGTCGCCGGGACGAAGTGTTGGCGTGCGGCAGGAGGCGTACAGCCGCCCCCCGATTGATCTGGTCGTCCCGCGGGAAAAGCGCGACATCGTTACGATTACTTGCCTTGAATAACATGGTCGTCTCCCGTCTTTGGTATGTCACCAATATAGACGACCATGCTGTCAAGTTTTGTCAGTAGTCTCGCAACGCAACGAAGACCGTCGCTATCAGGCGGCAGCCTTCTCAGCCCGTACGAGAATGTAGAACCGGGCGCACAGCATCGCCGCCGCAGAGGCAAGGCCGAGCAGGAAGCCGAACCAGATGCCGATGCCGCCGAAGCCGAGCGGAAACGCCAGCAGCCAGGCGAGGAAGAAGCCGATCGGCCAATAGGCGATCAGCGCCAGGATCATAGGCACGCGCGCATCCTTCAGACCACGCAGCAGGCCGCTCGCAATCGCCTGCAGCCCATCGACGAGCTGGAAGAAGCCGGCGACGACAATCAGCGGCGCGGCAAAGGCAAGCACCTGCGAGGCCTCGGCCGAATGGACGTCCAGGAACCAGCTTGCCAGCCAGGATGGCACGGTTGCAAACAGGATGCTGCCGCAAACCGCAATGCAGCTCGAAACGATGAGCACCACGATGGCCGCGCGCTTCAGGCCGAAATGATCGCCCTGGCCGTGCGCGACGCCGACGCGCACGGTCGCAGCCTGGCTGAGGCCGAGCGGGATCATGAAGGCGATCGAAGCCCACTGCAGCGCGATACCGTGGGCAGCAAGCTCGATCGTGCCGATCTGCCCCATCAGCAGCGATGCCGCGGTGAACAGGCTGACCTCAGCCAGAACCGTCACACCGATCGGAAAACCAAGCCGGATGACATCCCACAAAGCATGCCAGTCGGGCCGCCAGAATCGAGCGAAGATCTCGTAGCGCCGCGTTTCCTGGTGGGCCTGCACGTAACCGACGATGAAGAGAAATCCGGCCGTCTGCACGGCGACGGAGACAATGGCCGCGCCATGCAGCCCCATCGCCGGCAAGCCGAAATGTCCGAGCACCAGGATATAGGCCAGCACGGCATTCATGACCAGCATGGCGATGGTGACCTTGAGGATGATGCCGGCACGGCCGATGGCGCTGACCAGCGCCCGGATGACATTGTAGAGCAGCCCCGGCAACACGGCGAAGTGGCCGATGTCGATATAGCCGCTCGCCAATTTCGCGACGTCAGGCTTTTGTCCGGCCGCCAGCAGAATCTGTTCGGAATAGAAAAATGCCGGCTGCACCAACAGCCAATAGGCCGTTACGACCCACAGGCCCATACGCAGTGCACGGCGCACCGAGGTAACGTCGCCTCTGCCATAGGCCTGTGCCACCAGCGGCATGACCGCGATGGAAAAGCCCGAACCGAAAACCAGGATCGTGAACAGAAACTGCGCGGAAAGTACCATTGCAGCCAGCTGCTCGGCGCCGAGCCGGCCGACGATCATCACATCAGTGGTATTGATGCCGAGCTGCGCCAATTGCGCGCCGATCAGCGGAATGCCCAGCGCAAGCGTTGCGCGAACATGTGCAGACCACGAATTATCATTGTCATGCGCGTGCGGGCGCGCAGGTACCGGCATATCCATAGCGAAGACTCGATCTTTAGAATCGCGCGGACCGCCCTACCCATGCGTGCGCGAGCCTGCCGCATTAACGCAACTTAGCTTAAAAAGCCAGCAGACAAGCCCATGATGCTAAAGAATTCATCGGAGCATCAAAATATCTGATGATTTTTTAGGCCGCCTCGCCCGCTTGCGATTGCGCGACCGCCTTCGGTTCCGTCTTGCGAACCTTCATCACAAGTACGACAAGCCCGCCGACCACCAGAATTGCGCTCATGATGAAGGGAGCACCGGCAAAAACGACGGGTGCGGTCGGCGCGGTATAATACTGAAACAGATAGGGAAACAGCACCGGCCCGATGATGGCAGTAATACTCGTCAGGCTACCGAGCGCCCCCTGCAATTCACCCTGTGCGGAAGGCGGAACCTTGCTGGCTGCAATCGATCGCAAAGGCGCATCCGCCACGTTTTCGATGACAGTCAGGACGATAACCGCGTAAACCATCCATCCTTGCCATGAAAAGGCGTAACCGATCAGACCGAGACAGGAAAACACCATCCCGAGCACTGCGGTCTTCCACTCCCCGAGCACAGGCACGAGCCGCGGCAGTACCAGACCCATGGCGATGGCGGCACCGATCCCATAAACGGCGAGCGAGAAGCCGATCTGCCCTTCGCTCCAGTCATAGCGATAGGAGGTGACGAAAGCCCATACGGCCGGATAGACGCCGTGCGCCAGCCAGTTCAGGAACATCACGACGCAGACCCAGCCGATGCCCTGGTAGCGGCGCATCTGTCTGAGTGCGCCGAACGGATTGGCGCGTGTGATCTCGAAGGGCCGGCGATGCTTGGCATCCAGCGTTTCCGGCAAGAGGAAATAGGCGCCGACGAAATTCAGGAAGGCCAGAGCCGCCGCGCCGTAGAAAGGCACGCGCGGCCCGAACTCGCCGAGGAAGCCGCCGATAACAGGCCCGAGCACGAAGCCGACGCCGAAAGCCATGCCGATCAGGCCGAAATTCTTCGCGCGGTTTTCGTCATTGCTGATATCGGCGATATAGGCCGAGCAGGTCGAGAAGCTTGCGCCGCTGATGCCGGCAAGAATGCGGCCAACGAACAGCATCCAGTAGGAGCCGGCAATCGCGCAGATGAAATTGTCGATGGCGAATGTCAGTACCGAAGCAAGCAGAAGCGGGCGGCGGCCGAAACGATCGCTCAGATTGCCGATCAACGGCGAAAACAGGAACTGCATGGCGGCATAGGCCAGCAGCAGCCAGCCACCCTCGGTCGCCGCCGTACTGACCGAGGCACCCGTCAATTCCTCAAGATATTTCGGCATGACCGGCATGATGATCGCGATGCCGATGACGTCGAGGAAGAGAATGAGGAAGACGAGGAACAGGCCCCGACGGGCGAATTTCTGATCGATCATGGAGGTGCCTTCTGGCGGCTCCGTCTCGATGAAAGAGACAGAACGTGAACGAAAAACCGGAGCGTCCCCCATACATAAAGATTTTGGCGGAAACAATCCGTGAACGCTTCAATCTTATTGATTTATTGACCGGTTTCTTTGATCTTCGGCGCAAAGCGACTATCTGTCGCGACTGCGTTTGTGCTCGCGATTCAGGAAATCGACGAAGGCTCTGAGTGGCGTCGGCATGTGCCGCCTGCTGGCGTAATAGAGAAACGGACCGGAAAAGACCGTGTCCCACTCTTCGAGGATCGGCACCAGCTCCCCGCGGGCAATCTGCGGCTCAAGAAATTCCTTGAATGTTCGGATGATACCCAAGCCAGCCGCGGCCGCGCTGCGTTCGATATCGATCGAATTCGTCGCAACGACCATCGGCGGGGCGATGAAGATCGTCTCGCCGTTTCTTTCGAACTCCCAGGGAACGACGGATCCGCTCAGAAAGCGATGACGGATGCAGCGATGCTCCAATATATCGCGCGGATGCCTCGGCGTGCCATTTGCCGCGAGGTAGGCCGGTGCCGCAGCCGTAACATAATACTGTTGCCGCGGCCCGATCGGCACGGCGATCATGTCCTTTTCCAGCCGCTCATCATAGCGAATACCGGCATCATAGCCAGCCGCCACGACGTCGATGAAACTATCCTCGGCAACGATTTCGACCGAGATCGCCGGATATTCCCTCAGGAAACGGCTGATGATATCGGGCATGACGACCATGGCAGCAACCGTCGGAACATTCAGCCGCAACGTTCCGCCGACGCTGTCGCGAAAGCTGTTGATGTCATCGAGCGCGACGGCGATCTCGCTCATGGCCGGCGTCAGGCGCTCCATCAGCCGCTCTCCCGCCTCCGTCGGCGTGACGCTTCTCGTCGTACGATTGAGCAGGCGGACCGCCAGCCGCTCCTCCAGCCGGCGAACCGCTTCGCTCAACGAGGAGGCGGAAACGCCGCGCCTGCGCGCTGCCTCACGAAAGCTGCGCTCGCGGGCGACGGCGGTAAAGGCGACCAGATCGGCCAGCGGCAAATCATCCATTGTACGAAATTCCAAACAACCCGTTTCGATTTACCTGGATTATCGCACAGGGATTGATGGAGTAAATATGACAATAGAAGCCATCGTGAGATGGCGCACGCCTTAGCCAAGGAGAAGCAGGATGGAAAAAACTCAACTGGGTAGGGCCGGCCCGCAGGTATCGGCTCTGGGCCTCGGCTGCATGGGCATGTCCGGCATGTATGGCCCGTCCGATCGCACAGAAAGCATAGCCACCATCCATGCCGCGCTCGACGCCGGGATCAACCTGCTGGATACGGGTGATTTCTACGGCATGGGCCACAATGAGATGCTGATCGGCGAAGCCATCAAGGGATTGAAGCGGGACGATTTCCTGCTGAGCGTCAAGTTCGGTGCACTCCGCGATCCCTCCGGCGCTTGGCTCGGTTACGATGCCCGGCCGGCGGCGATCCGGAATTTCGTCGCCTATTCGCTGCAGCGGCTCGGGGTCGATCACATCGATATCTACCGCCCGGCCCGTCTCGACCCGAACGTGCCAATCGAAGATCAGATCGGCGCGATATCGGATCTCATCAAGGCAGGCTACATCAGGCATATCGGCCTGTCGGAAGTCGGCGCCGACACCATCCGCCGTGCCGCTGCCATCCATCCGATCGTTGACCTGCAGATCGAATACTCGCTGATATCGCGCGGCATAGAAGACAAGATCCTGCCGACCTGCCGTGAATTAGGGATCGGCATCACCGCTTACGGCGTGCTGTCGCGCGGTCTCATCAGTGGCCACTGGCAGAAAGATAATGTCCAAAAGGGCGATTTCCGCACGATAAGTCCGCGCTTTCAGGCCGGAAACGTCGAAAAGAACCTGGAACTGGTCGAAGCTTTGCGCGGGATCGCCGAGGCGAAAGGCGCCAGCGTTGCACAGATCGCAATCGCCTGGGTCGCAGCTCAGGGCAAAGACATCGTCCCGGTCATAGGCGCCCGCCGTCGCGATCGCCTGACGGAAGCCCTGGGAGCGCTCTCGGTTGAATTGTCGCAAGCCGATATGGCAGCAATCGAATGCGCGATCCCGAAAGACGCTGCCGCCGGCGGCCGTTATCCGGAAGCACAGCTGACGCATCTCGACAGCGAGAAATAATGCGCCAAAGGCTTGCCCGCTCGCCGGTATCACGGGAGCGGGCAAGCAAGATCAGACCGGATTATTCAGCGTATCGCAATCCGAGAGCTTGCCGGATTCAAAGCCCTGCTTGAACCACTTTACGCGTTGCGCCGACGTGCCGTGGTTGAAACTGTCGGGAACGACATAGCCTTGCGTGCGCTTCTGCAGTGTGTCATCGCCGATCTGCTGCGCCGCATTCAGCGCCTCTTCGAGATCGCCGGCTTGCAGGATGCCCTTCTGCTGGGTGAACTTGCCCCAGATGCCGGCGAAGCAGTCGGCCTGCAGCTCGATGCGCACCGACATCTTGTTGGCGTCCACTTCGCTCATGTTGCGGCGGGCCTGATTGAATTTCGGCAGGATTCCGAGCAGGTCCTGCACATGGTGGCCGACCTCATGTGCGATCACATAGGCCTGCGCGAAATCGCCGGACGCGCCGAACTGATCCTTCATCTGCTGAAAGAAAGCCATGTCGAGATAGACCTTCTGATCGCTCGGGCAGTAGAACGGACCGGTAGCCGCGGAAGCCTGACCGCAGGCCGAAGGGAAACTGCCGGAAAACAGCACGAGCTTCGGATCGGTATAGGTCTGACCCATTGATTTGAAGATGCCGGTCCAGGTGTCTTCCGTATCGGCAAGAACGGTCGCGACGAACTGCTTCATCTCGTCGTTGGCCGGCTGCCCGCCTCCACCGCTGTTGGAGGTGCTCTGCTGATATCCGGAGCCGCCACCTTCCAGCATGCCGCTCTGCTGCAGCAGGCCGATGACATCGACGCCCATGGCCCTCAGGATCAGGAAGATCACGATAAGCACGATAATGGTGCGGAAGCTCAAGCCACCGCCACCGATCCCTCCGCCCGGAAACCGGAAGCCGCCGCCACCTATCCCGCCGCCCATCGGCGATGAGCCGCGTTCGTCTTCGATATTGTCGGATTGCCGACGCCCCTTCCAATCCATAGTGCACCTCCTGGCGATGCCTAAAATTCAAAGTCCCTTGAGGCATTTATATATCCAGGATGTGCAACAAAGCCAGTTGGCTATCGACAGAACATCAGCTTAAACGCCGCCGCTGCCTTATTTCTTTGGACATCAGCCATAAAAGCGCGATGGCTATACCTGCCGCGACCAGAAATGGCGCTGTTTCATTTCCATCGAAGGCCACCTTGTTGATTATCCGCCCCGGAAGAAAGGTAAAAGCTCCGGCACCCACGATGCCGCCGAAGTAAAGGCCTCTGACGATGCGCTTATGCGCGTCAATATTGTGCTTGCGGGCATTGGCGATCGCTCCCCAGCAACCGAAGAGAACGAATATGGAGAGCAGGTGGATGGGACTGAAGCCGTAGAACATGTTGATCTGATGGATGAAAAAGCTCGATAGCGCGGTCACCACCATCAGGACCAGCCAAATCTTGCCCAGCAGGCGATGTCTTGGCGTTCCCTTGGGCCTGACAAAAAGATAGGCTCCAAGCAAGGCGGCCGGAACGACCGCCGCGACATGGATCTGGATCGCGATTGGGGCATCAAAAAGCGGCTCGAACGTCATGATCTCTATCCGGTTGAGTTTATCGAGCCTTTCCGCGATAGTGCTGTTCTCTCAACCGAAATTGCGCGAAAGAACGGGAAATCTTCGTGGATCACACCCTTCTGCAATCCACGCTTCGCGAATTGCAGGTCATCCAGCGTTCACCGCGCTTCTGGGCGACCTTCGTTACGATCGTCCTGATCTTTGCCTTGACCGGACCGTATGGCACCCTTGAAAGGCTGATGCCGGGAGCCAGACTGTGTTACTGGCTTGCGTTGCATGCCATGGCGTGGTCGATCGCGATCGTCTTCTCCATCGTCGCCGAAATTCTGCTGCGCGGGCAAATAGCAAGCATGTTCGCAAGAATGATGATCGGTTCCATCGCCGCCGCATTGCCGATCGGCTTCGGCATCACACTCGTCGATTTCGCATTCTTCGGCACCATGCCCACGGTAGTCGGCGGCCTGCACCAGTCCCTCGGATCGATACCCCTCTGCGCCCTCTTCTGTATTCTCGCCTATATGACCATGCATCGGCAGATAGCGATCGCAGCTGGAGGAGCAGAGCTCGAGGAGACAAAAACACGATCCGTCGCGACTGAGCATCAACCGCCGGCATCGCAGCCGCCGATTCTCCTGCGCCTAAAGCCGGAAAATCGGGGAGCCCTGATAAGGCTTACCGTTCGCGATCACTACACCGAGGTCGTCACAAGCCGTGGGCGCGAACTCATCCTGCTGCGCTTTGGCGATGCGCTTACGGAACTCGGCAATACGGAGGGCATACGCCTCCACCGATCCCATTGGATCGCGACGGACCACGTCGACCGGCTGAAACGCGACAACGGCAAGCTTTTCGTCATCACGCGCGACGGCGTGGAAGTGCCTGTCAGCCGCTCTTATACCGAAGCCGTCCGGCACCGTTTCGGCTGAAGACGGCACCGCGGCCGACAGGCCCATTCCAACCCGTAGTGCGCCTCCCGGTAATTCAGGCCCAGGAAGAGAGACGCTTTTTTCAAATGCCCCCACGGCTTACGAAAGCCGTAAAGCCATTCTTTACGAGCACAACCGTTGGCCTTAAAAAAATCAACCGAGCGCACGTCTACGTTCTTTAAATGCGGCCGATCGGCACCTAACTCTTTCTTCGCGCCTATATTCTTTACGTTGTATCCCTTACATATGTGGACAACCGCGATACCGCGCCTGCGTGTTTGCGGCTGATCGACCTAGACCGGTGGTATCCTTGAATATGCGGGCGCATGAACGCGCAATGCGCAGGGGGTTTTATGAAGCGATCGATGAGTGTGTCTCTGCTGCTCATGGGAACAGCGGCATTGGCGGGCTGCGGGCAAAAGCAAGACACCGTCCAGATATATAAGGACGTCGACGCGTGCATCGCGGGGGATGTCTTTTCCGCCGACGAATGCCGAACCCAATTTGCCGCAGCCGAAGAGGAGCGCCAGCGAAATGCGCCCGCCTACGAAACAGCGGCTAATTGCGAAAAGGATTACGGCGTTGGCAGATGTCAGCCGGCAACCAGCGCTCATCAGGCCGGAACGGGTCACTTTATTCCCTTGTTGGCCGGCTATCTCGTCGGCAGCGCCGCCAGATCGTTTGACGCCAAAGCACTTTACCAACCGCGTGGGAGCAGCGACTTCCGAACGGCCGCCGGACGAAGCCTTGCGAATGGCATGTTGCTTGGAAAAACAGTCTATGCGGAAAGAAAGGACGACAATACGCAATCGTCTTCCTCCAGTGGCGGCGGTGGTGGCGGTGGTTCCTGGGGGAAGTCTTCCGAACGATCGACGCGCTCAGCCAGCACGGTGGAACGCGGCGGCTGGGGCTCTCGCGGCTTCCACCTTTCGAGCTGACGGGTGAACGGATGAAACGTATTATCATGAATGAGCGGCCGGATTGGAAGGCCGACGCCGAAGCCTGTGGCTTCACCATCCATTCCATGTACGGTCAACGCTATTGGGATGAGAGACACGCCTACGCGTTTACCCTTGAGGAAGTAGAGACGAAACTCGAAGAACCCTCCGCCGAGTTGCTGGACATGTGCTATGCGGCGGTCGAACGGATCGCTTCGGACGATGAATTGATGCGCCGGCTGGCCATTCCGCCGGCCTATCATGACGCCGTACTGCGTTCCTGGCACAATCGGGAACGTGACCTCTACGGCCGTTTCGACCTCGCCTATGATGGGAACGGTCCGGCAAAGCTTCTTGAGTTCAACGCCGACACGCAGACCAGCCTGTTCGAAAGCGCTGTTTTCCAGTGGCGATGGCTGGAAGACATGAAGCGGCGCGGCGAACTCCCCTCCTCGGCAGACCAGTTCAATTCCATTCATGAACGCCTGATCGACGCGCTGCGCCGTCGGGTCGCATGCACTTTGCCGGTATGCTGGAATCGGAAGAAGACCTTGTGACGCTGAACTATCTTGTCGATTGCGCCGCACAGGCCGGCTGCGAGACGAAGCTGATCGCCATGCCCGATATCGGCGTCGACGACGGCCACCGGCTGATCGATCTTCAAGACGAGCCCATCGACTGCCTGTTCAAGCTCTATCCGCTCGAAGATATGGTGCGCGAGCCCTTCGGCCGCCATCTGCCCTCAACTCCCACGCGGGTCATCGAACCGCTATGGAAACTGACACTGTCCAACAAAGGATTGCTGCCGGTATTGTGGGCAATGTTTCCCGGCCATGAAAATCTATTGCCTGCCTATTTCGAGGACGATCCGCGTATCGGCAATCTCGGCGATCGTTATGTCCGTAAACCGTTGCTTTCGCGCGAAGGCGCGAATGTGACGCTCGTCAATCACGAAGCCGGCGTCGGTACATATCACGTCGAGGGACCCTATGGTGAAGAAGGATATATCAGACAGGCATTACACCTTCTTCCCCGCTTTGGCGATGATTGGACCGTCATCGGATCCTGGATCGTTGCCGGTCAGCCGGCGGGTATCGGCATCCGCGAGGACGATACTCCCGTCACGCGCGACACCTCACGCTTCGTACCCCATTATATCGAGAGCTAGTTGATCGATAGCATCAGTATGGGTTGCCCTTACCCGGCGTTTGGCCGCTCCATGACGATCTCGGCAGAATTCATGTCGATTCCGCCATTTATGGGGTTCCGTTTGCAAATACATTTGCCTATAAGCCGCTTCTAGCCTGAAAATATTGCCCATAGCGCCCCCGGCCGGTGACCTCCCACCCTGGCCGGTTTTTGGCGCAACGAAAAAACGGATGTGAGCCCATGCCGAAGCGCCAAGATATCAAATCGATCCTCATTATCGGTGCAGGACCGATTGTTATCGGACAGGCTTGCGAATTCGACTATTCGGGCACGCAGGCCTGCAAGGCACTCCGGGAGGAGGGCTACCGCGTCATCCTCGTCAACTCCAACCCGGCAACGATCATGACCGATCCGGGTCTGGCGGATGCGACCTATGTCGAACCCATCACGCCCGAAGTCGTCGCCAAGATCATTGCCAAGGAGCGTCCGGACGCGCTGTTGCCGACCATGGGCGGCCAGACTGCACTCAATACCGCGCTTTCGCTGAAGCGCATGGGCGTACTCGACCGCTACAATGTCGAGATGATCGGCGCCAAGCCAGCCGCCATCGACATGGCCGAAGACCGCGCTCTCTTCCGCGAAGCCATGGCTCGCATCGGCCTCGAAACGCCGCGTTCCATGTTGGCAAACGCCACCGATATCAAGGACGCCGACCGCAAGACGCATGAGGCCGAGCGGAGCAAGCTGAAGGCATCTCTTTCTGGTCCTGAGCTCGACAAGGCGCTCGACGAACTGGAAAACCAGTGGAACCTCGGCGAAAGCGATCGCAAGCAGCGCTATATGAGCCACGCAATGGCAATTGCCGCGCAGGCGCTCGATCATGTCGGCTTGCCCGCCATTATCCGTCCGTCCTTCACACTCGGCGGCACCGGCGGCGGTATTGCATACAACCGCTCGGAATTCTTCGAGATCGTCGGCGGTGGCCTCGACGCCTCGCCGACTACGGAGGTGCTGATCGAAGAATCGGTCCTCGGCTGGAAAGAGTATGAGATGGAAGTCGTCCGCGACAAGGCGGACAACTGCATCATCATCTGCTCGATCGAAAACATCGACCCGATGGGCGTTCACACCGGCGACTCGATCACGGTCGCTCCGGCGCTGACGCTGACGGACAAAGAATACCAGATCATGCGCAACGCCTCGATCGCGGTTCTGCGCGAGATCGGCGTCGAAACCGGCGGTTCGAACGTACAGTTCGCGGTCAATCCGAAGGACGGTCGCCTCGTCGTCATCGAAATGAATCCGCGCGTGTCGCGCTCCTCTGCGCTTGCCTCGAAGGCAACCGGCTTCCCGATCGCCAAGGTCGCCGCCAAGCTCGCTGTCGGCTACACGCTGGACGAACTCGAAAACGATATCACCGGCGGTGCAACCCCGGCATCCTTCGAGCCGTCGATCGACTACGTTGTCACCAAGATCCCGCGCTTCGCCTTTGAAAAATTCCCCGGCGCCTCCCCGGTTCTGACCACGGCGATGAAGTCGGTCGGCGAAGTCATGGCAATCGGCCGTACCTTCGCGGAATCGCTGCAGAAGGCGCTACGCGGCCTCGAAACCGGCCTGACCGGTCTGGACGAGATCGAAATCCCCGGCATCGAGGAAGGCGAAGGCAGCCAGAACGCCATTCGCGCCGCCATCGGCACGCCGACGCCGGACCGTCTGCGTATGGTTGCCCAGGCGCTGCGCCAGGGCATGAGCATCGAAGAGGTGCATGAAGGCTGCAAGATCGACCCATGGTTCCTCGAGCAGCTGAAGAACATCGTCGATATCGAAGAGCGCATCCGCGAGCACGGCCTGCCGCAGGATGCCACCAATCTGCGCATGCTGAAAGCCATGGGCTTCTCCGACGCACGTCTGGCGACGCTGACCGGCAAGCGCCCGAAGGAAGTAGCCGAACTGCGCAATTCGCTGAACGTCCGCCCGGTCTTCAAGCGCATCGATACCTGCGCCGCCGAATTCGCCTCGCCGACGGCCTATATGTACTCGACCTATGAAACGCCCTTTGTCGGCACCGCTCGTTCCGAAGCGCAGGTTTCCGACCGCAAGAAGGTCGTCATCCTCGGCGGCGGCCCGAACCGTATCGGACAAGGTATCGAGTTCGATTATTGCTGCTGCCATGCCGCCTTCGCGCTGAAGGATGCCGGCTATGAAGCGATCATGATCAACTGCAACCCGGAAACGGTTTCGACCGATTACGATACGTCGGATCGTCTCTATTTCGAGCCGCTGACCGCGGAAGATGTTATCGAAATCTTGCGCGCGGAGCAGGAAAAGGGCGAAGTCGTCGGCGTCATCGTCCAGTTCGGCGGCCAGACCCCGCTGAAGCTCGCCGAAGCCCTGGAAAAGAATGGTATCCCGATCCTCGGCACCGCTCCTGACGCGATCGACCTTGCCGAAGACCGCGACCGCTTCCAGAAGCTCTTGATGAAGCTCGATCTCAACCAGCCGAACAATGGCATTGCCTACTCGGTCGAGCAGGCACGCCTGGTCGCCTCCGAAATCGGCTTTCCGCTGGTCGTGCGCCCGTCCTACGTTCTCGGCGGCCGCGCCATGCAGATCATCCACTCGGAAGGCCAGCTGCAGGGCTACCTGCTCGACACGGTTCCAGAACTAGTGCCGGAAGACATCAAGCAGCGCTATCCCAATGACAAGACCGGCCAGATCAACACGCTGCTCGGCAAGAACCCGCTGCTTTTCGACAGCTATCTGACCAACGCCATCGAAGTCGACGTCGATTGCCTGTCCGATGGCACGGACGTCTACGTCGCCGGCATCATGGAACATATCGAAGAGGCCGGCATCCATTCGGGCGACTCCGCCTGCTCGCTGCCCCCTCGCACGCTCTCCGCAGCCATGATCGACGAACTCGAGCGCCAGGCGAAAGCAATGGCCAAGGCTCTCAATGTCGGCGGCTTGATGAACGTTCAGTTCGCCATCAAGGACGACACGGTCTACGTGCTCGAAGTCAACCCGCGCGCCTCGCGCACGGTGCCCTTCGTCGCCAAGACCATCGGCGCGCCGATCGCCAAGATCGCCGCGCGCGTCATGGCCGGCGAGAAGCTGGATGCGACCTTTGCCGCCTATGGCGAAAAGCCCGATCCGCGCAAGCTGAAGCATATCGCCGTCAAGGAAGCCGTCTTCCCCTTCGCGCGTTTCCCCGGCGTCGACACTCTCCTCGGGCCGGAAATGCGCTCGACCGGCGAAGTCATCGGCCTCGATACGGATTTCGCGCTCGCCTTCGCCAAGTCCCAGCTCGGCGCCGGCGTGGAACTGCCGCGTGACGGAACGGTGTTCGTCTCGGTTCGCGATGACGACAAACCGCGCGTGCTGCCGGCCATCCGCATGCTGGCCGAACAGGGCTTCAAGGTGCTCGCAACCGGCGGAACGCAGCGTTTCCTTGCTGAAAACGGCATCGAAGCGACGAAGATCAACAAGGTCCTTGAGGGACGCCCGCATATCGAGGACGCGATCCGCAACCGCCAGGTCCAGCTTGTCATCAATACGACCGATAGCAACAAGGCGATCTCGGATTCGAAGTCGCTGCGCCGGGCGACGCTGATGCAGAAGGTGCCCTACTACACGACCATGGCCGGCGCCGAAGCAGCCGCCATGGCAATCAAGGCGCTGAAGGCCGGAAACCTCGAGGTACAGCCGCTGCAGAGCTATTTCTGACGCAGCTAATTCGACCGTGGGGAGCGTGAGCAAGATAGCCGGCTCACGTTCGTTGCGGCCCCGACAGCCGATCGAATGGTGAGGGAGCTTCAACAGGAGCTTTTCCTTAAACCTTCGAATTTTCTGGCATTCGTCTGTCGCAATCTGCTATAGATGACAGAATAACGGCTCTGGATGGTTCCGAAGTACCCCTTCGGGACCTGTTTTCTTTTGTGTCTGCAGCAGAGCAACACAGGGAGTGAAGGACAAGAAAAATGGTTGAAAAGGTACCGATGACGCAGAACGGGTTCGTCAAGCTGCAGGAAGAGCTGCGCTGGCGTCAGCAGGAAGAGCGCCCGCGAATCATCGAGGCAATTGCAGAAGCGCGCGCCCACGGCGATCTCTCTGAAAATGCCGAGTACCATGCCGCCAAGGAAGCTCAGAGCCATAATGAAGGCCGCATCACAGAGCTGGAAGATCTCACGGCGCGTGCCGAAGTCATCGATCTCACCAAGATGTCCGGCTCGAAGATCAAGTTCGGCGCCAAGGTCAAGCTCGTCGACGAAGACACCGAGGAAGAAAAGATCTACCAGATCGTCGGCGATCAGGAAGCCGATGTGAAGGCCGGCCGCATCTCCATCTCCTCCCCGATCGCCCGCGCCCTGATCGGTAAGGAAGTCGGCGATTCCATCGAGGTCAATGCACCCGGTGGCGCCAAGGCTTACGAAATCCTCTCCGTCTCCTGGGGCTGATCGCCCGTGCGCGATCGCGAGACAGCGCATGCGAGCGATCTCCGTGAGATCGAAATCATAGCAACGAATTTCAAACGCCGGCTTTCCGGCGTTACGTCTACGATCGTGCAGCTCATCCCCAAGCAGGTCGAGCTCGGCTATCATATCGCCACACTCGGCCCTGGCCTGCCGGAAAACCTGCCAAGGCTCGGTTGGCTCCGCCTGCCCGGTCTCTGGATGAAGCCGCGCCGCTATCGCCTCCGCGTTTGGCATGCCCGCCGCAACAACGAAATGCTTGTGGGTTTGCTGCTGCGCTCCGTTCTGCGCATGCGCCTGAAACTTGTCTTCACCTCCGCAGCCCAGCGCCGCCACACTGGCTACACACGCTGGTTGATCCGCCGCATGGATGCCGTGATCGCCACCAGCACGCGCTCGGGCAGCTTTCTCGAAGTGCCGCACACCGTCATCCAGCACGGCGTCGACCTCAACAGCTTCCATCCGCCGGAAAAGCCTGACGACCGCATGGCCGCAACCGGCCTGCCCGGCACCTATCTGATCGGCTGCTTCGGCCGCGTCCGCCATCAGAAGGGCACGGATCTCTTCGTCAAGGCGATGATCGAGCTGTTGCCGCGCCATCCGGACTGGACCGCCGTCGTCTGCGGCCGCGTGACAGCTGAGCACCGCAGTTTTGGCGAGCAGCTGGAAAAGATGGTGGCCGATGCAGGTCTCACCGATCGTATCCGCTTCATGGGCGAAGTCGACGATATCAAACCCTGGTATCGCCGCGCCACCCTCTATGTCGCCCCTTCCCGCAACGAGGGTTTTGGCCTGACACCGTTGGAAGCCATGGCCTCCCGCACCGCTGTCGTCGCCTCTGATGCCGGCGCCTATGCCGAAATGATCGTACCGGGCGAAACAGGCGCCGTGGTGCCGGCGGGCGATGGCGAGGCCCTGACTAGAGCGATCGCCTTCTATCTTGCCAATCCAGAGGAAACCCTTCGCCAGGGCGAAAATGCCGTGCGCCATGTGCGCAGCGAGTTCGCTTTGGAAAAGGAAGCGACCGCTATCGGCGAGGT
The DNA here is from genome assembly GCF_007828675.1 of Rhizobium sp. ERR 1071. Lineage (NCBI taxonomy): Bacteria > Pseudomonadati > Pseudomonadota > Alphaproteobacteria > Hyphomicrobiales > Rhizobiaceae > Rhizobium > Rhizobium sp. ERR 1071. The sequence goes on along the minus strand of NZ_VITM01000002.1, from coordinate 653,238 downwards.
CTACAAGCGGCTGCTTGGCGCCAACAAGTGAACGGACCGATCAGCGGCTAAGATCAATATGGTTGCGCTCGATGAATTCGATCATCGAACGATCCTCCATCATGTCTTCCTCGATGCTTTTGACGATGGACAAGACCTTGTCCCGATATTTGGTCACACTGCTGTCATAGGTCCAACCCCGCGCCAGCTTCTCCATCAGCTCCTGCCGGGATTTTGTATAGTAGTGGTTCAGCTGCAGAAATCGGTTTGAATAGAACTCAGGGGACTTGCGTGCACGCCGAGTAAACCGCTTGCCGGCGTCATTGGCTGTCAGATCGCCATAGGCACGCGTCTGGAACTGGTGCACACTGACTTCGGTGACTTCGCATGGATCAACGATGCATTTGAAATTGCTGACATTTTCCTTTGCTGTCATCGGATCGGCGCCGCGCATCGTATAATTCAACGTCAAAGGTCCGTCCGGCGGTGTCTCATGGCCGCTGGTCGCAAACATATGCCAGGGCAGCGAGACATTCGGGAAATCGCCGACGACCTCCAGCGCCTGCTCGACCGTCGCGGCGTCCTTCGGCAGCAGGAATTCGTCGACATCGATGAACGCCATCCAACGATAATCGCCGCCAAAATTCAGGATCGCATGGGCGAAGGTGATGACCTGGCCGTTCAGTACCGCTGATGTCGCCGCATCGCGCATGCGCCCAGCCCAGGGAATAATCGTCAAAGCATCTTCAGAGAGCAGGCTTCGAAGAAGCAAGCAGGTCTCGTCCGTCGAGCCATTGTCATAAATATAGAAGTGGCGAATGCCGACTGCCTGATGGAAGCGCACCCATTCCTCGATGTAACGGGCTTCGTTCTTCACGCAGGCGGCAATGGCAATGCCATGGCGCCCTGCCCTTGGCTCCGGCGGATCGATGAACAGCTTCTTGGCGTCGGACGCCTTGGGTTTCAGCCAGCGCATAAGCTTCATTCCATCGACCCTAATTTCAAAGCAGCCTCGCCGACTCCATCGAAGATCACGCCCGCGGCTTCAATGCAAACCTGTCGTCGTAACCAAAATCATATTTGAGCAATGCCGAAATGCGGGAGTAGTTGACGAAAGAGACGCCGCGCTCGGCTGCGATCTGCCGCGCAAGCACCAGATGCTCGATGATACGACTCTCTGCCCGCGCAATGCCGGAGAACGCCATGTCGCTGGGAGTCTCATAAAACCGCGGCTCGCCGGCATTGGATATATCGATCCCCAGGAAGCCGACCTGCTGCTTTGCGCAGTAAAGGGCAAATTGCAGGGCCGAGACGGCGACGGACCCACCCAGAAACACTCCTCGGTCCGGCGAAAGCGAAAAACCCGCCGACCCCTCGGTATTCAATCGTACATATTGCAGTTTCTTGAGGTCGTCGACCGAACGGCGGCGAGCACCATAGGGCTTGCGGATATCGTCGATCAGGATGATGGTCTTGTCCACCAGCCAGCTTTTGTCGATCTCGCACAGCGCACGCAGCACCGCCACGGAAAACAGGCAAAGCGAACCGGGAGCCACCTTCTCGCGCAGCATGTCGAGATGTCGCCAGACAAAACGCTCATCCTCGACGGAAATTGCCAAAGGCTCGCCGATCCGGTCGCCAGACAGGCCGATGGCACCGTTCAAAAGAATGGCACTGCGGAATTCCAGACCACTCAGATCGCAATCGCGAATTGATGGACCCGAGCCGACGATGTAGACCGCATCGCCGCAACGTTCGCGCAGACGATCCATGCCGGCAAGGCTTGCAACCTTGGCGCCGCGGTAAAGCACCTCGCTGACATTCTGGCTGCGAACGATGCTGAGCCCCGGAAACCAGTCCTGCACATGAGCCCGGGAACCGCCTAGAAAGAGGCGCACGCCAGACTTAATCACCGACCGATGCCAGGGGCGATCCGCCATTCGCCTAGAGCTCCACCAGGCCGAGCTTCTTGACTTGCCGAATGGTCAGCATGGTGCGCACGGTGTCGACATGTTCATTCGCCGTCAGAACTTCGATGACGAAATCCTGGAAACGAGTGAGATTTTCCGCAACGCAGTGCAGCAGGAAATCGCTGTCGCCGGACACCATCCAAGCCTGCCGAACCAGCGGCCATGCCGAGGTTGCGCTGGCAAAAGCCTTGAGGTTCGCTTCCGACTGATGCTTGAGGCCGACCATGCAAAAAGCCACGAGATCGAAGCCTAATTTAGGGCTGTTCAACATGGCGTGATAGCCTTCGATAACGCCGGCTTCTTCCAATTTGCGCACGCGGCGCAGACATGGCGGCGCCGAAATGCCGACCCTGTCCGCGAGCTCGACGTTGGTCATGCGTCCGTCCCGCTGGAGTTCCCGCAGAATCTTGATATCGATGGCATCGAGCTCGGCGCGAAGCACTTTCTTGCCTTTCTTTAATTCCCCCTCGCCAGCTTCTATATAAGGCAGGAAAATACGCAAGAAAGTTTCTCTCGCGTAGTTGATTCTTACACAAAGCAGATTTGCTCTGTGTGTAATGCAAGGCTGCCCTTGAATAAATGCATAAGGCAATCATAAATGAAGCCGCGGATCGCGAAATCGCCTGCTTTGCGCGCTTGAAGCCGCGGTTTCCCAATCGCCGAAATTGAAAGGACTGACTATGCCTGCCCGCCACACAAAGGTGCTCATCATCGGTTCCGGCCCAGCCGGTTACACCGCCGCGGTTTACGCCGCGCGTGCGATGCTGCAGCCGGTTCTGATCGCTGGTCTCGAACAGGGCGGCCAGCTGATGATCACGACCGATGTCGAGAACTATCCGGGCTTTGCCGATCCTATCCAGGGACCATGGCTGATGGAGCAGATGCTTCAGCAGGCACAGCATGTCGGCGCCGAAATCGTCAACGACCTCGTGACCGAAGTCGATACCAGCAAGCGTCCTTTCGTTGCCCATACAGATAGCGGCCAAGTCTGGACCGCCGACACGCTCATCATTGCCACCGGCGCCAAGGCGAAATGGCTGGGTATCGAGAGCGAACAGCATTTCCAGGGCTTCGGCGTCTCCGCCTGCGCCACCTGCGATGGCTTCTTCTACCGCAACAAGGACGTGATCGTGGTCGGCGGCGGTAACAGCGCCGTTGAAGAGGCGCTCTATCTCTCCAACATCGCCAAATCGGTGACCGTGGTGCATCGCCGCGATACTTTCCGTTCGGAAAAGATCCTGCAGGAGCGCCTGTTCGCCAAGGCAAACGTCAAGATCCTCTGGAATACTGAGGTTGCCGAAATCACCGGCACGCCCGCCAAGCCGCCGATGCCGCCATCGGTCACGGGCGCACGCCTGCGCGATGCGCGTACCGGCGCCATCACGGAAATGCCGATCGACGGTGTCTTCGTTGCCATCGGCCATGCGCCGGCGACCGAGCTCTTCAAGGGCAAATTGAAACTCAAGGACAATGGCTATCTCTGGACCGCTCCTGATTCGACCGCGACCAGCGTCGAAGGCATCTATGCCGCGGGTGATGTGACCGATGATACATTCCGCCAGGCGATCACGGCAGCCGGGATGGGCTGCATGGCCGCGCTTGAGGCGGAACGCTATTTGACCGGGCACATGCCCGTCGCCGTGGCTGCGGAGTGATGCAGCCGATGAGGGGAAACGGCATGCCATTGGATTGGGATAAGCTGCGTATCTTTCACGCGGCTGCCGAAGCGGGTTCATTCACGCATGCGGCCGACAAGTTGCACTTGTCTCAATCCGCCATTAGCCGGCAGGTCAGCGCTCTCGAGCAAGACGTTGGCATCAAGCTTTTCCACCGCCATGCGCGCGGCCTCATCCTGACCGAACAGGGTGAGCTGCTCTATCGCACGGCCCATGACGTTTTGCTGAAGCTCGAAACGGTCAAGATGCAATTGACCGAAACGACCGACAAGCCAAGCGGCAAGCTGCGCGTGACGACCACAGTCGGTCTCGGCCAGGGCTGGCTCACCGACAAGATCCAGGAATTCCTGCAGCTCTATCCGGACATGCAGATCCAGCTGATCCTCGACAACGAGGAGCTGGATGTGAACATGCGCCATGCGGACTGCGCCATCCGTCTGCGCCAGCCGCAGCAATCGGATCTCATCCAGCGCAAGCTCTTCACCGTGCACATGCACGTCTATGCGGCCCCCTCCTACATCAACCGCTACGGCGAGCCGCAGTCGGTGGAGGATCTAGACGAACATCGCATCATCAGCTTCGGCGAGCCGGCACCAAACTACCTGCTCGACGTCAACTGGCTGGAGATCGCCGGCCGGTCTTCGGACAACAAACGCGTGCCGCACCTGCAGATCAACAGCCAGACGTCGATCAAGCGCGCCTGCCTGCTTGGTATCGGCATCGCGGTATTGCCTGACTATATCGTCGGCCGCGACCCCGGCCTCATTCAGCTTGCCATCAATGCCGACGTGCCGTCCTTCGACACCTATTTCTGCTATCCCGACGAGATGAAGAACGCGGCCAAGCTCAAGGTTTTTCGTGATTTTATTGTCGCGAAGGCTCGTAACTGGAACTTCTGACGAAGGTAAGTCACTGATAACGAACTCTTTTTACGGCTAGTATATCAGCCACGCATATGATGCATAGCTGATATGCACAAATGAGAGTTGAAGCCTGCCCATTTAACTACCATATCGCACATAGCTGATGCACAAGGTGGCTTTTCCTCCCAGTTCCACCGCATTGGCTGTTCCCCTCTGGAGGTTTTTGACCTTCATACCTATAGGGCCCTGGTTCACTCCGGAGGCCCTTTTTTTTGCCCTTTTGCCGCCGACGTAGCAAACGCATAACTGCCATGCACAAAAAAGCATTGCGCACTGCACAAATTAGCATCATAACGCACTCAGCTGATGCACACGGTGGCTTTTCCTCCCAGTTCCACCGCATTGGCTGTTCCCCTCTGGAGGTTTTGACCTTCACACCTATAAGGGCCCTGGTTCATTCCGGTGGCCCTCTTTTTTTGCCTAATTTCTAAGCACGCACGTCGACGGCCTTGCCGAAAATAATCTTCAGCGTCGCCCTTGATATATCGAAAATCGTCGATACATAAATCGCAATTATTCGATATTCATATGGTGAACGCCATGGACAAGAACGAGATATTGAAGGCTCTGGCCCACCCGGCCCGGCTCGAAATCCTCAATCACCTCAAAGATCCGCACACCCATTTCCCGACCCAGGAGCACCCGTTGGAGCTCGGCGTCTGCGCTAGCCAGTTCGAGCGCTGTGGCCTGTCGCAATCGACCGTCTCAGCGCATCTCGGCACGCTGCATCGCGCCGGCCTGGTGACGACGCGGCGCCTTGGCCAGTGGATTTTCTACAAGCGCAACGAGGAAACGATCGCCGAATTCCTCGCGGCCATGCAGAAGGAACTCTGAAAATGTCTGCTGCGCTCCCTGTATTTGCGCCCATGTCCCCCATCACCGACGCAATCTTCCCCAAGAAGCTGCTGCCTTAACCACCATAGTTCTTCGGACCTGGCGATCGCCTCGTCCTGATTTCCCTGCCCCCAATAGAAAGGACGATCCATGACCAAATTATTCGAACCGACGAAGCTGGGTGATATTTCCATCGCCAATCGCATCGTCATGGCACCTCTGACGCGCAATCGCTCGCCGAATGCAGTGCCGAATGAACTGAACGTCAAATACTACGCCCAGCGCGCCACTGCCGGCCTGATCATCACCGAAGCAACAGCGATTACCCATCAGGGTCAGGGCTACGCCAACGTTCCCGGCCTCTACAGCAAGGAAGCGCTCGATGGCTGGAAGAAGGTGACGGATGCCGTGCATGCCAACGGCGGCAAGATCGTCGTGCAGATGTGGCATGTCGGTCGTATCTCCCATACGACCCTGCAGCCGAATGGTGGCAAGCCGGTCTCGTCGACCTCCAAGCGCGCTGAGAATTCGAAGACCTATCTGGTCAACAGCGACGGCACCGGCGGCTTTGCCGATGTTTCCGAACCGCGTGCGCTCGAAACCTCGGAAATCCCGGGCATCATCGAGGATTATCGCAAAGCGGCCCGCGCCGCGATCGATGCCGGCTTTGACGGTGTCGAGATTCATGGCGCCAACGGCTACCTGATCGACCAGTTCCTGCGCGGCAATGTCAACGACCGCACCGACCAGTATGGCGGCGCAATCGAGAACCGCGCGCGTTTCCTGTTCGAAGTGGTCGATGCCGTCACCAAGGAAGTCGGTGCCGGCCGCACGGCGATCCGCATCTCGCCTGTCACGCCATCCGGCGATGCCAGCGATCCGGCGCCGCAACAGCTCTTCACCTACGTCGTCGAAGGTCTGGCGAAATATGGCCTCGCCTATATCCACGTCATCGAAGGCCAGACCGGCGGTAAGCGCGACTTCCTGCCCTTCGACTATGACGCTCTCCACTCGGCCTACAAGGCTGCAGGCGGCAAGGCCGGCTGGATGGTCAACAATGCCTATACCCGCGAGATGGCGATCGAAGCCGTCGACAGCGGCAAGGCCGATGTCGTTGCCTTCGGCAAGCCGTTCATCTCCAATCCGGATCTCGTCCGCCGCCTGAAGGAAAACGCACCGCTCGCCCAATGGGACCAGGCAACGCTCTACGGCGGCGGCGCCAAGGGCTACGACGACTATCCGACCCTGGACGAAGCAGCATAACCTCTCTGACGGACCGGCCTCTACCCCAGTGGCAAGGCTGGCATAAAGCTAACGATGAGCCCCGCACCAAGATGTTGCGGGGCTTTTCCACTCGCTGTTGTAACCAGTGCCCTTGGACAGAATGCCTGACCGGCGGCTCAAGCTGCCGGAAGACAGCCGATAGAGGCAAGGCTTGCCCTCACCGCCTCATCGATCGGCGTATGCGGCTCCTCGCCAAGAACAGCCACCAGCCTGTCGTTCCGCATCTCCAACGGCACATCCCAGAGATAGCTCATCTCGCGCAGTTCCCGCATGAATGTTACGAAGGGAGAGGCTAGCGGTACGATCCACCAGGGAAATGATTTCACCTTTACCTTGCGTCCAACGACGCGCTGCACGGCTTCGATCATCTGTCTGCCGTCTCCATCCCAGTGACCACGCATATGATAGACGGCGAAAGCCGGCAGCTTATCGCCTTTCTCTATCAGCCGGATCATGGTCTCTGCTACATCAGGCAGATAGGCCCATTGATGGCCGACACCGCGCTTGCCTGGATAGGTCACGGTGCTGATCGCCTTACCCGGCGTCACTATGGCCTGCGAAAACCAGCTATTGGCCCGAGAGCCGCCGAAGAAATCGCCGGCGCGAACGATGATAACAGGCGTACCGCCCTGCTCTGCCGCCGCCCGCAGGCGCCGTTCCATCTGCACGCGGATAGCGCCTTTGCGGGTCTTCGGCCGTTGCGCGCTATCTTCCGTGACATTCGGGAAAACATCGGGACCGAAATTATAAACCGTACCGGGCAGCACGATCCGTGCACCAACCGCCTTGGCGGCGGCAATGGTATTGTCGAGCATCGGCAGGACGACCTTGCCCCAATTGCGATAGCCGGGCGGGTTGACCGCATGCACGATGACATCCGCACCTTGCGCCGCCTTCAGAACATCATCCGCCTGCATGGCATCGCCCTGGAACCAGTCGAACTTCGGCTGGCGGCGAGCCGCCTCGGCCGCATTGCGGTTCAGCGCCCGGATGCGCCAGCCACGAAGGGCAAGCCCTTCCGCGACAGAACCGCCAATGCCACCGGTCGCGCCGAGTATCAGTGCCGTCTTCGTGCTTTCCTTATTGTTGCTCATCGTCATCTCCATCGGTTTCGATGGGCTGACTATGCTTGGTATCGGCGATAAACGAAATTGCTGAAAAATCTGCAGATGATATACATAAATGTATGGCGTCGCTATCTGAACCAAGCTGGGATTTCTATCGCACCTTTCTTGCCGTGCTGGAGCATGGCTCGCTGTCGGCCGCTGCCCGCGAACTCGGCCTGACACAGCCGACGGTCGGCCGTCATATCGACGCCTTGGAACAATCGGTGGGTGCGGAGCTGTTCACTCGTTCGCAACAGGGGCTGTTGCCGACCGACACCGCCCTCGTTCTGAAACCTTATGCCGAGACTTTAGCGAGCACGACCGCCGCACTGTTGCGCGCGGCCTCCGGCTCGAAGGACAAGGTCCGTGGAACAGTGCGCGTCAGCGCGAGCGAAGTCATCGGCACGGAAGTGCTGCCGCCGATCCTTGCCAAATTGCAGGCAATCTATCCCGACCTGATCGTCGAGCTTTCAGCCTCCGATACGGTGGAAGATCTGCTGCAACGTGAGGCCGATATCGCCGTGCGCATGGTCGCACCGGCGCAAGAAGCACTACTCGCCCGGCATATCGGCATCATCTCTCTCGGCCTCTTCGCCCATCGCGATTATATCGAGCGGTACGGCAAGCCCGAAACCCTCGAGGAACTGCGTCGGCACAAGCTCATCGGCTTCGATCGCCAGACTGCCTATATACGCATGATGCTGAAGCGTTATCCGATGCTCGAAGGCGCTTCCTTCAGCTTTCGTTCCGATCACAGCATCGCGCTCCACAATGCGCTGCGCGCCGGCATCGGCATCGGTTTCTATCAGATCCCCTTGGCAAGCCGCGATCCAAACCTCGTGCAGATATTGTCCGAGATAAAGGTGGAGATCGACACCTGGATCGTCATGCATGAAAACCTGAAGACGTCGCCACGCTGCCGCGTGACGTTCGATGCCCTCGTTGCGGGTTTGCTTGATTACATCAAGGAAAACAACGTGGAGAATGGATTTTGACCATGGGAACAGCGGTGGAACTTGTGCCGTACGACCCATGCTGGCCAGGGGATTTCGAACGCATCCGCGAAAAGCTCGAACGATTGCTGGCGCCCTATGTCGTGACGATCGAACATATCGGCAGCACATCCATTCCCGGGATCGCCGCAAAACCGCTCATCGACATCGATATCATCTTGCACAGCTCAGCCGATGTGCCTGCGGCGACCCAGATTCTTCTGCGGGAGAATTACGAACCGCGTGGCAATCGCTATGACGACGATGTCTGGGCCTTCATGCGGCGCGACGGCAGGCCGCCGGAGCGCGTCTATCTCTGCCCGCCGAACAACCGGACCCACGAGCGCCGGGTGATCTTTCGCGATTATCTTCGAGCGCATCCTGCAGAAGCGGCAGCCTATGCCGCGCTGAAATTGGAGCTCGCCGGAATGCATCGACATGATGGCGATCGCTACACTGCCGAGAAACGTCATTTCGTCGACGCGGTTATCGAAAAGGCAGTCGGCCAGCGGCAGATCTAGGCGCCTGGAGCGGTATCCACCGGCGGAAAATGCATCTGGCCGTCGATGACTTCCGTTTCCGGTCGGTCACCGCCATCGGCATATTCCTCATGCCATTTGCCGCTCTCGTCCTGCCAGCTGATTTCGGCTGAATCTCCCCCGATTTGCTGTTCCGCCGCCACGATCCTCGCGGCCTCCACCGCCTCGGAATGTGTTGGAAACGCTTCCGAATAAACGTCGCGGAAGCGATAAGCCCACCCACCGTCATGCGGCACGATTTCGTAAACGACCTTGACCATTCAGACCCTCCTTCTCATCTGCCAAGACCTTCGAACCGGACGTTGCCGGCAGAATCGCGTGCATCTGAGACGGGTTCGAGGATGCCGCGACATTGTGATTGGGCAGACCTGTCCGCATAGTATTCCATTAAACCGCGTTAACTGCAAATTTCGCCCTCCTCCCCGCAAGCTTGATGTGCGAAATCCTTGCTTTAGAGTGCAACCGTGAATCGGCGCAAAGGTGGGGAAAGTGATCATAACGAAATGGTTTAAGCAGGAGAAAAACCTGCTAGTGGCACTGGCGATTGCTGTCGTCGCCTATGTCGGCGAGCATTCCATACTGGAAATGGGCCAAGGCACTGCGATGGTCGCCGCCGTGGCATTGATCGCGACGATTGTATTAGCATCCATGCGCGTCGCCCACCACGCAGAGACCCTCGCCGTCAAGGTCGGCGATCCCTACGGCACGATGATCCTCACTCTTTCGGCCGTTGCGGTCGAAGTCATCATCCTCGCCATCATGATGAGCGGCGAGAGTTCGCCGACGCTGGTGCGCGATACCATCTATGCCGCCGTCATGCTCGATATCAACGGCATCCTCGGTCTTGCTGCTCTTCTCGGCGGTCTGAAACATGGCGAACAGCCCTATAATGACGATTCCAGCCGGACCTATGGCGTTATGATCTTGACCGCTATGGGCATTTCGATGATCGTGCCCGAGTTCATCCCGGATGCGAAATGGCACTACTATTCGGCCTTCACCATCGTCGCGATGATCGCCCTCTATGCGCTGTTCCTGCGCATGCAGGTCGGCCGGCACAGCTATTTCTTCAGCTACAGCTATCCGCGCTCGGAGAAGAAACTCGCTGCCGGAGAGGCTGAAGAGCATCATGAAGAAGAATCCACGACAACTTCGATCGTCACGATCTTGATCGGCGTCGTGCTGATCGGCGTGCTGGCGGAATTCATGTCGGCCTTCATGGATACCGGCCTCAAGGGCACGGGCGCTCCGCCCGCCATCGCCGCGATCGTCGTTGCCGCCATCTCCGCCGCACCGGAAATTCTGACTGCTCTGCGGGCGGCGCTCAGAAATCGCATGCAGGCGACAGTCAATATCGCTTTAGGCGCCTCTCTTTCGACCGTCATCCTGACGGTGCCGGTCATGGAGGCGATTGCGCTCTATACCGGCCAGCCCTTCATGATGGCCATGTCGCCAGTGCAGACGGTCATGGTAATGATCACCCTGATCGTCGCCGCCATCAACCTCAACGACGGCGAAACCAACGCCATTGAGGGCATGACCCATTTCATTCTCTTCGCCACTTTCATCATGCTGACAGCGCTCGGTCTTTGATTCCGATTTCAAAGACTTGCGCCGACTGGCGGATTCAAATTGCGAAACGCTTGAATCAGTTGATGAAGATGAAACCGGCAAGCTGAATGCAAAAAGCCTGCCATCTCTGGCGGGCTTTTCAATTGAACGATTATGGCCGCTTACTTGCAGGCGCCGCAGAAGCGCTGGATGCGGCGGCAAGCTTCCTCGAGCAGCTCCTCCGAAGTCGCGTAGGAGATGCGGAAGTTCGGGCCGAGGCCGAAAGCGGAACCGTGGACGACGGCCACACCTTCCGATTCCAGCAGTTCGGAGACGAAATCCTCGTCCGTCTCAATGACCTTGCCGGTCGGAGCCGTCTTGCCGATCAGGCCGGCGCAGGACGGATAGACGTAGAAGGCGCCTTCCGGAACCGGGCAGGAAATGCCCTTCGCCTGGTTCAGCATCGAGACTACGAGATCGCGGCGACCTTCGAAGATCTTCTTGTTGCGCGGAATGAAGTCCTGCGGCCCGTTCAGCGCTTCGACGGCAGCCCACTGGGCGATTGAGGTCGCACCCGAGGTCTGCTGACCCTGGATCATGTCCATCGCCTTGATGAGCTGCAGCGGGCCGGCAGCATAGCCGATACGCCAGCCGGTCATCGCATAGGCCTTCGACACGCCGTTCATCGTCAGCGTGCGGTCGTAGAGGCTCGGCTCGACCTCGACCGGAGTGGCAAACTTGAACTCGCCATAGGTCAGGTGCTCGTACATGTCGTCGGTCAGGATCCAGACATGCGGATGCTTGACCAGCACGTCCGTCAACGCCTTCAGCTCAGCATGCGAATAGGCCGCGCCCGACGGGTTGGACGGCGAGTTGAACATGAACCACTTGGTCTTCGGCGTGATCGCCTTCTCAAGATCGGCCGGCTGAAGCTTGAAGTTGTTGGCCTGTGTCGTGGCAACGAAAACCGGCGTGCCACCGCACAGCGACACCATTTCCGGGTAGGAAACCCAGTAAGGCGTCGGGATGATGACTTCATCGCCGGGGTTCAGCGTCGCCATAAAGGCGTTGAACAGGATCTGCTTGCCGCCCGTGCCGACGATGGTCTGCTCGGGAGCGTATTCCAGATTGTTCTCGCGCTTGAACTTGGCGGCGATCGCCTTGCGCAGTTCCGGAATGCCGGCAACCGGCGTGTACTTCGTCTCGCCGCGATTGATCGCGTCGATGGCCGCCATCTTGATATTATCGGGCGTATCGAAATCCGGCTCACCGGCGCCGAGGCCGATCACGTCGCGTCCTTTTGCTTTCAGCTCGCGCGCTTTCTGGGAAACGGCGATGGTGGCAGAAGGCTTTACACGGGAAAGAGCGTCGGCAAGAAAGGCCATGGTGATCGGTCCTATTCGGTTGAAAATGGCAGAAAGCCTGTGGACCAGATTTCTGCGCTAAGCTCTATGTCGAATATGGGCCGACGTTTCAAGCACAAAGGCGTCACAGTGGCTTTATTTCATGGGTTTCCGGGCCATGTGCATAAGCTTTCCTTACCCGGCTAGAAGCCTGACCGCGAGCGCGCTTGCCGGTTTTGCCCGGACCGCATGGATCGTAGCCAGGCATCGCCGCTCGATCCAAACTTGAATCATTACGCGAAGCGCCTGAATCGGATTCTGAGGACGCTGGAAATTTCTAATAGAGATCAAATACTTCCCCCGATATCAGCTTCCCACGGGGCCGGCCGGATGCCTCTCGCGTGCAAAACGCCTCCCTCGCAAGCAGGCGTGAATGAGCCGAAAAGCATCCATCAGTCAAAAGCGAGAACACAAAGACGTTATCGGCTCCACAACCAGCCTTGAATGGCAACTGAACGGCCCCACCTTGCGAAAGCAAGGCTATTGGGAGGTCGGACGGATGCGCGGGGCCAAAACAGGATCAGGCAGAAGCGGATTTGCGGTCGTCGTGATGGCGTGCGCCCTGCTCACGGCAACATCGGTGCTTGCCGAACCGGTGCAGACTTTCAAGACGCAGAAGGTTGATGTCAAGGTCGAGACGGTTGCGACGGGGCTTGAACATCCTTGGGCGGTCCAAGTGCTATCGGACGGTGCCTACCTTGTGACCGAGCGGCCCGGCCGCTTGCGCCTCATCCGCGACGGCAAGGTCTCGGCCCCGATATCAGACGTGCCTGAAGTTTACGCGCATGGCCAGGGCGGCCTCCTCGATATAGCCCTTGATCCGAAATTCGCCAGCAACCGCACCCTCTATTTCACGACCTCCGTGGCAGGCGATGGCGGAAGCGGCACGGCCGTCTTTCGCGCCAGACTATCGCCGGACGAAACTCGGCTGACGGATGTGAAGCGCATCTTCCTGATGAACAAGCTCTCGCGCGGCAATATCCAGTACGGCTCGCGCATCGCAATCGCCCGCGACGGCAGCCTCTTCGTCAGCCTCGGCGACCGTGGCCAACAGGACCGCGCCCAGAGCTTTCAGGACGATGCCGGCTCCATCATCCATATCGGCGCCGATGGCAGCATTCCTGCCGATAATCCGTTCAGAGACGGAAAGCGTGCCCTTCCCGAAATCTGGACGAAGGGCCATCGCAATCCTCAGGGCATCACCTTCGACAGCCAGACGAACAAACTCTATACGGCAGAGCACGGCGCGCGGGGCGGCGATGAGATCAACACGCCCGAAGCCGGCAAGAACTATGGCTGGCCGGTCATTTCCTATGGCGTCAATTACAATGGTACCAAGATCGGTATCGGCACGGCAAAGGCCGGCATGGAACAGCCCCGCTTCTATTGGGACCCTTCGATTGCGCCCGGCGCTATTGCCGTCTATCGCGGCAAGATGTTTCCCGAATGGAACGGCGATTTCCTCGTCACGGCGCTGAAGTTCGAGCTGCTCTCACGGCTAAGCCAGAACGGCAAAGGCAAAATCACCGAGCGGGAACGCATGTTTGAGGGAAAATTCGGCCGCTTGCGCGACATAACGGTCGCGCCCGACGGTGCGTTGCTGATAACGACCGATGAAGATAACGGAGCGCTTCTGAGGGTTTCGAGAGCAGCAAGCTAGGCTCAACGCGCCGCCTGGGGCATCTTTCGGCCTTGCCGCAAGCAAAAGCAGCTGCTAACGGTCGGCCTCATTCTTTCCTCCCCTTCCCGCAGGATGCAGATGTCTCGCATACAGGCGAATTTGTTGTTGTTGCTTGCCGCCGCGATCTGGGGCGGCGGTTTCGTTGCGCAATCGACAGCGATGAAGGCGATCGGACCCTTCTGGTTCATCGGCCTCAGATTCGCCGTGGCCACCATGGTCGTCCTGCCTTTCGTGTGGATGGAAAACAGGAAGGCCGCCAAGCCGCTGACGCCTCGCAACTGGCTCTCCTTTCTGCTGATCGGCCTCGCTCTCTTCGGCGGAGCGGCAACGCAGCAGCTCGGCCTGCTGACAACGACGGTCACGAATTCTAGCTTCATCACCGGTCTCTACGTGGTCTTCGTGCCGCTGATCGCCGTTATCTTCCTGCGCCGCTCGCCGCATTGGGTCATCTGGCCCGCGGCATTGATGGCGCTTTGCGGCATCTACCTGCTGTCGGGTGGCTCCTTCTCGCGCCTCACCGTCGGCGATTTCCTGACCGTGATCTGCGCACTCTTCTGGGCAGCGCAAATCACGCTCGCCGGCTCCGCCGTCAACGACACCGGCCGGCCGCTTGGCATCTCCGCCACGCAATTTGCCGTCACCGCCGTTCTCGCTCTCGCGGTTGCCGCCGCCATCGAACCAATCAGCATCGCCGATATTAGCGCCGCACTCGGCGAGATCCTCTATGTCGGCATCTTTTCCTCAGGCCTGGCTTTCGCGCTGCAGATCATCGGCCAGCGTTATACGACCGCTCCCCAAGCCGCGATCTTCCTGTCTTCGGAGGCACTGTTCGGGGCTTCACTCGGCGCCTTGCTGCTCGGCGAAACCATCGGCCCTCTCGGCTATGCCGGCTGCGCCTTGATGTTTACGGCGATGCTGGCCGTGGAATTGGTGCCGGAATTGACTCGGCGGCGCGACGCCACAGCATAAAAAACGCCGGAAATGCGCGCTTTTAGGCGCTTGACGGCATGGCACGCCAAAATTTTTCGAACAATCGAAAACGGCTGTTCACACCAGCGGATTTGGGGAAATTTCGCCAAAACTATATCGCGAGCGATGCAAAACCCTTAGAAACTTGTTTCAAAGTGGGAAAATTTGCGAATCGCCTTAACATATTCGCGTTACGGTATTGTGCCTGTTGTGCCACGTTAAAAAACTTTTGCTTGCCAATTTCCCATAAACACAGCACTCTCAACAGTGTTCGGGCATTTTTAGAGCATGGGAAGTCCTAATAGAATTGCGAGCCGGAAACGCTAATATTCCGGTCAGCTTGGTCGAGAAGCGGGGTGGCAAACATCGCATCGAGATCATGCCGAGTTACGGGGACCTTTTCCTTCAAATTTCGAGAACTGCCTGCAAGCGCCCGCAAGGGCAACTGAAGTAATGCTGCCCGTGTGGATGGTGGGCAGAGAGAAAAGGACCTGAGGCATGGCCGAGACTGGCACTGTAAAGTTTTTCAATACCGATAAGGGCTTCGGTTTCATCAAACCGGACAAGGGTGGCGCGGACATCTTTGTACACATTTCTGCAGTTCAGGCTTCTGGTCTGGCAGGATTGTCGGAAAACCAGAAGGTAAGCTTCGACACGGAACCGGATCGCCGCGGCAAGGGGCCGAAGGCCGTCAATCTGCAGATTGCTGGCTAAGACACCTTACGGCTTTCAAATTCGAGTTGAGGCCCGGCAGCAATGCCGGGTTTTGTCATTCAGTCTGCATTCAGTTTGCCACGTATAATTTGCCTCCCATGAAAGGGCGGGAATGACTTTTGTCTGCTTCCGTTAGAGGATAGGCCAATGACCATACTCGGCAAAACGCTTGTCATGTCCGCCGTCGCGGCGGCATTGACGATCACTTCCATGAGCGCCGTTTCCGCCGACGAATACTGGCGCCATCATAACCGAGACGGCTGGGCATTCGGCGCCGCCGGGCTCGCAACCGGCCTGATCGTCGGCTCCGCCATTGCCAGCCAGCCGCGCTACGTCGAACCGGCCCCGGCCTATGTCGACCCAGGCTACGACGCTCCTCCCCCTGGCTACTACTATCGCCCAGCACCGCGCCGCGTCTATGTCGAACGCGACGTCAGCTATTATGCGCCAGCGCCGGCATACGGTCTGCGTCCTTGGTCGTCCGCATGGATGCGCTATTGCTACGACCGCTACAGAAGCTTCGATGGCCGCACCGGCACCTATGTCGGCTTTGACGGCATGCGCCATTTCTGCACGGCCGATTGATTCCAGACGTGCTCCTAATGACAATGCGAGGAACCAAGGCGCCGCTTCCGAGCGGCGCCTGATTGATGCGGAATAGCTCCATCGGGAAGCGTTCGTCTTTCCGCCTGGATTTGCGGCAGCGTCCCCGCATTGCCGTCTCTCGCACACTGAACGCTCCACGCCTTCTCTGAAACAACGTCTCTGATAAGAACGCCGGCCCCATTGCGCCCAAAACTCTCATCCAGACACTCTGTGATAATGTCCTGCCATGGTCACACTGGCATTTTATGCGTGTTGCCATCATTTCTGGCTGCGCGAAGAAGCTTTTCAGAGGTTGGAGAATGGGCGTCAGGAATTACTTGATCGACGGCGTTTCTGGAGCTGGCAAGACCTCTGTCGCCACCGAACTGCAGCGGCGCGGCTACCATGTCATCCATGGCGATCGGGAGTTGGCCTATAAGGGCGATCCGAAAACGGGTGAACCGCTGGATGCCTCTGTCCTTCGGGAGCACATTGGCGATGTGGCCTTCGGGCACAGACATCACCTTTGGGATGTCGGCAAGGTCAAACCCCTAGTCGCCGATCGAAGCAATCCGACCACCTTCTTCTGCGGCGGCTCAAGGAATTTTCATTGCTTTATCGATCTGTTCGATGAGGTCTTCGTGCTCAACGTCGATCTGGACACACTAAGCCGCCGGCTTGCCGCCAGACCGGAAGATGAGTTTGGCGGCAAGCCCGCCGAGCGAGACATCATCGTGCGATTACACGCGACGCAGGAGGACATTCCGAAGAACGCGATAAGCATCGACGCAACAGTGCCGCTCGCCAATGTTGTCGACGATATTCTTTCCAGATGCCACGGGAATGCGGGGCAAAAGGCCCGCTGATAACGCTTTGCCTACAGCTCACGCAGGAAGGGATTGGTGCGGCGCTCGTCGCCGATCTTGCTCCCCGGCCCGTGACCACAGATGAAGCCGACTTCATCGCCAAGCGGGAAAACCTTGTCGCGGATCGATTCCAAAAGCTGCTGATGATTGCCGCCGGGCAGATCGGTTCTGCCGATCGAGCCGTTGAACAGCACGTCGCCGAGATGGGCAAAGCCCTGCTTCCGATTGACATAGATGACATGGCCGGGCGCATGGCCGGGGCAATGGAAAACCTCGAATTCATGCTCGCCGAAGGAAACCTTGTCGCCCTCCTTCAGGAAGCGGTCCGGCGTAACGTTACGCACGCCGCTGATGTTGAACATCTTGCCTTTGGCTTCGATATCCTCCAGCAGGAAGCGATCGTCCTCATGCGGGCCGATCACCTCGATGCCGAGTGCCTCACGCACCTCGTCGGCACCGCCGGCATGATCGATATGGCCGTGTGTCAGCCAGATGGCCTTGAGGGTAATGCCGTTCTCGCGCACCGTCTGCAGGATGATATCGACATCGCCGCCCGGGTCGACCACCACGCCTTCCTTGGTCTCCGGATCGAACAGGATGGTGCAGTTCTGTTCGAAAGGGGTCACCGGAATGATGCCGGCCTGGAGCATGCCCATGGAGCGCCTCGTCTGTTTGATCGTCGTACTGCCGGTATAACGGCAAACATCAGACAAAGCAGCCCCCGAAGCTTCAAAGTGGTCCAAACGCGGCAACCGAACCTCAAGATTCGATAATACCCATGTTTTCAAACACTTATTTGATCCTCCCATCGAACGATGACCTATTGGTGTCCGGCAAACCGGAACACTCAGGCACTCGAAACGTTGAAGATAGGTCTTTCAAGACAGAAGGAGAAAACCAATGTCCTTGAAGAGAAACCTGTTGCTGACCGGCTTTGTCCTTCTCGGCAGCGCGGGTCTCGCCCAGGCCGAGATGGCCGCAACCACCGCCACGGATATAGAAGTTCGTTCCGGGCCCGGTGCGGAATTCCCGACCGTTGGTGTCGCCACTCGCGGGTCCGAAGCAACACTCGACGGCTGCGTCGAAGGTAGCCGCTGGTGCCGGGTCGACGTCAATGGCATGCGCGGCTGGGTCTATGCGCAATATCTGAGCGTCGAACAGAATGGCACCTCGGTCGTCGTTCAGGACCACCGGGATGATCTGGGCATTCCCACCATCACCTATGAACAGACCGATCCGATCCAGACCGGCAGCGTCCAGCGCGTTCAGCCCGATCCGAGCGACGAATTGCTGGGGCCCGTCGATCAGAGCGGTGGCGATGTAGTCGCAATCACCCCGCCTGAGGAAGTCCGGACCTATATCGACGACAATCCGGTCGATACTGTTCAGTTGCGTGGAGATCTGGTGGTTGGCGCCACCGTTCCGCAAAGCGTGGAAGTACACCGTATTCCAGACTACCAATACAGCTACGTCGAGGTAAACCACCAACCCGTATTGGTCGATCCGGGTACACGCCGCATCGTCTACGTCTACCGCTGATTCGCCTCGCAGGACCGCATAAGATGGCGAAATTGACATGCGGCGGGTCGGCCGCATGTCCAAACCGAGGATCTCCCCTGAAATTATTAGGGAATTCTCCCGTTTGAGTTGCTCTTCTATTTCCAGCGATCCGTGCATGATGTAATCCTAATATCGATGAAGGATTATCGCCGCTCCCTGGCATCGATCCGGGGGGACGCCGCGAGAGGGCATCCGGAAGCGTCTCCGGAACTATGGGAGAAGGGCAGTCATGGAAAGTCTAGGGCCTATCATTACGCAATTGATTGCCGGTGCGATCGGTGGCAACGCCGCGAGCGCCGTTTTGAAGCAGGATGGGATCAATCTCATTGCGAGAACGATTGCCGGAGCCGTGGGTGGCCTTGGCGGCGGCCTGATCCTGAACCTGATCGGCAGCGAAGCTCTCACCGGCCTCATCGCGCAAGGCATATCCTCATTGGTCGCCGGCGGCGTGCTCTCCGCGATCGTCGGTGCCGTTCTCGGCCGTAAGTCGTAACTAGATCGGATCGCACAAGCCGGGCCGACAAACACCCGGCTTGTGCGGATCAACATCAATTCCGTTTGGCAACAGGCGTATCTCGCCCCTGCCTTGAAGCGGATGGCGCGGAAAAGATACCCGCTTTCGCGATGGTTGCCGCTCGACGGCGGGGCATGCGCGACCTTCAGCAAGGGCGCCTGCCTCTCGCCCCATTGCTCTCGAACAATCTCGCCACCTCAAGGCACGATTGCTATCGGCCATATTCTGCCCCTGTGGCGACAGATTAATATACAGGATATGTTGGAGTTTTTGCGGGACCGCGCTTAATTTCCCGATAGGGCAGCCCGTTCGGGCCGCACGGCATTGTGCGAAAGCGGGCAACGACGTAGAAATGCGTCAATAGAGCTGACATATTTTTGCGGAAATTTCCCGGATGCTCCATAATAGGAAAGGAAATGTCACGGTGCCACGACAGATGAGCCAGAATGCGGCAAAAACGGAGCTGCTGGGCACACCGATGCAGAACGCGGGAAGCATCGATTTCGAGATTATCGAGCTGCTTTTCTTCGCCTACCGTGATTTTGTCTCCGATCCGGACCAGATCCTCGTCAAGAGCGGTTTCGGCCGGGCCCATCATCGTGTCGTCCATTTCGTTAACCGCGAACCCGGCATGACGGTTGCGGACCTTCTGGAAACATTGCAGATCACCAAACAGAGTTTGGCGCGGGTTCTCAAACAATTGATCGATTCGGGTTATATTCGCCAGGTCGCAGGTCCGGAGGACCGGCGGCAGCGCAAGCTGTATCCGACGCAAGCCGGCCGCGATCTGGCGCTGGCGCTGGCCGAGCCGCAATCGCGCCGCATTGAAAGGGCATTCGAAGGCGCGTCGGAAGCGACGCGCGAAAGCGTGAAGCGTTTCCTGAGGGGAATGCAGACGGGGAAATGACGGCGATTCAGCCCGCGGTGCCGGTGCGGAGTGCCTCAATGCAATCGATGGGTAGGACAGGATCGAGACGGACCGAATGACGACAAAAGCAGCAATCTCGGATGACGCAGCACATCTTTTGGTGGTGGACGACGACACACGTATCCGTGCCCTCCTCAATCGTTACCTCATGGAGAAAGGTTTTCGCGTCACGTCTGCCGCCGATGGCGCCGAAGCCCGCCGCAAGCTGGAAGGGCTCGACTTCGACCTCATCATCATGGATGTGATGATGCCCGGCGAATCCGGCATCGCGCTGACATCGAGCCTGCGGGCGATCAAAAACATTCCGATCATCATGTTGACGGCACTGGCTGAAGCCGATTCCCGTATAGCAGGCCTTGAGGCCGGCGCGGACGACTATCTGCCAAAGCCCTTTGACCCGCGTGAGCTGGTATTGCGCGTCAACAATATCCTTCGCCGCAACGCGCCCGCCGATTCCCCGAAGATCGAGCTTGTGATGTTCGGACCTTACACGTTTTCGCTCACCCGCAAGGAGCTGAAGAAGGCGGCGGAACTCATCCGGCTTACCGACCGCGAGCAGGAAATCATGCTGTTGTTTGCCAAGCGTGCCGGCGAGACGATCCCGCGTCACGAGCTCATCGGCAATGACGCGGAGGTGGGCGAACGAACGATCGATGTGCAGATCAACCGGCTGCGCCGAAAGATTGAAGACGACCCGGCCAACCCTATCTGGCTGCAGACGGTGCGTGGCATCGGCTACCGCCTTAGCATAGACTGAGATCGGCTCCGCGGGACCAGGTGATGGTGACATTCGATTCGATCAGACGCGACCAGGATCACACGCCGTCCAACGGATTGCGGTGGCTTTCGCGCTGGATGCGTCGCTATATCCTGCCGACCGGCCTCTATGCCCGCTCATTGCTGATCTTCATTCTGCCGATGATCATCCTGCAGGCGGTGGTTACCGTCGTCTTCATGGAGCGCCACTGGCAGATGGTGACTCAGCGCCTGTCGATGGCGACAACGCGCGACATCGCCGCCATCATCACCATCATCCAGACCTATCCGCAAGATGCCGACTATTCCGCCATCACCCAGATGGCGCGCCAGAAGCTCGATCTCGCCATTTCGATCGAACCGGGTGGCGAGCTGCCGCCGCCCGCCGAAAAACCGTTCTTTTCGATCCTGGACGGCATTCTGAGCGACGAGATCCGCGATCAGATCAACCTGCCCTTCTGGATCGATACGGTCGGCAACTCCAGCCTGGTCGAAATCCGCATCAAACTGCCCGACAAGGTGCTGCGCGTCTTCGCCAAGCGCAGCCAGACTTATGCGTCCAATACCCATATCTTCATTCTGTGGATGGTCGGCACGTCTCTGGTCCTGATCGGTATCGCCGTCCTGTTCCTGCGCGGCCAGATCCGTCCGATCCTGGCTCTCGCCCAGGCGGCGGAAAGCTTCGGCAAAGGACAGCGACTGGAAAACTATTCCCCGCGGGGCGCCGACGAAATACGCCGCGCCGGTCTCGCCTTCATCCTGATGCGCGAGCGCATCGAACGACAGATCGAGCAGCGCACGGCGATGCTCTCCGGCGTCAGCCATGACCTGCGAACCGTTCTGACCCGCTTCAAGCTGCAGCTTGCCCTTGTCGGTGAAAATCCGGATCTTGCCGGCCTTAGCGAAGATGTGGAGGACATGCAAAGCATGCTAGAGGGCTATATGGCCTTCGCACGCGGCGAGGCAGAAGAAGATGTCGGTCAGTTCAAGCTCAGCGATATCTTCGAGAAGATCCAGCAGGACTTCACGCTGCACGGTAAATCCATGAGCTTCTCCATCGACGGTGACGATCAAATCTCCGTCCGGCCGAATGCCTTTACCCGCCTGGTGACGAACCTTGCCACGAACGCCCGGCGCTATGCCAACAGCCTTCGCATCGAAGCAAGGCACAGCGCCAAATGGCTGACGATCATCTTCGATGATGATGGCCCCGGCATTCCAGCCGCGGCGCGCGATGACGTCTTCAAACCGTTCTTCCGGCTGGATTCGGCCCGCAATCTCGACAAGTCGGGCACAGGCCTCGGCCTTGCCATCGCGCGCGACATCGCCCGCAGCCATGGCGGCAACGTCACGCTTGGCGACAGCCCGCTCGGCGGCCTGCGCGCCACTATCCGCATTCCTGCCTGAGGAGGCGTCACATGGCGATCGATATCGATGGCATGCACTGGCTGAATGCGCCGCCGATGTGGGAGGTGAACCAAGGACGATTGTTTGTCCGTTCCGGCGACAAGACCGATTTCTGGCAGGAGACCTATTACGGCTTCCATCGCGACAACGGTCATTTTCTCGGCACGCCGCGCCGTGGCGATTTCACCGCAGCAGTCACCTTTGTCGGCCACTATCGCGAGCTTTACGATCAGGCCGGCCTGATGATCCGCCACGATGCCAGGCGCTGGATGAAATGCGGGATCGAATATACCGACGGCGCCAGGCATTTCAGCGTCGTCGTCACCAATGGCAATTCCGATTGGTCGGCCTTCCGGCTCGATCATGAATTCGATGCCATGTCGGCACGGGTCACGCGCAACGGCGATGCCCTCTTCATCCAGTATCGCACCGACCGCATGAGCGAGTGGCGCATGGCGAGGCTCGCCTGGTTCGATCCAATGCTGGAGGAAGTGTCTGTCGGTCCCGCCTTCTGTTCGCCGCAACGCGAAGGCTTCGAAGCGGAATTTCTCGATTTCAGCCTGAGCGATCCGCTATCGAAGGACATTCACTGAGGGCACTTCCCTTCGATTGCGAAAGGGGTACCGCTCACATCATCTTCTTGCCGTTCGGCACCGGCTGGGTCACCGCAGCGAGAACGATCGCGCCGGACTCATCCTCGAAACCGAGCGTTAGCACTTCGGAACGCACCGGTCCGATCTGGCGTGGCGGGAAATTGACCACCGCCAACACCTGCCGGCCGATAAGAGTTTCCGGCGTATAATGTACGGTGATCTGTGCGGAGGAGCGCTTGATGCCGATCTCCGGCCCGAAATCGATTCTGAGCTTATAAGCAGGCTTGCGTGCTTCCGGAAAAGTCTCCGCTTCGATGATCGTTCCGACGCGGATATCCACCCGCTCGAAATCGCCATAAGTGATCTCTTCCGTCATCTCTTACCTTTAAATTCAGCCGGCCAGTTCCTGCGCCCGCTTGCGCGCCGCTTCGAGGGCCGCATCGAACAGGGGCTGCATGCCGTCCTCTGCCATCAGAACGCCGAGTGCCGCCGCGGTCGTCCCGCCGGGAGATGTCACATTCTGGCGCAGGCGCGAAGCGTCGTCGGGAGACTGGTGCAACAATTCACCAGCCCCCGCGACGGTTTCCCGTGCGAGCCGCATGGCGAGGTCCGCCTGCAGGCCAAGCTTTCGGCCCGCCTCCGCCATGCATTCCACGAGATAAAAAACATAGGCAGGCCCGCTGCCCGAAACCGCAGTCACCGAATCGATATCGGCTTCGCCAGGCACCCATTCGACCGGACCGGATACCTTCAACAGGTTCTGGACCAGCTGTCGCTGGCGATCGCTTACGCGCGCATTGGCAAAAGCGCCGGTCACGCCGCGCCCGACCATGGCGGGCGTATTCGGCATGGCGCGCACCATGGCCGCGTCTCCCAGATGCCTCTCAAGCGCAGAGAGCGTCTTACCGGCCGCGATGGAGACGACGACGGTCGTCTCTCCGACGAGCGGTTTGAACGGCGGCAGAACCGCGTCCATGAGTTGCGGCTTGACGGCGATGAAGAGAACGCCCGCCGTCAAGCCTTTCGGAACTTCGGTGACATGGCTTGCGCCCGCATCCGCAATCATTTTCCGCATCGCTTCGGCCGGATTGGGATCAACGACAACGACCGAAGAGCCCGGCACGCCGTTTTTCAGCCACCCCGTCAGCAATGCGCCACCCATATTACCCGCGCCGATCAGAACGATCGGCCCGGAGGACGCAAATGCATTGGCGGATTGTTCACCTGTCATATCACGCTTCGCCTACCGTTTCAAAGAGTACGGCTTCCATGGCGCGGTTTGCATCGAGCCCGGACCATACGACAAATTGGAAAGCCTGATAGTAAGCCTCGCATGTGTCAAGCGCGTTGGAAAGCAGCACTTCCACCTGCCTGTTCGTGGGCTCCGCCCCACCCGACAAGAGCAGCGATTGACGGAAGATGACGATGTCTTCCTGACGCCACAGATCGAAGTGGCCCATCAGCACCTGCCCGTTGATGCAGGACAAGAGCTTGATCACCTCGTTGACGCGCGAGTCCGGAACCTTGACATCGAATGCGCAGGCTATGTGCAGCGCCTCGAGTTCCTCCATCCAGGAGAACGAGACGTGATAGTCGGTCCATCGTCCTTCGACGGTCATGGCGATTTCGTCTTCGCCCGACCGTTCGAACGACCAGTCGTTGTTGGCAGCAACGAATTCGATCATGTCGACCGGATTCGATTGTCGTTCGGCTTCCATTTCCATAAGGCTCATGCAGCACCTTCTTGACCGGATCGGTTGCAGTTTTCCCGTGGCTCGACACTGAAAGAACGCAAACAATTTTACTCCGGAAACATCCTCGGGATGATGTTGAACGGCTGCCAGACTAACGCTTCCACCATGCCCGGGGCTTACCAAGTCCGTTTCGAATCATCATTTAAAATCAGTGTATAGTGGCATGCCCGGCATGCCAGCCCCTGAACGGTGATTTTGGAAACGGCACTGTGGAAAGCTCTTCGGACGCCTATTCAGAAGGGAGTCATAACCGACTCTGGCGATTGGCTTTTTTGCCTATGTCCACAGGTGGAAAAACTGACGGAAATTTTCAGAGGAAAAAGGCACGGCAAACGGGTGCCGCGCCGATCAGCAAACAGAAGTCCAGGCTTATTTGCCCTTTGAAGCGAGCTTGGCTTCGAGCGCTTCGATTCTCGCCAGCAGTGCCTCGTTTTCGTCGCGCGCCTTGATCGCCATTTCTCGAACGGCCTCGAATTCCTCGCGCTTGACGATATCCATGCTGTTCAGCCAGCGCTCGGCATGGGCATTGAAGGCGGTCTCGATTTCGCGGCGCACGCCCTGGGCAGCACCGGCGGCATCGGTCATCAGCTTGGCGAATTCATCCAAGATTCGGTTCGGTCCAGTGCTCATGGCAATCTCCTTGCAGCCGTCGGCCCTCAACGGTCAGGCATCGATATGGGCCAGATAGTGCTGAGGTAGGATTTCCAAGGGGCCGATGCAAGCAAATTGAGATAGGACTGGACAACCGGAGCTGCCATCTCGGCGAGATCAACAATCGACTTGACCGTTTCGACAGCGAACGCCATGTTCCGCGCACATTTTGGATATTTAGCATGATCCTGCCCCGAAATGGCACGGTGCTTTCGGGAACATGCTGCAACGGGCCTGACGATCTTGCTGACATCCGCCAATCTCGCCGCCATCCTGCCTTTTCCGGATATCGATCCGGTCGCCGTTTCTCTCGGCCCGGTTTCAGTCCATTGGTACGGACTTGCCTATGTCGCTGGCATTCTGCTCGGCTGGTTCTATGCCAGGCGGCTGGTCGATAACGGCAGGCTCTGGCTGAACGATACAGCACCGATGACGCGCCAGCATCTGGATGACTTCATTCTCTGGGTAGCCTTCGGCATCGTTCTCGGCGGCCGCATCGGCTATATCCTTTTCTACGATCTCGATCCGGTCCTGGCCAATCCGATCCGTGCCATCGAAGTCTGGAACGGCGGCATGTCTTTCCACGGCGGATTAATAGGCACCACCATCGCTATGATTTTGTTCGCAAGGCGAAACAAGATTCCCGTCTGGAGCCTGTTCGATATCGTCGCCGCCGTCGCCCCGATCGGGCTTTTCTTCGGCCGTATCGCCAATTTCATCAATGGCGAGCTCTGGGGTCGCGTCACAGATGTTCCCTGGGCGATGGTCTTCTGCAGCCCACATGTGATCGCCGCCCATAACGGCGTGTGCCCTGCAGGCCCAGACCCGCGGCACCCGAGTCAGCTTTATGAAGCCGGCATCGAAGGCATCATCCTCTTCCTTATTCTCTTTGTGCTTACGCGCTGGGCGCTGACGCTGAAGAAACCGGGCACGGCCAGCGGCATTTTTGTCATCGGCTACGCTTTCTCGCGCATTTTTGTCGAATTCTTCCGTCAGCCTGACGAGCAGCTCGGTTATCTGCTCGGCACGAACTGGCTGACGATGGGGATGGTGCTTTCGCTTCCGATGGTGGCGATAGGCCTTTGGGCCGTTATCCGCGCCCGTCAGGCAGCGGCAAGGCAGATAGCTTGAGGTGGAGTTCAATATCGCGTGGTCTTCTTGAAAGACACTCCCAGTCTGTCTGGGCCACGCATTAGCGAAAGCATAGAATGACGACGGCGCTCGGGGAAAAAATCAAAGCCATCATCCGCACCAACGGACCATTGAGCATCACCGATTATTTTTCGCTGTGTCTCGCCGATCCGGTGCATGGTTACTACAAGACGCGCGAACCTTTCGGGCAATCCGGCGACTTTGTCACCGCGCCCGAAGTCAGTCAGCTATTCGGTGAGATGATCGGCGTCTTCATGGTGCATGCTTGGCAGCGACATGGAACTCCTGCCGAGGTGCGTCTTGTCGAAATCGGTCCGGGCCGTGGCACGATGATGTCCGACATGCTGCGCGTCATCGGCAAGCTGGCCCCGCCGCTCTATGATGCCATGACGGTCCATCTCGTCGAAACCAGCGAGCGCCTGCAGGGCTTCCAGCGCCAGACCCTTGATGCCTACGGCGCAAAAATCTCCTGGCATACGGATTTCGGCGAGGTGCCTGAAGGTTTCACCCTGCTCGCTGCCAACGAACTCTTCGACGCCATTCCCATCCGCCAGTTTGTTCGCACCGCCAACGGCTTCCGCGAGCGCACGGTCGGCCTCGACGCCAACGACGAGCTGAGCTTCACGGCGGGCGTCGCCACGCTCGATCCTGCACTTCTTCCAGAGGGCGGACTGCCGCCGATCGGTACGATTTTCGAAATCGCACCCGCCCGTCAGGCCGTTATGACGACGATCTGCGATAGGCTTGCCGCTCATGGCGGCACGGCGCTTGCCATCGACTACGGCCACATGGCGACAGGCTTCGGCGATACGCTGCAGGCCGTGCGCATGCACGAATACGATCCGCCGCTGGAACATCCGGGCGAAGCGGATCTCACCAGCCATGTCGATTTCCAGCATCTGGCGCAAACCGCCCTCGCCTCCGGCATGCACATCAACGGCTGCTGTCATCAGGGCGATTTCCTCGTCGGTCTCGGCCTGCTGGAGCGGGCGGCAGCCCTTGGCAGAGACCAGGATGCGGCGACCCAGGAGAATATCCGTGTCGCCGTGGAAAGGCTGGCAGGCGCCGGCGAAGGCAAGATGGGAGAGCTCTTCAAGGTGCTGGCGGTCTCCAGCCCGGCGATCGATCTCCTGCCCTTTCGTCCCGTCGGCTGAAACGTGACCATCGATCCCTACGCATTGACAGTGCGCGCCGGACTGGGCCAACATCCCAGTCAAATCGAACTGCTTCGCCGCGGCTGCGTTATTCATCGCACGACAGGCTGAACCAAGACATCAAGGGACACTGCAGTTGCCGACACCACTTGCAAGCACGCTGCTGAGCGCCGCCGAGGCTGCCGGCATTCGCCATGGCTATTTCACCCGCGCCGGCGGCGTTTCCGAAGGCCTTTATCGCGGGCTGAACGTGGGCTTGGGTTCGCATGACGATCGCGAGCACGTGCAGGAAAACCGCCGCCGCGTGGCCGGCTGGTTCGGTCTGCCCGTCGAACGGCTCGCTACCGTGCATCAGATCCATTCACCCGATGTCGTGACAATCGGCACATCTTACGATGGCAGCCGGCCGCAGGCCGATGCGATGGTCACGGCGACACCGGGCATCGCAATCGGCGTCCTCGCCGCCGATTGTGGCCCCATCCTTTTTGCCGATCCGGAAAATCGGGTGATTGGCGCCGCTCATGCGGGGTGGAAGGGCGCGCTGACCGGCGTGCTGGAAAATACCATCGATGCGATGGAAGCGCTTGGCGCGCGACGTGAAGCGATCCTTGCCTGCCTCGGCCCGTCGATCAGCCAGGCGAGCTATGAGGTAGGTCCCGAATTCGTCGAGCGCTTCATCACTCATGATCCCGATTATGCCAAATATTTCGCCCCTTCGGAACGCGACGGTCATGCCATGTTCGATCTGCCGTCCCTCACGGTCGATCGGCTGCGCAAGGCGGGCGTCACCGCCGAAAGCCTGAACCTGTGCACCTATCCGGATCCTGAGCGCTTCTTCTCCTATCGGCGCACGACGCATGCGAAGGAGCCGGATTACGGACGGCAGATTTCCGCCATCGCCATCGGAAAGGCAGCTTGATATGGCCGTGCATTTCGAACGCAGCGAATTCGATGCTCGTCTGGCACGGTTGCTGGCGAGAATGCAGGAAGAAAAGCTCGATGCCATGCTGCTCTTCGCACAGGAGAGCATGTATTGGCTGACGGGCTACGACACGTTCGGCTTTTGCTTTTTCCAGACGCTGGTTGTCAAGGCGGATGGGTCGCTGACGCTCCTGACGCGCTCGGCCGATCTGCGTCAGGCGCAGCTGACCTCCGTCATCAGCGACATCCGCATATGGGTCGACCGCGTCAACGCCGATCCGACGCTCGATCTCAAGGAGCTCTTGTCCGATCTCGATCTGCTCGGTGCCCGTATCGGCGTCGAATACGACACTCACGGCATGACGGGTCGCATCGCTCGCCTGCTCGATCATCAGCTTGCAAGCTTTGGACAGATCATCGATGCCTCTTATCTTATCAGTCGTCTGCGTCTGACGAAGAGCCCGGCGGAAATCGCCCATGTCGAACGGGCCGCCGCACTGGCCGACGATGCCCTCGACGCAGCCCTGTCTGTGGTCAAGGCCGGCGCGGACGAGTCGGATATTCTCGCGGCCATGCAGGGCGCCGTCTTTTCGGGTGGAGGCGATTATCCCGCCAACGCATTCATCATCGGCTCGGGTGCGGAAGCCCTGCTCTGCCGCTATAAGTCCGGCCGCCGCAAGCTCGACGCCAATGACCAGTTGACGCTCGAATGGGCCGGTGTGGATGCGCATTATCACGCTGCCATGATGCGCACGGTCGTCATCGGCACTCCCAGCCATCGCCATCGTGAGCTCTACAGCGCCTGCCTGGAAACCCTGCAGGCGATCGAAACGATCCTGATGCCGGGGCATACTTTCGGCGACATCTTCGACATTCATGCGAAGATCATGGACGAGCGCGGCCTTGCCCGCCACCGGCTGAACGCCTGCGGCTACTCTCTCGGCGCCCGCTTCTCGCCGTCATGGATGGAGCACGAAATGTTCCATATGGGCAATCCCTTGGAGATCCAGGAGAACATGTCGCTCTTCGTCCATATGATCATCATGGATTCCGACAGCGGCACCGCCATGACCCTCGGACAAACCTATTTGACGACCTCACAGGCGCCAAAAGCCCTTTCTCGCCACCCTCTCGAATTTCTTAACCGTTAGGGGCGTAAGATAGCGATCCTGGACGGTAAGACCGTCAGGAGAAAGGATCGCGTCTATGGGACTGGTCAGGATAACGTTGACTGTCGCCGGCTTTTGCCTCGCGCTCTCCGCCTGCAATACCACGGACGCCCTGACGCCGCCCGAAGCCATCGGTGATGTCAGCTCCAGCCCGGTCACGCAGCGCGACGTCGAGCGCATGGCTTCAGCGCCCCAGCGCCGCCAGGTCTATCAGGACACGCAGGACAGTTACGGTTATCGGCAGCAGACCTCCCAGCAAGCCTATCAGCCGCAAAGTTACGGCGGGAGCGGCACGCTCGACGAGCAGGCCTCGGCGCTGAGGTCGAGCGGCAGCAATCCATATGCCTCCCGCCCGCTCGACGGCTCCCGGACCGCCTCCATCGCTCCGTCTAACAATCAGTTTTCGGAGGCCGACGAGCAGCGCGAGGCCGACCGGCGCCTGTCGGACGACCCACCGTCACAGCAGCAGCAACAGAGTGCAGACGATCCTCAACCGGAACAGCAGCAGCCGGATCAACAGGCGTCGCTGCCGCCCACGGCCGCGGCCGGCGGCAACAGCGTCCGCTTCCTGCCGATCATCGGCGCTCCCGTGGAAGCCGTCACTCCGCTGTCGCGCCAGCTTGGTGCCGACGCCCGTTCGCTTGGCCTGACGATCAAGAGCTCAAGCGATTCCAGTGCCGCCTATATTCTCAAAGGCTATCTTTCCGCCTTTGAAGACGGGCCGCAGATTTCCGTGACCTACGTTTGGGATGTGCTTGATAGCAACGGCAACCGTGTCCACCGCATCCAGGGTTCAGAAAGCGCGCCTCTGAAGCGTGGCGACCCTTGGTCGGCCGTTCCTCCAACGGTCATGCAGAAAATTGCCACCAAAACCATGTCGGAATTCAATTCCTGGCGCGAATCCAACGGTGGATAGCTAAAAGCTTTTCAGAAATATGAAGCTAACGTGTCTCTCCCTCTTGCATTCGAGAGCAAGGCGGTTAAAAGCGCGGCTATCAGGTTGGTAATAGGCGGGCCACAATGAAGGTTTTCGCAGGCAATTCGAACCGGCATCTTGCCGAAGCGATCTGCAATTATCTCAACGTTCCCTTGGGAAGAGCTAGCGTCCGTCGGTTCGCCGACCAAGAGATTTTCGTAGAGATCCAGGAAAATGTACGTGGCGAGGATGTGTTCCTCGTGCAGCCGACGTCGTTTCCGACCAACGATCATCTTATGGAACTGCTGATCATGATCGATGCGATGCGCCGCTCGTCGGCGCGGCGCATAACCGCGGTTATCCCCTATTTCGGCTATGCCCGCCAGGATCGTCGCGCCTCGGGGCGCACCCCGATCTCGGCCAAGCTGGTGGCCAATCTGATCACCGAGGCCGGCGCTGACCGCGTACTGACCCTCGACCTGCACGCCGGCCAGATCCAGGGTTTCTTCGATATTCCCACGGACAATCTCTATGCGGTTCCGATCCTGACGCGCGATATCAAGGCGAATTACGATATTGGCAACGTGATGGTTGTCTCGCCCGATGTCGGCGGTGTCGTGCGCGCCCGCGCCCTGGCAAAACGTCTTGACTGTCTGTTGGCGATCGTGGACAAGCGCCGCGACCGCCCGGGTGAGTCCGAAGTGATGAACATCATCGGCGAAGTGGCCGGGAAGGATTGCATCCTGATCGACGATATCGTCGATTCCGGCGGCACGCTTTGCAATGCTGCCGAAGCACTGCTCGCACAAGGTGCGGCAAGCGTTACCGCCTATATCACTCATGGCGTTCTCTCCGGCGGCGCGGTGACCCGCGTGGCAAACTCGAAATTGAAGGAACTGGTAATTACCGATTCCATCCAGCCGACGACCGCCGTACTTTCGGCGCCGAATATCCGCGTTATCACGACGGCGACCCTCATCGGTGAAGCCATCAACCGCACCAGCCAGGAAGAATCGGTTTCAAGCCTGTTCGACTGAGCCTGAGGCGCCTCAGGTGGCCTTTGCTCCCGCAGGATGCGCCTGTTTCCATGCGAGCAGACCAATGCCCAACAGCCCCGAGATGAAGACGGCCGCGCCCGATCCCATAATCGAAGGCCCGATGCCGAACCACGCAAACAGGGTTGGCGACATCAGGTAGGCCAGAAGCAGGCCGGTGAATATCGCGCACATCAATAGACGATAGACCTGCGCCAAACGATGCGGCTCGCAGCGCGTCTGCATCAGGTGCAGCGTGGCAAGGTTCTCGAAGGGACCGTTGATCGCCGCAAAGCAGGCAACGATCATCAACCCGATCCGATCATGCATCAGCGGCAGCAGGAAAACGCCAGATCCGAAAATGAGCTTCGCCACGATGATCCAGACCACCGGCCGGCGCGGCTTGACGCTGCCGAGGATCAGGTTGGTAGTCAGGTTGCCGACGCCGTAGGCCGTCATCATCAGGCTATAGTCGGTCAACGGGTTGGCGCTGGTTTCGCGCAAATGCAGGATCATGCCGAGCAGGATGCCCATCGCCCAGGCAACGTTTCCCATCAGGTTGGTGAAGAGGCCATAGAGGATTGCCGCATGGCCCCGCGCTGCGCGCCAGCCACCGAGAACGCCGTCCACCACAGCCGCCATTCCGGAGAAATCCCGGCGCCGCGACAGCGTTGGAAGTTTCGCCACCGCCAGCCACACGGCAAGCGCCGACAATATGAAGGTAGCAGCCGTGACCGTGAAGAACTGAGATTTCGGCAGGAGCCCATTCACAAGCGCGATCAGGCTCGGGCCGAGAATACGCGCCATGCGGCGGGTGGCATCGAACAAGCCGTTGGTCGCATGCCGGACTTCGGCATCGACGGCAATCACCGGCAGAGTCGCCTGCAGCGACGGATCGAACGTCGACGTCAACAACGCGATGCTTCCGGCAAGCACGATCAACAGCGGCAGGCTCATCAGATGCAGAAGACCTGCCAGGGACAGCATCAGCAATAGAGCCGCACGCAGCAGATCGGCAGTAATCATCGTCGTGCTGTGCCGCCAGCGATCCGTGACGATGCCGCCGAACAGGCTGCCGAACAGCAGCGCGCCGGACTGCAATGCGGAGACATATCCCGCATCGCGGCCGATGAAGTCGGCCGCAATCCAGACGACTGCGACCATGTAGAATTCGGAACCTGTAGCCGCCAGCACCTGGCCGGCCCATAAGAGAGAGATCGAGCGCTGGCTCAGCGGCTTCAGGACGAACATGATCGCATTCTGATTTCGGAGTGGCTTATTTCATGACCTGCCCGTTGACCGTCACGTGACCGTCGTCGGAAAGATCGATATCCCAGCGCGAGCGTCCATCGGCATCCGTCTTGGCAAAGCCCTTGGCCATCATCAGGCCGAAGGAGAGCTGAGACAGATCCTCCTTGGTCTTTGCGGCCTCCTGGATGGCGGCGATCGTCTTATCGAGATCTCGGGCAAGAACCGTCATCTTCATGGCGACGCGGTCCTTTTCGGTCAGCCTGCCGCGCATACTGCCAGACGCCTCGACATCATAAAGACCCGAGACGGCGCTGATCTTCGGGAAGTTGATGGTCATCGTCCCGTCGGGGAACATGGCCTTCTGCAGCTTCTCGTCCAGGGCTTTATCGCTCTCCGGGTTCTTCAAATCGGCTTGCTGGAACACATCCGCCAGAGCGGAGAAATTCAGGTTCGGCACCTGTACCTGTATATCGGCCGTATCGGGAATGAAGGCGACATAGTCTTCAGGGATCAGGCCCGTTTCCAGGGCAAGCTTCTCGGCATTCAGGCCGAAATCGGCGTTCATGGCATTGGCTGGCCCGGCTACCTTGAAGAAATAGCCCATCTTCTGCAGGCCGCCGTTGCCGAATGGCGTCGTGACCGCAATGTCCTTGATCGCGACGGACTCCTCGAAGGAGCCGACAATCGGCATCGCATCCATCAGCAGGGCCTTGACCGCCTTGCTGTCGGCATCGGAAAGCGTCTTCTCATCCTTGTGTTCGGAGACGAATTGCAACAGGGAATTCACCGCCTTCAGCGGCAGCCTGGTCGCGCCAGCGTTGAAGTCGATCGCCGCGATCTTGATTTCTCCGAGCGTCGCATCGTCGGCCGAAATCTTGTCGTAGAGCGATTGCAGGCTGCCGTTCATCTTGAGATCGAGCCTGCCCGGCTCACCGCTGTCTGCCGATGACAGGGTATAGACGATACTGTCGGCCGTCGCGTCATTCTTCTGGACGCTCTTATCTGCGTCGGTGGTCTTTGTCGCGATGGTGATGCCGTTGCCCTTCATATCCATGGAACGCAGATAGTGAAGCGCAGGGTCGAACACGCCCTGGAAGGTCGATGACGCCAGGGCATAGCGAAATTCGGTGTCGGGACCGCTGCCGGGCTTGGACTTCGCCGTGATATCGAAGGCATTGTTGCCTTCGATGTTCCAGAGGCCGCTATCGAGCGGCGTCGCCAGCATCATCAATGGCTTGAGGCCGCTGATGGCGAAATCGCTCACGTTCAACTTGTCGAGCAGCTTCTGCACATCATAGGTGACTTCATAGTGCGTGCTGACCGGCTTGACCGAAATCGCACCGCTCTTGGCGATATCATCAGGCAGGAAATAGGTCAGATTGCCGTAGAGATCCTTGGCACCTTGCTCGCTGACGTCAGCCGCCTGCACAAGGCCGGCCACGCCGGCAGCGAGAAAAGCCGCCGTGGCAACCGCTTTGAAACGCATAATTCACCCCCAAATATGATGGAAAAGAAACGTGGAAATCTGGAAAGATCCGAGCGGCCTTTCGCATGGAACTTTATCATCGCCCTGATACATGGGCTTGTCCTCAAACCTCAAGGCTTCTTCATCACCTGTCCGTTGACCGTCACCGTCCGGTCTTCATCCATGGTGATATCCCAGCGGAGACGGCCGTCCGGGTCGGTCTTGGCAAAACCCTTGGCGGCCAGCAGGCTGAAAGAAACGCT
Source organism: Rhizobium sp. ERR 1071 (assembly GCF_007828675.1). Taxonomy (NCBI): domain Bacteria; kingdom Pseudomonadati; phylum Pseudomonadota; class Alphaproteobacteria; order Hyphomicrobiales; family Rhizobiaceae; genus Rhizobium; species Rhizobium sp. ERR 1071. The sequence continues at coordinate 618,678 of NZ_VITM01000002.1, read as the reverse complement.
ATTCAAACGAGGCTGAGCCTTGGCGGCCTCCTGAAGTGCTGCAACCGTCTTGTCGAAGTCGCGCGCCAGGATCGTCGCCTGCAGCGAAATGCCGGAATGCGGCTTGGTCGAGCCCTTCAGCGCGCCGGAAACCTCGACGTCATAGACGTCAGACTTTGCGCTGATCTTCGGGAACTCCAGCGTTCCGTAGCCGCTCGGGAACATCGTGCGTTTCAGAGCCTCGCCGGAAACCGGCGTCGCCCGTGTTGCAATCGAATCGAGCCCGGCATCGATGAGACCGGCAAAGTTGATATTGGGCACGCCGAGCTGAACGTCCAGCGCCGCAGGCAGGAAGGGCGTAAAGGCAGCCGGCACGAGATCAGCATCGGGGGTGAACTGCTCGGCCCTAAGCTCGAGATTGACGTTCGAAGCCTTGGTTAGACCGTCCATCTTGAAACTATAGTCGATGCGCTTGACGCCGACCTTGCCCCTCTCCGTTGCCACCAGCGCATTGTTCACGGTCACGGTCTTGCCGAGCGAACCGAAAACCGGCAGGGCCTGATGGACCAGCTGCTCGAACTTCTCGCTGCCGCTTTGCGACAGCTGCTTAGCCTTTACGTGCTGAACGAAGAAACGGATGAGCGCGCGCAGATCCTTCACCGGCAGGCTTGTCGCTGTGACATTGGTATCGACGCTATCGGCGCTAAAAATGATGGGCGAAGCGTCCGGACGCACGGTGAACTGCTCACGCAAGCGCTGCAGCGTTCCTTGCAATTGCAGGTCGACCTTGCCGGCTTCGCTGCTGTCGGTAACCGTATGGGCAAAGGAGGCGCTGTCGATTGTCGCATCGATCTTGCGCCCGCTTTTCGGGCCGCTGCCGGCACTCGAAAATTTCACGCCACTGCTCTTGATACCCATCGACCGCATCATTTCGATGGTAGGGTCAAAAATGCCGTCGAAAGAGCTGGAAACGATCGAATAGGCAATGTCCGAGGTCGGCGAATGCAGGGCGACATCGAGGCTGTTGTCGCCCGTCAGATGCCACCTTCCCTGCTCGACAGGCTGTGCGAAGAGGGAGAGCGGCTTGAAACCCGTGACCGAAAACGCATTCGAATTGATCTTGTCGAAGAATTTCGCGAGATCGTAGGTAATCTCATATTGATCGCCGGCCGGCTTGACGGTCACGAAATCGCTGCGGGCAAGGTCCTGCGAAAGCGAATAGGTCAGGATGTTGCGGAGTTCCTTGGCACCTTGCTCATTGACGTCGGCAGCCTGTGATGCGCCAGCAAGACCCATGGAAAAAACCGCGGCGGCGATTGCTCTGGAACGCATGCCCGACCTCTCCTTCTGACGCCAATCGATTGGATTCGACTGTTGATGGGGCCGAGGGTATATGTCAAGGCGTTGATAGACATGCCACCTCAGGCTTGTTCGCGGCAGTTGCAATGTCACCACAAGGCTTCGCATTCCGGGGGTGCTTGCACCTTTGGCCGCTTTGTATTATACGCCACGCGTCCGCGTAGACACCCTTGGAGGCAACGCGGATGAGGCAGGGTACGCCCTCCTCCAGTTCAATCGATACGGCGCATGACCGAGCGAATGAACTCTCCAAATAACCTCGAAAGGAATAGCTATGAGCCACGAAAGCTACGAGCTCAAGGCCGAGGCGCGCGAACGGGTTGGTAAGGGGTCCGCCCGTGAACTTCGCCGCAATGGTCTCATTCCCGCTGTCATCTATGGTGACAAGCAGGCCCCCATTTCTATCGCTCTCAACACCAATGAGGTGACGAAGCGCATCCACGCCGGCGGCTTCCTCACGACGATCGCAACGATCGACGTCGACGGCAAGAAGATCAAGGTTCTGCCGAAGGACTACCAGCTCGATCCGGTCCGTGACTTCACGGTTCACGTCGACTTCCTGCGCGTTTCCGGCAACACGGCGGTCACCGTCGAAATCCCGGTTCACTTCGAAAACCACGAGAAGTCCCCGGGCCTCAAGGCTGGCGGCGTGCTGAACATCGTTCGCCACGAAGTCGAAGTTCATTGCCCGGCCGATGCGATCCCGGAGTTCTTCACCGTTGACCTCTCCGGTCTGAAGAGCGGCGACAGCATCCACATCTCGGCTGTCAAGCTGCCGAAGAACGTGACCCCGGTCATCGCTGACCGCGACTTCACGATCGCAACGATCGTTGCTCCGGCAGCCGGCCTTGCTGAAGACGAAGCAGAAGGCGGCGAAGAAGCCAGCGCCTGATTGGCATCTTCGACCTGAAGCATTTGAGACCCGCCTCCCTTTTGGGACGGCGGGTCTTTTCATGCCCGGGAATAAATATTAGAGAAAGTAAAAATAAGAACGTCTTGGATCTATACTATCGTTGATTTCCATTAACCCCACAGTTTCAGCAACATTTAACGGATTCATGAAAATCTACGCGAAAGAGTTGTAGAAAGCGGCGCGCCCAAAATCCGCTGGTCTATGACCGGGGAGCTAACGGAACTATGAGCCATTCGGTCGAAAACAGGTTTTTCGCGATCGTTTGCGGTGCGCTGCTGGTTTTCGTAGCGCCGCTCTTCGTCCTTTTCCTTTTTCTGTCGTCCGAACGCGCCGAAAAGGAAATCAAGGATCACATAACGGTTCTCCTCGTCGCTAATGCCCAGGCCCTCGCAAAGCCGCTATGGGACCTCGACGAAGACAGCGTCACCCAGATCAGCGCGACCACCGTTGCCGAAGGCGCGATCGTCCGTGTCAACGTCCGCGATCTTTCCGGCCAGCTCGACGTCACGCAATCGACCATCCCGAAATCTTACAAGGGCAATCTGGAGTCCGTTGACCGGCCAATCATCTACAACGGCGTCGACGGTGCGAAGCGGCTTGGCACCATCACGGTCTATTATCCTCAGCTCGGCCTATTCGACGGTCTGAAGAGCGAAGAGATCGTCTTCATCTCCATCTTCATCTTCGCTGTGTTGACGGTCTTCGGCGCGGCGCTGATCGGCAATCGTATCTTTGTCATCCAGCCCCTGATGCGGCTGACGCATGCCATCGAGGCCACACGGCGGCTCGGCTCGCGTCATCATGTCGACTGGCAGTCGAACGACGAAATGGGCCGGCTTGCCAGCAGCTTCAACGATATGCAGAGCAAACTCCAGCGCGAGGAAAACGAACTGAAGCTGGCCCATCGCCGGGCGACGGACACCTATAATCTGACGCCCGCCATGCTTTTCTCGCTCGACAAGAATGATTGCATCGCTGCCGTCAGCGACTACTGGCTCGCGGCGACAGGCTATGATCGCGCCGAGGTGATCGGCCGCGAGTTTGCAAGCCTGATCCTGCCGGATTCGCGCATGCAATATATCGAACGCAAACGCGGCAACCCCGACAGTGCCGCCCGCCTCGCCGTGACAGTGAAATTCCTTTGCCAGGATGGGCGGATCATGGATGTCCTGATCCTCGAAACAACTGCGATCCAGGACGGTCTGTCGCTCTCCGTCATGACCGACGTCACCGAACTCAAGCAGTCGGAAGACCGTAATCTGCGGCAGGCGATTACCGACCATCTGACCGGTCTTCTCAACCGCCAGGGCTTCGAGAGCGCGCTGGACGCAAAGATCAATGAAGCCGATCTGCGCAGACGTGAGCTCGCCTGCCTCTTCATCGATCTCGATCGCTTCAAGTGGATCAACGACAATATGGGCCATGCCGCCGGTGATGCGGCACTGCGCGAACTGGTATCGCGCCTGCAGAAATGCCTGGCGCCGGGCGATATCGCCGCGCGCCTCGGCGGCGACGAATTTGCCATGCTGCTGCTGGCCGAGAATGCGGAAGCAAGAGCGATCGACATGGCGGCCCTTATCGCCGAGGCCTTCGAGGCACCCTTCATCGGCGATGCGCGCCTCAGCGCCAGCATCGGCATTGCGATCTACCCGCGTCAGGCAGCCAACGCGGCCGAACTGCTGCTGAAATCCGATATCGCCATGTATGCCAAGAAACGCGATGGCAAGAACGGCGCACAAATTTTCGACAACGGCATGCTGGACGATTCCCGCCGCCGGGCCGAACTGGAGAACTATATCGAAACCGGCCTCAGCGAAGACTGGTTCGAAGCTTATCTGCAGCCCGTCGTGAATATAGACGACCGCTCGATCGCCGGTTTCGAGGCGCTGATGCGCCTGCATCACCCGCAGAAAGGCATCCTGCCGCCCGGCCGCATCATCGAGGTCGCGGAGGAGACGGGTTCCATCATTCGCATCGGCAACCGCATCATGGAGAAGGCTATCGCCGATTTTGCTCGCCTCTCTCGGATCGAGGGCATGCAGGACACCTATCTCGCCATCAACTTCTCGCCGCTGCAATTCGAGCAGGAATTGCCACTGCGCATTGCGGCCCTGCTGGCGCGCTACGAAATCGCACCCCAGCGCATCGTCGTGGAAATCACCGAGGCCGTCCTCATGGATGACAATCCGGAGACGCGCATGGTCATCAACGAGATCTGCCGCTACGGCTGCCGCATCGCGCTCGACGATTTCGGCACGGGCTATTCCTCGCTGAGCTATATCAATCGCTTCCCCGTCGACATTATCAAGATCGATCAATCCTTCATCCGGGCGATCAACGATACTGCGTCCGATGTCAGCGCGAAGAGCCGCATGCTGGTCGAAAGCATTACCACGCTGTCGCACAAGATGAACTGCACGGTCATTGCCGAGGGCGTGGAGACCGAGGAGGAATGCGCAACCCTGCGCGCCATGGGTATCGACTATGGCCAGGGCTATCTATTCTACCGGCCGCTGCATCCGGACAATCTGGTAAGGACGCTGGTCGGCTCGCACCAACATCACCCTTCCCCCGTAGCACAAGCGTCATAGCGATGAGGAACCGCATGCGAAAACCGCTGCTTATGATTGCTACCAGCCTGTTTTCGCTCACGCTCTTCTCCTCCGTCCACGCCGAGACGATCCATTTCACCACCGAGGAATATCCGCCCTTCAACTATCGTGAGGGTAAGACCGTAGTCGGAGCGACCACCGACCAGGTGCGGAAGGTGATGACCGATGTCGGCGTCAACTATACGATCGACATCATGCCTTGGGCGCGAGCCTACAATCAGGCGCTGATGGAACCCATGACCTGCGTATTCGTCGCAGCTCACAACGAAGAACGCGACAAGCTCTTCAAATGGGTGCAGCCGGTGCTGATCGACCGTAATGTTTTGATCAAGCATAGCGGCTCCAGCGTTACCGCCGGCAACATCGCCGAAGCCAGGAAATATCTCGTCGGCACCTGGCGAGAAGATTATACGGAAGCGCTCTTGCGCCGGAACGATTTCCCGCGCATCGACGTCGGCAGCGACTTCAAGGCCGCGCTCAAGAAGCTGATGAGCGACCGTATCGACCTGATGCCGATCTCGGAATTCTATTTCGACAAGTTGCAGAAAGAGGGCAACGCCGTGGAGAAGGTGACCCTTCTCTCGCAACAGCCCATGGGGATCGCCTGCCACAAGGATTTCCCGACCGATCTCCTGAACAGGATGCAGGTAGCTCTGAATGCGCTGATTGCCGACGGAACGCAAAGGCGGATTTTCCTGAAGTACGGCCTGCACCTCGGCGACTGACCGCATCCCGCCTTGACTTTGCCGTCAAATCGCTGTGGTGAAGGACATCGGCATTTTCGAAGGGGTGAAGCGTATGCTTCTCATCGCGGGCCTCGGCAATCCGGGCGCCAAATATCAGGGCAACCGCCACAATATCGGCTTCATGGCCGTGGATGCGATCCATCGCCGCCACAGCTTTTCGCCCTGGTCGAAGAAATTCAAGGCGGAGATTGCCGAAGGCGAACTCGGCGGCCAGAAGGTGCTGCTCATCAAGCCGCAGACCTTCATGAACCTCTCGGGCGAAGCCATCGGCGAAGCCATGCGCTTCTATAAGCTGCAGCCGTCCGATCTCGTCGTCATCTATGACGAACTCGATCTGCCAGCCGGCAAGGCGCGGCTGAAGACCGGCGGCGGCCATGGCGGCCATAACGGTATCAAATCCATCGACGCCCATTGCGGCAAGGACTATCGTCGTCTCCGGCTCGGCATCGGTCATCCCGGCGCCAAGGAACTGGTGCACAATCACGTTCTCGGCGATTTCGCCAAAGTGGACAGGGACTGGCTGGAGCCGCTGTTCGACGCGCTCGCCGACAATGCCGACATGCTGGTGCGCGGTGAAGATTCGCAGTTAATGAACAAGATCGCGCTTGCCCTTGGCGGCAAGGCGGAAGACGACGCGCCCAAGCCGGAAAAGAAGGCGCCCGCCAAGTCCCACATCCATCAGGCGCGCAACCAGATCAAGCCGAAAGTTCCGGAAACCGGGCCTATGGCAGAAATGCTGAAGAGGATGTTCGGCAAAAAGGACGATTGAAGTGCAGGAAGCAGCAATCGCAGGCGCGGCAAATCTCCCCATCCGTTCGGTCGCGATGGCGGACCTCCCCACGTTGCTCGCACTGTATCGCCACCTGAACACGGAAGATCCGATACTCGAGCTAGGGCTGGCGGAGAGCCGCCTTGCGGAAATCCTCGCCCATCCCGGCATGACGATCCTCGCCGCCTTTGACGGAGACCAGGCCGTCTCCTCGGTGACGCTGACTGTTATCCCGAATCTCACGCGGGGCGGCGCGCCCTATGCCCTGATCGAGAATGTGGTGACCCATGCCGACTACCGTCGGCGCGGTCTTGCCGGCACGCTCATCCATAAGGCGTTCGCAAGCGCCTGGGAGAGGAACTGCTACAAGGTCATGCTGCTGACCGGCTCGAAAAATCCGGCTACGCTGCGTTTCTACGCCAATTGCGGCTTCAAGCAGGACAAGACCGGCTTCCATATCCGCCGGCCCGCGCAGTGAGAGCGGCCGTTCCTATTCTTCCGGCTCGGTCGTAAACATCAGCGGGAAGCCGGCGCCCTTGGCAAGATCGACCGCCTCCTGCGCCTTCGTCTCGGCAATATCGCGCGCACAGACCATGACGACGCAAGTGCCGAGCTTATGTGCCGTCATCATCACCCGATAGCCGGTCTCCTCGCTCATGCGGAAGACAGCCTTCAACACCATGATGACGAATTCCCGCGGCGTATAATCGTCGTTCACGAGAATAATCTTGTAGAGCTTCGGCCGTTCGACCTTCGGCTTCGTTTTAGTCTTCGGTTTCAGGACAACATCATTGTCACTCATCGGCATCACCGTTGACGACAGGGAAAGAGGCTTTGGGCTAATAGGGAAATTATAGTGCAGCGCACTACACGGTTCAAGGACGACAGCGCCTCTCAGGTAATACAAAGGAGTATTCGCGCGACTTCTGCCTCTCTTTCGGCAGAAAAAAGCCTCCTTGCCCGCACAAGACTTGACCCGCAACGGCCCTTCCCCCATAGGCACAGCAAAGATTTTCAAGATATGGACAAGGTGCCATGGGTTTCAAATGCGGTATCGTCGGGCTGCCGAATGTCGGCAAGTCCACTCTGTTCAATGCGCTGACCAAGACGGCGGCGGCACAGGCGGCCAACTATCCGTTCTGCACGATCGAGCCGAACACGGGTGAAGTCGCGGTGCCGGATCCGCGCATGCGCAAGCTTGCCGACGTCGCCAAGTCGAAGGAGCTGATCCCGACGCGCATCTCCTTCGTCGATATCGCCGGCCTCGTGCGCGGCGCATCGAAGGGTGAAGGTCTCGGTAACCAGTTCCTCGCCAACATCCGCGAAGTCGATGCCATCGTGCATGTGCTGCGCTGCTTCGAAGATAGCGACATCACCCATGTCGAAGGCCGCATCAATCCCGTCGCCGATGCCGAGACGATCGAGACCGAGCTGATGCTCGCCGATCTCGAGAGCCTTGAGCGCCGCACCGAGCAGACGCGCAAGCGCGCCACCGGGAAGGACAAGGAATCCATGGCGATGCTGCCGATCATGGAAGCCTCGCTGAAGCTGCTGCAGGAAGGCAAGCCGGTTCGCACGCTGCTCTCGAAGCTCGATGCCGAAGAGATCCGCATCCTCAAGAGCCTGAACCTGCTGACCTCGCATCCGGTGCTCTACGTCTGCAACGTCGCCGAAGGCGATGCCGCGACCGGCAACGAGCATACGGCGGCCGTGGCTACCATGGCCAAGGAGCAGAATTCGGAGGTCGTCATCATCTCCGCAGCTATCGAGGCGGAAGTGGCGCAGTTGCCCGATGAGGAGGCGAAGGAATTCCTCTCCGCGCTCGGCCTTGACGAAGCCGGCCTCGATCGCCTGATCCGCGCAGGCTACAAGCTCCTGCACCTCATCACCTATTTCACGGTAGGCCCGAAGGAAACGCGCGCCTGGACCATCGAACAGGGCACGAAGGCTCCGCAGGCCGCCGGCGTTATTCACTCGGATTTCGAGCGCGGCTTCATTCGCGCCAACACGATCGCCTATGACGATTACATCGCCTACAACGGCGAAACCGGTGCCAAGGAAGCCGGCAAGGCACGCGACGAAGGCAAAGAATACGTCGTCCAGGACGGCGACGTCATCCACTTCCGCTTCAACACCTGATCGCTTTTATCTTGCCGGCGCCTAAGCAATTTCAGGAAAAGTGCGAAGCGGTTTTCCGTCCGGAAATGCATTAGAGCCGGATGATTTCAGGTCTGTTCGACCTGAAATCTGAATCCGTCTCTAAATTAAAAAGTTAGAGGGGGATGTCGTCCGAAAACCGCGCACACTTTTCGGCATCCCGCTCTAAAACAAAAGGATAGAGCGTTTTCGCGATTCGAAGAAAAGCGGAAAAGCTCTATCTCAGCGCCGGCAATCTCGCCTGCAGACCGGCAGGCAGGCGTCGCACGACGATGCGCCGCAGATCGGCCCAGCCGATGCCGATAACGAGCACGACCAGACCGACAATCATCAGCACCAGGAATCCGACTTTGTCGAGCTCGGCATTATTGTGCCTGAGGATGGCTGCCGTCGCCAAGCCCAGCGACACGAGGCCGGCAGTCACAAAGGCGCGGCGATCGATGACGAGCCCGATCAGCATCATCACCAGCACCGCAACGAGGACGGTCACCGCCTGCAGATAGCCCCCGAAGAGGGCATCGGTGAGATTGGTGAAGACCATGCCGCTACTGGCGAGCTCGAGGCGCAAGGCCAAGAGGATCGTCGAATAAAGCAGAGCCGGCGCCGTTGCGAGATGCAGCCAGAAGGCAACGTCGGACCGGCGCGTAACTCTCTGCGGATCGCTGAGATCATAGCGCATTGCCAATGCAAAGCTGCCAAGCGCGGTCACCAGCAGGATCATCATCGTCTGGATGGGGTAATCCGCTGGCACATTCGAAGAGCCAGTTACCGTGCCGGCGACATAGAAAACTGCGGCGAGAAACAGGCCAAACAGCGAAAACAGGAACAAGGCCAGCGACAGCGGGACGCGGTAGCGCCAGTAAAACAAGGCCAGCGACAGCGGAAATGGCGCCACCAGCACGATTGCGCCGACCGTGAAATTATCGCTCAGCGTCGGTGTGGAACTCACATAGCTGACCACCATGTAAAAAATCCAGACAACGAGCGCGACGGTCAAGACCACGGCCGGAAGCGCCAACCGCTGTCGGCGCACCAGGATCTCGGCCAGGACGACGATTGCCAGCAAGGGCGCATAACGGTTCGCCAGCCCCCAAAGCCCGATGAGCAAAACGACGAGACCGATAGTGATGAGCACATCGTGAAAGCCCCGCACGAAACGCGGCGCTTCCGTATCCTCCAGAGGGTTGGGATCATCTGGAAAACGCGGTGCAGAGAGACCCTGTCCGGTCGGCAACGCACCGATGTTCTTGTCCGCCAGATAGGGCAGCAATCTCTCGGCCTGACTGGAGGAAATGATCCCCGCGCCGGCTGCCTCTTCCAATGCGACTTTGAGTTCGCTCATTCCAGCTCTCACATCATCTTGCCACGACCAAGCCTCAACATATCGCCGGCATACAATCAAGGGCTGTCGGCGGCCAATAGACAGTCATCGTCGTCCCTTCTTTGTATTGACCGTGAAAATGCTTGCGCCAGCACCGCGGGCCATGCGATTGCCGATAAACGAGACGTGGAGGACGACAGAAGATATGACGAAATTCGTCTACGAAGACTTCCTGCCGGGACGAGAATTTCCGCTCGGCCCAAAGCATGTAACGGCGGCGGAGATCATCGAGTTCGCTAGCGAATTCGACCCACAACCGATGCATCTGGACGAGGAAGCCGGCCGTGCCAGCATTCTCGGCGGCCTTGCCGCTTCCGGCTGGCATACATCGTCCATGTTCATGCGCATGATGTGCGACTCCTATCTCCTTGCCACCGATGCCGAAGGCGCGCCCGGCATCGATTTCATGGAGTGGAAAAAGCCCGTTCTGGCCGGAGATACACTCTCTGGCCGGTCCATCGTCGTGGAGATACGCGCCATGCGTTCTCGCCCCGGCATCGGCATCGTCAAGTTTCGCCACGAGGTCGAAAATCAACGCGGCGAACTGGTCTGCCTCGGAGAGAATGCGGTCATGATCCGCATGCGCAGCGTCGCGGAGGTTTCGGCATGAAGATGAGCGACCTCTACGCTGTCGGCGAACGCATCGACATCGGCAGCCATACCTTCACGCCTGAGGGCATCGTCCATTTTGCCTCGCGCTTCGACCCGCAAATCTTCCATATGGATGCGGAAGCAGCCAAGCATTCCTTGTTCGGCGGCCTCTGTGCCTCGGGATGGCATAGCTGCTCCATGTGGATGCGCAGCTTCGTCGATTACTGGAAATCCGAAACGGCAAGACTGACCGCCGAGGGCAAGACGCCGCCCGTTCTCGGCCCCTCGCCCGGCTTTACGAAGCTGCAATGGCTGCGGCCCGTCTTTGCCGGCGATACCATCAGTTATGGCGTTGCGATCCTTGGTAGCCGCGCTTTGGCCTCGCGCCTGGGCTGGACGCTCTACACACTCGCTTGTGACGGAATAAACCAGGACGGCTTGCCGGCCCTACGGTTCGAAAGCACGGTGCTTGCCTCTGAATAGCGAGCTGCGGGGCCGTTCATAACGGCCCTCGCCAATCTTCCGAACGCGGTCAGTGACCGGAAAATTCCACCAGTGTGTGAACCGGCACGTCAAGCTCCTCGAGCTTCCTGCGGCCACCAAGGTCAGGCAGGTCGACGACGAAGCAGGCGGCAACCACTTCGGCGCCGATCTGGCGTAGAAGCTTCGTCGCGCCGACGGCGGTTCCGCCCGTCGCGATCAGGTCGTCGACGAGGATGACCCTCTCACCCGGATTGACCGCATCACGGTGCATCTCCATTTCGTCGACACCATATTCCAGGCTGTAGGCGATGCGGACGATGTCGTGCGGCAGCTTGCCCTTCTTGCGGATCGGCACGAAGCCGGACGAAAGCTGGTGGGCCACCGCCCCTCCGAGAATGAAGCCGCGTGCTTCCATTCCGGCGACTTTGTCGATCTTCGTGCCGGCGTAAGGCTGCACCAGCGCATCGACAGCACGGCGGAATGCCCTGGCGTCGCCAAGCATCGTCGTGATATCGCGAAAGATGATGCCGGGCTTGGGGTAATCCGGAATGGAGCGGATGCTGGCGGCAAGCTCCGAAGCAATAGTGTTCATCAAATATAGTCTCTCAGGCTGTGATAGGGCCGGTTGCACCCTATCAATACCAGGGCGCTATACCAACAAAAAAGGCGACCTCGCCGGGCCGCCTTTTCTCGATCATTGTCGCGATGCTCAGTGAGCGCCGGCCTTTGCATAGACGGAACGCTTGGTGAGATAGATCAAGATTGAGAAGATCAGCAGGAATACCATGACCATGAAGCCAAGGTGCTTGCGATCTTCCAGATGCGGTTCGGAGGTCCACATCAGAAACGCCGCCACGTCGCGCGCATACTGGTCCACAGTCTGCGGCGAGCCATCGTCATAGGTCACTTGGCCGTCGGAAAGCGGCTTCGGCATCGCAAAGGTCGCAGCCGCATCGAAATACGGATTATAGTGCGAGTTCTGCGGCACCTTGAACCCGGCCGGCGGCTCTTCGTAGCCGGTCAGCAGCGAGTAGATATAGTCCGGCCCACCTTCCTGATACTGCGTGAAGATGTCGAAGATGAACTGCGGGAAGCCGCGCTCGATTTCGCGTGCCTTGGCAAGCAGCGACATATCGGGCGGCACGGCCCCGTTGTTGGAGGCCGCAGCAGCCTCGTCATTCGGGAACGGCGAGTTGAAATGGTCAGACGGAAGCGCCTTGCGGCTGAACATTTCACCCTGAGGGTTCGGGCCGTCCTGCACTTCGTAATTGGCAGCGAAGGCCTTCACCTGTGCTTCCGTATAGCCGAGGTCTTCCAGCGTGCGGTAAGCCACCAGCTTCATCGAATGGCAGGCGGAACAGACTTCCGTGTAGACCTTCAGGCCACGCTGCAGCTGCGCCTTGTCATAATAGCCGAACGGGCCGGAGAAGGTCCAATGCTGCTCGCGCGGCTCCTTCAGCGGATAGTGCGGCGTCTCTGCTTCCGCGGCAGGCTTCGTTTCCGCAGCGATCACGGCAGCGGTCGAGAGGCCGCCGATGAGCGTCAAGGATAGAAGGCCGACAACAAGTTTTTTCATCGTTTTCTTCCTCTATCGCCGGTTATGCTTGAACCGAAGCGGCAACTTTACCGCCCTGTTTCTCAAGAACCGCTTCCGTAATCGAATTTGGAATGCGCCTCGGTGTCTCGACAATGCCGAGCACAGGCATGATGACGAGGAAGAAGAGGAAGTAGAACAGCGTCGCAAACTGCGCAGCCGTGGTGTAGATGCCTTCCGCGGGCTGCGAGCCCAGCCAGCCGAGCAGGATGGCATCGGCGATGAACAGCCAGAAGAACAGCTTGTACCAGGGACGATAGACGGCCGAGCGGATCTTCGACGTATCGAGCCAGGGCAGGAAGAACAGCACGATGATCGCGCCGAACATCGTCAGAACGCCACCGAGCTTGGAGTCGATCGGGCCGATGTTGAAGGTGATCGAGCGCAGCATCGCGTAGAACGGCAGGAAGTACCATTCCGGAACGATATGAGCCGGCGTCTTCAGCGGGTTGGCCGGGATGTAGTTATCGGCATGACCGAGGAAGTTCGGCAGGTAGAAGACGAAATAGGCGAAGACCAGCAGGAAGATGGAGACACCAAGCGCATCCTTCAGCGTCGCATAGGGCGTGAAGGCGACAGTGTCGGTCTTCAGCTTCACTTCGACGCCGGTCGGGTTCGTCTGGCCGGTCACATGCAGCGCCCAGATATGCAGGATGACGACACCTGCAATCATGAACGGCAGCAGATAGTGCAACGAGAAGAAGCGGTTGAGCGTCGGATCATCGACGGCGAAGCCGCCGAGCAGGAAGGTCTGGATCCAGTCGCCGACCCATGGGAAGGCCGAGAAGAAACCGGTGATAACGGTCGCACCCCAGAAAGACATCTGACCCCAGGGCAGAACGTAGCCCATGAAGGCGGTCGCCATCATCAGGAGGTAGATGATCACGCCGAGAATCCAGAGGATTTCGCGCGGCGCCTTGTAGGAGCCGTAGTAGAGGCCGCGGGCAATGTGCAGGTAGACGGCCACGAAGAAGAAAGATGCGCCATTGGCGTGCATGTACCGCAACAGCCAGCCGTGATTGACGTCGCGGACGATCTTTTCGACCGAGTTGAACGCAATCGCCGTGTTGGCCGCGTAATGCATCGCCAGCACGACGCCGGTCAGGATCTGCAGGACCAGCATGACCGCCAGCATGGCGCCGAACGTATAGGCATAGTTCAAGTTGCGGGGAACCGGATAGGCGATGAAACTATCGTAGACCATACGCGGCAGCGGAAGCCGCGCGTCTACCCATTTTTCGAGCCCTGTCGATGGCTCGTAGGACGAATGACCACTCATGATTCAGCTCCCCCTCAACCGACCTTGATCTTCTTTTCCGACGTAAACGCATATTGCGGGATGAAGAGGTTCTGCGGCGCAGGCCCGTGACGGATGCGACCGGCGGTATCGTAGACCGAACCATGGCAGGGACAGAACCACCCGCCATATTCACCTGCCTGGCCGAGTGGAATGCAACCCAGATGGGTGCAGACGCCGATCATGACGAGCCAGTTTTCCTTGCCCTCCCCGGCCGAACGGGCAACGTCGGTTGCTTGTGCATCGGACGGAAGATTGGCGTTGCGGGCGATTGGATCCTTCAAGTCCGAAAGCTGCGCACCCTTGGCATCGTCGATTTCTTTCTGCGTGCGGTTACGGATGAAGACGGGTTTACCGCGCCACTTCACCGTCAACGACATGCCGGGCTCAAGGCTCGACACATCGACTTCGATGGATGCAAGAGCAAGTGTCGATGCGTCCGGACGCATCTGGTCGATAAACGGCCATGCGACGGCAACTGCACCCACCGCACCGGCCATACCTGTCGTCAAATAAAGGAAATCGCGACGAGTCGGCTCGCCGCTGGACTCAACTGTCGTACTATGCTCGCTCAAAGCTGCACATCCTCTTCCCGCAAACCACGGCAAAACCGCGGTACCCCTCTCACTAACGGCGAATCAATGCGACCATAATTCCGCCATAGATTCCTCCGTAACCCGCTGCGTTCTAAGCTTGATCGCAAATTATGTCCAGTCTTGGCAAGGGGTCAGGGCACAATGTCGCGGCAAAACTGCGCTATTGCGTCGCAAGGCTGGAGCCTGAACTCTTTCTGTACCGATGCGAAAAGTTAAACCCATGAAAAATCTGGGGATTTCTGTAGTATCTTCTTATATTGCAAGGCAAAATAGACAATGATTTCAATGCTGCATTGCGGAAGGCACTGCGGTATCACCACTTTCGCCACTCAGTGTGACCTGCGCTTTACCACTTAAATCCAAATGGATTTCCCCCGGGATTTATGGAGGATTGCACTTGCTATCTTGCGCATACGAAGCAGCAAAACGAAGCACGAGAACTTCTCATGAGACACACGATTTATTGCGTCCTATGCGTTCTCGCCACACTGGCGGTCGGCATCCTAGCCGCGCGTTACGTCGCCGATTCCTGGCTGCTGGCCTTTTTCGAAAGTCTGCAGACCCATATAAGCCTGTTCGCGATCCTGCTCGCCTTGATCGCATTCGCCTTCAAGCGTCACTGGTATGCGCTCTTCCTGACTGCCGCAGGGATCATCCTGCTGGTTCACTCCGTCCTCATGCTGCAGCAATACACCACGTCTTCGCTCGTCGCTTCGGCTGAGGCGAGCGGCGAGCATTTCAGGTTGCTCTCCTTCAACATAGAGGACAGCAATTTCGAAAACGGCCCTCGCATCGCCGATCTCATCATCGCCTCGAAAGCCGACGTCGTCGAAATCTTCGAGGCAGGACCGATCTTTTCCGAGATGGACCGCATCTTGAAAGTCTATCCCAACCGCATCGGCTGCGGCGTGATGACCACCGATTGCGATTCCCTGCTGCTGTCGAAGAGACCGTTCCAAACCCAACTCATGCGCAGCCTCGGCAGCCTCTGGGACAATCGCTTCATTCTCGCCACCATCGACATGGACGGCCAGCCCGTGAACTTCGCCTCCGTTCATCTGAGCAAGCCTTATTTCGATGCGTTCCACCAGATCGAGCTTGGCCTCCTCGCTCCGGTCCTTAATGACGTGAAAGGGCCGTTGATTCTCGCAGGAGATTTCAACGCCTCGGTCATCACGCCCGATATGCGCGACTTCCTGGCGGCAACCGGCCTTCGCCATGCCTTTCCCGAGCCCGCCACATGGCCGATTGCTGCGGGCGCCTATGGCATCACCATCGATCACGTCTTCGCTCGCGCGCCGTTGCGGCTGATATCCGTAAAGCAGATCCGCGACGCCATGGGCTCGAACCATTTCGGCCTGATGACGGAGTTCAGCGTGCCTCGGCAGAAATGATCCGGCGAGTTTCAGAGTGGCTCAATCTGCATCCGCCGCAATGAAACCGCCGGACTGACGTGCCCAGAGTTCGGAATAAAGGCCACCCCGAGCGATCAGCTCGTCATGCGTCCCCTCTTCGATGACCTCGCCCTTGTCGATGACGATCAACCGGTCGAGCTTAGCGATGGTCGACAGCCGATGCGCGATCACAAGCACGGTCTTGCCCTGCATCAGCCCATCCAGATTGGACTGCAGTACGGCTTCGGCTTCCGAATCCAGCGCGGACGTCGCCTCGTCGAGCACGAGAATGGGCGCGTCCTTCAGCATGACGCGCGCGATCGCAATGCGCTGGCGTTGGCCGCCTGAAAGCTTGACACCGCGCTCGCCGACATGGGCGGCATAAGCGGTGCGCCCCTTCTGATCTTCGAGGGCGGTGATAAAGCGATCCGCCTCCGCCCGCTGGGCCGCCTCCACCATCTGCTCGTCGGTAGCGTCAGGCCGACCGAAGAGGATATTATCGCGGATGGAGCGATTGAGGAGAGCGGTGTCCTGCGTCACCATGCCGATCGCGCTACGCAGCGACTCCTGCCTGACGGCGGCAATATCCTGTCCGTCGATCAGGATACGCCCACCCTCAAGATCGTAGAAACGCAACAGCAGATTGACGAGCGTCGTCTTGCCCGCTCCCGAGCGGCCGACGATGCCGACCTTTTCGCCCGCGCGTACGTTGAGAGAGAAATTGTCGATGATGCCGCCGCCGCGCCCATAGTGAAACGTCACATCGTCGAAACGAATTTCCGGCCCGGTGACGACCAGATCCTTGGCATCAGGCCGATCGACCAGACCGACGGGCTCGGAGATCATCTCGGCCGAATTCTGAATGGTGCCGAGATTGCGCATGATGGCATTGAACTGCGACATCATCCGGCCGAAGAGCATGTTCAGGCGCAGCACCATGCTGAGCGTGAAGGCGACGCCTCCGGTCGAGATTTCACCCGCCAGCCAGAGATGGACGGCGAGCGCGCCGATCATGGTGATCATGACGCCTGACAGCAGCGCCAGCGATGAGCGCACGCCGGTCAACAATCGTGTGAACGGCATGACGGCGGCCTGGAAGCGGTCGAAACCATTGCGGATGTAGTGGTCGTTCTGCTCCTCCCGGCCAAAGAGCTTCAACGTCTGAATATTGGCGTAGGCATCGACCATGCGGCCGTTCAGCATCGAGGACGCTTCGGCCGCGTTGCGCGCATGCCGGCGGATGCGTGGCACGAAATATCGCGCAAGCAGGGAGAAGACGCCGATCCAGACCGCGATGACCAGCGCCAGCCGCCAGTCCAGCCCGCCGACCAGCGCGATGGTCGATGCGGCATAGATGATGATGAACCAAACGACCTGCAGCAGCGACACAACGAGATCGCCCGTCGCCTGCCCCGCCGACCAGACCTTGGTGACGACACGGCCGGAGAAATCGTTCTGGAAGAATTCGACGGACTGCCTCGCCACATGGCGATAAGCCTGCCAGCGCACGAGATTGAGAAACCCTGGCACGACCACCTGTTCCTCGACCAATGCGCCGAGGCTGACGACAACGAAGCGCACCACGAGCACGACGAAAACCATGCCGAGCAGCGCCGCGCCATGGCCGGCAAGCAGCCCCGACCACCCCTCGCCCGGCTTCACCTTGTCAAGGATATCGACGAGATGCCCGACGAACCAGAACAGCGCCGCCTCGAGCATCGCGACGGCACCGCCGAGTGCCGCCATCGCCAGGAAAGGCCCCTTGGCCTGACCGACATAGTACCAGATGAAGGCACCGAGCGACCGCGGCGGCCGAAGATCGCCGCTGCGATAGTAAGGATCAATCCAGGTCTCGAACAGACGGAACACGGAACGGATGAACATGCCAGCGATATAGGGAATTTTGAGACACGCGCAAACTCACGGCGTGCCGCAGAAGAGGTTATATTTTCTTCATGTTCAGCCGCGCACTTGAAGTTCCGTTCTTCATCGGTGATTTAATCAAACTTAATCAGAAAGATTGAATCCGATAAATCTATACAAAATCCATCATTCGCCTATTTTATAGCAAGGAATAGGACGCGATCGAAATGAACAACAAGACGGCCGACACGAAAGTTCTGACGACACATGTTCCGCTGTCGTTGGCGGAAAAAGTTGACCAGATAGCCGCTCGGCTGGAGCGCTCCCGGGGATGGATCGTGAAGCAAGCACTCAATGATTGGGTCGCTCTGCAGGAAGAGCGTCACAGGCTGACACTTGAAGCACTGGCCGATGTGGATGCCGGGAATGTTGTCGACCATCAGCTTATTTGGGATTGGGTGCGCGACTTGGGCACGTCGGAAGACGAGGCTCAATCCCGTTGATCGAAATCAAGTGGACTGCGAAAGCACAATCCGATTTGATCCGCGTCTACGACTTTCTGGCACCGGTCAACAGGCCTGCGGCAATCAGAGCCGCACAAACTCTTTCATCCGCTCCGCTGCAGCTCCTTCAGCATCCGCGCATCGGGGAAAGACTTGAAGAATTCGAGCCTCGCGACGTCAGGCGCATCCTGGTAGGCGCTTATGAAATGCGCTACGAAATTGCAGGCTCGACTGTTTTCATTCTGCGCATATGGCACGGACGAGAAGATCGCTGAAACAATGATGGGGTGCCGAAGCACCCCAATTTTCCCTTCATCACTCCGCCGCCGCCTCGGCCTCCTCGTGATCCGCCAAAAACCCACCCGATTGCCGGCTCCAGAGTTCGGCATAGATGCCGCCCTCCTCGACCAGTTCCTGATGTGTGCCCATCTCGATGATCCGACCCTTGTCGAGAACGACGAGGCGGTCCATCTCGGTCAGCGTCGACAGGCGATGGGCAATGGCAATCACCGTCTTGCCGTGCATCAGCGCGAAGAGGTTTTCCTGGATCGCTGCTTCCACTTCGGAATCGAGCGCCGAGGTTGCCTCGTCGAGCACCAGGATCGGCGCGTCCTTCAGGAAGACGCGGGCGATCGCAATACGCTGGCGCTGGCCGCCTGACAGTTTGACACCCCGCTCGCCGACCTGCGCGTCGAGCCCGGTGCGGCCATGCATATCCACCAGCCCCTCGATGAAGTCCCAGGCATTGGCGCGCTTGGCCGCCTGGATGATTTCCTCGTCGGTCGCGTCCGGACGGCCGTAGGCGATGTTGTCGCGGATGGATCGGTGCAGCAGCGACGTGTCCTGCGTCACCACACCGATCATCGAGCGAAGGCTGTCCTGCGTGACGCCCGCGATATCGTGGCCGTCGATGGTGATGCGGCCGCCCTCCAGATCGTAGAAGCGCAGCAGCAGGTTCATCAGTGTCGTCTTGCCGGCACCGGAGCGGCCGACAAGGCCGACCTTTTCGCCGGCGCGGATATCGAGGGTCAGATCCTCCATGACACCCTTCGCCTTGCCGTAATGGAAGCGAATGTGGTCGAAGCGGATCGCACCTTGCTTGGCCACGATCGGCGATGCTGCCGGCTTGTCGACGATATCGTGCGGCTTCGTCATCATCTCCATGCCGTCATAGACGGTGCCGATATTTTCGAAGAGCGCCGAGACTTCCCACATCACCCATTGCGACATGCCGTTGACACGCATGGCAAGGCCGATGGCAATGGCGATGGAGCCGACGGAGATCGAGCCGCTGAGCCAGAACCAGATCGACAGAGACGAGACGATGAACAGCGCCGCGCAGTTGTTGAAATAGACCGATGCGTGGAACAGCGTCACCTTGCGCATCTGCTTGTGCACGGTATCGAGGAATTCCTCCATGCCGGCCCTCGCATACTTCTCTTCGCGGCCAGCGTGCGAGAACAGCTTCACCGTGGCGATGTTGGTATAGCTGTCGACCACACGGCCCGTCATCATCGAACGCGCATCGGCCTGCTGCGCAGCGATCTTGCGTAGCACCGGCACGAAATAGGCGACAATGGCGACATAGACGCCAAGCCAGGCCAGGATCGGAATCATCAGCCGCCAGTCAGCCGCCGCGATGACAAGGATCATCGACAGGAAGTACGTGAACACGTAGACGAAGACGTCGAGGATCTTCATGACCGTCTCGCGCACGGCAAGCGAGGTCTGCATCACCTTGGTGGCGACGCGGCCGGCGAACTCATTGGCGAAAAAGGTCATGCTGTGGCGCAGCAGGAAGCGGTGCATCTGCCAGCGCGCGATCATCGGATAGTTGCCGAGCAGCACCTGGTGCATGATGAAGCTGTCGAGGATCGCCGCAGCCGGCAAGCCGATCAGCACCATCGCGCCCATCCAGAACAGCTTGTGCCATTCCGTCTGCAGGAAGGTCGCCTTATCCACATGTGTCAGCCAGTCGACGATATCGCCGAGGAACTGGAACAGCGCCACCTCACCGATCGCGATCGACATGGTGAGGATGCTCATAGCGATCAGCCATGGCAGAGCCGGCTTGGAATAATGCCAACAGAAGGCGAAAAGGCCGCGCGGCGGAGTGTCCGGCACCTCGCTCGGAAATGGATTTAGTCGGCGTTCGAACCAGCTAAACATTGAAATGCTCCAAAGACTCGACCCTTCGACCACCCACTGCGCTGAAAGATCGCAGACTCATATGGTGGCCGGGTGATAAAACAACGAGGCCATGCCGGCCGCGCAATGACTTAAAGAAGGGGGGTACTTGCGAATACGCGCCTTGTAGCGCCAGTCAAATCCGTGAGTTCACGGCCTGGAGGCGCATTATCACAAACAAGATATCCATCTGTGCCTCCTTCTTTCGCAAGTTGTAGAGCGCTCGTCTTTTAGCGCGACTTTTTCTGTTTGAAAAGCGAAATATGCCTGAAAAATGGGCTGAATCCTTCAATTCTCTTTATAGGAGACATCACGGAAATGAAGGGCGCGCGAAAAATCTGAGACAAATCCAGGCGATTTCGCTAGTTGCAGCATATGACAAAACTGCGCATCGCCCTTTACCAACCCGACATTCCCGGCAACACCGGCACGATCCTGCGGCTCGCCGCCTGCCTCGGCCTCGGCGTCGACATTATCGAGCCGGCCGGCTTCGACATATCGGACCGCAATCTGAAGCGCGCCGGCATGGATTATCTTGCCGCCGTCACCCTGACCAGGCACGTCAATTGGGAGCGCTTCGAGACGTGGAGGCAGGAAAGCGGGCGGCGGCTGGTGCTGGCTTCAACGAAGGCGGCCCAGCGCTACACGGATTTTGCTTATCGCGACGACGATATCCTCCTCTTCGGCCGCGAAAGCGCCGGCGTGCCGGAGCATGTGCATGAAAAGGCCGATGGCCGCGTCCTGATCCCCATGGTGGAGGGCCAACGCTCCATCAATGTTGCGATGTCGGCCGCCATGATATCGGGGGAAGCCTTGCGGCAAACGCAATGGCCGCCGCTTACCGCACTGGGGCTGCACCGGGCCTGAATGTCGCACCCGAATAGGCGTTGGCACGCCGGATAAAGTGTGAGAAGCTTCGCTCTGGAATGCTCTAACTCAGGCAGCCTTGGCGAGGTGACCCATGTTCCAGACGGCATTCACGCTTTCCCTGACGCAGTTCGCACGTACATTGAGCCTCCCCGAACGGCTCCAGCACTCCCCTTTGCGCAACCTTGCGCTTGAGGGCCTTCGCCAGCGCAACCTCGCTCTCGATGCGCTGTTCTACGACGTCAAGGTCATTACACCCGAGGAAGCTTTCTACATCAGTGACTCGCTCGCCGCCGAAGGCGCGATCCTGATCGTGCCGCCGAGCGGCCTTGGGGCGCTCACCCTCTGCGAAACCATCGATGAATTTGTCTTGCGCGGCGGCGGCAATGCCCGGGCGCTCGCAGTCGCCGGCATCGGCGGTTCCGCGCTCGGTGCCGCCGCCTTTGCCCGCAACGTGGCCGATGCGATCGACGCACCAGTCGCCGTTGTCGTCTCAGGCTACGGCATCGCCGACGCCATCACTGAAGCCTTTGGCGGATCGTTTTTCTTCGGTCATTTGAGGGGGCTGCGGCCGTTGCTTGAAAGGCTGGATGATCTTGCCGGCCGGCCCAAGGTTGGAGCGCAGCGCAATGAAACGGCTGCCCGCACCAGCCTGGACACCAGAACGGTACAGGCGCTTCTCGCCGATCCCCGACTCTCCTTCCCTCTACTGGCGGGACACTCCAAAGGCAATCTCGTCCTTTCTGCCGCCCTGCATAACCTCTCGAAGCAGGATGAAGGACGAGTTGCTGAGCTGGCGCGGCATACGAAGATCGTGACGATCGGCGCGCGCATCGCAATGCCTCCGGTATTCAACGATGTCATCGATGTCATGGGCGAGTGGGACTGGTTTGGAGAGATCAATTCCCGACGGTTCATCCACGCCGATCAGCGCGTCGCGCATGCATGGCATCACACGAACACCGATTTGGGCGGCCACCTGCCGGTGACCATCACGCTGATGGAGATTCTCGCGGCATCACCCATTGCCGAAGATCAGAAAGCTGAAGAACACCAAGCTGCAAAGCTCGGTGCCGCGGCCGAACCGGCGGCAATACAGGAGACAAAGTCTCCGCCGCCTTCGGCCGGCGGTAATACGACTGCGATCGAGAAGGTCAAGAAAGCTTTCTCCGCGAGGCCTATGCCAAGCGCTCAGCCGGCCGCGTTCGGCCCGTCGGATGATCCGTCACCGACCATGCCGCATTGAGCTGACGACCAATCGCCAGCCAGCCTCGGAGGAACGGGAACACACTTCGAGAGCCATCACCCGTCGATGCGAGCGCCGTATCGTTCAGTTCAGTCCGCCGACGGCAAGCGCCGCATGGTGAATTCGATGCGATCGCCGTCGACCTGACGCCAGCTTTCGACCTCGGTCCAATAGGCGGCTTTCGGGAACTCGTTGAACCATTCACGCGCCTTTTCGCGCGCTTCGGGGCGACTGAGACAAAAGGTCTCGCGAACGAATTCACTCTTTCCACCGGCGGGATGGTCCTGCCGATAACGGAATATTCTGTTTCTCAACCCATCCAGGGGCGGCGGTCCGGGTATCTTCATGATAAAACCTCGCCTTTGAGAGAGGGAACATAATACCGCATTGTGAAATTTGCGAGTCGATTCTCCTGCGACGTTGCTGCACTGGCTGCGCCGCAATCTTGCTGATATTCCAACTCACGATACATACGGTGCGAATCGCGGGCCGCCGGCTGCTCGCACCGTCGGAGAGCATGAATGGAACGACCCAATCTTCCCAAGGGATTACCCGAGGATATTGAAGAAAAGAAAGAGGCAGCGCGACACTGGTTCGAGGGCCTGCGCGACACGATCTGCGCTGAGTTCGAGCAGCTGGAGAACGAGCTGACCGGCCCCCTTTCCGACCAGGAACCAGGCCGCTTCGTCGCCAAGGACTGGCAGAGGGACAAGGGCCAGGGCGGCGGCGGCCGCATGTCGATGATGGAGGGGCGCGTCTTCGAGAAGGTCGGCGTCCACACCTCGACTGTCTATGGCGAATTCTCTCCCGACTTTCGCAGCCAGATTCCGGGCGCCGAGGAAGATCCCCGCTTCTGGGCCTCGGGGCTCTCGCTGATCGCCCACCCCGTCAATCCTAACGTGCCGGCCGTGCATATGAACACGCGCATGGTGGTGACGACGAGCCAGTGGTTCGGCGGCGGCGCCGACCTGACGCCGGTACTCAATCGCCGACGCACCCAGGAAGATCCCGACAGCGCCCTCTTCCACCGCGCCATGCAGATCGTCTGCGACCGCCATGCCGTCGCCGACTACCAACGCTACAAGAGCTGGTGCGACGAATATTTCTTCCTGAAGCACCGCAACGAGCCGCGTGGCATCGGCGGCATCTTCTTCGATTGGCTGCATTCTTCGGAAGACGCCGGCGGCTGGAATGCCGATTTCGCCTTCACGCGCGACGTCGGCCGCGCCTTCGCGATGGTTTACCCGCGCATTGTCCGCTCGAATTTCAACGAAACATGGACGGAAGAAGATCGCGACGAGCAATTAATTCGTCGCGGACGTTATGTGGAGTTCAATTTGCTGTACGATAGGGGTACAATATTCGGACTGAAGACAGGCGGCAACGTGGAGTCGATCCTATCGTCTCTGCCGCCGGTGGTGCGCTGGCCCTAAGACACGTCGCGCAAAAGCAGGCGGCGATTTGCGATAACGACGCAGGGAAAGCTTCGAACTTCAAGCGCAGCGAACGAATCCGAAAGATCGCGATGCGCTGAGACGTTCAACATGAAATGATCGGACGGTGTCCTGAAATCGGCGGGAGGAGTGCCTAAGTGATCTAATGCTCGTTTCAATCGGAGGAGGTTGTAATGGCAGCAGAGAAACAAGTCACGGAAGCTTCGAAAGAACGGAAACTTTCGCGCACAGTCGATAGTCCGGAGTTCATCATCCGACTGGCGGAGGATATGCGGATCCGCAGTGGATCCGATCTGCCCCTTTCCTGCTTCATAGAGCAGGTGAGGATGCAGCTGGCGGGCAAATCACCGAGCGATATCGCCCGCTTCGCGGCCGATCGTTCGGCCAAGCAAGTGCCTATCACTCGCTATCAATCGTCGGATTGCTTCAAATCCTGGGCGATGCCGGATTAATGTCCGGAAAGCCGCCGGCAAGCTGGAGACTTGCCGGACGGCAGAAACCTTTTCTCGTTCGTTGCGTTTAGGTCTTCAGGTCCTTTGTAGGGCGAGAATCCGCTGAAAGATGAGGAGGAAGATATGCGACTGTTCGAATGTGGTACGCTCGTGCCCGGTTGCGCCTGGCATACTCGCGCCAAGGATGACGCCGAGGTGGTTCGTCGCGCGGTCGAGCACATGCGCGAAGCGCATGGCGAAACCATCATCCGCGAAAACATGGTCGACAATATCAAGGCCCGAATTCGCGACGAGGCAAACGCAGCCTGATCGGCAGGCTGGCCAGTCAGTCCCGCTATGCAGGTCTCATTATCAGGCGTGGGCTAAGTCCTTGAGTCGGGCGAGAAGGCTCGCCCGGTTCATCGCAAAATTCCCATCGAGCCATTCCTGCTCGATCTTGCCAAGAAGCTCGCCCACGCGCGGACCCGCATTGACGCCCGCGGCAAGCGCATCAGCGCCATTGAGCGGAAAAGCCGGCTTCTTCCATTTTGCCGTCCGTTCCAACAATTTCCCGAGCCGCGCCACGCGGGCCATTTCCTCGAAATCGCCTTCCGCCTTGCTCCGCGCAACGGCCAGCGCCAACTTAAGGCGAACCGCGACGCAGGTCGGATCATGGCGATAAAGCAGGCGATCGAAGGCCGCCTCTGAAATATCGTCCTTGACGATGGGCGCATTCGCCCAGGCCTGCAGATAGGAGCCTTCCGCTTTCGAGAGGCGCAGTCGCTCGGCAAGCTTGGCAAGCCTTGCCGCATCGGGCGGCACAATGGCTGCAAGACGAAGTAGAGCCTCCGACGGCCAGCCGAGAGCCTCTTCGGCGGCGATCAGCCCAGGAATGGCGTCGATGCCCCATTTCTCGGTTTCCGGCAGCACTTCAGTCAAAATGCCGATCTGGCGCATCCAGAGCAGCGCCCTGCCCGGGTCCGGGGCTGCCAGCAGCTTCTTCATCTCGGACCAGACACGCTCGGCCGAGAGTGTTGATATCTTCGACTTTGCGGCGGCACAGGCGCGCAAGCCATCGGCATCGGGACGGCCGCTGCCATAATAGGCGAAGAAGCGGAAGAAGCGCAGGATGCGCAAGTGATCCTCGGCAATCCGCGTCGCCGCATCACCGATGAAGCGAATGTTGCGGCGCTCCAGATCGGCAAGCCCGCCGACGAGATCCACGACCTCGCCATCAGCGGATGCATAGAGCGCATTGATCGTCAGGTCCCGCCGCTCGGCATCGGCCTGCCAATCCTGGCTGAAGGCCACTACGGCGCGCCGCCCATCCGTCTCCACATCGCGTCGCAGGGTGGTGATTTCGAACGGCTTTCCGTCGATGACCAGAGTGACCGTACCATGCGCAATGCCTGTTGGTACCGCCTTGATTCCGGCCGCCTCTGCTCGTTCCACAACCGTTTCCGGCAAAAGAGTTGTGGCTATATCGATATCGGCGACGGGCAGCCCCATCAGGCTGTTGCGGACGGCACCACCGACCACGCGCCCCTCGCCGCCATCGGCATCGAGCAGCGCCAGCACCCGCTGCAATGCCTCATCGCGAAACCAGGCCTCATCGGCAACGGACGTCATGTATAAAGCCTTTCATAAAGCGTGCGGACGATGCCCGCGGTAATGCCCCAGATCATTCGCTGCCCATAGGGCATGCGGTAGAAATGGCGTTCCGTCCCCTGCCAGAGCATCGTGTCGGTCACGTGGTGGCCGGGGTCCATCAGGAAAGAGAGCGGCACCTCGAAGACATCCTCCACTTCGGTCGGATTGAGAGCCAGGTGAAAGCCCGGCTTCACCACGGCGAGAATGGGCGTGATGCGAAAGCCGGTCGCTGCCAGATAATGCGGCAGGCGCGCCACCGGCTCGATGAAGATGTCGGCCAGCCCGATTTCCTCCCCCGCTTCGCGCACCGCCGCCATTTCCGGCGAGGCGTCCTCCGGATCGATAGCTCCGCCCGGAAAGGCGATCTGGCCCGAATGCTTGCGCAGCGTCGAAGTTCTAAGCGTGAAGATCACCTTGGCATCGTCGCCGCTGTCAACGACGGGCACAAGCACGGCGGCATCCTTGAGCTTCAGGTCCGCGACCTGTGAAATGGTCTCGGGATTGAGAAGATGATCGCCGTGATCGCGCCAGGCAAGCTCCACCGGTCCGCCACTCTGATGGAGGGCGCGACGGCGGAATTCATCCGCGGAATAAAGGGGAAATTCATTCATCGAGTCAGTGCATCCAGTTCGGCAACCGGCATGACGGGAAATATGGAGCTGCCGGAACGCACGCAGAAGATCTCTCGCCCGGCAATCACGACGGGCTCACCAAGCTCGATGAGATCGTACATGACCGCACGCGTCACCAGAGCCTCCAGGCGCCCCCGGACATGCAGATAAGGCTTCAATTCATCGTTCTCACCGCTGATGACGAAGCGGATTGGATGATCCCTGCCAGCCTCGACGACATCGCCGACATTGGTGCGGAAGGTCAGCACCCGTCTGCCCTCACGTTCCGTTACGCTCATCTCGACGGCCACGAACGGCGCGTCGACCACGCGAATACCCACCTTTTCCACAGGCGTCACGAGATAGGTCTTCCCATCCTCGTCTTTGCGCAGAACTGTGGAAAACAGCCGCACCAGCGGCGCGCGACCGATCGGCGTGCCGAAATAGAACCAGGTGCCGTCGGCGCGGATCTCCATGTCGATGTCGCCGCAGAAGGGCGGATTCCAGCGATCGACGGGCGGCAAACCCTTCTTGGAGCCGCCGCTATCGCCAGCCGCACGCGAAATCAGCGCCGCGAGGCTTGCGGCATCGCCCGTTGTCCTGATTTCCTCGGTTGCCATTCTTCTGTCCCGGTTGGTCGTTAGTCAGGAATATGACAGTTCTCACGAGATAGTCATTTGAAACGTGCTTGTCAGCGGTCTTGCTGGCGATAAGTTGTATTGATTATGAGGCAAATGTGTAACGTCTGCGAATCACGCGCACCGTTTTTCTGCCATTGGAGACGCAAATGGGCATGATCAAATCGACCGAAACGAGCCTCGACGAGCAGGCCATCATTGCCTCAGCCGAAAAGGCACTGGGCGATATCGCCGCCGTTCGCCAGGAGGTGTCGAAGGTCATTTTCGGTCAGGAAAGCGTCGTGGAAAACACGCTTCTGGCCGTGCTCGCCGGTGGTCATGCCTTGCTGGTGGGCGTACCGGGTCTCGCCAAGACGAAGCTGGTGACGACACTCGGCGCCGTTCTCGGCCTTGCCTCCAACCGCGTGCAGTTCACGCCGGACCTCATGCCCTCGGATATTCTCGGTTCCGAGGTCATGGACCAGGACGAAACCGGCCGCCGTTCCTTCCGTTTCGTCAAGGGTCCGGTCTTCGCGCAATTGCTGATGGCCGACGAAATCAACCGCGCCTCGCCGCGCACGCAGTCCGCCCTGCTGCAGTCCATGCAGGAATATCACGTCACCATCGCCGGCCAACGTTATGACCTTCCTGCTCCCTTCCACGTTCTCGCAACACAGAATCCGTTGGAGCAGGAAGGCACTTACCCGCTGCCGGAAGCCCAGCTCGACCGTTTCCTGCTGCAGGTCGATGTCGATTATCCCGAGCTTGCGGATGAACGCCGCATCCTGCTCGAAACCACTGGCTTAAGCGAAGCGACGCCACAGGCGGTCATCGACGCCGAACGCTTGCTGGAAATTCAGCAGCTCATCCGCCAGATGCCCGTCAGTGACGGCGTCGTCGATGCGATCCTGTCGCTCGTGCGCTCGGCCCGCCCAGGCCAGGGCAATGCCTCGACGGACAAGCATGTCGCCTGGGGTCCAGGTCCGCGTGCCGGCCAAGCGATGATGCTCTGCGCCCGCGCCCGCGCCCTTTACGAAGGCCGGCTTGCACCGTCGATCGACGACATTCATGCACTCGCCGAGCCAGTGTTGGAACACCGCATGGCGCTGACTTTCGCAGCCCGCGCCGAAGGCATGTCCGTACGCGATGTCATTTCAGGGCTGGTCAAGCAGTCGAAGTCGTGACCCGGATGTCGAGGAGAGTATAGCGCGTGGCATCCATCGGACAGACCGTCAGACCGACCTCAGGCAACGATGCCCTCTCCCGAGCCCGTAGTCGCGCCGCACTCGTGCCGGACTGCCTTGTCGAAGCCAAGCGCATCGCCAATACCGTCATCGCCGGATGGCACGGCCGGCGCAAGCGCGGCATCGGCGAGAATTTCTGGCAGTTCCGCCCCTATACCGAAGGCGAAAGCCTGTCGCGCATCGACTGGCGACGCTCGGCCCGCGACGATCATACCTATATCCGCGATCATGAATGGGAAGCCGCTCACACGATCTGGCTCTGGGCCGATCTCTCCCCATCCATGATGTATAAATCGACCTATGGCCATGTGTCCAAGGAAGGCCGCGCGCTCGTCCTGATGCTGGCGCTGGCGGAAATCCTGTCCCGCTCCGGTGAGCGCATCGGCTGCCCCGGCATCATGGAGCCGGTTTCGACCCGCAACGCTGCCGAACGCCTGGCCGCAGCGCTGATGCATACGCCGCTCGAAGGCGGCCTTCCGCAGACATCAATGATCCGCGGCTGGAGCGATATCGTGCTGATCGGCGATTTTCTCGACGATGCCGATTGCGTGATGGGCAGGATCGGACCGCTGGCCCGCCGTGGCTTACGCGGTCATGTGATCGAGGTTGCCGACCCCGCCGAAGAACTATTTCCCTATAGCGGGCGCACCGAATTCAGCGATCCCGAAACGGGCTCGAAGCTGATCGCCGGCCGCGCGGAAAACTTGCGTGAAGATTATCAGCGCGCCTATCTCGCGCGGCGCGAAAATCTCGGCCAATCGCTGCGCCATCTCGGCTGGACCTTCGTCAGCCACCGCACCGACCGCCTGGCTTCCGAAGCGCTGGTCGCCGTGCACATGTATCTCTCAGGCATGCCCGCGAGGGTCGCGTCTGGAGGCCAGCCATGAGCGGTCTCTCCTTTGCATTCGCTTCGCCGGCCATCTTGGCAGCGCTCATTCTGCTTCCTGCGATCTGGTGGCTGCTGCGCCTGACCCCGCCGCAGCCGCGCACCGAAGTGTTCCCGCCGCTGCGCATTCTGGCGAGCATCCTCAAACGTGAGGAAACGCCGGCGCGCAGCCCGTGGTGGCTGACGCTGCTGCGCATGCTGCTTGCCGCCCTGGTCATTCTTGCCATCGCCAATCCCATGTTCAATCCGCGCACCAACACGCTCTCGAGCAGCGGTCCATTGGTGCTGATAATCGACAATAGCTGGGCAAGCGTCTCCGACTGGGAACGCCGCGTACGTACAGCCGACGCGCTGATCGACGACGCCGACGCCAAGGGCATTCCCGTTTCGATCGCCTTCACCGCCGAGCAGAGCAACGATGCAACGCCCGGTGCGGCGACATCAGCTCGCGACAAGCTGCATGCCATGAACCCGCAACCGTTGGTGCCAGATCGCCGGCGCACCGCCGACGCAGTCAAGGCGGCGCTCAACGGCATGAAGCCCGGTACTATCGCCTTCATCTCCGATGGCATCGAGAGCAAGGACAAGGACGATATCGTCAGCCGCCTTGCCGCGCTGCAGCCGAGTGAGCTGCGGCTGATCGAGGGCGACGGCCGCGATATCGTCGCGCTCACCGGCGCAGCCAATACCGCCAGCAACATGACCGTCACGGCCACACGGCTGAACGGCAGTGGCCCGATGCGCCTCGGACTGACGGCGCAAGACAATCAGGGACGGCCAATCGCCGCTGGCTCGCTTGACTTCGCAGGCGGGCAGACGGTTGCGACCGGCTCCATTGCAGCGCCCTTCGAAATGCGCAACGATTTCGCCCGCATCAGCATCGACCGACATGCAAGCGCCGGCAGCGTCTATCTGCTGGACGACGGTTTTCGCCGCCGACGCGTGGCGCTCCTCTCCGGACAGGCCGCCGACGAATTCCAGCCGATCCTGTCGCCACTCTATTATATCCAGCGCGCCCTTCAGCCCTATGCCGATCTCACTCAGCCCAACAGCGCCGATCTGGCAAAATCGATCCCCCAATTGCTCGCGGGCAATCCCTCCGTCATCATCATGGCTGATGTCGGCCGCCTGCCGCAGGAAACCTACGCACCGCTGCAAAAATGGATCGAAAATGGCGGTACGCTCGTCCGCTTCGCCGGACCACGGCTTGCCGCGGCACCCGCTGACGATCCTCTCGTTCCCGTCACGTTGCGGCAGGGCGAGCGCACCTTCGGCGGCGCTCTTTCCTGGGCCGAGCCGCAGCCGCTTGCCGATTTCCCCTCTTTCGGCCCCTTCGCCGGCATGCCGAAGCCGAATGATGTCCTGATAAAGCGCCAGGTTCTGGCCGAGCCGACACCGGATCTCGCCGAGCGCACCTGGGCAAGCCTTGCCGACGGCACGCCGCTGGTAACCGAAAAGCAGATGCAGGCCGGCCGTATCGTGCTCTTCCACGTCAGCGCCGAGCCACAATGGTCGGATCTGCCGATATCAGGCGATTTCGTCGAGATGCTGCGCCGTATCGTCCAGCTATCGCGTGCCGGCGGCGTCGCCTCGGGGCAAGCAGCTGCTTCCAAGGCAAGTGAAGCAATGCCACCCTACCGGCTTCTGACCGCCAAGGGCGTGCTGACGAGCGAGATCGGCAGCGCCCGCCCGCTGGAACCAAACAACAAGGGGGCTGCAGTCGCAAGTTTCGACAACCCGCCCGGCCTCTATGGTTCCGAAGAGGGCTTCAGCGCGCTCAACACCCTGCCGAGCGGCGCAGTGCTCAAGCCGCTGGATACCTCAGCGGCCGGCGCTGTCGCGCGCGAAGGCCTTATCGGGGGCGAGGCCTGGTCGGCAAAGCCGATCCTCTTTACCCTCGCCTTCCTCCTGCTGCTCGCCGACAGCATCATCGTACTGTTCATGAACGGTGCCTTTCCACGCCTGGGCAGATCGGCCAAGACGATTGCGGGCGGCACGGCAATGCTGCTGCTGGCTGCATCGCTCGCCATATTCCTGCATCCGGCAAACGCTCTGGCCGACGATTCCAAACCGGGCGACGACGCCATCTTCTCGCGGCTCGACAAGACGCATCTTGCCTATGTCGTGACAGGCGAAACGGACGTGGATCACATTTCGGAGCGCGGGCTTGCCGGCCTCTCCGACTATCTCACCTATCGTACGACGCTCGAACCAGGCCCGCCGGTAGGGGTGGATCCTGCCAAGGATGAACTCGCCTTTTACCCGCTGATCTACTGGCCGATTTCAGCAACCGCGCCGATGCCGTCCAACGACGCCATCAACCGCATCGACGCCTATATGCGCAACGGCGGCACCGTGCTCTTCGACACGCGTGACGCCATCGACACGATGGGCGACACTTCGTCACCGAGCCCCAACGGCCAGCGACTGCAGCAGATCCTTGCCAACCTCGATATTCCTCCCCTCGAGCCCGTGCCCGCCGGCCATGTGCTGACCAAGTCCTTCTACCTGCTGTCGAGCTTCCCCGGCCGCTATGCAGACAGCCCGCTCTGGGTGGAAGCGCGTCAGGATGCGCGCCGCGATGCGAACGCCGTCGCGACCTCCGACGGGGTGACGCCGATCATGATTACGGGCAATGATTTTGCCGGCGCCTGGGCTATCGGCGACAATGGCTCGCCGCTGCTGCCGACCGTCCCCCCGGATGAAACGCAGCGGGAATATGCCTACCGCACCGGCGTCAACATCATGATGTACATGCTGACCGGAAACTATAAGTCCGATCAGGTCCACGTTCCCGATATCCTGCAGCGCTTGGGGCAATAGTATGAATATCGGTTTTGCCCCCTTCCTCCCCTGGCCTATCCTTGCCGCTCTGGCGGTGCTGACGCTCGCCATCTGGGCGCTTGCCATCTACAGGCGCCTGCGCGGCGGCTGGATTCGTGGCTTCGCAGGTATTGCCTTGCTGGCGGCACTCGCCAACCCGGTGCTGATGCAGGAGGATCGCGATCAACTGACGACGATCGTGCCCGTCGTCGTCGACCACAGCCTGAGCCAGCAGACGCCGGAACGTGCCAAGATGACGGACGAAGCCCTGGCGATGCTCAAGGATCGGCTGGCGCAATTCCCCCGCATCGAGCCCAGGATCGTGGAATTCCGCGATCCGGCGGAGTCGGAATCTCCGTCGACACGGCTTTTCTCTGCCCTCTCCTCGGCAATCGCCGACGTCCCGCCCGCCCGTATCGGCGGTGCCATCTTCCTGACGGATGGCCAGATCCACGATATCCCCGGCGTCAATCAGCAGCTCGGCTTTGACGCACCCGTCCACGGGCTGATCACGGGCAAACCGGACGAATTCGATCGCCGCATCGAGATCGTGCGTGCACCTCGCTTCGGTCTTGTCAACGAAGAGCAGCAGCTCGTCTTCCGTGTCGTCGACGATGGCAAGAGCCCCGGCGGCACGGCAGCAGTGACGGTCAAGATGAATGGCGACGAGATCGCCACCCTGCAGGCGACGCCCGGCCAGGACACGCCCTTTAGCTTCAAGGTGCCCCGCGCCGGCAACAATGTCCTCGAATTCGCAGTCGCCGAAGTGCCTGGCGAAGTCACCGGCATCAACAATCAGACGGTCCAGCTGATCGAAGGCATCCGCCAGAACATGCGCGTCCTGCTCGTCTCGGGCGAGCCGCATGCCGGCGAGCGCGCCTGGCGCAACCTGTTGAAATCGGACGCCTCGGTCGATCTTGTGCACTTCACCATTCTGCGTCCGCCGGACAAGCAGGACGGCACGCCGATCAACGAATTGTCGCTGATCGCCTTCCCAACCCGCGAGCTTTTCGTCGACAAGATCAACTCTTTCGACCTGATCATCTTTGACCGCTATCAGGACCGCCAGAACGTCCTACCGACGATCTATTATGATTACATGGCACAATATGTGGAAAACGGCGGCGCATTGCTGGTTGCAGCCGGCCCCGAGCATGCCGGCGGCAGTTCGATTGCGCTGACGCCGCTCGCCTCGGTGCTGCCGGCCGAGCCGACGGGCCAGATGATCGAGAAAGCCTTCTATCCGCGCCTGTCGGACCAGGGCAAAAAGCACCCCGTCACGCGCGGGCTGGATGGTTCCGAAACTGAGCCGCCGCATTGGGGCCGCTGGTTCCGCAGCGTCGATGTGGAGAGGCCGCAAGGGCAGACCGTGATGGTCGGCGCTGACAATAGTCCCTTGCTGGTGCTGAACCGCGTCGGCCAGGGGCGTGTCGCCATGCTGCTCTCCGACGAGGGCTGGCTCTGGGCACGCGGCTTCGAAGGCGGCGGCCCACATGTCTCGCTCTATCGCCGCATTGCCCATTGGCTGCTGAAAGAGCCAGCGCTGGAAGAAGAAGCGCTGACGGCCAATGCCGCGGGGCGCACGCTGCAGGTAACGCGCCAGACGATCGGCAACGATCCCGGCCCCGCTACGATCAAATTGCCTTCCGGCCAGACGGAAACCTTGCCGCTGAGGCAGACCCAGCCGGGTCTCTATCAAGCCGAGAAGCATATGAACGAAATCGGGCTCTACCAGATCGCCAACGGCAATCTATCGACACTCGTTCATATCGGCGCAATCGATGCTCCGGAATTCAAGGCGATGATCTCGACCACCGAGACACTGAAACCGCTGGCACAAAAAACGAAGGGTCTCGTCACCCGCGTTGCCGCCGCAAATGGCGGCGTGACGGTGCCGCAGGTTCTGCCGGTGCGCGGCACCGTTCGCGTCGCCGACGGTCAGCGCCTGACCATCCGCATGACCGACGAAACCGTGCTGAAGGGGATCAATACCCTGCCGCTCTTTGCAGGCTTTGCCGGTCTCGCCGCTCTCCTCTTCGCTTTCTCTGCCACATGGTGGCGCGAAGGACGATGACTATGAAGATCGAAGTGACCGATACGCCATCCGAAGGCGAACTCGCGGCCATCAGCGAGGGATTGACGGCGTTCAACACCATCGACGTCGGCCCGTCCGGCCGGCAATCCCTGGCCGTTCTGATCCGCGATGATGCCGGCAAGACCATCGGTGGCATCTCGGGCTATACCGCCTGGGGATGGCTGTTCACCCAATGGCTTTTCGTACCGGAAAGCCTGCGCGGCCAGGGCATGGCCGGAAAGCTGCTGGAGGCGGCGGAAGCGGAGGCAAGCGCCCGCGGTTGCTTCGGCGCATGGATCGATACCTTCAATCCACAGGCGCTGAAAGCCTATCAACGGCAGGGCTATGCCATCTTCGGCGAACTGCCAGATTTCCCGGCCGGTCGCAGCCGATTCTTTCTGAAGAAGACGTTATCGCCCCGCTGACATCAAGCAGGGCGATTTTTCGTTGATGGCGCCTTAGACAGCGATCGCCGTGAACTGCACGACATCATCCAGATCGTCTTCGGCTTCGATAGCCGGAACGGAATCATCGCGCCAGACAATCGTGCCATGCAGCCGCGCATGCGTGTCTGCGGCGATCGGCACGACGAGCACCCGGTTGGGATCGACAGGCCCCGGGAAGGTCAGTGCGTTGTAGGCGACCTTCTCGAAACCGAGCGGGCAATAATAGGGCGGATCGCCGATCAGGATAACAGCTTCCGATCCCTTGCGCTGAGCAGCGGCCACTGCAATCCGCACGAGCTCGCGACCTATACCCTTATTCTTGTGCGAAGGACGCACCGCAAGCGGGCCGAGCAGATGTCCCTTGACCGATCCGGCCAACACCGGCGTCATCCGCACGGAAGCGATTGTCTCGCCATCATCGGCGCAGATGAAGGACAGCAACCGGTCATGCGGTCCCTGCTCGCGAATGCGAGCAGCGGCGCGTGTAAACCGTCCCGGACCGAAAGCTTCTTCGTTGATGAGTTCGATAGCAGCGTCGTGCGACGCATCCTCAGTGAGGTAGACCAGATCGTGCTTGTACATTAGCCCAGAAAACCAGATAGACGGACGATATTGTTCCCGAAAGCGCTCATGGAGCGTTCAAGATCATCGGCGTCGTCGCAGGCTTCTGGTTACTTTCATGACAAGGGTCCTTAAAGTGTGAAGAGCCGGATAGCAGGAAATATTCGGCGCGTCCAATGCAAAATGCATCCCGCCGTTCATTCATGCAGGATCGTGCCGCCATCGTTCTTTTTCTGAAGCTTCACGCCGCCACATGAGCTCGCCGACAGCACCTATGACGCAGTGTTCATCATTTGCCGTCTCGAAATCCGGCGCGCATGCCGTATCTCTAGGTATATAGTTTCGGCAGTTTCCCGAAAGGATCAAGCAATGGGCATGTTGGTGGACGGCGTCTGGCATGACGTCTGGTACGATACCAAGGAGACGAAAGGCCATTTTAAGCGCGCCGCGTCGCAGTTTCGAAACTGGATCACCGTGGATGGCAGCGCCGGCCCCACCGGCACCGGCGGCTTCAAGGCAGAGGCCGGACGCTATCATCTCTACGTCTCGCTCGCCTGCCCCTGGGCGCATCGAACCCTGATCTTTCGCAAACTGAAAAAGCTGGAAAAACTGATCTCCGTCTCGATCGTCGATCCGCTGATGCTGGAAAATGGCTGGGAATTCAAAGGACAGGATGGCGGCACTGTCGACCATCTCTTCGGCGCGACGAAGCTCTGGGAGGTCTATGTCAAGGCCGATCCGCATTATTCCGGCCGCGTGACTGTTCCCGTTCTCTGGGACAAGCAGACCGGCACAATCGTCAACAATGAGTCCGCGGAAATCATCCGCATGTTCAATACGGCCTTCGATGGCCTGACCGGCTCCACTGCGGATTTCTATCCCACCGATCTGCAGGCCGATATCGATGCATTGAACGAGCGCGTCTACGATACGGTCAACAACGGCGTCTACAACGCCGGCTTTGCGACGACGCAGGAAGCCTATCAGGAAAACGCACTCCGCCTCTTCGAAACCCTCGACATGCTCGATGAGCGGCTGGCGACACAGCGCTATCTATTCGGCGATCGCTTGACGGAGGCCGATTGGCGGCTGTTCACGACATTGGTTCGTTTCGACGCCGTCTATGTCGGACATTTCAAATGCAATATCCGGCGCATTGCCGACTATGCCAACCTCTCGGCCTATCTCCGGGATCTCTATCAGATCGGCGGCGTTGCCGAGACGGTGAACATCGGGCACATCAAGAACCACTATTATCGCAGCCACAAGACCATCAACCCGACAGGCATCGTGCCGATCGGGCCGGAACTGGATTTCGATCGCCCGCATGGGCGTAAGCGGCTGGCAAAGGCTGCCTGATCCAAGCGTCGGAGACTACCAATAGCTGGAGGGAGCTTCCGCTCCTTCCAATTCCTTCAGCCGGCGATAGGTTGCCTTCGTCGTGCCTGGCGGCAGCGCATCGACCGGAAAGAAGCCGCATTCGACGATCTCGCGGTCCGGCTTGCGCGGCGAGGTCTGGGTAACCTCGACGCGATAGAAGACGACGTGGTCGCGTTTGCTGGTGTGATTGTTGAAATAGACGTGGAAGAGCTGTGGCTTGCCTGAGATCGCCAGATTGCCTTCCTCGCGCAGCTCCTTCTCAAGCGCCTGCTCCACAGTCTCATGGCGTTCGACGCCGCCGCCGGGCATATGCCATCCGGCGATATAGGAATGCCGAACCAGAAAAATCCGCCCTTCACGATCGAAGCAAGCGGCGCGCACGCCGATGGTCATGCTGCGGGTCAGCACGAAATAGACATGCAGCGCGCGGCCGAACAGACGCACAGCCAAACTCTGCCTTTCGTCGCGTCGATTGTCTTCGCTCATGCCTGAACCCCGGCGTCGCGATCTACAATTGGATTGGGGATGTATTTGTTTTGACAATAGAGTGGGCTATGTCTCATCCCATGTTCAAGCTCGCGCATATTTCCGATGTTCACCTTGGTCCACTGCCACGTCTTTCGATCAGAGAACTCGCCTCCAAACGCATTACCGGATTTGTGAACTGGCACCGGAACCGGCGCAAGCATCTTTTTGGCGATACGCTCGATCTTCTTCTTGACGACATCAAGGCGAAACAGGCCGATCATCTGGCCGTAACCGGCGATCTCGTCAACCTTGCGAGCGGCATGGAGATCCAGACAGCAGCCGCCTGGCTGAAGACTGTCGGCGATCCTCTCCACACCTCAGTTGTTCCCGGCAATCACGATGCCTATGTGCCCGGCGCCTACGAAAAGGCCATGCGCTCCTGGTATCCCTATGTCCGCGGCGACAATGCTCCTGCCGAATGGCAGGAAGAGCAGCGCATTTTCCCCTATCTGCGTATCCGCGGTCAGGTCGCGCTTGTGGGCTGCTCCACAGCCGTTGCCACCCCGCCCTTTGCTGCAAGCGGCTTCTACTCCTCGCGCCAGGCGCGCGAGACGGTCAATATCCTGCGCGCAGCCGGAGATGCCGGGCTCTTTCGCGTCGTCATGATCCATCACCCGCCCATTCGCGGTGCAACCAGTTTCTACAAGCGGATGATCGGCATTCGCCGTTTTGCCGCCGTCATCTCGACCGGCGGCGCCGAACTTGTCCTGCATGGCCACACACATCTCAACACCTTGCATTGGCTGCGCGGCCACATGGGCCCGGTCCCGGTCGTCGGGATCGCCTCAGCATCGCAAGGGGTCGGCGGATTGAAGCCGCGCGCGGCCTATAATCTCTTCACCATCGCCGGCCGGCCGGGCGCCTGGGAACTGAAGGCGGAGCGTTACAGCCTCAGCGACAACGGCAGCGGCGTTGACCCCGAAGGCTTCGATATTCTCGCGACATGGTGAGCCTTTTGGCGTCATCGTGCGCATCGTTTCGATAGCGTTTTCTAAGATACGGAGCTACAATCGAAGCATTGGAATCCTGAAATGCGGGATGGATTTTGAGGTCGTGACAAGGCGCACCGCATGCCGGTTTTCGGAGCCTGTATCCCGTGGGTTGCGGCTTCTTGGAGGGCCCGGGCAGCGCCGGGACAAAGACCGGCTGACACATTGTGGGATTACTGCGGTAAGAATGACAGTCAAACGCGCGGGTGCTTTTGAAGACTTGCGAAACGGCACGGAAATGGTTCATACCAGCACAGGACAATTATTCCGCTCGCATCACCTTTCTTACGGGGAAGGCTGTCCATCGCGGAAGCAGATTGTCGATGTAACAACCTCCAACGCCTTCCTGGAACGATCATGCCAACGCCGG
Organism: Rhizobium sp. ERR 1071; assembly: GCF_007828675.1. Lineage (NCBI taxonomy): Bacteria > Pseudomonadati > Pseudomonadota > Alphaproteobacteria > Hyphomicrobiales > Rhizobiaceae > Rhizobium > Rhizobium sp. ERR 1071. Next base: position 580,077 of record NZ_VITM01000002.1, on the reverse strand, counting down.
TAGCAGCCACTGATATCAGACGCGATTTGGTCGGCCTTCTTCCGAAGCTTCGCCGCTTTGCGGTGACGCTGACCGGCGATCTCGCCGAGGCGGACGAGCTTGTTCAAAACGTCTGTCAGCGCGGCATAGCCAAGTTCCATCTCTGGAACAGCGGCGGCAAGCTGGAAAGCTGGCTCTATACGATGGCCCGGCATCAATGGGTCGATGAAGCGCGACGCCACAAACTACGCCCCGCCGCAAAGGGCAGTGCACTGGAACAGGGCGAGCCGATATCCGGCACCCATTTAAATCTTGTAGAAGCCGGCGAAGCGCATCGTCTCGTCACATCTTTGCCAGAAGGACTTGCCAGTGTCTTCCTGCTGGTCGACGTCGAAGGGCACAGCTACAAGCAGGCTGCCGACGTCCTCGGCATCCCTTTGTCGGCAGTGATGTCAAGGCTATCCAGCGCACGCCTTTACCTTGCCTCCCAGGGTCATAGTCGCTCGCCTCGAAGGTTTTAAGCATTGCAGGACATGAAGAAAACGCCGCTCGAAATCCGCTTGTCCGCCTTCATGGATGGCGAGACGAGCCGCGAAGAAAAAGAAGAGTTGGAAAAGCTCATCGCCTCGGATCCGAACGCGCGGCGTATTTTCGATGAGCTGAAGCATGGCTCCGATGTTGGCCGCAAGGCTTTTGACGAGGTTTTGAAGGAGCCGGTGCCGCTGGCGCTCGTTCGCTCCATCAAGAGCGCCCAGCCTCCGAAGACCCGAGATCCCTCTCCCCGCCTCACCCGGCAATCGTTGAAATTGGCGCCCACGGGCAAGCAATCGCTGGCCGCGGCTCTCATCCTGTTCGCCGTCGGCGGCGGCATCGGTTATCTTTTCGGCATGCAGCCCGCTGATGTCCCGGCGAGTCCTCCGCCGACCCCGACACAGGCTATGACACGCAGCTGGCTGGATGATATCGCCGCCTATCACCGCATCTATTCGCGCCAGCCGCAGCGTATGGTCGAGCTGCAGGCAAGCCAGCTGGACGAGATCGCCAAGTGGTTGGCGAGCACGGTCGGCGTCAAATTCAATTTTCCGGACCTTGCTGCCGATGGTCTCGTCTTCCAAGGCGCGCGCATGTCCATCGCAGCCGGCAAGCCAGTCGGCCAGCTGATCTACAAGAACCTCGATGGTGATGTCGTCGCCATCTGCTTTACCAAGACGGACGGCGTTGCCGACGACGATTTCAGCGAAACCATCAAGGACGATATCAGCATCGTGTCCTGGCACCGCAACGGCACCACCTATGCGGTCGTCGGTCCCTCCTCGGATGCAATGCTCGATCAGATCGCCAATCGGGTATCCTCGGAAATCTGACTGATATCCCATCCGTTTTGCGCCTTGCGGCTGCCGGCCGGCCGATGGATAATGGGCGGCGACAACCGCATGAGCCCGATAGTCTTGCTGGAGTTTCGACATGTCCGACGTTCTGCTGACCATTCCTGAAATCGACAGGCGTATCGCGGCGATAAAGGAAAACCTTCGCGAACTGATCGAGCAGGCAGCAGCCTTTTCCGGCGCCGCCGACGAAGAACGGACATCTGAGCGGATAGCCGAGCAGGAAGAAGAGCTCGAGCGTCTGACGAAGCAGCGCGATGAGCTTGCCAAAGGCAAGGCCTGAGCAAAACTCACCATTGAAGCACATATGCTCAGACGAGTTCGACGCGAGGCGTGGAAAGAACGGCACTCGCCCTTCTATGTCGGACGATCACGATACAATTGCTGCTGACATCGGCGCTGATACACGCTATAGAGGTTGCAGCGACCAATGAGGAGAGCACTCTGATGAAAAATCACGGCACAGGAAAGCACCGCTGAAAGGCAGTGCCGTGAAGGGCTGCTTTATCGGCCCGACCATCAGATTGCTATCTTTCGCCCGTGGAGGGCACTCATGTTTCGTCGCTTCGAAGAGCTTGTCGATCCGTTTCAGGATCATGACGAGCTGCAGCCATCACCCAAGGCCTGGCGCTATCTTCTAACCAATCTTCGCCCGTTTCGCACGGTCATGGCAATCAGCCTTGGACTGACCGTGATCGGCGCCATCATCGAGATCTGGCTCATCGGCTATTCGAGCCGGCTGATGGACGATCTCGCCGCCGCCCGGCGCGAGGATTTCTGGGCATCCGAAGGATTCGGCCTGCTCGCCGCGGCCGCCCTCGTCCTGATCGGACGGCCTCTTGCCGGCTATCTCCGCGAAAGCCTGGATGACATCGCGTTTCGGCCGAATGCCGAGACGCTGTTCCGCTGGCGGGCTCACCGTCATGTCCTTCGGCAATCGGTCGGCTGGTTCCGTCAGGACTTTTCCGGTCGAATCGCCAGCCAGGTGCGCGACATTGGCACGGCAGCAACGGGCGCGGCCTATCAGGTCCTGCATACGCTCTCCTTTGTCACGATCTATGTGGCCGGCTCGCTCTGGCTGATGGCCTCGATCGACCCGCGCCTCATCTGGCCCCTGGCGGTGTGGCTGTTCTGCTATCTCGCACTGATGGCCTATGTCATCCCTCGCCTGCAGAAGGCCTCCGCGCAATATCAGGGAGCCTATGCCGAGCTGACGGGCATGCTGGTGGACAGCTATGCCAATATCGACCTCATCAAGCTTTTTGCCGATGCAACGGCGGAAGACAAGGAGGCTCGGCGCCGCTTCTCTCAAGCCCGCGAAACATTCGTCCGGGTGCAGAGGCTCGAAGTACAGGTCAATTCGAGCATGCTGTTTCTCGGCAGCTTCCTCATCGTCGCGCTCGTCGGCTATGCGGTCGTCCTCTGGCAGTCCGGCGGCGCACCACTCGGGCTGATCGCCGCATCCCTGGCGCTGAGCTTCCGTATAACCGGCATGGCCGAATGGATGCTGGATGCCGTTTCCTCGCTCTTTGCCCATCTCGGCGCCATGCGGCAATCGCTGCTGACCGTCTCGCAGCCGCTTGCCATTACCGATGCGCCGGACGCCAAGCCGCTTGCCATCACCAAGGGCGAGATCGCCTTCAGGGAGGTCACCCATCGCTACGGCAAGGAAGATGGCGGGCTCGACGCCATTTTGCTTCGAATTGAGGCAGGCCAAAAAGTCGGCCTTGTCGGCCGCTCCGGCACCGGCAAATCGACCTTGGTCAACCTGCTACTGCGCTTCTTCGATCCGGAAGCCGGCACTATCGAAATCGACGGGCAGGATATTCGGCAGGTGACGCAGGATAGCTTGCGCCGGCAGATTGCGGTGGTCGGCCAGGAAGCGTCGCTCCTTCACCGCTCCATCCGTGATAACATCGCCCATGGCAATCCCAGCTTTTCGGAGGATGCGGTTCTCGCCGCGGCAGAGAAGGCTGCGGCCAGCGATTTCATCGCAGGCCTCAGGGATCAGGAAGGAAGAATCGGTTTCGATGCGCATGCCGGCGAACGTGGCGTCCAGCTTTCCGGCGGTCAACGGCAGCGCGTCGCGATTGCGCGCGCTATCCTGAAGGACGCCCCGATCCTGGTGCTCGACGAGGCAACATCTGCCCTCGATTCGGAAGTCGAAGCCGAAATCCAGGATACGCTCTACGGCATCATGGAAGACAAGACCGTGATCGCCATCGCCCATCGCCTGTCGACCATCGCGCGCATGGACCGCATCGTCGTGCTCGACCACGGCCGCATCATCGAGGATGGCACGCATGCGGAGCTGATCGCCCGGAACGGCATCTACGCAACGCTGTGGTCGCACCAATCCGGCGGCTTCATCGAAGGCGACGAACCGCCAGCCGACTGATGTGCAATAAAAGTGGCCCCCTCGAAAACGAGGGGGCCTTTCAAATCAGAGCTGCAACCAGGCTTGAGCCTTATGCGGACTTGATGGCGAGCACGCGGTTCGCCGCCGAGACGATCGCCTCGAGGGACGCAGCGACGATATTGGTGTTGATGCCAGCACCGAAGAGCTTGCCGCCCGGATAGGAGATCTCGACATAGGAGATCGCCGAGGCGTTCGAGCCGTGCTGGAGCGAATGCTCGGAGTAATCCTCGACCGACATCGGAATGCCGAGATAGATGGAAAGCGCGTTGATGAAGCCATCGATCGGGCCGTTGCCGCGCCCTTCGATACGCTTTACCTCGCCCTTATCGGTGATTTCGGCCGCGACGATACGCTGTCCCTTGTGCTCGGGATCGGCGAAGGTGTGGTGGTCGACGAAGCGGAGCCGTGCTTCGGGCTGCGTCACATAGCGTTCGATAAAATGCTCGTAGATGCGCTTGGAGGGCAATTCCTTGCCTTCCTCGTCGGTGATGCGCTGGATTTCCTCGCGATATTCCACCTGCAGGTTGCGCGGCAGATTCAGCCCGTAATCCTGCTGCATGATATAGGCGATGCCGCCCTTGCCAGATTGCGAGTTGATGCGGATGATCGCCTCATAGGTACGGCCGACATCCTGCGGATCGATCGGCAGATAGGGCACTTCCCAAACCGGATCGTTGGCGACCTTGGCGGCCTTCATCCCCTTGTTGATCGCATCCTGATGCGAACCGGAGAAGGCGGTATAGACCAGCTCGCCGACATAAGGATGACGCTCGCCGATCGCCATCTGGTTGGAATATTCGTAAACTTCCTTCATGCGCTCGATGTTGGAGCAATCCAGCTCCGGATCGACGCCCTGTGTGAACATGTTCAACGCCATGGTCACGACATCGACATTGCCGGTGCGTTCGCCATTGCCGAAGAGCGTACCTTCGACGCGGTCGGCGCCGGCCATCAGCGCCAGCTCGGCGGCAGCGATGCCCGTGCCGCGGTCATTATGCGGATGCAGCGAAATGATCAGGTTTTCTCTGTTATCGAGATTGCGGCACATCCATTCGATCTGGTCGGCATAGATATTCGGCGTCGCCATTTCGACGGTCGACGGCAGATTGATGATCAGCTTGTTATCCGGCGTCGGCTTCACGACGTCGATAACGGCATTGCAGATTTCCAGCGCCACATCCAGCTCGGTGCCGGTGAAGCTCTCCGGCGAATATTCGAAGCGATAGCCGCCGCCGGCCTTGGCCGCCATGTCGGTGATCATCTTGGCCGCATCGACGGCGATCTGCTTGATGCCCTGCACGTCCTTGGCAAATACGACGCGGCGCTGCAATTCGCTGGTGGAATTATAGAAATGCACGATCGGCTTGTTGGCGCCTTCCAGCGCTTCGAAGGTGCGGGTAATCAATTCCGGGCGGCACTGGACGAGAACCTGCAGCGATACATCGGCAGGCACACTGCCCTGTTCGATGCACCAGCGGGCAAAGTCGAAGTCGGTCTGCGAAGCCGAGGGGAAGCCGATCTCGATTTCCTTGAAACCCATATCCAGCAACAGCTGGAACATGCGTGCCTTGCGGTCGTGACCCATCGGATCGACAAGCGCCTGATTGCCGTCGCGCAGATCGACCGAACACCAGATCGGCGCCTTGGTGATCACCTTGGACGGCCAGGTCCGGTCGGGAATATTGATTTGCGGATAGGCGCGGTATTTCACCGCTGCTTCGGGCATGCCTTTGGGGGAATGGCTGTTCGCGTCCATGGTCTCGTCTCTTCCTTTCCCGTCATTTTATCCCGCGTCTTAGCCGATCGGATGCGGCTTGGCGATGACAAATGCGGACCCTTTGCGGGTAAGCTGTCGATTTTAGGGTAAGTCGCGAGGAGCGATGGCCAGCGGGCTTTTCGGCCGCCGGGCGCTCCTCAAAGGACCCGGCAACCGCGCGTAAGGCCGAGGAGGAGAAGCGAGGTAAGGGCGCGCGTATTGTCACGCAGGGCGACGCGCCCACGTGCAATCTGTTCGGAAATCTTTGCGCCAGTCAACTTCATGGCCGCGCTTATAGCTGCCGGATCAGAAAGAAGCAACCCCTCGCCTACTTCTTCAGCATTTGCACACCGCGCGACAGCGCCAGCATCAGCCCGCCGGCGATGAGCCCCCAGAAGGCGCCGGAAATGCCGCCGAAGGAAACGCCCGATGCCGTCACGAGAAACGTGATGGCGGCCGCCTCGCGCGATTCCGGCTGCTGGAAAGCGTTCAAGGCGGAATTGGAGAGCGCGCCGACCAGCGCCAAGCCGGCCACCGCCTCGATGAGGATCGGCGGCGCCAGCGCCACGAAAGCCGTCACGGCACTCGCCAGCAATCCGAGGATCACATAGCCGATCCCGGCGACAATCGCCGCCCAGTAGCGCCTCCGTGGATCGGCATGAGCGTCCTGCCCGGCACACATCGCCGCGGTGATTGCCGCAAGATTGACGGCATGGCCGCCGAAAGGAACGGCAAGCAGTGAAAACACGCCGGTCACGGCAAATAGCGGGCCGGGCTTCGGCTCGTAATCGTGCACCTTCAACACGGCGATGCCGGGAATGTTCTGCGATGCCATCGTCACGATGAACAGCGGCAGCGCGATGGACACGATACCGGCAAGCGTAAAGACCGGCTTCACGAATTCGACGGTAGGCAACAGCGAATGCTCGAGCGAGGCGAAGGCACCATCCGGTATCTTCACGCCGAAGGCCAGCACCAGGGCAAAGGCCGCAAGCGCCGCCGGTACCGCCCATAGCCGCTTGAACGACCCAACGACGATCCAGGCAAGAATGATCGGCAAACCGAAGGCAGGATTGAAGGCGATCGCCTTGACGGGCGCAAAGCAGAGGCCGAGCAGCACGCCGGCCAGCATGGCATTTGCAAGCGGCGCCGGGATGGATGCGACCGCCCGGCCAAAAGGCCGAAAAAGCCCGGCAATGACGATCAATATGCCGCAAATGAAAAATGCACCGACAGCCACCGGGAAGCCGCCCTCGATGGCTCCGGCGCTCGCCAGCAGCGCGGCTCCCGGCGTCGACCAGGCAATGCTTATCGGCAGCCTCGTCACCATGCTGAGCACGATCGCGCAGAGACCCATCGCAACCGAAAGCGCCGTCAGACCGGAGGCCGCCTGCGCATCCGAGGCGCCGACCACCTGCAGGCCATGAAAGACGACAGCGAAGGAACTGGCAAAGCCGACGAAGGCCGTGAGGCAGCCCATGAACAGGCTTTGAACGGAGAAATCTTTGAGCATGGCGATAGAGACTCGAAGAGCGCATGAGGATCGATGGAACGCGCATGGAGCATTACAAGCATCGGGCGTGCAAGTGCTGTTTTCGCGCGAAATGACAGTATCGCTCAGCAAATCACTCGCGGAATATATCGTCGGCGAGTCACATCGTGTATAAACGTGCATATTGACTCTCTTATTTATGCACATTAATGCAAATTTATGAGCAATTCACTCCCATTGTCCCGCCGGGACGTCATCGAAGCGCGGCTTGCAGAGGGCCGGCAGATCGTTGCCGCATCTCTGGCCGCCGAATTCAACGTGTCCGAAGATGCCGTGCGCCGCGATCTGCGGGCACTTGCCGCAGAGGGCAAATGCCGCCGCGTCTACGGCGGCGCTCTCCCTCTCCTGACGCCGTCGCAGCCGATGGCCGTACGTGTCGGCCAGGAATCCGGTCGCAAGAGAGCCCTGGCCAAGGCGGCCGTCGCAATGATCGAACCGGGCGAATTCCTGTTTTTCGACAGCGGCAGCACCAATCTCGCAATGGTCGATCTTCTGCAGAAGAACATGGACGTGACGATCGCAACGAACTCCATCGATATCGCCAGCGCGGTCATGAAGCGCGGCGATATCCCGCTCATCCTGATCGGTGGCGCGGTCGATCCCGTCGTCGGCGGCAGCGTCGATGCATCCGCGATCGTGGCCATCGAAGCCATGAACATCGATCGCTGCTTCCTGGGCGTCTGCGCCATTACGGCAAGAAACGGCATCAGCGTGTACGAACATGCAGATGCGATCTTCAAGCGGACGCTGCTCAAGAAAAGCGCAGCACGGATCGCGTTGATTACCTCGGAGAAGTTTCACGAACGCGCGCCGCACCGCATCGGCGGCGCCGACGATATCGATTGGCTTGTTGTCGAGGATGACCTGCCTGTCGCTGACGAAAAGGCGGCCGCCGACGCCGGCTTCTCGCTGGTGAAGGCAAGCGACGTCACGTCATCCTCCTGATTTCGAAAGATAAGAAATGACCATGCAATCCACGGATCGGCCGGAAACCCGGCTGGCAACACGACTTGCTTTTCTGGTTGGAGGTTTTGCCCTCGCCTGCTGGGCTCCCCTCGTCCCCTTCGCCAAGGATCGCCTCGGCGTCGATGACGGCGTGCTGGGCATGCTATTGCTTTGCCTTGGCCTCGGTTCGGTGGCCGCAATGCTTGCGGCCGGCATGTTGAGCGCGCGATATGGCAGCAAGCCGATCATCATCACGGGCGGTCTCGGTCTCGCACTTCTCTTGCCGACCTTGGCCGTAGCCAGCACGCCGTTCACCCTCGGTCTTGCGCTGGCGGCGTTCGGCGCCTGCCTTGGATCGCTCGATGTCGCCATGAACATTCATGCCGTCGAAGTGGAGAAAGGCGCGGACCGGCCACTGATGTCCGGCTTCCATGCCTTATTCAGCATAGGCGGCTTCATCGGCTCCCTGCTCGTCACCCTGCTCCTATCCGTGAAGGCCGGTCCCCTTGCCGCAACGCTTCTAAGCTCGGCTGTGATGGTGATCGCCGTGATCGTCGCATGGCCCCGTCTGCTGCGAACCGTCCCCGCGGAGGACGCGCCGCTTTTCGTCATGCCACGCGGCGTCGTGTTGCTGCTGGCCGCGCTGGCAGCAATCACCTTCCTCGTCGAAGGCGCGATCCTCGATTGGAGTGCTCTGCTGCTTACCACGCAGGGCCAGGTCGATACCAGTCATGGCGGCCTCGGCTACATGCTGTTTGCCATTGCGATGACGGTGGGCCGCCTGAGCGGCGATGCCATTACTGCAAGGGTCGGTGACAGGGCAATCATGCTATGGGGTGGCGCGATTGCGGTCGTAGGCTTTGGCGTCCTCCTTCTCAGCCCGATCGCGATCCTCGCCATGAGCGGTTTCCTCCTGATCGGGCTTGGCGCCTCCAACATCGTCCCGGTGCTCTTCCGCAAAGGCGGTTCGCAGAAGGTCATGCCGGCCGGCCTGGCCGTCGCGGCCATCACCATGACCGGATATGCGGGCGTGCTCGTCGGCCCCGCCGGCGTCGGTTTCGCGGCGGATCATCTCGGCCTGCCCGGCGCCTTCTGGATGCTCGCCGCACTCCTCTGCGTCGCACCTCTCTGCGCCAGCATCGTTACCCGCAATCACGAACAGACACAGGGAGAGACAGATGCGGATCGCTCATACCGCTCTATGGACGCATGATCTCGATGCCGCCGCGAATTTCTGGGAGACTTATTTCGGCGCAACCGTCGGCGAACCCTATCGAAGCCAGCGACGGCCTGGCTTCGTCTCCCGCTTCATTTCCTTGCCGGAAAGCGACGACCAGATCGAACTGATGACCGGCCCCTGGCTTTCTCCCGACCCGCACAGCGAACGCATCGGCTGGGACCATATTGCCATATCCCTCGGCAGCAAAGCTGCCGTCGATGCGCTGGCTGAACGATGCAAGGCGGATGATCGCCTGAAATCCGCACCACGCACCACCGGCGACGGCTTCTATGAGGCTGTCATCACCATGCCGGACGGAACGCCGGTGGAGATTACCATATAGGACACGCTCGGTCTGTAGTTTGCGCTTTCGAGTTCGCCGCTCCCGGAAACGTTGCAACCTCCCGAGCGGTGAAGGCTGGCGGCAGAGATTTCTGCCGCCAGCTTTTGGCTTTTGATCAAAGCTTTTTCATCGAAAACGCCCCCGCCAGCCTTCCGGCAAGCGAGGGCGCTCAATTCAATCGGAAAAACCGGCCAGATCAGATTTCCGCCTGCGAGGTCACGATGCGCGAGACCAGGCCGTAAGCCTTGGCTTCCTCTGCGGAGAGCCAGTAATCGCGATCCGTATCCTTGGCGATGCGCTCGACCGGCTGACCGGTGGCTTCCGAGAAGATCTTGTTCAGGCGCTCGTTCATCTTGATGATTTCGCGTGCCTGGATCTCGATGTCGGAGGCCATGCCGCGCGTACCGCCGGACGGTTGGTGCAGCAGGAAGCGCGTGTTGGGCAGGCAAATACGGCGCTCCTTGGGAGCGGAGACGTAAATCAGCGCTCCGGCGGAGGCGACCCAGCCCGTACCGATCATCCAGACCTTTGGCTTAATGAACTTGATCATGTCATGAATGGAATCGCCTGACTCGACGTGACCGCCGGGCGAATTCACATAGATGCGGATGTCATCGTCGCTGGCGGCGGAAAGCGCCACGAGCTGGGAGCAGACCTTCTGCGCCAGTTCCTGCGTGATGCCGCCATAGATGAAGATCGAACGCGACTTGAAAAGATTCGCCTCCGCGTCCTTGCCCAAGGGCTGCTCGGTCTTCTTGTCTTCCTGTTCGTCTTCGTCGTTCATTCAACTCTCCAGCATGATGCGTCGTTCACCGCACATAGTGCGACTCAATGCGTAAAACAATGCCGGAAAAAGACAAGGCGGGAATAGCGACTGACAACATGGTGTTATGGTTGCGGATTACCGAAATGTAACTTGAATGGCTTTGAAAAGCCGAGATTTGATCCTACGTCAGGTCAGCGCGGTTAGAGATCGCGCCCCCGAATTTGCAGCACAGATAGCCAAGGAGGCCATCATGTCGCCAGAAGAACGTCAATTGCTCGCCTCTCTCTTCGATCGCGTGCGCGGCGCGGCCAGCACGCAGCGCGACGCCGATGCGGAGGCCTTCATCAACCAGGCGGTCCGCGACCAGCCTTATGCGCCTTATTTCCTGGCGCAGGCCGTCATCATGCAGGAACAGGGCATGAAGGCGGCTGCCGATCGCATCCAGCAGCTCGAAGCCCGTGTGCACGAGCTCGAGCAGCAGGGCGCCGACAATCACCCGCAGGGCCAGACCGGCGGTTTCCTCGGCGGAATCGGCTCGCTCTTCGGCGGCGGCCAGCAGCAGCGTGCGCCGGCGCCGCAGGCAACCAGCCCGCAGCAGCAGGGTCGTCTCTATGACGACTATGCCCGCAATGCGCCTCAGCCCGGCCCTTGGGCCGGCCAGCCGCAACCACAGCCATCCGGCCCCTGGAGCCAGCAGGCAGCCGCGCCTTCGGCCGGCGGCAGCTTTCTGCGCGGCGCCCTCGGCACGGCGGCCGGCGTTGCCGGTGGCGTGATGCTGGCGGAATCGCTCTCCAGCCTCTTCAGCCCACATCTTGGCGGAACTGGCGGAGGCCTCTTCGGCGGCAATGCCGGCAGTGGCCTTTTCGGAGGCACGGCAGCCAATGCAGCCGAACAGCCGGTGCAGGAAACGATCATCAATAACAACTATTTCGGCAATGACGACAATAGCGATCAGAATGATCAGAGCGCGGCCGATTACGCCCAGGACGCTGCCCAAGACGCTCAGGACGATGATTATGACGACTCGTCCTATGACGATGGCGACGACAACTCATTCGCCTGAGCAGCAGCCGCATCGAATCTAGCTGAAAAGCCGCCATCCCCCGATGGCGGCTTTTTTCATTCAGCCTCGGCCACGATAGGGCTGCACACCCTGATCCGGCAGCCAAACACCTTCCGGCGGCTTGCCGGTCTGCCAGAAGACGTCGATCGGAATGCCGCCGCGCGGATACCAATACGCGCCGATGCGCAGCCACTTCGGCTGCAGCAGATCCACCAGGCGCTTGGCGATATAGATCGAGCAATCCTCGTGGAATGCGCCGTGATTGCGGAAGGAATGCAGGAAGAGCTTCAGCGACTTCGATTCCACTAGCCATTCATTGGGAATGTAGTCGATGACGATATGGGCGAAATCCGGTTGTCCGGTCATCGGGCACAGCGAGGTGAATTCGGGCGCGGTGAAGCGGACGACATAATCGGTACCGGCATGGCCGGACGGCACTTTCTCCAGAACCGCCTCTTCCGGATTGCTGGCGGTTTCCGTCTGGTTGCCGAGCATCGACAGGCCGGACACATCGGTCTTTGGCATCTCAGGTCTCCTTGATCACTTTGACGCGGATACCATGGGCTTTTTCGCCCTCCGGCTCCACGTGAATGGTTATTTCGGCGCCCGCATGGATCGCCCGTATGGCATCTTCAAGGCGGTCGCAGATTCGATGTGCCTCCCGCACCGGCATGGCGGCGGGTACCACCATATGGAAATCGACGAAGGTCACGGCCCCTGCCCTGCGCGTCTTCAGATCATGCACGCCGAGCGAACCCTCGGCATTTCTGGCAATCGCATCCTTGATGACATTCTCCTCTTCCGGCAGAACGGCCTTATCCATAAGCCCGTCGATCGAAGTGGAGATGACCTTCCAGCCCTGGTAGAGAATGTTGATGGCAACGAGAATGGCAAGCACGGGGTCGAAGATCGGATGCCCGGTGCCAAGCGCCAGCAACAGCCCGATAAGGACACCGATCGAGGTATAGACATCCGACATGATGTGCTGGCCGTCCGCCGTCAATGCCGGCGAGCGATATGTCCGGCCGGCCCGGATCAGCGTCAGAGCCCAGATACCGTTGATGACGCCGGCGACAAAGTTGATCGCGAGACCGAGCACCGGCGCCTGCATGGGCTGCGGATCGGCGAGATGGCCGATCGCCTCCTGCACGATCATCAGCGCTGCAACGACGATCATCACGCCCTCGGTAACGGCGGAAAGATATTCCGCCTTGTGATGCCCGAAGGGATGATCATGATCGGCCGGCTTCTGCGCGTAACGGATGACGAAGAAGGCGATGAAGGCGGCAACAACATTGACGAGCGATTCAAGTCCATCGGACAGAAGCGCCACCGAGCCAGTCAGCCACCAGGCCAGCATCTTCAGCCCCATGACGCCGAGCGACAGCGGAATGCCCCAGAGGGCAAGCCGCCTGATCGTATCGTTTCCCTGACTGTTCATGCCCGTCTCCAAATGTCCCCACGCCTGCTTATGCGAATGAATTGCAAAAAAGGCGCCGTTGAAATGCAAAACCGCCCGCGCGAATTTTCGCGCAGGCGGCTCATTGTCGGTCCATATGGGCCAGGACTTAGCGTTTGTCAAAGGCAGACACCCTTTTCACACGACAATTCGTTGCCGATGTGCGAATTGAAAGGAGCGCCGTCTGGCCAGTCCGTTCGCGAAACATGAGGAAGACGTTTCCTAAATCGCCGTTCCGCGACAGTTGGAAGCCGATAATGCGCACGCCTGTGGAAAATCGCGCTGGTAGTTTGACTTGCCATCCAGCACTAAGCTGTGCTTCAGCCTGATGTGCAAGGGTCGGCGACACCGGCCGACGCGCCGCCGCCTCCTAATGAAAATCACGGTTGAACATGCCCGCTCCTGAAAAGACTGCCGATGCTACACCTTCCATCGCCGACGCCCGCGCGAGTGTGTCGGATCATCTGGTCGCAGCCGGCGCATTTTCGGAGTTGGAACGCAACGCCGTCTATCGCGCCATCGAGACCCGGCGCGACGTGCGCGACCAGTTCCGGCCCGATCCCCTTTCTGACGATCTCGTCCGGCGCTTGCTCGAGGCTGCCCATTCGGCACCGTCGGTTGGTTTCATGCAGCCATGGAACTTCATCCTGATCCGTCAGCCAGAAACGCGTGAGCGCGTATGGCAGGCCTTCCATCAGGCCAATGAGGAAGCCTGCGCGATGTTCGAGGGTGATCGTCGCGCGCAGTATCAGCGGCTAAAACTGGAAGGCATCCGCAAGGCGCCGCTCAGTATCTGCATCACCTGCGACACAAAGCGTGGCGGACCGGTCGTGCTCGGCCGAACGCACAATCCGGATACCGATGTTTATTCGACCGTCTGCGCCGTCCAGAATCTCTGGCTTGCCGCAAGGGCCGAGGGCGTCGGCATCGGCTGGGTCAGCATCTTCCACGAGGATGCCATCAAGGCGATCCTCGGCATACCCGAGCATGTGAAGATCGTCGCCTGGCTCTGCGTCGGCTATGTCGACGAGCTCTACGACATGCCGGAGCTCGCCGTGAAGGGATGGCGCGAGCGACTGCCGCTAGACAAGCTCATTTTCGAAGAAGCCTGGCAAAACTGCGAGGATCTGTGAGGGTCATCCCTCGGCAGCAACCTCGGTGGATCAAAGAGTTATGATCTAAACGTGACAAACGAGATCACATTGCCATCCGGATCGCGCACATGAAAATCGGTGCCACCCCAGGCTTGCTTCATCAGCGGCTGTGCGAACTCAGCACCCCTCTGCTTGAACTCCTCGAACAATCCCTGGACATTCGAGACCTCGATAGAGGCGAGGATGAGCGATTTCTCCTTCGCCGCAGCGGCGGCAAAATAGGGCTCATAGACGAGCCGCAGGTGAATCCAGATACCGTCACGCGACACCGCCCCATAGAACGGCGGCGACCCATGCAGGAAATCCTCGGAGAAACCGAGCTTCTCCCTGAAGAAGGCTGCACTCGCAGCCACATCCCGCACGAAAAGGATGGGAACAATGCTCTTTAAAACCGGCGGCTCCGCTGTAACGGCGGGCATCTTCGGCGCGTCCGCTGCGACGGACTTCAATTCCGCCCAGTTCCTGTGGCCCGCTTCCACCGCAACGATCTCCTGCGCCAGCGTTAGGGGAAACTTCATCGCCAGGATCTCGCGATCCGTCAGCGCCTTGAAACGATCGAGCATTCGGACTCTTCCGCCAAGGGAATAGTCGCGCTCGCGGTGCCAGCGCATCAAGAGCTTGGCTTGCTTACGATAGGTATCGAGGGTTGGCATGGGCAGACTCCTGCTGAGTGATATCAGCGGGCAGGCCTAGCCCTTTCGGCCCGATGCCGATGTGCCCCACAGGAACGACGTAAAGATTAGGATACAACCTGAAGCAAGTCAAACCGCCTCAAGGCAAGGTATGGCCTGCCCCAAAGCCTTCATCGTCATTATGCAGCCGCAAGGACATTCGCAGCATCCAGGGCAATGACGTCCAGAGGCCGGAGGTCAATCCCGCCTGCCTCAGCGCAGCTGCCGTCCAGGTATTGCATCCCATCAGCGCGTTGAAATAACCCCGCGCTTCGAAGAACGCGTCGTTCGGCCCATAGTTGCTGCCAGGCAGGGGTATCGGACCACTGTCGGAGCGATCAAAGCTGGCGAGAACGAATTGCTTGAGCCGCTCAAGACCTTCGGCATCGATGTCGATGACCGTCACCGCAGGCGCGTCCAGCGGAATATCGCCCGCGAGCTCCGCATGAATGACGGAACGATCGAGCGCAAAGCTCTTCAAGACGGGACCCGCTTTCAAATCGCCCATGTCCGCGTCTCCGTATAGAAACTCCGGCCGCCCCAGCCAAAAATGAGATAGCGCAGGTTGGGATTGCCGATATCCAGCCCGGCCGTCCGCAGGAAGGCGAACCGCGTGAGGAGATCGCCATCGACGGGAATGGCGATATCCGTATGGATGGGGTTGCTGAGCATGAGGATTTGTTGTGAACGCTCGCTGCGCGCAGCCTGTGCCTCCTGCCAGAGCGGACGCGGCACGACGATGCCGAGACCGACGAGGAGCATGACGGCAAGGAAGGCGAAGAAAACGCCCTTGAATATTCTTGGGATCACCGACTGAAAGCCCCCACCACAAATCAATCTCTTCAGCGGTTTGTTGGCTCTTTCAAGGCATAAAAATAACCCCATGCGCTTTTTCCGAGTGCATGGGGCTATCAACCTTCAGAATTCTAAATGCTCGCCTCAGGCGGCCTTCGTCTTCACCCGCCGCGCCAGATGCGCCACGACATTCTCGATCATCCGCATGCCGGCATCGCCGCCGAGCGTCATGATCGATTCCGGGTGGAACTGCACGGCCGCGATCGGCTCCTTCACATGCTCGATGCCCATGATCGTGCCGTCTTCGCTCTCGGCGGTGATCATGAAGTCGCGCGGCAGGCTCGACGGATCGGCAAAGATCGAGTGGTAGCGGCCAACGGTCACTTCGCGGCCGAGACCGGAGAAGACCAGGCCGGGCTCCAGCACACGGATGCGCGAGGGCTTGCCATGCATCGGGATCGCCAGGTGGCGCAGCTCGCCGCCATAGGCTTCGGCCAACGCCTGCAGGCCCAGGCAGACGCCGAAGATCGGCAGGTTGCGCGCCCTCGCCTTCTTGATCGTCGCCTTGCAATCGAAATCCTTCGGATTGCCGGGACCCGGCGACAAGACGACGAGATCCGGATCGAGCCGGTCAAAGACCTCTTCCGGCACCGGCGTACGCACGGTAGATACCGTCGCGCCCGTCTGGCGGAAGTAATTGGCAAGCGTGTGGACGAAGCTGTCCTCGTGGTCGACGAGAAGGATCTTCACGCCCTTGCCGACGGAGGCGACGTCGCGTTGCTGTTTGCCGGAATTGCCGGTCTTGGCGTCACGGATGGCGGAAAGCATGGCGGAGGCCTTCAGTTCGGTTTCAGCTTCTTCTTCCTCGGGGATCGAGTCGTTGAGCAGCGTCGCGCCGGCGCGCACCTCGGCAATGCCGTCCTTGATGCGAACGGTACGCAGCGTCAGGCCGGTGTTCATGTCGCCATTAAAACCGACCATGCCGATCGCGCCGCCATACCAGGCACGCGGGCTCTTCTCATGATTCTCGATGAAGCGCATGGCCCAGAGCTTCGGCGCGCCGGTGACGGTGACGGCCCAGGCGTGGCTGAGGAAGCCGTCGAAAGCGTCCATGTCGTCGCGCAGGCGTCCCTCGATATGGTCGACCGTGTGGATCAGGCGCGAATACATCTCGATCTGCCGGCGGCCGATGACCTTGACCGAACCCGGCTCGCAGACGCGGCTCTTGTCGTTGCGGTCGACGTCGGAGCACATGGTGAGTTCCGACTCGTCTTTCTTGGAATTCAGAAGCTTCAGGATCTGCTCGCTATCGGCGATCGGATCGTCGCCGCGCTTGATCGTCCCCGAAATCGGGCAGGTTTCGATGCGGCGGCCCGATACACGCACGAACATTTCCGGCGAAGCGCCGACGAGATATTCCTGATTGCCGAGATTGATGAAGAAGGAATAGGGCGACGGATTGATCGCCTTCAGGCGCTTGGAAATATCGGACGGCTTGCTCTCGCAGCGCTCCATGAACTTCTGGCCGGGCACGACCTCGAAAAGATCGCCCTTGCGGAAGCTCTCCTTCGCCTTGACCACCAGTTCGGCATATTCGCCAGGGCGATGATCGCTCTTCGGCGGAATGGCATCGGTATGGCGGAACGGCTCGGGCGCGATCTCGCCCGACTTGCCTTCTGTCGACACGCCGCCCTTGGCGAAGTCGTAGCGATCGATCCATGCCTTGGCGGAATAGTTGTCCACCACCAGGATTTCGTCCGGCAGGTAGAGCACCATGTCGCGCTGGTCATCCGGGCGCTTGAGCTTCAGATCGATCGCATCGAACTGGAAGGCCAGATCGTAGCCGAAGGCGCCGTAGAAGCCGATGCTGGCATCCGCCTGCGAGTAGAAGAGATCGGTCACGGCACGCAGTACGGTGAAGACCGTCGGCATCTTCGAGCGCTCTTCCTCGGTGAAAACACGATCCGGCGTCTTGACCGTGAGATCGAGCCGGCGCGGCGCCGAGGCGCCAAGCACCACCTCGGAAACGGTCTTCAGCTTCTCCGCGATGAAGCCGAGAATGACTTCGCCGCGCTCGTTATAGGCTTCGATCCAGACATCGCGCCCGTTGCAGGACAGGCCGAGCGGCGGATCGACGATGGCGGTATCCCAACGCGTATAGCGGCCCGGATATTCGTAGTTGGAGGAGAAGACGGCGCCGCGGCGCTCATCGAGCTTGTCGATATAGGATGAAACCGCATCCGCATAGGGCGTCGGCCGGCGCTGCCGAGTGACAGTGATACCGCCCTTCGTCTCGTAGATTTCCGCACCATCATCCCGAAGGATCGTTACCATTGTTCCTCACTCCGTTGTCGGGCCCGGATGACAGGCGGCCAATATAACAAAAAAGCCGCCTCGAAATCTCGGGCGGCTCACTCGTCGTCTTTGAACACGATTGGTCGAGGCCGCCTCAGCGTGCCCACCACCAAACTGCAATGTTGTTCAAGGACGTGTTCATGGCGGGAATTGTTAGCGTGAGATGCCGCGATGCGCAAGCGGAAGATGGAAGGAAAGTTTCCGGCAACGAAGAGGCGGCATCTGCTTGCTATCGATTACAACGCCTTAGACACTGGCGCCTTCACCGCCGCCGAGCTTCGGCAAAACCAGATCGCCAACAGTGTAGGTGTGGAATTCACTTGTCGAAACGTCATCGAGCCTGCGGAATTTCTCGACAAAAACTGGATCGGAGAAGAATTCGTCGACATTGCCGGCGCCCTTGATGGCTTCGATATTCACAACCGTCAGGCCGTCCGTGCTCTTGGCAAGATTGCTCCAGAGGAATTCTTCTTTCCGTTCGGCGACATAGTGAACAACATCCTGGATCACGCGGAAGGCTTCTTCCTGCTTGCCGGGATGAACGTGGATGACATTGACGATGAAGGTGGTCGGCTGCGGCTGGGCGGTGAAATGGGCGGAAATCGTATCCATTGCGGTTCCTTTCGAAAAAGCGGCTTCATGTGCCGCACCGGCACTGGATATCGAGAGTGAGATAGCGGATAAATGATCCGGTATTCACATAAGATCGGAATTATATTCCGCAATCGGGAGCCGTGATGGATAGGCTTGGAACGCTTGGGATCTTCGTACAGACGGCGGAAGGCGGTAGCTTCGTTGGGGGCGCGCGGCGGCTCGGCCTTTCGAGCTCTGCCGTCGGCAAGGCAATCGCCCGCCTGGAGCGAGAGATGGGCGTTCGCCTCTTTCACCGCTCGACCCGCAGCATGACCTTGACCGAAGAAGGCAGCTTCTTTCTCGACACCTGTCGGCGCATCATCTCAGAGCTGGATACGGCTCAGGCGGAGCTTTCGAAATCGCATGCGGCTCCCCGCGGCCACCTTCGCGTCAGCCTCCCCCTGGCCGGAATGCTGTTGATGCCGGCGATATCGGCCTTCATGCGCACCTGTCCCGATATCACGCTGGATCTGGATTTTACCGATCGGCTGGTCGATGTGATCGAGGAGGGATTCGATGCGGTCATCCGGACCGGCGATGTCAGGGATACGAGGCTGATGAGCCGCAAGCTCGGTACATTCCGCTTTCAAATCGTCGCCGCACCCAACTATCTGAAAGCGGAAGGAATCCCGCTTGCACCTGAAGACCTGCTTCAGCACAAATGCCTGCATCATCGCTATCCCAGCACGGGCAAGCTGGAGCCGTGGCCTCTGGTGCGCAATGGGGAGGAGTTGCGGCTCGCTTTGCCGACGACGACGATCGCCAGCGCCATCGAACCGCTCATCCACCTAGCCGAAAACGGCTTCGGCATCACATGCCTGCCGCCCTTTGCCGTCAGCACGCAAATCGCCGACGGCCGGCTTGTGCCGCTGCTCGACGACCATATCGCGAAGACAGGCATCTTTCGTGTATTGTGGCCCACGAGCCGCTACCTGTCCCCGAAGATACGTGCCTTTGTGGATTTCATGGCGGCCAATCTGTTTTCGCACCCATCGGCCGCCTGAAGATTCCGCCCTCCTCACGCCTGCCCTCTCGCCGCCTCGAAGAACTCCTCCGGCCCATCCACTTCGACCAATCGCTTCCGGTCGATCAGCCAGAAGCGATTGCCGATCGATCGCACGAAACTGCGATCGTGCGAGACGAGAAGGCAGCTCGCCTCATTTGCCGTCAGTTCGCCCTCCAGCGCCTCCTGGCCGTCGATATCCAGATGGTTTGTCGGCTCGTCCAGCAGGTAGAAGTTTGGATTGGTCAGCCGCAGCGCCAGCATGGCGAGCCGCGCCTTCTGCCCGCCAGACAGACGGCCGATCTCCTTCCCCTGCATGTCGATACCGATGCCAACACCGACCAGCAGCGTGCGGGCGCGTTGTTCGCCGAGCTCGAACAAGCGCGTGATCATGCCGAGCGGCGTATCCTTTTCACCGAGATGGGAGAGCGCCTGATCACTGTAACCCAACACTAGAGACGGCGTCGGCTTGATTGGGCCGCCGGCAGACGGATCGGCGATCGCCCTACGGATCATCTCGACAAACCGCGTCTTGCCGGCACCATTCTGCCCGAGCAACATGATGCGGTCGCCCTGACAAATCCACTGCTGGCCGGTCTTGAATAACAACGTACCATCAGGCGTCGTCACCGAGGCATCCTCCAGCGTCAGCAGGACCTTGGCGTGGATGCCACGATTGGCGAGCTTGATCGAGCCGGAGGAACGCTCACGGTAGCCCGGTCTCGCGCTGTCCTCCAGCTTCTCGGCCCGCGCCTTCAATTGCTTCGTCTTCACCGTCAGGAGATCGCTGCCGGAATTGACGCCCAGATTGTAGAGCTTGGCCGCCTGCTTGCGCAGCTGCTGCGCCGTCTTCATCTCTTTTTGGTAACGGCGCTCATCCGAGGCATCGACCTCGTCCAGCGCCGCACGCGCCCTGCTATACGGCAGCGCATAGGTTTGCGACTGATCCTGGCGCAGGAACAGGGTTCGATTGCAGACGGCATCGAGGAAGGCGCGGTCGTGGCTGGCGATGATGACGGGCACATCGCGCGGCAAGGCATTCAGCCAATCCTCCAGCAGTGCGATCTTGGCGAGATCGAGATGGTTGGTCGGCTCGTCGAGCAGCAGCACGTCGGGTTCCGTCACCCAGACCCGGGCAAGCATGGCAAGCCGCTGCCAGCCGCCGCTGAGCTGCGCCAACGTCCTCTCCCGCATCGCATCAGGTACATCAAGCGAATCGAGAGTGACGTCGACACGCCAGCTCTCGCTCGCGACTTGCTCCTGAGGCAAAGCGCGCATAACGGCATCATAGAAGGAGACTTCCAGCAGGTTCGCCGGCACGTTCTGTTCGACATAGCCGACGCGCAAGCCCCGGGCGCGGGTGATCTCACCTGTGGTCGGCTCTTGCCTGCCCGTGATGCAGTTGAGCAGCGTGGTCTTCCCGCGTCCATTCGCGGCGACGATGCCGACGCGATCGCCGGAATCGACGGTGAAGTTAAGATTGGAAAACAGCGGCGCACTCATGGTGACGCCCAGATTGCGGAGATTGATGAGAGTCATGATCTTTTCCGGTCTCGATCGAGCATCTCAAGACATCGCCGGCGGCTCCTTTTGCCGCGCTACGCCGATGCCGATGGCCCAAGCAGGCCAATGCTCGAAAACATGTCATGACGCGGCCACGCAGATGCGCGAGCTCGCGTCGCCCAAAGGGCAGACCAGAAGGATTGAGTGAGAAAACAGCCTCTGATCAGCCCTGCAAACGCATCTGCAGGGCACGAGTCGGACCGAACTGGCGAATATGCCAGACTATCTTGGTCATACGGTCCTCCTCTCTTCTTTTCTCGACGGTTAAAGACTGCGTTGTTCAAATAGCATCGAACGCTGCCATTTACAATTGCGCAGATCGCCCGATGCCACGCGGGAGAGCAAAAAAGAGGCGATGCCGAAGCATCGCCCAAGTTTGCTGCATCGATGTAACGGCTTAGAACCGTTGCGTCAGCGTCAGCTTGAAGGTCCGGCCGGGTTCGGAATAATAGGAAGCAGGCTGGGTCAGCGTGCCGCTATAGGACGGTGCGTTGAGAGCGTCGTAATAGGTCTTGTTGAAGATGTTGTAGACGCCGCCGCGAATGCTAAGGCCCTTCACCTGCTCCGGTTCCCACCAGGCTGTGAGATCGAAGATACCGTAGGCAGGGGTTTGCAGCGTATCGCCTGTCTTCTTCGCCTCGCGCGCCGCGGTGATGAAAGTCAGGTCCGTTCCCCAGACTTCGGTCGCATAGCCGACAGTGAAGGCCGCCTTGGCCGGAGCGACGGAGTTGATCCACTGGCCGGTATCGGAATCCTTGCCGTGGACATAGGCAAACGAGCCCTTGACGTGGATGCCATTGTCGAACGTCTTGTGCGCGTTGACCTCGACACCAAACATGCGGACATTGGCGCGGTTGAAGTATTCAGTGATCCCGAGCGGATAGGTGCCCGTAGGATCGCGATAATTCAGCGTGTCGATGAAGTTCTTGTACTTGTTATAGAAGGCGCCGATATGGCCGCCGAAATCGTCATCGCCGAGGTTGGTGCCGATTTCGATGCCGTTGCTGGTCTCGGGCTTCAGGTTCGGATTGCCGATGTTGACGTAGCCGCCAGGTACGCCGTAGTTCACATAGAGTTCGCTGACGTTAGGTGCACGGAAGGCCATCGCCCACTGCGCATAAAGTTCGACATTGTCCTGCGGCTGATAGGATGCGCGCAGCTTCGGCGAGAAGCGGCTGTCGGATTGTCCGGGGGGCAGGCCATCATAGTTGGCGCTATCACGATAGGCAGCGGTGTTCTTCGGCGAGTAGTCATACCAATCGAAGCGCAGACCCGGCGTCAGATAGAAATTGCTGGAGCCCAACTCGATCTTGTCGTCGATGAAGGCGCCGACGCGCTTGCCATCGACATCGGGCATGTCGGACTGGTTGGTGTGCAGGAAGGCGCAGGAAGCACGCCAACGCGGATTGTCGCAGCTATCTTTGCCGGCCGAGTACTGGTGAACTTCGTCGAAAGCGACGTCGAGACCGAACGTGACCTGATGATGCAGGCTGCCGGTATCGAAAGACTTCGATGCGTTGCCGGCGAAGCCGATGCTGCGGTCTTCCATTTCATTACGGCGCCAATAGTCGCCAATGACGGATGTATAGCGATAGCCCTCAACACCGCCTTCACGCAGAAGATTCTGCCAGTAGAAAACGGCATTTGCGGTATCAAGCAGCGAATCGGCACTCTCGGCTTCATATTTGTAATCGAGCGACACGCGATTGCGCTCGACATTGTCTGTCCCGTTGTAATTGCCAGGCCGGAAGTTTCCGGTCGGGCTCTGCAGGGTCATCAGATCGGTGGTTTTATCCTTGTTGTAGTGCTCGGCCGTGATGCCGAAGGTACCGACGTCGGTATATTGACGGATCTTGAACAGGCCGCTTCTCTGATTGTAGTCGGCCGGATTTGCCTGGGTACGCTTGGTTGAGTAGCCGCCGACATCGCCATTGTTCTCAAGCTCATGACCATGCGTGTAGCCGCCCTGGAAGAGAACGGCGGTATTGTCGATGCGCTTGGCAACAGCGGCCGAACCGCCAATGCTCCGGTCGTCGCCATTATAGCCGAACTTGAAGACGCCGCCCCAGGTAGAGCCGGGCGCAATGAGATCTTCCGGCTCCAGAGTGCGAAGCACGAAGGCACCACCGAGAGCGCCTGAGCCGGCACGGCTTGAATCTGCACCGCGCACGATATCGACGCTCGAAAGCGCATTGAAATCGAAGCTGTTGACGCCGCCATTGCCACCATTATTGGCGCCGCTAGCGTTGCCGCGTGAAGCATCAAGAAGGAAAGGAATTTGGATACCGTCGACGGTGGTCAAAACGCGGTCGTCGCCAAGGCCGCGAATATTGACGCCGCCGGTCGTACGGTTGAAGCCGACGCCGACTTCGGTGCTGCGGCCGAGATCCTCGATACGTGTGATTTGCTGGTCGTCGATGTCCTTGGCCGTCGTCTCGCTTGTGGTCGGAGAGTCGGCAAGCACATCCTTGTTCGCCTTGCCTTTGCCCTTCACGACGATCGGTTTCAGATTGGTGACTCGATCGCCCTTGGCGGCCTCGCCTGTCGCCTCTTCATTTTGAGCGGCTGTTTGCGCAAAAGACGTCGTCGCCAGCCCGAGAGCGAGAAACGCGGTGCATGCCAAGAGGGCCGAGCGTGAGCGCCGGACAACCATAACCATTCCTTTCGAATTGCTTCACCGGGCTGGCTGGTTGCTGCGTCGAAAGCAGGCAAGGGGCTGGCTAGGTTATCTTGTTAACGGGCGGAAATATTCCGCCTTCTTTCTGCCGCATAAAAAACATGAGTATTATTGTCAATATATTCGGCACGCTTAATCATGAATAAAATTTTCACCTTTTAAGACAAGAGGCGAACGTTGCTGAATTGCAACGAAATGACAGCCTCGCGCGTTCTATCGGCATCATCATTAGAATTGGCTGAATTACTTGATGCTGTTTAGAATTGTTTCATTAGTCTCCGCCGCCGTCCTTTTCATGGCCGCCTCTCTCCCGCAGACCGGCCCGATACCCGAGCAAAAACCGGATCAGGAACAAGTTCAGCCGGATGGCAAAGCGCCGATCCCGGCAGAAAAACCCTCGGCATCACCGGACGGCCCTGTCGTTCCGGCGGAAAAGCCGACGGCTCAACCGGAAGAAAAGCCGGCGCCACAGCCGGAGGAACAGACAAACGGCCAACAGATGCAAGGCCCTCCCCGTCCGCCCCTGACCATCGCTTCCGAACCGGATGATCAGCACCAGGCCTGCCTGAAGGCGCTGACCGCCATCGGAGCGACTTTCAAAGAGATCGCCCGCATCGACGATGGCAATGGCTGCGGCATCGACAAGCCGATCGCGCTTAGCTCTCCGCTGCCGGGCATAGAATTCAAGCCCGAAGGGAAAATGCGCTGCGAAGCCGCTCTAGCTTTGGCTCAATGGATGAAGGAAAGCGTCATTCCATCAGCGACGGCATTGGACAATGGCAAGATCGTCACGATCAATCAGGCATCGACCTATGTCTGCCGGCTGCGCAACAATGCTTCCACCGGCAAGATCTCCGAGCATGCCCGCGGCAACGCCATAGATGTCGCGAGCTTTACCTTCGAAAACGGCAAGACCATCGCAATCGAGCCACGCCGCGAAGATCCGACGCTGACAGGCGCATTCCAGCGTGCGGCCAGTGCGTCTGCCTGCCTCTATTTCACGACGGTTCTAGACCCGGAAAGCGACGCTGCCCACGAGACCCATTTTCATCTCGACGTCATCGAAAGGAATGGCGGCTTTCGTTACTGCCACTAGAAACGCGTCGTGGGCTTGGTCCCACGATGATCTTTGAATCTCTTCATATCCCGAGGCCTGCATTCGAGAACCATAGGTCTCTATAGATCGCCACCGCCGTTTCGTCCGGCGCTCGCTCCTGAGTGAGCCAAACCGACTGAATGGAGCGAGCCTCGCCGCCATTCGGAATTTTCGCGGATTGCATGGGATCGGAGGCCCCGATGCAGGGGATGAAATAGGCGGGCATCAAAGCACGAGCGCTGAATCCGGTATCCTCGCGGGTAATTATGACGGCAAGTCCGACTCTCTCGTTCGCCTGCCAGGGCACGATGAGCCGGCCTCCGGGTCGCAACGCCTGCAGCCATGACTTCGGCGGCGCCACCACGCCGGCACTCACATAGATCAGATCGGCATCCGGAAGCTCGAACGAAGTCGCATCGGCACAGATGACGGAAACGTCTTTATAGGAGGTGAGATTGTCTCGCGTGCGGCCGGCCAATACCTCATCGATCTCGATGGCATGGACATGCCCACCCGGTGTCACCAGCGTTGAGAGAATGGCAGTGTAGTATCCCGTCCCCGTGCCGATCTGAACGACGGTTTCGCCGGGCTTGGGCGCAACGGCGCC
This sequence comes from Rhizobium sp. ERR 1071, assembly GCF_007828675.1. Taxonomy (NCBI): domain Bacteria; kingdom Pseudomonadati; phylum Pseudomonadota; class Alphaproteobacteria; order Hyphomicrobiales; family Rhizobiaceae; genus Rhizobium; species Rhizobium sp. ERR 1071. The sequence goes on along the minus strand of NZ_VITM01000002.1, from coordinate 554,637 downwards.
CAGGAAAGCGGCATGGAGAAACGGCTCGCCATTGTTGATGCCCTTCGATCTGTCCAGGGAGACCAGAACATTCTGATAGAGAAAGGCAGGATCGCTGCTTGGCGTTTCGAGATAGCGTCCCTTGACCACGATCTGCCAAGGCCCGGGTCCCATGAAGGCTTCGCGCGGCACCTGGCGGAAGGCCCGCTCTAGCCTTTCATCCACCGAGTTGCTGGCGGCAGCCATCATTTTCGCATGGAAGGCGCGTATATCGTCCAAGCTGGCACGGCTGTCTGCAGTCACGATCTGCCTCCACTCTTCCATCCGATGATGTCGGTGTCCGTTGTCGATCCTGTTGCCGGTGGCGTCAAGCGAACTGGCAGTTTTTCTCCCTTGAACCGCATCGCACTCTGCTGCAGGTGGAGCCGAACCGGCAGAGATTCTGAGTTCAAACGGCCTCGGTTGAATCGGATTCTGAACTTAAAACAGTCCTTCGATGTAGCCCTGATCATTGAGGAAAATCCTCTCGGCTGCCGGCGATTTCGGCAGTCCGGGCATGGTCATGATCTCGCCGGTGATGACGACGACGAAGCCGGCCCCGGCTGAAAGGCGCACCTCGCGAACGGGTACGATATGGCCTTCGGGTGCCCCCCGAACATTCGGATCGGTCGAGAAGGAATATTGCGTCTTCGCCATGCAGACCGGCAGATGCCCATAACCCTGATCCTCCCAGGACCTGAGCTGATCTCGCACGGCCTTGTCAGCCGTCACCTCACCGGCATGGTAGATCTTGGAGGCCACGATCTCGATCTTCTCCAGCAAAGGAAGATTATCGGGATAGAGCGGCTGGAATTTCGCCTGGCCGGATTCGGCTAGCTCCACCACCTTGTGCGCGAGGTCGGTGATCCCGGCAGAGCCCTCGGCCCAGTGCCGGCAAAGGATGGCCTCGGCGCCGAGACGGGCGACATAATTCTTCAGCGCCTCGATTTCGGCTTCCGTGTCCGAAACGAAATGATTGATTGCGACGACGACAGGCACGCCGAACTTGCGGACATTGGCGACATGCCGGCCGAGATTGGCGCAGCCCTTCACCAAAGCCTCGACATTCTCCCTGCCGAGATCGTCCTTCTTGACGCCGCCATTCATCTTCAAGGCCCGCACGGTCGCGACGATGACGGCGGCATCCGGCGAGAGCCCGGACTTGCGGCATTTGATATCGAAGAATTTCTCCGCACCCAGATCGGCGCCGAAGCCGGCTTCCGTCACGACGTAATCGGCAAGCTTCAGTGCCGTGCGCGTCGCAATCACCGAGTTGCAGCCATGGGCGATATTGGCGAAGGGACCGCCATGCACCAGTGCCGGATTGTTCTCCAACGTCTGCACAAGGTTCGGCTGCATGGCGTCCTTCAGGAGCACGGCCATGGCGCCGTCGGCCTTCAGGTCGCGGGCATAAACGGGCGTACGGTCGCGGCGATAGCCGATGATGATGTTGCCGAGCCGCTTTTCCAGATCCTTGAGATCGGATGCCAGACAAAGGATGGCCATCACCTCGGAGGCGACGGTGATATCGAAGCCACCTTCGCGCGGAAAGCCGTTCGCAACGCCGCCGAGCGAGGAGACGATATCGCGCAATGCGCGGTCGTTCATATCCATTGCGCGGCGCCAGGTGATGCGCCTGATATCGATATTCTGCTCGTTGCCCCAATAGATATGGTTGTCGATCAGCGCGGCAAGCAGATTATGGGCAGAGGTGATCGCATGGAAATCGCCGGTGAAATGGAGGTTGATATCTTCCATCGGGATAACCTGCGCATAGCCGCCGCCGGCCGCCCCGCCCTTCACGCCGAAGCATGGGCCGAGCGACGCCTCGCGTACGCAGACCACGGCCTTCTTACCGATGCGGTTCAGACCGTCGCCAAGGCCAACCGTCGTGGTGGTCTTGCCCTCACCCGCAGGCGTCGGGTTGATCGCCGTGACGAGGATCAGTTTGCCGTCCTTCTTGCCAGCCTGTGCTGCAATGAACGCTGCACCGATCTTTGCCTTGTCGTAACCGTAAGGTGCGAGATCTTCCGCCGGAATACCGAGCTTGGCACCGATCTCCATAATCGGCAGCTTCTTCGCCGCGCGCGCAATCTCGATATCGGATGCCACTGTCGTCGCCATAAGTCTCGCCCCCAAACATACGGTCATTTCCCTGTCGGGATAAACCAATATGTTTCGGGTGTGAATAGTTGGCGAAGCCCCTCCCTATCGAAACGCGCCGCCTTGTCTCACGATGCCGGCATGCCTATTTTCGGCGTCCAATCAAACCGCGGAAGAAGGAAAAGATATGAAGTCCCTGGAATTGCTGGTCGAGCGCATCATTCTCTCCAGTCGCTGGCTTCTGGTGATCTTCTATCTCGGTCTTGCCGCCTCACTCGCCGTCTACGCCGTTTCGTTCGCCTATAAGTTCTATAAGGTGGCGATCAATGTCTTAGTCTATGACGAAGCGGACATGATCCTCGCCATTCTCGGCCTCATCGATGCCGCCCTGGTGGCAAGCCTGATCGTCATGGTGATGATTTCCGGCTACGAGAATTTCGTCAGCCGCTTCGACGAGGCCGAGGGTGAGGTTTCCTTCCTCGGCAAGCTCGATTCAGGCAGCCTCAAGATCAAGGTCGCGTCCTCGATCGTCGCCATTTCCTCGATCCACCTGCTGCAGATCTTCCTGAACGCCACTCAATACGACAACGCCAAGCTGATGTGGTTCACCATCATCCATCTGGCCTTCGTCGTGTCCGCGCTATTGCTGGGCTTCCTGGAAAAAATCATGGCGAAAGCCAAAGCCAAGGATAGCTAAGGCCGGGAGTGACTACTTGCCGGCCATTGCCGATGCGCTGGTCATCGGCGCAGGAGCTGCCGACGGTGCCGGCGCGGCACAATCGGAAATCGATTGATTGTCCCTGCAGTTGCGCGCCGAGACCAGCGCATCGGCATCGGCGAGCTCCGTCGTCAGCCTCAGCCTCAACGCGTCCATCTGCGAAATCAGATGAATGCCGTTCGGGTCGGTTCCAAGCATCAGATCGACAAGTCCCCGGTCCACGCCCATCTTGTCGAGGAAGCTGACCAGCCTCGCCCTCTGCGCCTTGTCGAGCTTGGTCGTATCGTACTTGCCGACGAATTTACGGCCGATCTCTTTCTTGGAGATGACCTTACGCTTGCCATCCACCATCTCATATTCGGTGCGGTACTGGACGCGCACCTCGCTGTAGGTCGTTGTGATCTGATGAACGCCCAGTAGCGCGAAGGGGCTGGAAACGCGCTGGACACCGCCTGCAAAAAACAGCGGGCAGGCCGAAAAGCAGATTGCGCCGTCCGAGAATGGCTGTCCTGTTATCGAGCCGGCCTTGGCAAAAGCTGCCGAGCAGATCGGCTCGGCATAGGGGCATGCCCGCGAGCGAGTACGCCCGACTGCGATCGAAAGCTTCTGCTTCCGAATGATACGAGCCATCTCCATGGCTGCTTTGACATCGCCACCTGGCGAACTGACGATTATGGGCAACTTGCGATCGCCGACCTGTTTCAGGATTTTCTGCAGCTTCCGCGGCGTATCTGCCATGATCTGCCCTTCGGCGGAGATCCAGTCCGGACATGTATTATCGGCACGGCACTGGCCCATCTCGCCGTGAACGAGCAAGAACCGCATCGGCGTGCCGCCGGCAACGCCAGCCGCTTCGGCAAGCGCAGGCGAAACAAGCAGAAACGAAATGCCGGTGACGAACCACAACAGCGTTTGACAGCAGCGCGCCGCAAGCTGCGGGAAGAAGCGAAAATTCATGAGTCATACGCCTGCAAGCGATTACCTTGGCAAGACCGATAGCAACCGCTTTGGGCCTTCGCAAGGCGCGCCGATGCGGCAACGCATCATTTGATGAAACTCCCGGCCGCTTGCACCCATCCAAGAGCTGGCGACGAGAAAATTGAGCACCGGCGGACCTCAGGAACGAGAGATGGAACCGAACTGATGCTGTGACAAACGGTTAATCCTAACATGAAGCATGGGACAGTTTTGGATCAAGCCGCGGCTGCTTGCCAGCTCAGACCGCCCTGTTCAAAACGCACATTCAGACCTCATTTTGACCTGGCAAATGCGCTTCGCCGGGTTGCTCCCCAACTGCCGAGGTCGACGCAAAATGTATGGCCCCGTCGAAATTAGGCTAACAGAAACGCTATTTTTACGCTTAATGACCATTTTGGGCGAAGATTTGCGTAGTTTTGCATGCCTGAATATTAAAATATATGAAAATGAAATTATTTCTGGTCCTGTGGTATTTTTGCGTCTAGCATTCACTCCTAAATCCGGTATTTGATAACGATAACACGCTGTGGGCGCTTCAACTCATATGTCCTATATCATTACTGCCGAGAGACAATTGCTGCTTTCTGCCGAGTTGGCTGCTGCTCGGACACAAGCGGCCTTTGCACTGGCCTTGGAACGGACCGCGTCAGCTTTTGGCTTCAGCCATATGGCTCTCATGAACGCCCCGGTTCCCGACGACACGATGATGACGCCGTTGCTCATCGAAGGCACGATGCCGGCTCAATTCGTACGTGAATTCGATCGCCATCAGCTCGTTCGCCGTTGTCCAATGCTGTTGCGCACGCGCGATTCGGTCATGCCGCGCTCCTGGCATCTGCTGGAAAAGGACGCCGAACCCGACGCGGATTTGCCGCGCGAACTTCGCGCGCTCCTGATCAACTACAATTGCCCGATGAGCGTCATCATTCCGGTCAACGCCCCGGATGGTCAACGCCTTGTCTTCTGGTTCATGGGCAATCGCAACAGTCTCAGCCAGAGCGAGATCAACGAACTCACCCTGATCATGCTGCAGGCGCTCGATGCTTATAATTGCCTCAAGCGCAACGACAGTGCCGCGCCGCACTCGCTTTCGGCACGTGAGCTGGAAGTGGTTCGCTGGACGGCTCAGGGGAAGACTTCGGTAGAGATCGGCCAGATCCTCACCCTCTCCGACCATACGGTCAACGCCTATATGATGAATGCGATCAAGAAGCTCGATTGCGTCAACCGCACACAGCTTGTCGCAAAAGCCATCCGCCTGAAGCTGATCAGCTAGGCGAGCCCTCACTCAAGCACCTCCGTACGGAGCCCGACGACCGGGCCAAGCGTCTATGTGCGCCTGCCGCGCGGGAACGGACGGCAGTTCACTTCTTCTTTAGCGACCGCCCAGAACCGTACGGATTTCAACGAGGCTCGAACGCACCCGCAGAATATGGAAGCCCATGGTCGCGAGATGGCTCGGCATGAAGGAGCTATCTTCGGGTCCATTGGAAATGATGAAGGGCTGAATGCGCAAAGCAGTCTGCAATTGCGTCGTGACGTCGGCCCAAAGCGCGCTGACATTACGCTCGGCGATCACCTGCTGGAAATCCGAACGAGCCGCCATCAGGATACCGTAGCTCGCGTAGAGCTGCCCGTAAGCAAACCAGAAACGATCGTCAGCCCGCGTATCCAGCCAGCCGTAGCTGTGATCCCCTGCTCTCTTGGCCAATATATCCGCCGTACTACCGAGATCGTTGGCAATGTGGTCGACGAACTGCAGGAGATTGTCGGCGCGTCCGTCGAAAATCGCCTTGCAGTTGCCCAGGTCACTATTAAAGCTGCGCAGATTGCTCATTGCGGCGCGATAATAGCTTGGGCTCGGCGTCTTCGGCCCGAAGGGATGCAGGCCGAAATACCAGCTGGACTCATCGAATTGCAGGTTGCCGCGCGCCTTCTGCAGATCGCTGTTGATGCCGGATGTCCCGCGCACGCGGCCGAGTGTGTCGACCAGCTCCGCCGAGGTACGGCGAACGACAGAATTGATGCCCCGCTGGAAGGAAGCCTTGTTGTCGAGGAAGGGCGTGTCATCCCACGAAATGCCGAAGAAGCCGAGCTTGTAGAGCAGCATCGAGGAAATCCAGGCATTCTGGTTGACGTTGAAATCGATCATATCGGTGGCAACGTCGACGACAGCCGAGGTTTGGCAGGCCTTGGCCGCCGTTGCCGCGGCCTGCTGGCCGTCTGTTGCAGGCAGTTCTTGCCCGGCCGAATATTTGCGCTCGGAAAATTTATAGACATCCGGATAGGCCGGATTGAACCCTGTCCAGACCTGCGTCTGCCAAACGAAATAGATATAGAGCAGCGCCATCAGCGTCACGAAGGCGGCGACCGGCAGCTTGATCAGCCAGTTGCGCTGCCGATACCAGCCATGCGCTGCAAGAAATGGCCAGCTAAGCCCGACAAAAACCAATCCTAGCCAGCGTGCGATAGCGGCCCAGATCCGCTTGAAGAACGCCGTGATCGAGTCAAGCATGGACACGCCTCCTAAACCGTACCGCGCATCCCGCCGACACGCAAAGGACGCACCACACCAAACCTGCGCAATGGACGTCGCGAAAATCCCCGCGGCCCTCGGATCATTAAGTCCTTATCGCCATTCACGTTCCAGCAAATATGTGTTCTTGGGAAAAACAACAACCGTCCGCTTGGAATTTTCCATGACGGACGACAATCAACCCTCCGGTTGCACCTCTTCCGCCACTTCGCTCGAGCCTGCGGATTCGGGCAGCGGATGCGGCTCCAGCCGTCTCTTGAAGACGGCGTCGACATGAGCCTTGCGCGCGGCAAGATCATATCCCGCCAGCACATTCGGCTCGAACGCCTGGATCAGGTTCTCGACCGCCGCCGTTCGCGAAACCGCAGCCGATCCCGGCTCCGCTTCCGTCGCCAATGCCTTGAGCAAGGCGATCCGCTGCTCGATATCGACGGTCAGCTTGGCCGCCATCGCACCGATGGCGGCGATCTGATTGTTCAGGGCAACCGCCAGCCTTTCGTAAATGTCTATCAGGCGCTGCCGCACGGTTCTGCGGGATTGAAGCTCCTGCTCCTGTCGCCGAATATCATCCTGCTCGGCCACCAAAGCACGATAATCCGCCTCGAGTTCGGACTGCAGATCGGCATGGCGCGAAGATGGTCGGTTGCGCCGCTGATACATCAGTTTTTCCGCCAGCGCGTCGGCACGGCGCTGCACCTCCTCAATCTCGAAATCGAGCTTCCGCCGCCGCTCGATCACGCCTTCGAGCTGAAGTTCGCAGTCACGAAAGCACCGGGAGAATACGGGTTTTGCCTGCTTGAAAAGAAGATCGAGTTCGGCCGATGCCGCAAGGGCCGCGTCGACATTGAGGATGATCTCATCCGGCCTCATCGGTCTGCGTGCCAGCATCCGACCAAGCAAGCCTGCATTTTCAAGCCCGATCTTCTCATTGAACAATCGCTGATGCTGCAGATCAGCTTCGTCCGTCGCATGATCCAACTCTTTGACCAGCGACAGGGCGACCGATTTCCAACGGTCCAGCAGTTCGATCGCTTCGCGGACAAACGCTTCTTCGACGGGAAAATTGACGGCTGCGATGCGCTCGCTGTCCCTGGCGTGACCGGCAAGCGTCGCCACCGCCGAATTCGCGTCATTCATAGCGTCTTCGAGCGTCGTGCGTGCCTTATCGAGCATACCGTCGAAGGAATGAGGCCTGAGCATGAAAGCATTCCCTCCCCTGCCTTTGGCGCAAGACTAGCCGCTTCCAGAGGCGAAGGAAATGCACGAAAACTATTGGGCAGCGGCGGGGTTCTTCAGATAGGCGATGAGATTGTCGAGGTCCCTGTCGCTTTTCAGACCCGGGAACGCCATCCGAGTGCCTGTGACCAGAGATTGCGGCGCCGGCAGATATTTCCGCAGCAACGCTTCATCCCAGACCTTGCCGTCGGCGCCGAATGCCCGCATCGCCGGTGAGTAGACATAATCGGGCTTGCTTGCGACGGCTCGTCCGACGACCCCCATCAACGAGGGGCCAACCCGATTGTCAGGCCCGGTCGCCGTGTGACAGGCACCGCATTTCTTGAAAACGACGGCGCCAGCGACCGCATCGCCGTCTGCAAGCGCACAAGAGGTCGAGGCAAGCACGATGGCGGCCGACAGCAGGCAAAGCAGTTTCATCATCCCTCCCGATCAGCTCAATCCCGACCAACGGTCATATGCCGAGCAAAGTCCGCAACGCTACTGAAAGCCCGCGGGCGGCGCTTCACTCGCAGGTGATCGCCTCTTCCCAATGACGACGACAGAGCGAGACATATTTGTCGCTGCCGCCGATCTCGATCTGTGCCCCTTCGTGAACGACCTTGCCGGCGGCATCCAGGCGCACGACCATCGTCGCCTTTCGCCCGCAATGGCAAATGGTGCGCACCTCGCGCAATTCGTCGGCGATGGTCAGCAGTTCCTGTGACCCCGGAAACAAGCGTCCGTGGAAATCCGTGCGCAGCCCGTAAGTCATGACCGGAAGGCCGAGGCGGTCGACGATATGGGCAAGCTGCCAAACCTGCTCGCGCGTCAGAAATTGCGCCTCATCGACGAAAACGCAGGCAAGCGGCTCGCTTGCATGCATTTCATCGACCATCGCATAGAGATCGTCGCTCGTTTCGAACGGCAAAGCATCCATCGTCAGTCCGATGCGCGAGGCGATCGTGCCGCGGCCGGCGCGATCGTCGAGGGCTGCGATGAAGGCTGCGGTGCGCATGCCGCGCTCCTGATAATTGTAGGCAGCCTGCAGCAGCATCGTCGATTTGCCGGCATTCATAGTCGAATAATGGAAGTAGAGCTTGGCCATGACATTCTCCTTGAATGCTTCATGGGTGCTGCAGGACGATAAGGAAAGATGGTCGCGGCGAAAACCACAGGATTCAGGCGTGCTTCGCTTAGGGCGCAAAAGCCTTGGCCACAGGCGGACAGAAAAAGACGGGCGTCGCATTCAGCCCCCTCAAACCGCCGCAAATACACTGTGGTCGCTTGAAAATGTCAGTTATTGGTGGTTGCTTGGGAACGTTAGACTGGGAGTCACGCAATGATAAAAATGACCCTTACTGCATTCGCTTTCGCCTCAACTCTCTCCGCACTGACATTGGGCGCCACCGCGGCTTCCGCAGCCGAGCCGGCAAGCTGTAGCACCGTACATTTCGCCGATGTAGGCTGGACCGATATCACTTCCACCACGGCCACCGCCTCCATCCTCCTGAAGGCTCTTGGCTACGACACCGACGTCAAGGTGCTCGCCGTGCCGGTGACCTACCAGTCGCTGAAGAACAAGGACATCGATGTCTTCCTCGGCAACTGGATGCCCTCCATGGCCGAGAACATCAAACCCTTCGCTGCGGACAAATCGGTCGAAACCGTGCGTGCCAATCTGGAAGGCGCCAAGTACACCCTGGCAACCAATCAAAAAGGCGCGGATCTCGGCATCAAGGACTTCAAGGACATCGCCGCCCACAAGGATGAGCTTGACGGCAAGATCTATGGCATCGAGCCGGGCAATGACGGCAACCGGCTGGTGATCGACATGGTCGACAAGAACACCTTCGGCCTCAAGGGCTTCGAAGTGGTCGAATCCTCCGAACAGGGCATGCTAGCTCAGGTCTCCCGCGCCGATAAGGAAGGCAAGCCGATCATCTTCCTCGGCTGGGCCCCGCATCCGATGAACACCACCTACAAGATGACCTATCTCACCGGCGGTGACGACGTGTTCGGACCCAATTTCGGTGGTGCGACCGTCTATACCAACGTCCGGGCCGGCTACTTGCAGGAATGCCCGAATGTCGGCACCTTCGTTAAAAATCTCGTCTTCTCGCTGCCGATGGAAAACGAAATCATGGGCAAGATCCTGAATGACGGCAAGGATCCGGAAGTCGCAGCGACGGAATGGCTGAAGGCCAACCCCGCAGCAATCACGCCGTGGCTCGCCGGCGTCACCACCAAGGACGGCGGTGACGGCCTGGCGGCGGTCAAGGCCAAGCTCGGCCTGTAATGCGAGGATGGATGGAGGGGCGGCCAAACCGCCCCTTTCTCTTCCTTGAACGGACTGCTTGCTTTCGCGTCCCGCTACGACCCGAGAAGGGCCATGTGGCGTGACAGACCGTTATTCTTCGGCGGCACCTCCGGCTTCATACGCTACAATCGGAAACGCCGCCCCCAATCATGGGCAAAGACGTGAACTGGTTAACCGATTACCGCATCCCCATCGGGCCATGGGCCAAAGCCGTCGTCGACTGGCTGACGAGCAATGTCACATGGTTCTTCGACGGCCTTTCCTTCGTTGTCGCGCATGGAATCAACGGACTGTTGTTCGTCTTGCAGGCACCGCATCCGCTGATCGTCGTCGTTGTCTTCACGGCAATCGCCTACTGGATGCGCCGGAGCGTCACGATCACGGTCCTCACCCTGATCGGCCTGCTGATCACCATCAACCAGGGCTACTGGAAAGAGACGACCGAGACGCTGGCGCTGGTGCTGGCTTCCACCTTCGTCTGTATGCTGGTCGGCGTCCCCCTCGGTATCGCGGCTGCCCGACGTCCCTGGCTCTACGCCATCATGCGGCCGATCCTCGATCTGATGCAGACCATCCCGACCTTCGTGTATCTGGTGCCGGCAATGATCCTGCTCGGCCTCGGCATGGTCCCCGGTCTGGTCGCCACCGTCGTCTTTGCTCTTCCCGCACCGATCCGCATGACGCGCCTTGGCATCATTTCCACTCCCCCTTCGCTGGTGGAAGCGGCCGAATCTTTCGGCGCGACGCCACGCCAGGTTCTGCGCAAGGTCGAGCTTCCCTTTGCCACGCCGCAGATCATGGCCGGCCTGACACAGACCATCATGCTGTCGCTCTCGATGGTCTCGATCGCTGCCCTTGTCGGCGCCCCCGGTCTCGGCGTGCCGGTTCTGCGCGCGCTGAATAGCGTCAACGTCGCCAAGAGCTTCGATTCCGGCGCCTGCATCGTCATCCTGGCGATCATTCTCGACCGTATGTTCCGCGCGCCCGGCGAAGGAGACCGCTCATGACCGTCGCCGTTGATTTCAAAAATGTCAGCATCATCTTCGGCGATCGTCCCGATGCCGCGCTGAAACTTGTCGACGAAGGCAAGTCGCGCGACGACATCGGCAAGTCGACGGGCATGGTGCTCGGAGTCGCCAATGCCTCGCTGCAAATCGAAGAGGGTGAAATCCTCGTGCTGATGGGCCTGTCCGGCTCCGGCAAATCGACGCTGCTGCGCGCCGTCAACGGCCTGGCGCCGGTAGTGCGCGGCGAGGTCTCCGTCAACACCAAGAACGGCGCCGTCAGCCCCTACTCCTGCAGCCCAAAAGCCCTGCGCGACCTGCGCATGCACACTGTCTCCATGGTCTTCCAGCAGTTCGCGCTTCTGCCCTGGCGAACGGTGGCCGACAATGTCGGCTTCGGGCTTGAGCTTGCCGGCGTGCCGGACGCCGAACGCAAGAAGCGCGTCGACGAACAGCTCCAGCTCGTCAACCTGACGCAATGGGCCAATCGCAAGGTCAACGAACTCTCCGGCGGCATGCAGCAGCGCGTCGGTCTCGCCCGCGCCTTTGCAACCGGCGCGCCGATCCTGCTGATGGACGAGCCATTCTCGGCGCTGGACCCGCTGATCCGCACCCGCCTGCAGGACGAGCTTCTGGAGTTCCAGCGCCGCCTGAAGCGGACGATCCTCTTCGTCAGCCACGATCTGGACGAGGCATTCCGCATCGGCAACCGCATCGCCATCATGGAAAGCGGCCACATCATCCAGTGCGGAACGCCACAGGAGATCGTCAAGAACCCAGCCGACCAATATGTGGCCGACTTCGTGCAGCACATGAATCCGATCAGCATGCTGACGGCACGGGACGTCATGCAACAGGGCGTCGGACATTCGGCCAATGCCGGTTCCGTCACCGCCACGGCAACCGCCGCGACACCGCTCATCGATATCCTTGACGCCCTGACACGCCAGCCAGGCAATATCGGCGTTGTTGACAATGGCACGATTATTGGAACGATCTCGGCGCAAGACGTTGTGTCGGGTCTCACCAGCCACCGGCGAAAGGAGTAGTCGTTCGCGACTGCTCCTCAATTCATGGAGCCGTTAATGAACGACAAACCATCGGTGATCAGGGAAACGGATGAGGATGCGCGCAGTCAGGCGCGCGACCTCATGCACAAAGCCGCACATGCGGCCTTGGCCGTCATCGACCCCGAAACCGGCTTTCCCTTCGTCAGCCGCGTCCTGATCGCCACGGATGCCGATGGCGCTCCGGTCATCCTGGTCTCCGGCCTCTCCTCACATACCAAGGCTCTGATGAGGGACAGCCGCGCTTCGGCGCTCTTTGGCGAGCCCGGCAAGGGCGACCCTCTCGCTCATCCCCGCCTGACCTTACGCTGCAGCGCGGAGCGCATCGATCGGCAAAGCCAGGCGCACGATCGCATCCGAGCGCTTTTTCTCGATCGCCACCCGAAATCCAAGCTCTATATCGACTTTCCGGATTTCTGCTTCTTCCGCCTCGTTCCGCTCGATGCCAGCCTGAACGGCGGCTTTGGAAGGGCTTACATCTTGTCCTCAAAAGACCTGATGATGCTTTAAACCGAAAACAAAATCCGACGGCAATAAAATCATACAATAGTGCGAGAATTAGTAGGTGGACAGCCTGACGTAGAACCAGCCAATATTCTCAGGTTGCAAATCCGCAGTGACCAAAATTGGCATGTTTGCGGCTCCGAAACGATAAGAATCGACCTATTTTGGTCTAATTTAGCCCCTGGATGGGACGCTGGAGACCTCAGCATTATCGCTGAGGCATCATACGTACATACCTAAAACAGCATACTCGATACCTTAAATTTAGGTATATACAATCTTCGACCCCTCTTGGTATTGTTAGATATCGGTTTGGACCGGCTTGGAAATAGCACAGTTTCTGATGTACGCTCCGCATTGGGAAGATTAACAGATGAAGACAAGAGATTTGGCCGAACATTCTAATGTCGCGGCAGCATTATTATCAGCAATGGCGAACCCAAAGCGTCTTTTGATCCTTTGCAGTCTCGTTAAGGGTGAAGTTCCTGTTGGCGTTCTTGCCAATCAGGTCGGACTGAGCCAATCAGCACTTTCTCAGCATCTTTCGAAGCTTCGCGCTCAGAAGCTGGTCAAGACGCGTCGTGATGCTCAAACGATTTACTACTCCAGCACATCAGAATCCGTGATCCGTGTTCTTGAAACGCTGGAAGACATTTATTGCGAGCCGGAAAAAAGTAGATCGGCTGCTTAAGAGCTTGCAATAGCTCAAGGCCTGTCGACAGACGATCTCCGGGGAACACTTTAGACCCTGAAAGATCGACTTGCTTTCATCACCAGGTGTTTTACTGCTTTAACTGGCAAATCTTCAAATTTGCCAGTTTTTTCATGTCTGGACGAGCTCGCATCACGTCTGCAGACAATTCCGCGCCCGGCACCGCCGACCTGCCGCGATCCAATTCCTGCCGTACACCAGCCTCCTTTCCCGACCCATCTTTGCCTTGACGCAAATAGGCCGGCTGATAATTTGACCAAGCAGTAAATATAATCGCGCGGCGCGGCGCCGCGGTCGGGTAACAGGCCCCCGAATGGCCATTGGAGAACAGCATGTCGGACCGTTTGAATGCCACCCCCAACGATTTGCGCGCCTTCTGGATGCCGTTTACGGCCAACCGCCAATTCAAGAAGGAACCGCGCCTCTTCGTCAGCGCCAAGGATATGTACTACACCACCCATGACGGTCGGCAGGTACTGGACGGAACTGCGGGTCTGTGGTGCGTGAACGCGGGACACTGCCGCCCCAAGATCACCGAGGCGATCCGCCAGCAGGCAGGCGAACTCGACTATGCCCCGGCCTTCCAGCTCGGCCACCCCAAGGCTTTCGAGCTGGCGAACAGGCTGGTCGATATTGCACCCGAGGGTATGGACCACGTTCTTTATACCAATTCCGGTTCGGAATCGGTCGAAACCGCGCTCAAGGTCGCGCTTGCCTATCATCGCGTGAAGGGCAATGGCTCGCGCTTCCGTCTCATCGGCCGCGAGCGTGGCTATCACGGCGTCAATTTCGGCGGCATCTCCGTCGGCGGCATCGTCACCAACCGCAAGATGTTCGGCACGCTGCTGACCGGCGTCGATCATATGCCGCACACGCATATTCCCGGTAAGAACGCCTTCATGCGCGGCGAGCCAGAGCATGGCGGCGATATCGCCACCGAGCTTGAGCGCATCGTCACGCTGCACGACGCATCGACAATCGCTGCTGTCATTGTCGAGCCGATTGCCGGCTCCACCGGCGTGCTCATCCCGCCGAAGGGCTATCTGCAGAAGCTGCGCGACATCTGCACCAAGCACGGCATCCTGCTGATCTTCGACGAGGTCATCACCGGCTTCGGCCGCCTTGGTGCGCCCTTTGCCGCGCAATATTACGATGTGAAGCCGGATATCATCACGACCGCCAAAGGCCTGACCAACGGCGTCATTCCAATGGGTGCAGTCTTCGTCACGTCGGAGATCCATGACGCCTTCATGCAGGGACCCGAGCATATGATCGAGTTCTTCCACGGCTATACCTATTCCGGCAATCCGATCGCCTCTGCCGCGGCGCTGGCAACGCTCGACACCTATAAGGAAGAAGGCCTCCTCACGCGCGCAGCAGAACTTTCAGACTACTGGGCCGATGCCCTGCATTCCCTGAAGGACTGCCCGAACGTCATCGATATCAGAAACACCGGCCTGATCGGCGCCATCGAGCTTGATCCGATCGCCGGCGAGCCCACCAAGCGCGCCTTCACCGCTTTCCTCAAGGCCTATGAAAAGGGCCTCCTCATCCGCACCACCGGCGACATCATCGCGCTATCGCCGCCGCTGATCATCGAAAAGCATCACATCGACGAGCTGTTCGGCAAGCTCCGCGAGATCTTGCAGAATAATATCTAAGGCATAATCTCAAACAATCTCCGCCCCTCACGCCTCCTCTTGTATGAACAAGAGAGCCGGCATGAGGGGCGATCCATATGCGAGGGACGAAATGACCACCAAACTCGAACGCTACATCGACCAGGGCGTCGGCCGGGAACCCGCCGATATCGTGTTGAAGAACGGCCGGTTCTTCGATCTGGTGACGGGCGAGCTGGTCGCTTCGGATATCGCCATCTGCGGCGATCGCATCGTCGGCACATGCGGCGAGTATCAGGGGCGCGAAGAGATCGATATTGCCGGCCGCGTCGTTGTACCGGGCTTCATCGACACGCATCTTCACATCGAATCCTCGCTGGTAACCCCGCTCGAATTCGATCGCTGCGTGCTGCCCTATGGCGTGACCACCGCCATCTGCGATCCGCATGAAATCGCCAACGTGCTCGGCACCGAAGGCATACGTTATTTCCTCGACTGTTCGCTGGAAACCATCATGGATATCCGCGTCCAGCTCTCGTCCTGCGTGCCGGCAACGCATCTGGAAACCTCGGGCGCCGATCTGCCGATCGAGACGCTCTTGCCCTTCCGCAATCACCCGCAGGTGATTGGCCTTGCCGAATTCATGAATTTCCCCGGCGTGGTCCACAAGGACCCCGTCTGCATGGCGAAACTCGAAGCCTTCCAGGGCGGCCATATCGATGGCCATGCGCCGCTTTTACGCGGCAATGACCTCAACGGGTATCTCGCGGCTGGCATTCGCACGGAGCATGAATCGACAACCGCCGAAGAGGCGCTGGAGAAGATCCGCAAGGGCATGCATATCCTCGTGCGTGAGGGCTCCGTCTCCAAGGATCTGCACGCGCTGATGCCTGTTATTACCGAGCGCCTGTCGCCTCATCTGGCGCTCTGCACCGATGACCGCAACCCGCTCGACATCGCCGAACAGGGCCACCTCGATTATATGATCCGCACGGCGATCGCCCATGGCGTCGAACCCCTGGCGATCTACCGCGCCGCCTCGATCTCGGCAGCCCGCGCCTTCGGTCTGCGTGATCGCGGTCTCGTGGCACCCGGATGGCGCGCCGATCTCGTCGTCGTCGACAGCCTGGAAAGCTGCAAGGCCGAGATCGTCTTCTCCGCAGGCCGCCGTGTCACCGCCGAACTCTTCGCGACCCGCGGTTCGGTCGAGCCGGTCGGCCTCGACAGCGTCAAGGCCCGCCCGATCAACGCAGCCGATTTTGGCGTGCCAATGACGGAGGGCGAAAGCTCCGTCATTGGCGTGACGCCTGGCAAGATCATCACCCAACATCGCCGCTATCGCCTGCCGGCCAAGGGCAACCAGACCGATATCGACCTCGGCAACGATATCATCAAGGTCGCCGTCATCGAGCGGCACGGCAAGAACGGCAACCATGCCAACGGCTTCGTCCAAGGCTTTGGCTTGAAGAAAGGCGCGATCGCCTCGACCGTCGGCCATGACAGCCACAATATCTGCGTCGTCGGCGTCAGCGAGGATGACATGGCGCTCGCCGCCAATCGCTTGAGCGACATCAATGGCGGTTTCGTCGTCGTCGAGGACGGCGTCGTGACCGGTGAAATCGCCCTGCCTGTCGCTGGCCTGATGAGCCTCGAGCCTTATGAAAGCGTGCGCGACACGCTGCACCACCTGCGCCAGGCGGCCTACGCCCTTGGCGCGACCCTGGAAGAGCCCTTCCTGCAGCTTGCGTTCCTGCCCCTGCCCGTGATCCCGCATCTTAAGATATCGGATAAAGGCCTGGTCGATGTCGACAAATTCATGCTGATCGGCTGATCAGGCGAGCTTGCCGCAATAAACATCCAGAGCAGCAAGCGTTAGCGTTGCCCCGGCATCCGCCGTGTCAAACCCCGGCATGGCGATCGTCTTGCCAAGCTTGATATCCTCCGGCAAGGCAACCTTCACAGGCTTGCGGGAGAGATTGAAGACAAACAGCAGCGTCTCCTCACCCTTGGAGCGCGTGAAGGCGAGAACGTCCTCTTTTGTATCAAGAAAGATCATGTCGCCGTCACGCAGGGCGGCATGTTCTGCACGGAAGGCCAGCGTGCGCTGATAATGATGCAGCACCGAATCCGCGTCCGTCTCCTGCTTGTCGACGGCACGCGCCGCATGCTGATAGGGAACCGGCAGCCAGGATTTGTCGGCGGTGGTGAAGCCGGCATGGGCGCGGCTCGCTTCCCAGGGCATGGGCGTACGGCATCCGTCACGCCCCTTGAAGGCCGGCCAGAAGCGAATGCCGTAGGGATCGCGCAGATCCTCGAAGGCAAGCTCTGCCTCAGGCAGGCCGAGCTCTTCCCCTTGATACAGGCAAATGGAGCCGCGTAACGCCGAGAGCAGAGAGATCGCGAGCTTCGCAAAGCGCGGCTGCTCTTCTTCCGTTTTGGCGAAGCGGCTGACATGTCGCTGAACGTCATGGTTGGAAAAGGCCCAGCAGACCCAGCCATCAACGACATTATCCTGGAAATCGCTGACGCAGCGCCGGAAATGCGCCGGCGTAAAATCGGGGCCTAAAAGATCGAACGTGTAGCACATGTGCAGCTTGTCGCCGCCGCTGGTATATGCCGCAACCGTCTCCAGCGAGCGCACGCCGTCACCGACTTCGCCGACTGTCGTGCGGTTTTCGTATTGATCGAGCAATGCACGCAACCGCTTCAGGAAGCCGATATTTTCAGGCTGCGTCTTGTCGTAAAGATGGTTCTGCATCCCATAGGGGTTGGTTTCGGGCGCGTCGAGCCCGCCGGTCGCGACGAGCGCCGGCGGATTGTCGCGAAGCTTCTTGTCGCAGAAATAGTAGTTGACCGTATCCAGGCGGAAACCATCGACGCCGCGATCGAGCCAGAATTTGACGGCCGCCAATACCGCATCCTGAACGTCCGGATTGTGGAAGTTCAAATCCGGCTGCGATGTCAGGAAGTTGTGCTGGTAATATTGCCGGCGCACGCCATCCCATTCCCAGCCGGGGCCGCCGAAGATCGACAGCCAGTTGTTCGGCGCCGTTCCATCCGGTTTCGGATCGGCCCAGACATACCAATCCGCCTTAGGATTGTCGCGGCTTGCGCGGCTTTCAACAAACCAGGGATGCCGGTCGGAGGTGTGCGAGATGACCTGGTCGATGATGACTTTGAGGCCGAGCTCATGTGCTGCCGCCATCATCTCGTCGAAATCGGCAAGCGTGCCGAAGATCGGATCAACATCGCAGTAATCGGCGACGTCATAGCCCATATCGGCCATCGGCGAGGTAAAGAACGGCGCCAGCCAGATTGCGTCGACCCCGAGTGCGGCAATGTGAGGCAGGCGTCGGGTGATCCCCTTGATATCTCCGAGCCCGTTGGCATCCGTGTCCTGAAACGACCGCGGATAGACCTGATAGATCACTGCCCCGCGCCACCAATCGGCTCCCGCCGCTTTATTCGTCGATTTCATCAAACCGCCTCGATATCGCACAAGGCCTACCAGTTTGCACAGTCGGGCGCAGGCGGCAAGCTGCAAATCGGCTGCCTGAGAAACTCAACCATCGGGCGGATAAATTCGCTGTATCAATTTTAGAGATTTGTGAATATGAAAGTTCACATGCTAAGCATGCCCGACTTTTTTTAACTTGAAAGCGACGTCGCTTTCGATAATTTCGCGCATTGACCTGTACGTGAAGGTTACCTGCGGGATCAAGAATACCCTTGTAAAACAAGGACAATAACTCCAGAAAGGTGGGAAAACATATGGCGCATATCACCCGAAAATTTATCGCTGCGGCTTTCGTCAGCACGATATTGAGCGTTTCGGCGCATGCCGCGACCCTCAATATCCACAACGGCGGCGACCCGACTTCGCTCGATCCGCAAAAAATTTCCGGCGATTGGGAGAACCGCATCGACGGCGATATCTTCGAAGGGCTGGTGACCGAGGACCCCAAGGACAACCCAATTCCAGGCCAGGCTGCAAGCTGGACGATTTCGCCCGACCAGAAGGTCTATACCTTCAAGCTGCGTGACGGCATCAAGTGGTCCGATGGACAACCGGTGACGGCTCAGGACTTCGTCTTCGCCTTCCAGCGCCTGATGGACCCGAAGACCGCTGCTCAATACGCCTATCTGCAGTACACGATCCTGAACGCGGAAAAGATCAACAAGGGGGAGATCAAGGATCCGACCCAGCTCGGCGTCAAGGCGATCGACGACAAGACCCTCGAAATCACGCTTGAGAACCCCACCCCTTATTTCCTCAACGCTCTGATGCACTATACGGCCTATCCGCTGCCGAAGCACGTCGTGGAAGCAAAGGGTGATGAGTGGGTCAAGATCGGCAACATCGTCACCAACGGTCCCTACAAGCCAGTGGAGTGGGTGCCTGGTTCGCATGTCAGCATGGTCAAGAGCGACCAATATTACGACGCCAAGGACATCAAGATCGACAAGGTCAACTACTATACGCTGGAAGACCAGGCCGCTGCCCTGAAACGTTATCGCGCCGGCGAATTCGACATTCTTACATCGTTCCCGGCCGATCAATATGACTGGATCCAGAAGAACCTGCCCGGCCAGGCGCATGTGGTGCCGTTCCTTGGCACCTACTACTACGTCCTGAACTCCACCAAGCCGCCATTCAACGACAAGCGCGTTCGCCAGGCTCTCTCCATGGCCGTCAATCGCGAAGTCATCGGGCCGAAGATTCTCGGCACCGGCGAACTGCCGTCCTATTCCTGGGTACCGCCTGGTACCGCCAATTACGGTGAGCCAGCTTATGTCAGCTGGAAGGACGAGCCTTACAAGCAGAAGGTCGAAGAAGCAAAGAAGCTTCTGAAGGACGCCGGCTTTGGCCCTGACCATCCGTTGAAGGCTCAGCTGCGCTATAATACCAACGACAACCACAAGCGCATTGCCGTTGCGATTGCCGCCATGTGGAAGCCGCTTGGTGTCGATATCGAGCTCTACAACACCGAAACCAAGGTGCATTACGATGAAATGCAGCGCGGTGAGGTGCAGATCGGTCGCGCTGGCTGGTTGGCCGACTACAACGACCCAATCAACTTCCTGAACCTGCTCTCCACCGGCGTCGAAATGAACTACGGCCGCTGGAGCAACAAGGACTATGATGCTCTGATCAAGCAGGGCAATGAAGAAACCGATCTCAAGAAGCGCGCCGAAATCTACAAGAAGGCTGAGCAACTGGCCCTCGACGACAGCGCGGCTATCCCGATCTACTACTACGTTTCCCAGAACATCGTCGCCCCGAAGGTCCAGGGCTTCGTCGACAACATCCAGGACATCCACCGCACGCGCTGGCTGTCGATCAAAGAATAATTGGGAACAGGCTCCCTCCCGGACACGATCGGGAGGGAGCCGTCTAAGACCATGTTTGGCTACGCTCTCCGTCGTTTGCTGTCGACAATCCCGGTTCTGTGGATTGCCGTGACAGTGTGTTTTTTCATTCTGCGCCTCGCTCCCGGCGGCCCCTTCGATGGCGAAAGGCCATTGCCGCCGGAAGTCAAAGCCAACCTCGCGGCTCACTACAACCTCGACAAGCCCCTGGTTGAGCAATACCTGATCTATGTCGGCGACGTTATGAAGGGCGACCTTGGCCCCTCCTTCGCCAATCAGGACTTCACCGTCACCCAGCAGATCATGTCCGGCTTCCCCTATACGTTGACCATTGGCGGCGCCGCTTTCGTGCTCGCAACTGTCGTCGGCATCTTCATAGGCTGTCTCGGGGCGCTTTATCAAAACCGCGCGGCCGATTACTGGCTGGGCGGCGGTCTCCTCATCGGCCTGGTCATGCCGAGCTTCCTCATCGCGCCGATCCTGCAGCTCATCTTCGGCAACACGCTCGGCTGGCTGCCGGTCGGTGGCTGGGGTGACGGCTCCGTCAAATTCCTCATCCTGCCCATCATCGTCCTGACGCTGCCGCACGCGGCACGCATCTCGCGCCTGATGCGCGGCTCGATGATCGAAGTGATGGGCCAGAACTTCATCCGGACCGCCAAGGCCAAGGGCATCGGTCCGCGGCTGACGATCATGCGCCACGCGCTGAAGCCGGCCATGATGCCTGTCGTCTCCTATCTTGGACCGGCGGCAAGCTATCTGCTCACCGGCTCGCTGGTCGTCGAAAGCATTTTCGGCCTCCCCGGTGTCGGCCGCTACTTCGTCGGCGCGGCGCTGAACCGCGATTACGGCATGGTCCTCGGCACGGTCATTTTCTACATGGTCCTGATCGTGGTCCTCAACCTGCTTGTCGACATCGCCTATGCCTGGCTCGACCCGAAAGTAAGAATGCGATGATCCTCAATTCCGCCAAGAGAGAATTGCTGGAAGCGGAATTGCTTTCGGCAGAAGGGCTCGCACCCAAGGGGCGTTCCCTCACAGGCGACGCGATGCGTCGTCTCCTGCGCAACAAGGCGGCGGCACTTTCGCTGGTCATACTGGCCGTGCTGGTTCTGGTCGCCATATTCGGCCCGTATTTCCTGCCCTTCAACTATGAGGATCCGGACTGGACGTCGTTCCGCGGCGCTCCCGACTTCGCCGCCGGCCACTATTTCGGTACCGACGGCAATGGCCGCGACCTGCTGGCGCGCACGCTCTACGGCACCCGCGTCTCGCTGACGGTCGCTCTCGTCGCAACCCTCGTCTCGGTCATCATCGGCGTGCTCTATGGCGCCGTTGCCGGTTATTTCGGCGGTCGCGTCGATGCGATCATGATGCGCTTCGTCGATATCATGTACGCCCTGCCCTACGTCCTCTTCGTCATCCTGCTGATGGTGATCTTCGGCCGTAACGTCTACCTGCTGTTTGCGGCGATCGGTGCGCTGGAATGGCTCACCATGGCCCGTATCGTGCGCGGCCAGACACTGTCGATCAAGCAGCGGGAATTCATCGAGGCCGCACGCGCCTCGGGGCAGCGATCGTTCAAGATCATCCTGAAACATATCGTGCCGAACCTCGTCGGCCCGGTCGTCATCTACGCGACGCTGACCATCCCGGAAATCATCGCGACGGAGAGCTTCCTCTCCTATCTGGGCTTCGGTGTCCAGGAGCCGCTGACGTCTCTCGGCACGCTGATAGCCGAAGGCTCGGCGGGCATGGAGACGACGCCCTGGCTGCTGTTCTTCCCTGCCGGTTTCCTGGTCGCGCTGCTGATGAGCCTGCTCTTCATCGGCGACGGTCTGCGCGACGCATTCGATCCGAAGGATCGCTGACATGACAGACACACTTCTCGAACTCAAAGACTACTCGATCACCTTCCGCACGCCCGAGGGCGAAGTCGCGGCAGTCTCCAAGATGAACCTCAAAATCGGCCGCGGCGAACGCATCGCTATCGTCGGTGAATCCGGCTCCGGCAAGAGCCAGACTTTTCTCGGCCTGATGGGCCTGCTCGCCAAGAACGGCCGCACCAGCGGCCAGGCGCTGCTCGACGGCAAGGACCTGCTGACGCTGAAGCCGCGTGAACTCGACCATGTGCGTGGCAAGGACATGGCCATGGTCTTCCAGGACCCTATGACCGCCCTCAATCCGTCGCTTCGCATCTCGCGGCAGTTGACGGAACAGCTCGAAGTTCATGGCGGGCTTTCGGCGCGTGCCGCCTCGGCAGCGGCGCTCGATATGCTGAAGCGTGTCGGCATCCCTGACCCGACTCGCCGCTTCAACCTCTACCCGCACGAGCTTTCGGGCGGCATGCGCCAGCGCATCGTCATCGCCATGGCGCTGCTGACCAAGCCGAAGCTCTTGATCGCCGACGAGCCGACGACGGCGCTCGACGTAACGATCCAGGCGCAGATCCTCGATCTCTTCAACGAGTTGACGGCGGAAATGCATACGGCTCTCGTTATGATCACCCATGATCTCGGCGTCGTTGCCGGCCTCGCCGACCGCGTTGCCGTCATGTATGCCGGCCGCATCGTCGAGGAGGCGCCGGTCGAGGAGCTGTTCGAAAGCCCGGCCCATCCCTATACGGCGGCGCTTCACTCGGCGATCCCGAGGCCGGACCAGGATGTCGACGACCTCACCGTCATCCCTGGACGACCGCCGAACCTGATGCATCTGCCGCGCGGCTGCGCCTTCTCGCCGCGCTGCGCCCATGTGCAGGACGACTGCCTCGACGCCGCGCCTCCGCTCGACCAGCTTTCATCGCGACGCTGTGCGGCCTGCTTCCATCCCCTTTCGGCTAATCAGGAACGGAGCCTCGTCCATGGCTGAGCAAACGCTTCTGAAGGTCGAGCATCTGACGACCGAATTCGAACTGCCGTCGAAATCCTTTTTCAAGCCGCCGATGATCCTCACGGCTGTTAACGATGTCAGCTTCGAACTGAAAACCGGCCGCACTCTCGGCATCGTCGGCGAATCCGGCTGCGGCAAGTCCACGCTTGGCCGCTCCATCCTGCGGCTGATCAAGGCGCAGAAAGGCCGCATTCTCTGGCAAGGCGGCAATCTGCTCGATCTCACCGAAGAGGAAATGCGTGCCGCCCGCCGCGACATGCAGATCATCTTCCAGGATCCGATCGCCTCGCTCGATCCGCGCATGACCGTCGGCGACATCATCGCCGAGCCGCTCACGGTCTTCGAACCGAAACTGACTCGGGCGCAGCGGCAAGATCGCGTTCGCGAGATCATGGCTGCCGTCGGCCTCGTTCCGGAGATGATCAACCGTTACCCGCACGAATTCTCGGGCGGCCAGGCGCAGCGCATCGGCATCGCCCGCGCCGTTATCACCCGGCCGAAACTCATCATCTGCGACGAGCCCGTTTCGGCCCTCGACGTCTCAATCCAGGGACAGGTCATCACCCTTCTGCGTCGCCTGCGCAAGGAGTTCGGCCTCACCTTGATCTTCATCAGCCACGACCTCTCTGTCGTGCGCCTGATCTCGGACGACGTGCTGGTGCTCTACCTCGGCAAGGTGGTGGAAGCAGGCGAAGCCGCGACAGTCTTCGATCATCCGGCTCATCCGTACACGCAGGCGCTGTTCTCCGCCGCGCCAATCCCCGATCCGAAGCTCGCTCGTGGCCGCGAGCGCATCCGCCTGCAGGGCGATCCGCCCTCGCCGCTTAATCCGCCGCCGGGCTGCGTCTTCTCGCCCCGCTGCTGGAAGGCGACAGATATCTGCCGCACGAAAATGCCGCCAACCGAGCACGTCCGTCCGGGTCAGACGGCGGCCTGCTATCACATGGATCGGCCGTAAAGCAGATCCAGCGAAAGTGGACGGCGGCAGCCGCCGTCCACCTTGCCCCAGCCGCCGCTTGCGCGTATGCAGCACCAAGACAAAATGCAGGAGGCAGTCTTGGGCGGGCGTTTTCTATCGATCGGCGAATGCATGGTGGAATTGTCGCAGGCCGATGACGGGCACCTGCGCAAGGGCTTTGCCGGCGACACCTTCAACACCGCCTGGTATGCCCGCGCCTGCTTGCCGGCCGACTGGTCGATCGATTATTTCACCGCACTCGGCGACGATGCCATGTCCGACGAAATGGTCGCCTTCATGGGCAGCGCCGGCATCGGCACGGCGAGCATCCGCCGCCTGCGCGGCAAGACTCCCGGCCTCTACATGATCAATTTGAAGGATGGCGAACGCTCCTTCAGTTACTGGCGCGATAGCTCCGCCGCCCGCCAGCTTGCAGCCGATGGCGATGCCCTGCGCGCTGCAATCGAAGCCTCCGATGTCCTTTATTTCTCAGGCATCACGCTGGCGATCCTGCCGCGCGAAGACGCCTTCACGCTGCTCGCAGAACTGCGTCGCGCCAAGGCTGCCGGCAAGCTGGTTGCCTTCGATCCGAACCTGCGCCCTCGTCTGTGGTCCAGCCTCGACGCCATGCACACCATGATTTCGGAAGGTGCGCGCGCCGCAACGCTCGTCATGCCGAGCTTCGATGATGAAGCCGTGCATTTCGGCGACGATTCGATTCCCGCCACCATCCGCCGTTACCGGCAGTACGGAGCCCAGATGATCGTCGTCAAGAACGGCGCCGAGGGCGCGACCATCGGCGATGGTACCGATGAGACCCTCGTCCCGGCGGTCAAGGTCGCCAAGGTCGTCGACACCACCAGCGCCGGCGACAGCTTCAATGGCGCATTTCTGGCTCACTATCTGCAGCATCAGGATGCGGTCGCTGCCGTCGGCTTCGCAGCCAAGATCGCGGCAAAGGTCATTCAGGAATACGGTGCGCTCGTCTCGCCCGAGAAGCTGAAGTCCATCCGCTAAACGCTGTAATATTTCCATCATGGACACCCCCCACAATAGAGTGGGCGCGGGAATCATGTTTGAAACACCGCAATCGCTGGCACCGTCATCATGAGGATACGGTGCGGATGGACTGTTTTGGGCATGTTGCAACGCTTGTCAGACATCGATCAAACCACCTGGACGCAGGCGGCGACACCTGTCGCAGTACCCGAACGGCTGCTCATCGTCAGCGATGCCTGGCATCCACAGGTCAACGGCGTCGTCCGCTCCATCGAGAACACCAATCGGGAACTGACGCGAATGGGCGTCGAGGTTTCGATGATCACGCCGGATGGCTTCCGTAATATCCCCTGCCCGACCTACCCGGAAATCCGGCTTTCGATCGCCAGCTACCGCAAGATCGCCGCAAGAATAGAAGCACTCCGGCCGACTTATGTCCACATCGCTACGGAGGGTCCCCTCGGGCTTACGGCCAGGCGCTGGTGCCTGAGAAACGGTATGCCATTTTCGACCAGCTACCACACCCGCTTTCCTGAATATGTGGCCGCGCGTTTGCCGATACCGGAGAGTTGGCTCTACGCCTTCATCAAATGGTTTCACAATGCCGGCTACGGCTGCATGGTGGCGACACCAAGTCTTGCGAGCGAGCTTAAACTGCGCGGCATTCGCAATCTGCTGCCCTGGAGCCGTGGCATAGATTCCCGCCTCTTCCGTCCCCAACCACTTGACGACAACCCCTTCGGCCTGCCCCGTCCCATCTTCATGACTGTCGGCCGCGTCGCGCTGGAGAAGAACCTGCCCGCCTTCCTCGATCTCGACCTGCCTGGATCGAAAGTGGTGGTGGGCGATGGCCCCGCCCGGGCCGAACTGCAGAAGCTCTACCCTGATGTCCATTTTCTTGGCGCGAAATTCGGCGAGGAACTGGCGCATGCCTATTCGCAGGCCGACGTCTTCGTCTTCCCGTCCAAGACCGACACCTTTGGCAACGCCATTCTGGAAGCGCTCGCAAGCGGCGTTCCGGTCGCCGCCTACCCCGTCACCGGCCCCGCGGATATTTTGGGAGGAAACAGGGCTGCCGGCGTTGTAGATGCCGATCTAGCAACGGCCTGCCTCGCCGCACTCTCTTGCTCCCGCGATGCCGCACGCACGCTGGCACTCAACTATTCCTGGGAGGCGGCGACGGCGCAATTCATCGGCAATGTCAGGATTGCCAATCACCGAGGCCGGCTGCACGTCCACAACAAGCATTGAGTCCGCGGACGATCGGCACCATCAGTGAAGTTGCAGCTCCGGCCATGCCGTCAACGATCACCGCGCTGCCCTGACGGCATAGTATAGCCCTGCATGAGGATTAGATAGCCGTGTCTTATCCAGCACGATGAAGCCCGCATTGAGCAATGGCGCGAAGAATGTCATTTGATTCTTATCTTTGGACCACCATTTATGGCACTCGATCACCACGGCATTGATCGACCCGAAAAGACCGTGCCTCGCCAGAGCCTCAGCAGCTGCCTTTCCAAAAACGGAAGAAACCCGTAGCCCAGGCATAAATTTGGGTGTACAATTATTTATCGCACGATCTACATTAGACCCCTCGGGGAGTACTTGAGATGACCGACGACCCGTTAAAGCTGGATAACTTCATCTGCTTCGCGCTCTATTCGGCCAACCATGCGATGAATCGTCTCTATAAGCCGATGCTGGACGCGCTCAATCTTACCTATCCGCAATATCTCGTCATGGTGACACTATGGGAGGAAGACGGCCAGACCGTTGGCGGCATCGGTGAAAAGCTGTTTCTGGAATCAAGCACGCTGACACCGCTCTTGAAGCGCCTGGAAGCAGCCGGCTTCATCCAGCGTATCCGCAGCAAGGAAGATGAGCGCCAGGTGCTGATTCAACTGACCAGTGAAGGCAAGGCCCTCAAGAAGAAGGCCGCAACCGTTCCCCCTTGCATTCTCGACGCCACCGAGCAGACAGTGGACGAACTGGCACGGCTGAAGGCGGAAATCACGACGTTGCGCGAGGCGCTCAGCAGGAATGTCGCCTGATTTGAAGCGCACCCATCTCCCGATGGGGCGCTTCGGCGAGTTACCGCTTCTTTTTGTTTTCGTAGGGATTTTCCGACGAGCGGAAATGAATGCGGATGGGCACGCCCGGCATGGAGAAGTCCTGACGAAGGCCATTGATCAGATAGCGCACATAGGATTCCGGCAGCGCATCCGAACGGGTGCAGGAAATCATGAAGGCCGGCGGCCGCGCCTTTACCTGCGTCATGTATTTCAGCTTGATGCGGCGGCCGGAAACGGCCGGTGGCGGATGCTGAACCTGCTGCGTCTCGAGCCAGCGGTTGAGGCGCGCGGTCGAGACGCGCTTGTTCCAGACCTTGTCCGTATCGACGATCGCCTGCATGAGGCGGTCCAGCCCCTCGCCCGTCTGGCCGGCAATCGGAATGGCGCGAATGCCTCGCGCCTGCGGCAATAACCGGTCGGTCTTTTCGCGCAGATCGGCGAGCACGGCCTGGCGATCCTCGATCATGTCCCACTTGTTGAAAGCGAGCACGGCGGCACGCCCCTCGCGGATCACGAGATCGACGATCTGCAGATCCTGCTTCTCGAAGGGAATGGTCGCATCAAAGACGATAACGACGGTTTCGGCGAAACGGATGGCGCGCAGCGTGTCGGCAACCGAGAGCTTCTCCAGTTTCTCCGTGACCTTCGCCTTGCGGCGCATTCCGGCAGTATCGAACATTTTGACGGTACGGCCCCGCCAGTTCCAGTCGACGGAGATGGAATCGCGGGTGATGCCGGCTTCCGGGCCGGTCAACAGCCTGTCTTCGCCAAGGAAGCGGTTGATGAGCGTCGACTTTCCGGCATTCGGGCGACCGACGATCGCCACGCGCAACGGGCGCGTCTCGTCATAGGCGGGCTCTTCGTCGATCTCTTCGCCATCTTCGCCGACGGAAGGACGTGGAATGCTGACATTCGTCTCCGCCTCATCTTCCTCTTCCCCGAAGGCGCGCTCAGGCCCGATCGCCTCGACGATCGCGTCGCGCAGATCCATCATGCCCTGGCCATGTTCGGCCGAGATCGGGCAAGGTTCGCCGAGACCGAGCGTATAGGCATCGTAGAAACCGCTATCGGAGCCGCGCGCTTCGGATTTGTTGGCAACGAGCACCACGGGCCGGCCACGCTTGCGCAGCATTTCGGCAAGCGTCTTGTCGACATGGGTCAGGCCCATCTTGGCATCGACGACGAACAGCGTCAGGTCGGCTTCGTCGATCGCCGCCTCCGTCTGGGCGCGCATACGGCCCTGAAGCGATTCATCCTGAGCCTCTTCAAGACCGGCGGTGTCAACGATGCGAAAACGGAGATCGATCAGCTTGGCATCACCGGGACGACGGTCACGCGTGACGCCCGGCGTATCGTCGACGAGCGCCAGCTTCTTGCCAACCAGCCGGTTGAACAGCGTGGACTTGCCGACATTCGGGCGACCGACGATCGCGACCGTAAAACTCATTGAGCGATCCTTCAGCCTTTTGCGACCGGAGCCTTGCCGGATGCAGTGATGAGATCGAGCAGCATCTGGGCACGGTTGGCAACATTGCGCGGGCTCTGCGGATCGTCGACGATCGCCTGGAACCACTGCCGGGCCTTGGCGAAATCGCCGGCCTTGTAAGCGGCAAGGCCGAGAACGTCGCGCGCCGAATGGCGGAAGGCATCAGCGGGGACGGCCAGTTCCTGGGCTTCGGCGGCGACCTGATCGTAGGTGCCGGTATCGACGAGAAGGTAGGCAGCACGCAGGCGGGCCGCATTACGGATAACGACCGGAAGGTCCGTCTGCTTGCCGACTGCCGAGAAGGTGGCGATGGCAGCGGCCTTGTCCCCCTTCTGTGCCTGCAGCGTCGCGGCGCGCAGGCGGGCCAGCACCGGATAGGAGCCGGGGCCGCTCTTTTCGATGGCGGCGAATGCGGCCAGCGCTTCATCCGTCTTGTTTTGATCGGCAAGCGTCAGTGCGGCAATGAACTGATCGCCACCGCTGCCGGCCTGATTGCCGGCCCAATAGCGATAGCCGCTATAGGCTGCGGTGCCAAGGACGACGAGCACGGCAGCACCGATGATGAGCTTGCCGAAACGACGCCATATGAACCGCAGCTGGTCCGAGCGCAGTTCCTCGTTCACCTCGCGGATGAAGCTATCGTCATTGAATGCCATTCTTGTCTCCGGCCCAGGCCAAATAGTTCAAAGCTTAGGTTTAGTGGGGCCTTCTACTCCATTTTGCGGCTGATGTAAGGGGGAATGGCAGAAATCGTCACATAACGAGCGGCGAAACCCCGATAATCCACGCATGAAGCTTCCAAATGATCAAGGCCCAGACAATGACGCCGATGACGATCGCATAAAGATCATATTTCGCCGAAACGAACGGACGCAGGGTGATTTCGCCGGCCCGCTCGCGCCGTTTCAGCGAAATGCGCAGAATTACGCCCCAGGCGAGGAAGGCGGCAAAGAGCAATATCGCCGCTCCATCGCCATTCGACAGGAGATGCGCCAACGCCCAGATCTTCACCGACAGCACCATCGGATGCTTGGTCCTGACCGCGATATGCCCCGCCGGCAGCAGCGAGGCGACAAGACAGATCAGGGCGAAGAGCATCAGCAGGATGGTGATGTGGCTCATCCAGAACGGCGGCGTCCAGATCGGGGTCATGTCGCGCGCCTGACCGAAACCGTAGATCAGAATGACCAGCGCCACGATGCTGGCAATCGAATAGGCACCCTTCCAACCGCCCTCACCCAAACGCGCGATCATCGAGCTTCTGAGGCCGGGGGCAACAACACGGACCAGATGGAGGCCGAGAAAGAGAACAATGCCGAGAACGAGCAATGCCATGGATGAAATCCTTTATGGTCTTGTAGTCACATCCTTATCGGCTGCCGCAAAAAAATGCCAGCATCACCGCAGCTTCGCCGCAATTGCGCGAAAGGAAGGAAGCGATCCTGAGCGCGCTATCCGATATCGCTGGACGATTCCTGGCAAGCCGTGCTCGACGCAATCAATATTCGGTACCCATGTTTCGCTTTGCTACCTGTCTCTCCGTCGCCATTTCCTTAGGGCTCCCCGTCGCCGCCCAGGCCGATGACAAGCCCAAGCAACTCGTCATGATCTCCTTCGATGGTGCTCATGACAATGCGCTCTGGACCAAGAGCCGCGAGATCGCTTCGCGCAATGGCGCGCATTTCACCTACTTTCTGTCCTGCACTTTCCTGATGAACAAGACGCAGGCCAAGGCCTATCAGGGGCCAAAGCAGCGGCCGGGCAAATCGAATGTCGGCTTCGCCAAGAGCGAGGATGATGTCCGCACGCGCATCGCCAATATCTGGGGGGCGCATCAGGAAGGCCACGACATCTCAAGTCATGCCTGCGGCCATTTTGACGGCAAAGGCTGGAGCGCTGCCGATTGGAAACAGGAATTCATGAATGCGCGGATCGCGCTTCGCGACGCCTGGAAGAATGTCGGCCTTGCCGACAAGGAGCCCCAGGGTTGGGAAGATTTCGCGACGAACGACGTCAAGGGATTTCGCGCGCCCTATCTCTCCACCAGCGATGGCCTCGTGCCAGCGGAAAAGGAGATGGGTTTCCACTATGATGCAAGCCTGGTCACCAAGGGACCTGCCCTGCCACAGGTGGTCGACGGCATCTATCGCTTCGGTCTGCCATTGATCCCCGAAGGTCCCGAACATCGCCTGGTCATCGGCATGGACTACAATCTCTATGTCCGCCACTCCAAGGGCGTAGAAGACAAGGCCAATGCCAAGACCTATGAAGACCGCACCTTCGATGCCTTCGAAGCCGCCTTCAACAAGCAATATGACGGTGAGCGCATTCCGCTGCAGCTCGGTTTCCATTTCGTCGAAATGAATGACGGCGCCTATTGGCGCGCCCTCGACCGCTTCGTCAGCGATGTCTGCCACAAGCAGGATGTTGCCTGCGTCAGCTATTCCGAAGCGATTCCATTGATTGCGGCGCGTGGCAAGCCGCAGCAGGGGTGAGGAGCGGTCGAACGAAGCCCTCGTGGTTCGAGACGGCCTTTCAGGCGGCCTCACCATGAGGACGCCTCCTGCAGAAGGCTGAATATTGAATTGGCTTCACGCAACAATGCGCTCCATCCTCACCCTGAGCTTGTCGGAGGCGAGGATGGCCCGAATATTCTAACCAACGAAAAGTCTACGGAGCCTTCTCATCAGCCGTCGGCGTGGATGACGCCCGCTTCGCGTTCCAGATAGGTTTGATCGATCTTCGGTAACGGCTCATCGTCGATCGCTGCCTCGAAAGCCTTCAGACGCTTGTGAATCGACAGAAGCTCGATGATCGTCGTCCAAGAATTGACGAGGTATTGGAAGGAATTGCTGACCTGACCGAAGGCAGTCGCGATCTGCTGATATATACCGTATGTGATCGCACCGGCAACGAAGGTCGGCACCAGCATGAACAATACGAACATCGTATCGGCCTGCAGATAGAAATAGCGCGCGACGTTGAAATAAACGTAGTGGAAGTAGATGCGGAAATAATTGCGCCGAACGTTGGCGAAAAGCTCCTTCACCGTCGTGGGCTGTGCCCGCTCTTCGTGATCCTCACCATAGACAAGCTCCTTGCGATAAGCCGCCTCTACGCGCTGGTTCTTGAAATTCAGCCCAGGAAGCTTGATGCCAGCGACCGCCAGTAGAACGGTGCCAAAGATCGACCAGAAAAGCGCCAGCCAGAAAAGTGAATGCGGAATTTTGCCAATAATCGGCAGCTCCGTTACGTAGGTCGAAAGCGCAAGCAGAATTGGCAGGAACACAATCAGCGTCATAACGGAATTGATGAGACTGATGCCGAGGCCTTCCAGCACACTGGAAAAGCGCATTGTGTCTTCCTGCACACGCTGCGAGGCACCCTCGATATGGCGAAGCTTCTCCCACTTCGACATGTAGAAGTCGTTCATCGCCGTCCGCCAGCGGAAGATGTAGTGGCTCGTAAAGAAATCCGTCAGAATCGAGACGAACATGCTGAGGAACGCGATCTGCGCAAAGATGATCATCAACGAATAGAAACTGTCAGTCGTCACACCCGGCTGCTTCGTGAGTGCAGCCTGTAGCAGATCGCCGAAGGGGCGGCGAAAATTGTTGATAACTACGGTGACCTGAACACCGAAATAGGTAACCAGGATGATGAGCGCAGAACCCCAAAGCGACCAAATCTTCCAGGGGTGGCTCCAGGCGCGAATGTGCCAAGCACCACAGAAGATAACGATGCAGGCAAGAAAGAATCCGTAAAACCAGAGATTTCCCCACAGCAGAAAATAGCTGAGATCGTATGGCTCCTTTCCTTCACCAGGCAACACGAAACCTAGCCGTGTCCCCAGGTCCGAAAAGAACAGATACCAGGCCGCAATGCAGGCAAGCGTCCAGACCACCATTGACGTGAAGAAAGGTTTCGGCTGCGGAAAGAAGGAGTGGAACACGGTGGATAGGCTTCCTTGATCGGGTTCAGACTGGAACCGCAAATGACGTTAATTTGTGGCGAGCCTAGGACAGTTCGCCAAGAGCGGCAACCGGCCAAGACATATTCTTACATAGATGTAATCGCTTATCCCACGATCGTGATGCAGTTGTTCAGCAACGGATTTTCACCCATTGGATGAACTCTCTCCCGCTTTTGAATGATAACCAGCAAGCGATCGTCCCATCTCGCAGCTCGCCTCTTGCAGAAAACTATCTTACGATATATATCTTACGACATGACTAACGATATAAACTCTCACCCTTCAAGGAGAAACGATATGAGAGGTTTTAGAGATCGTCACATGTTCGGAGATGGCTTTGACATCGTCGAGGCATATATCCTACGACACGGTCGAGGCCGTGAATCGCGCGGCGAGCACAGGAGAGACTTCATGAGAGGCTTCAAGGGCGGCATGTTCGGCGGCGGGTTTCGCACCGGCCGCAAGTTCGATGCGGCCGACCTGCAGCTCATCATCCTCGCTTTGCTCTCCGAGCAGCCGCGTCACGGCTATGAGCTGATCAAGACCTTCGAGGAGCGCTCCGGAGGCTTTTATGTACCGAGCCCGGGCGTCATCTACCCGGCGCTGACTTATCTCGAAGAGACCGGCCAGGCCGAAGTCGAGGTGAGCGGCACGAAAAAGCTCTACCGCATCACCGAAAGCGGCCAGAAGCGCGTCGACGACAACCGTGATCTGGTCGAAGTGACGCTCGCCAAGCTCACGTCCATCGGCGAGAAAATGGCCCGCGTCCGCGAGGTTTTCGGCGGTGAAGACGAGGATGGCCGTGACAATCCGTTCGACCGCCATGGCAGCGGCGATGTGCATCGCGCCCGCCACCTACTGCGTTCCGCGCTTCGCTCGAAGTTCCCATGGAGCAAGGCCGAAGGCGCACGCATCGCGGCAATCCTCGAGCGCGCCGCCGCCGATATCATCCGCGGCGAAACGAAGGACGAGGACAGCCCAAAGGCTGGCGATTGAGCTACGGCATGTCGCGCAAAACTGCGTAGCGGTTTTGCGATAACGACATGCTTCATGCGTCCGGCAATGTCAGGATGACCGGCCCGTTGCGGGTAGCGATGATCGTGTGTTCGTACTGGACGGTGGGAGCCTGGGGATCGGCATAGAGCGTCCAGGCGTCGTCGCCGCCCTCTGCCCAGGTTGCACCGAGCGACAGAAATGGCTCGACCGTAAAAACCAGGCCATCCTCCATGATCCGGGTCTCGGAAGGGTCCGCCCAGGTGGAAACCTCGGCGGGCTCTTCGTGCAGCGAGCGACCGATGCCATGACTGGCGAGATTGGCAATCAAAGTATAGCGGTTCTTCTGCGCGAAGGCGCCGACGGCCTGCCCGATCTTCGCAAGCGGCGCGCCGCTTTTCACCTGGTTGAGACCGACCCAAAGCGCCCTCTTGCCGTCGCGGCAGAGGCGCTCGATCTTCGGCTTGACCGGCGGCACGGTAAAGGAAGCGCCGGTATCGGAGAAGAAACCATCCTTCTCGGCCGATACATCGAGATTGACCAGATCTCCCGCCTTGATAACACGTGGGCCTGGAATGCCATGAGCCACTTCCTCGTTGACGCTGATGCAGGTCGCGCCGGGGAACTTGTAGACCAGTTCCGGCGCCGATTGCGCGCCGGCATCTTCCAGCACCTTGCGGCCGATCGCGTCGAGTTCCAGCGTCGTAATACCCGGCTCCAGTGCCGCGGCCATGGCCTGCAGCGCGTTGGCGCAGATGCGGCCGATATCTTTTAGTTTGGTCAGTTCTTCTTCGGTCGAAACGATCATCTACGGCTTCCGGCACCCCTCGCACTCTCGGCAACGTGCGGCGAGAGGCTCAAGGTCGCTTTCGCCCCTTCCCTCCGCACAGTCAATGTCTTTGTGAGGTTTTCCGCCAGATAGCGCAGCTTTCGAAATCCGAAAGGGTCAGGAACGAGGATCGTCCGCGAGCAATGCCCAGCGTTCATGATCGCACCAGACGCCGCCGATTTTCAAATATTTGGGCGAGAACCCTTCCTTGCGGAAGCCGAGCCGTTTGACCAGCGCAATGGACGCATGGTTGCCCGGCTGGATATTGGCCTCCACGCGATGCAGGCCCACGGCATCGAAGGCGTGCGCGACGGCCAGACGAACCGCTTCAGTCATGAACCCCTGACCGGCGAAACCCACCATGCCGTGATAGCCGAGAAAGGCGCTGCGAAAACCTCCCCAGACCATCTGGCTGATATTGACGACACCGACGATGCCGCCCGAACCGGGGTCGCGCGCCACCAGCCCGATGTTCGGCCCCGTCACCGTCTGACCGAACCACGCGTCGAAACCGTCACGATCAAGGAAGGGATAGGCCCAGGGCACATGGTGCGCGCGGCTCGCGATATTGGCGGCGATCAGCTCGTCCGCATCCGATTGCCTGACCGGCGCGATGATCACTTGCGGCATGGCTCGCTCCGTCCTTATTGAGGAGCGAGCCTTATCAAATCGAATCCAAAATCAAAAGCTTCGCTGAAAGAACGGAATCATTTTCCGAACCGCTTCATAACGAAGATAAAGTCCGCCCCAGGCGATCACTCCAAGATAAACGCCGAACAGCAGATGCGAGAAGATCGGGCTGCCGACTCTCAGATGCGTCGCGATCGCCCCACCGAGCAGACCCGTCAGCAGGATGGCGCCGAGGACGGACGTCCTCGGGATCGCATAGAGAATGGCGCAGCCGAGCGTGATGATGCCGAGCAGCCGCGCAAGTGCCGGATCGGCAGAATAACCAAGCCCCGCCATCGTCTCGGTGACGACCGAAAGCGGAACAAGCTTGATCGCGCCATCGAACAGCAGGAAGGCGATGACCAGTCCGCTCAGGATCATACCGGTCACGCGCTGCGCGCGCGTGACCGAAGGCAAAGATGAATCAGCAGCATAAGACATTGTCACATCCCCCGGAATTCTATCGGAAATTCAGATCTTGGCTGCCAGTGCTGCGAGCTGCTCGGCGCACTGACCCCATCCCTGATGAAAGCCCATCTTCTCATGCGCCTCGCGATCCTCCGCGGACCAATGCCGCACCGTGGCGGTATAACGGGTCTTACCACTGTCGAGCTCGTCGAGCTGGATCGTCACCACCATGAAAGGCTTGGCCGACGGCACCCAGGCGCTGGTGAAGGCATCTGTGAAGACGAGCCGCTCATTCGGCACCACTTCCAGATAGACGCCGTTGCCCGGATAATCCTCGCCTTCTGGGCTGCGCATGGTGATCGAGCTTGAGCCTCCGGCACGAGCGTCGACGCTGGCTGCCGATATCGTCCATGGCAGCGGTGCGAACCATTGTTTCAAGAGCTCCACTTCGGTCCAGCAACGGAAGATCTTGTCTCGTGGTGCGTCGATGACGCGGGTCAGGGAAAGCTCGTGGCGTTGGCTCTGTTCAGTCATATCTTGCTCCTCTTTATTGTTTGACGCGGCCTGCTCGGCCCATACACGAATGACGTTCGAGATGGTCATTTCCCGACAGCGAAGACACAGGTTTTTCGATTATTTTGCAGTCGCAAAAGCATCCGCGCTCAGACGATCGAGCTGATAACGAATATGGGCTGCTTCGGCGGGGGAGCGGGCGAGCGCTATGGCTCTGTCGAAAGCGACACGAGCCTCTTGCGCGCGACCGAGCTGCGCAAGCAGACCACCTCTCACACCATGAAAATAGAAATAGCTGTCGAGCTGTGCTTCCAGCGTCGCAATCAATGCCAGAGCCGCCTCCGGCCCCTTGAGCTTCGAGAGCGCGACCGAGCGGTTGAGTGTGACGACGGGTGACGGCGTCAGCCGCTCCAGCATCTGATAGAGAAGGTCGATCTCCTCCCAATCCGTATCGGCCGCGCGCTTCGCTCTCGAGTGCAGCGCTGCGATCGCCGCCTGCACTTGGTAGGGGCCGGGCCGCCGATGGCGGATCGCTTTGTCCAGCAGCGCCAGCGCCTCGTCGATCAGCGTCCGATCCCAGAGCGAACGATCCTGATCTTCCAGAAGGATGATCTGTCCATTGGCATCGAACCGGGCATCCTTCCGCGATTGCTGCAGGAGCATCAGTGCCAGTAGCGCCATGGTTTCCGGCTCGGAGGGAAAGATTCGCAACAGCAACCGGCCAAGCCGGATCGCTTCGTCGGCAAAAGCGGCCGCCTCGCGATGGGTTCCGCCGGCCGAATAGCCTTCGTTGTAGATCAGGTAGATCATGGCGCTGACGAGCGCCAGCCTCTCGCTCCGCTCGACCGCACCCGGTGTTTCGAAGGGAACGCCAGCCGCAGCGACACGCGCCTTGGCTCTTGTAATGCGCTGCTCCATCGCGCTCTCGCTGACCAGGAAGGCGCGAGCGATCTGCTGCACCGAAAGGCCGGAAACGATGCGCAATGCCAGCGCGATCTGTTGCGTCGCCGGCAAATCCGGATGGCAGCAGATGAACAGCAGCCGAAGGATGTCATCACGATAGCCCGACCCATCGAGCCGCTCCGCCAGATCGCTCTCCACATCGCTCGTATCGGAGATCGCCTCCTCGTCCGGCAGGCTCTGCAATTTCGCCTGCTTGCGCACCGTATCTATGCCGCTGTTGCGGCCGACGAAGATCAGCCAGGCGACG
Organism: Rhizobium sp. ERR 1071; assembly: GCF_007828675.1. NCBI lineage: Bacteria > Pseudomonadati > Pseudomonadota > Alphaproteobacteria > Hyphomicrobiales > Rhizobiaceae > Rhizobium > Rhizobium sp. ERR 1071. The sequence goes on along the minus strand of NZ_VITM01000002.1, from coordinate 517,474 downwards.
GGGTCGCGCGGCGGCCCCTTGTCGGGCCAGGTTTTCAAGGCCCTGAGGCAGGCCTCCTGAAAGGCCTCCTCGGCGGTGTCGAGATTGCGGAAATAGCGCAAAAGCGCGCCCATCACCTGGGGTCGGGCGTTGGTAAGCGCAATGTCGATCCAGGCAATGTCGGTCATGTTGTAACGGCTCCCGGCCGGAAGACGTAAAGCGGACGGATTTCATAGGAGCCGACGCCGGGATTGGCCGCGGCAAGCTCCTTCGAAAAACCGATGGCTTCGTCTAAAGTTTCGAAATCGACGACGTAGAAACCGAGCAACTGCTCCTTCGTTTCCGCGAAGGGACCGTCGATCACGATCGGTTCGTTCTTGCCCTTGCGCAGGGTCGTTGCCGCCGTCGTCGGCATCAACCGTGCTACGGGGCCGAGCTTTCCAGCCTCCCGCAGTGGTTCCTGTACGGCAATCAACCGTGCCATCGTGGCGTCTTCCTGCTCCTTGGACCAGGCAAACACGGTGTCTTCGTCGTTGTAGCATAGGATCGCGTAAAGCATTGAGATTCCCTTCACCCTTTAAAGACGAAGGAATATCACCTGCTCCGACAGGCTGCGTCAAAAAATATCGAAGATGACCTCAGATGTTCCCACGCCGGATCGCCAGCATACCGGCCTTCGCATCAAGCTCCGCCATAGCGCCGATAAAAACGCTTGCCGGGCTATCGCCATGCCCGAGCGGCAGGCCGCCGAGGATCGGCACTTTCAGTTCGGTCAGATGTTCACGCAGGATGTCGATCACCGAATAAGGGCGGTCGAACTCGAAGTCAGTAAACTGGCCAATAGCGACCCCTGCCAAACCATCCAGATGCCCCGCCTTGCGCAGCATGGTCATCTGCCGGTCCACCTGACCAGGATACAGACCGATGGCCTCAAGCAGCAGGATGGCACCGTGCATATCCGGCAGCGCCCAGCCGGCCGATGCTGCCACCATATCGAGGTTGCCGCCGATCAGCCGGCCCTTAGCCATACCGTCTGTTGTTAGCCTCGAGGTCGGCTCTTCCGGGCGCGAGCCGATAACGATGTCCTCGGTTGTCATCAGCGCTCGACGCATCGATTCGCGCGTATAAGAGCTGACACCATCTTCGCTCGGCCCGATGGAAAATGCGCCGTGAATACCGACCTGGTGGCAATGTCTCAGCAGGCTCAAATGCAATGCGGTGATGTCACTGAAGCCGATAAGAAATTTCGGATCACGCCGCGCTGCGGCAAAATCCAGTTGATCGGCGATGCGATAAGATCCCTTGCCGCCGCGAGTGGTGAAGATCGCCCGCACATTGGGATCGCGAAGTGCGGCGTTGAGATCCGACAGCCGCTCTTCGTCCGTGCCAGCAAGATAATTCCACTTGCGGAAGGCATACTCACCGAAATCGACGGTGAGCCCCCAACCCTTCAGGATTTCGGCGTTTCTCAGAACCATATCCCTGTCGGGCGGGCTTGCTGGGGATACAAAGCGCACCTTGTCGCCCGGCCGCAAGGGCGGCGGCATCGGTATCAGATCGGCGTCTGAATGGCTGCGTGATTCCATGGAGCGATCTTGGCACGGAATCACGACCAGCGTCAGCCGCAGATTGACCGTTGGCGGATCCTTAGCTCAAGAATTGATGACGGCCTCAGCCGTTATCGGTGCCGGTCGCTTGCCCTTGGCATCGGCTTCAACTGTCCGGCCGGCCTTCGCCTTGCCTGCCCATAACGGCAGGCCGATGGATTGCGACACGACCGGATCACTTGTGAACACCGGATAGCCGCGTTCCAAAAGCCGTTCGAGAACCTCGCGGTCCTTGCGGACGTGCAGCCGGGCGAGATTTTCCTGATTATAGACATGCCCGCCTGAATCGGGATTGATGCCGGTGATGATCACTTCGGTGGCGCCGTTATAGATCGCGAAGAGCACGGCATTGATGCCGTTCGAGCATTTGTCGTCGGCGCCGAGTTCGCTGCACTTCACCCCGCCGACCCGGTCGAGCAGTGCCATGCGCTTGTAGCGATCGACGATCTCCAGCTTGTCGTAGCTATAGTTGAACCTCCGCAGACCCTCTTCCAGCCGCTCGCGCTCTTTCCGCCAGAGCAGAACGTAGAGCATCTTGGTCCGTTCGCCGTTCAGAACCCGTCGCACCTCGACGGCATTGGTGTTGGTGCCTTCGATCTGGTTGAACTGGACGAGCGTCACATCGGGCGCCTCGATCCCCCAGCCCTTCGTCACAGTCTGCGAACCGTTGATGGTGATGACCTTGAAGCTCTCATCGAAATCCACCGGCCTGTTCGAAATCGGCGCCGAGCCGACGACGAGAACAGGCCCATCGAACCGCTCGGCCAGCATCGGTGGCTTCGGCCGGGTCAGATGATATTTGATCTGCCGGTAGTAATGTTTTTTCAGTTCAGAAAATTGAGCAGCCATTATTCGCTTTATCGTCTCTTGAGAAGGCGTCCGCCCTCAAAAGGCGCGGTCCGGCGAAATGCGGCCCGGAATCCTCCCCGCGCCACGAACAAGGCGAGTATCGCTGCGCGCACTTATATAAGCAAAATAAAGAAATCTTACACGACATAACCTGGGGTGAGCAGCCGATGAGGGCCGATCACCCCTGCCGTGTACTCAAGGTGCGCGAGACCGCGTTCTTCCAGCCTTTGAGCTTCGCGTTTCGGGTCTTGTCATCCATGCTGGGCTCGAAACGCCTGTCGCGTGCCCAGGCCTTGGCGAAGCCGGCGCGATCCGGCCAGACCTCGGCCCGGCTGCCAGCAAGCCAGGCAGCGCCCAGTGCGGTCGTTTCGAGGATCGTCGGGCGGTCGACCGGTGCATTCAGGAGATCGGCAAGCCGCTGCATCGTCCAGTCGGAAGCGACCATGCCGCCATCGACGCGCAGCACCGTCTCCTGCCCGTTGCCATTGCGCCAATCCTTATGCATAGCATCCAGTAGGTCGCGCGACTGATAGCAGACGGCTTCCAGCGCCGCCCGAACGATCTCCTCAGGTCCGGTATTGCGCGTCAGTCCGAAAATCGCTCCACGTGCATCCGGATCCCAATGCGGCGCCCCGAGGCCGGTGAAGGCCGGCACCAGATAAACCTCCTGCAGCGGATCGGCCTTGGCCGCCAGCTCGCCGGAATCCGAAGCGCGCTGGATGGCCTTCAGACCATCGCGCAGCCATTGTACCGCAGCGCCCGCAATGAAGATCGAGCCTTCGAGCGCATAGGTCGTCTCGCCATTCAGCCGATAGGCGATGGTGGTCAGCAGGCGGTTTTTCGACCGCACCATGTCAGCGCCGGTGTTGAGCAGTGCGAAGCAGCCGGTGCCGTAGGTGGATTTCATCATGCCGCGTTCGAAGCAGGCCTGGCCGATCGTCGCCGCCTGTTGGTCGCCGGCAACGCCGAGGATCGGGATCTCCGCGCCGAAATGCGTGGCATCCGTGACGCCGAAATCGGCGGCACAGTCCTTCACTTCAGGCAGCATGGCTGCGGGAACGCGCAGGATATCCAATAGCTCCTCGTCCCATTCGTTCGCACCGATATTGTACATCAGCGTCCGCGAGGCATTGGTCGCATCGGTGACGAAGCTCTTGCCGCCAGTCAGCCGCCAGATCAGGAAGCTATCGATGGTGCCGAAGCACAGCTTGCCTTTGGCGGCAAGGGCACGCGCATCTTTCACGTTGGAGAGCAGCCAGGAGAGTTTGGTGCCGGAAAAATAGGGATCGAGCAGCAGGCCGGTGCGACGCCTGAAGAGCTTTTCCAGGTCCTGCCGCTTCAGTTTCTCGCAATAGCTCGCCGTGCGACGATCCTGCCAGACAATGGCATTGTGGATCGGCTTGTCGGTCTCGCGATCCCACACGACGACCGTCTCGCGCTGATTTGTGATGCCGAGGGCTGCAATATCCTTGGCGGTGATGCCGGCAGCCTCGATCGCCTTGCGGACGGTGACGAGGACAGAGGACCAGATTTCCTCCGGATCGTGCTCTACCCAGCCCGGCTTCGGATAATGCTGAGTGAATTCCTTCTGCCCGACACCGGCAACCTTCATCTTGCCGTCGAAAACGATAGCCCGTGTCGACGTCGTTCCCTGATCGATCGCCAAGACATAACCGCTCATGCACTCCTCCCGCCTGTTGCGTCCCGAAACAACAGATACGCGAGCAAAACGAATGTGAAAAGAAAGCAAAACGAAATTTTTTCGCTAAAGGATATACTTTTCGATTCACAGCATCATGGCCGAAGGGCCACCAGCATTGCGATTGCCATATCCGGAGGTTTGGGACTAGGCTGAGATCGTTTTGCACTGCAGCAGGAAGCTGCGCTGTCCAAGGAGATGATCATGGCAAGAACAGTTGTCGTCACCGGTTCCACAAGCGGTATCGGCCTCGCCATCGCGGCCGCCTTCGCCGCCAAGGGCGATAACGTCGTCATCAACGGCTTCGGAAAGCCCGAAGAAATCGATGCGATCAAGACGAAGCTCGAAGCCTCCGGCGGCGGCAAGGTGATCTATCATCCGGCCGACATGACGAAGCCTGCCGAGATCGCCGATCTCATCGCGACTGCCAACTCCACCTTCGGCAGCGTCGATGTTCTCGTCAACAATGCCGGCATCCAGCACGTCGAGAAGATCGAGGATTTCCCGATCGAGAAGTGGGATCAGATCATCGCGATCAATCTCTCCAGCTCCTTCCACACCATCCGCGCCGCCATTCCGCTGATGAAGGCTAGGAAATACGGTCGCATCATCAACATCGCTTCGGCGCATGGCTTAGTCGCCTCACCCTTCAAATCCGCCTATGTCGCGGCAAAACATGGTATATTGGGCTTGACCAAGACCGCAGCGCTCGAGCTTGCCGAGTTCGGCGTGACGGTGAACGCCATTTGCCCCGGCTACGTCCTGACCCCGCTTGTCGAGAAGCAGATCCCGGACACCGCCAAGGCCCGCGGCATGACCGAGGAGCAGGTCAAGAACGAAGTCATCCTCAAGGCCCAGCCGACGCACGAATTCGTCAAGGCCGAGGAGATCGGCGCCCTGTCGCTCTACCTTGCCAGCGACGAGGCACGTCAGGTCACCGGCACACACGTCTCGATTGACGGTGGCTGGACCGCGGAATAACCATTTGCGGTTAGGGCCGGATTCGTTCGCGCATCCGGCCCCGGCCAAGACATCATAAACGGGAACGACATGAGCGACAGCATCCGCTTTATCCTCAACGGCGAGGATATCATTCTATCCAGCCTGCGCCCTACCGAGACGCTGCTCGACTTCCTGCGTCTCAACTGGAGACTGACGGGCACGAAGGAAGGATGTGCGGAAGGCGACTGCGGCGCCTGCACGGTGCTTGTGGGACGTTTGATCGATGGCGGGCTGCACTATGAATCCGTCAACGCCTGCATCCGCTTCGTCGGCTCGCTGCATGCGACCCACGTCGTCACCGTCGAACATCTCGCCGCCCAGAACGGCACGCTTCACCCGGTCCAGCAGGCCATGGTCGATTGCCACGGCTCGCAATGCGGCTTCTGCACGCCGGGTTTCGTCATGTCGCTCTATGGTCTCTGGCTGACGACGGAAAAACCGAGCCGGGAGCAGATCGAAAAATCGCTGCAGGGCAACCTCTGTCGGTGTACGGGCTACGAGCCGATCGTCAAGGCGGCCGAACAGGTCAGCCAGAAGCGGCCGAGCGCTCTCTTCGATCCACTCGAAAAGACCAGGGCCGATATCATCGCCCGCCTCTGGGCGATGCAGGGTGGCGATACCATCGAGATTGCCGATGGTGAGGATCGCCTCATCGTGCCCGGCTCCGTCTCGGCGCTGGCACAGGTGCTTGCCGACGAGCCGACGGCGACCGTCGTCGCCGGCTCAACCGATGTCGGCCTATGGGTCACCAAGCAGATGCGCCGGCTGAACCCGGTCGTCTTTATCAATCATCTGACCGATCTGCAGAAAATCGTCGTCGAAGACGATGGGCTTGGTATCGGCGCCGGCGTCACCTACAGCCGCGCTTTTGCTGTGATCGGCGAAAAGATCCCGGCCTTTGCCAACCTCATCAACCGCATCGGCGGCGAGCAAGTGCGCAACATGGGCACCATCGGCGGCAATATCGCCAACGGCTCGCCGATCGGCGACACGCCGCCGCCGCTGATCGCGCTCGGCGCAACGGTGAAACTCCGCTCGACAGCGGGCACACGCAGCCTGCCGCTCGAAGATTTCTTCATCGATTACGGCAAGCAGGACCGGCATCCCGGTGAGTTCGTCGAGAGCATCTTCGTACCCTATCCGGCCAAGGGTACGCATTTCGTCGTCTACAAGATCTCCAAGCGCCGCGACGAGGATATTTCGGCTGCCTGCGGCGCCTTCCATCTGTCACTGGACGCCGCCGGCAATGTCGAAGATATCCGTATCGCCTTCGGCGGCATGGCCGGTACGCCGAAGCGCGCTCGCACGGTCGAGGCGGAATTGATCGGCAAACCCTGGAGTGAGGCAACCGTCATGGCCGCACGCGATGCCTTCGACAGCGACTACACGCCGCTCACCGATTGGCGTGCCTCCGCCGAATACCGCCAGCTGACCGCCAAGAATCTTCTCATCCGCTTCTATCTTGAGACATCAGGCGCACCGCAGGAATTGAAGCGTTTCGCGACGGCGGAGGTCTGAGCTATGGACAAGTCTACGTTCGAAGAAGCCAAGGTCCTCATCAACGGCTCGATGCACGGCTCGTTACGCCATGACTCCGCACATAAGCACGTCACCGGAGCCGCCGATTATATTGATGACATTCCCGAACCGGCCGGGCTGCTGCATGGCGCGCTGGGCCTTTCCGATCGCGCGCATGCCGAGATCACCGGCATCGATCTCTCGGCCGTCAAAGCCTATCCGGGTGTCGTCTGGGTCTTCACCGGCGCCGACATTCCCGGCGTCAACGACACCAGCTCCAACGGCATGCATGACGAACCGCTGCTTGCCGAGACGAAAGTCGAATTCCACCGGCAGCCGATCTTCGCCGTCATCGCCGAAACCCGCGATGCCGCCCGCCGTGCTGCCCGCCTTGCCAAGATCGACTATCGCGACCTGCCGCATTGGAGCGATATCGACGGCGCGCTCGCCAATGGCGCACCGCTCGTCTACGAACCGATGACGCTGAAGCGCGGCGAGCCGGAAACCGAAATGGCCAACGCCAAGCACCGCATCAAGGCGCAGATGCGCATCGGCGGACAGGAGCACTTCTATCTCGAAAGCCACATCGCTATGGCGATCCCCGGTGAGGACGACGAAGTCGCCGTCTGGTCTTCGACGCAGCATCCGAGCGAAATCCAGCATATCGTCGGCCACGTTCTCGGCATCCCGTCCAATGCCGTCACCGTCAATGTGCGCCGCATGGGCGGCGGCTTCGGCGGCAAGGAAACGCAGGGCAACCAGTTTGCGGCTCTTGCCGCCGTCGCGGCCAAGAAGCTCGGCCGCGCCGTTAAATTCCGGCCCGACCGCGACGAAGACATGAGCGCGACCGGCAAGCGGCACGACTTCCTCGTGGATTACGAGGTCGGCTTCGACGACGAAGGCCGCATCCACGCCGTCGACGCCACCTATGCCGCGCGCTGCGGCTTCTCCTCCGATCTTTCCGGCCCGGTGACCGACCGCGCGCTGTTCCATGCGGATTCCAGCTATTTCTACCCGCATGTGCATCTGGTCTCGAAGCCGCTGAAGACGCATACCGTCTCCAACACCGCCTTCCGTGGCTTTGGAGGCCCACAGGGCATGGTTGGTGGCGAGCGCATAATCGAGGAGATCGCCTACGCGCTCGGCAAGGATCCACTCGAAATCCGCCGTGCCAATTTCTACGGCCAGCCGGGCTCCGGCCGGACACTGACCCCCTATCATCAGGAGGTCACGGATAACATCATCAACCGCGTCGTCGACGAGCTCGAACAGAGCTCCGACTACCAGGCGCGGCGCAAGGCGATCATCGAATTCAACCGCTCCAGCCGGTTCATCCGCAAGGGCATCGCGCTGACGCCGGTGAAATTCGGCATCTCCTTCACCATGACCGCCTTCAACCAGGCCGGCGCGCTGGTGCACATCTATCAGGATGGCTCCATTCACCTGAACCATGGCGGCACCGAAATGGGCCAAGGCCTCTATACGAAGGTGGCGCAGGTTCTGGCCGACAGTTTCCAGGTCGATATCGACCGGGTGAAGATCACAGCGACAACAACAGGCAAGGTGCCGAATACATCGGCGACGGCCGCCTCATCCGGCTCCGACCTGAACGGCATGGCAGCCTATGACGCTGCTCGCCAAATCAAGGAAAGGCTCATCACCTTCGCAGCCGAGAAATGGGGCGTGGGCGCGGAAGAAGTGCAGTTCCTTCCCAACCGCATACGCGTCGGCGAGGTAGAAATCCCCTTCCCCGATTTCGTCAAGCAGGCCTATTTCGCCCGCGTCCAGCTCTCGGCCGCCGGCTTCTACAAGACGCCAAAGATCCATTGGGACCGCAAGGCCGGCCGCGGCACGCCATTCTACTACTTTTCCTATGGCGCCGCCTGCTCGGAAGTGTCGATCGATACGCTGACGGGCGAATATCTGATCGACCGCACCGACATCCTTCACGACGTGGGTCGCTCACTTAATCCGGCGATCGACATCGGCCAGGTCGAAGGTGCCTTCGTGCAGGGCATGGGCTGGCTGACGACCGAGGAGCTCTGGTGGGATGCCAAGGGCCGACTGCGCACCCATGCGCCCTCCACCTACAAGATCCCCCTCGCCTCCGACCGCCCGAAAATCTTCAACGTCCGCCTTGCGGAATGGTCGGAAAACACGGAGGCGACCATCGGCCGCTCGAAGGCCGTGGGCGAGCCGCCCTTCATGCTGAGCATATCCGTGCTCGAGGCCCTATCGATGGCGGTCGCCAGCGTCGCGGATTACCGCGTCTGCCCCCGCCTCGATGCGCCGGCAACACCGGAACGGGTACTGATGGCGGTGGAGCGGCTGAAGGAGATGTGATTGTCGTCCTGCCAAACGAGAGGACTGCATTTGACGAAGCTCCCTGTCAGCTTCGCTGACATCTCTCCCACAAGGGGGGAGATTGTTGGGGGGTTGTCGCTCCACCTAACAGAACATGCCACTGTCGTTTCCACAGATACTATCTTCGTTTGATATCCGAAGAAAGCTGCGGGTTACCCATCTCTCCCTTGTGAGGGAGATGTCCCGACAAGGACAGAGGGGAGCACTCATTCTCCACATACATGAAGGGTCTCAATTCATGACCCAACCCCTCGACGGTTCTCACCACCTACAGCAGCGACCTATCGTCATAACGCGGCTCACGCCCATCCAGAAATCCAAGGTCGCGCTTCAGCCGGTCCGGCATCTCATCGAGGTCTAGATGCGGTGACGGTTCGCCGTGCTTCAGGAAGACCTGCATCAGCGGCTCCAGAAGACGCGCCACAAGCGCGGGCTTGGCTGCCTCCACCGGCTCGATCACATAACAGTCCATGACAACACCTCAATTCCATCAACGATGTAAATTGCAGTCTGGCGCGAAAAATGCTGAAATTCCAATCGAACTATCGTCTGCATACATAAAGAGAACTTATCCATGAAGCAGTCCAAGCGCTTCCCGCTGAATGCCTTGCGCGTTTTCGAAGCCGCCGCCCGGCTCGGCAGTTTCACCCGCGCCGGCGAAGAGCTTGGCATGACGCAGACGGCGGTCAGCTATCAGATCAAGCTACTGGAGGAGACGGTGGGGGAGCCGCTATTCCTGCGTCGTCCGCGGCAGATCCTATTGACCGAAGCCGGAGAACAGCTCGCGCCGAAAGTGGCTGAAGCCTTTGCCCTGTTGCAGGAGGCCATGGCCTCGATCAGTGGCGATGCCGAAACGACCCTGCGCATTCACTCGACGCCCACCTTCGCCTCGCAATGGCTGGCTCGTCATGTCGGGTCGTTTCAGCTCAAGCATCCCAATATCGCGGTCCGGCTGGATACCTCCGGCTCGATCATCGACTTCGCCCGGGAGCCCTCCGATATCGCCATCCGCGCCGGGCGTGGCCAATGGCCGGGACTGCGCGCCCATCTTTTGATGAAGGTCTATTTCACGCCGATGCTGAGCCCGGCACTTGCCGAATCTATCGGCGGCATACATGAACCGGCCGATCTCCTGAAGCTCCGTATTATCGACGCAGGCGACCCGTGGTGGGCGCAATGGTTCAAAGAGGCCGGCGTTCCCGATCCCGGCCTTCAGGGCCGGCCGCGAAGCAGGCTCGGTGCCCAGTCCTTCGAGGCGAGCGCAGCATTGGCCGGCCAGGGCGTCGCCATCCTGACCCCGGAGTTCTATGCGGACGATCTGGCTTCCGGCCGGCTGATCCAGCCCTTTGATATTCTTTCGTCCGACAATACGGACTACTGGATCGCTTATCCCGAAAACAGACGTCATACGCCGCGAATCCGCGCCTTCAGGGATTGGCTCCTCCGCGAATTCGGCATGCCGCTGGAATAGCGCTCAATAATCCATGTCGGGCGCATAAAAACAGCGCGGCGTATTCTCGTCCGGAAACAAACAGAGATGATAGGCTCCGTCGGGAGAACGCATCGTTTTCTGCTGCGGCAGATTGAAGATATGCGCGTGGGTTATGTAGCGATGATCGCCCGGATTGAGCGTCACCCGATAGCCACCGGGGACAATGGTGACGGTACGCGAGGGGATCATCTCGCAATCGCCCGTCTTGCTGTCACCATTGCAGCAATAGGGGTCGTAGGACCAGCCGGAGGGCGCCTCATGCCCAAAGGCGAAGGCTGTGGAGAGAAGAAAAAATACGAACGCCAGAATACCTCGCATGGGCAATTCTCCGTCGAAAAAATAGACGGCTACCGCGGACACGGCCCGCTCCAAGCAGCCAAGGGCATTTTATTAAAAAACTGCCATAATCTGATCTAATGCGCCCCGGACGCCAGACAAGAGCGTGGCTTTTTGCTAACGCGGTAAACTCTCCCCTTCCCTCCGTCGCCAACATTTTGCAAGGTGCGGAGTCGGAGGAAGAAAAGGGGAACTGAATGTATGAATACGCCATAGCGTGGGAATGGCTGGCCTTTGCCGCCCGCTGGTTCCACGTCATAACCGCCATTGCCTGGATCGGTTCGTCTTTCTACTTCATCGCGCTCGATCTCGGGCTGGTGAAGCGCCCGCATCTTCCGCCCGGCGCCTATGGCGAAGAATGGCAGGTCCACGGCGGCGGCTTTTATCATATCCAGAAATATCTCGTGGCTCCCGCGCAGATGCCGGAGCATCTGACCTGGTTCAAATACGAAAGCTATTTCACCTGGATTTCCGGCTTCCTGATGCTGTGCATCGTCTATTACGGCGGCGCCAACCTCTTCCTCATCGACCGGCATGTGCTCGATGTCAGCGTCCCCGTCGCGATCCTGTTTTCACTCGCTTCGCTTGCCGGCGGCTGGATCGTCTACGACCTGCTTTGCAAGTCCCCGCTCGGCAACAACACCTGGGGCCTGATGATCGTGCTTTATGCCGTCCTGGTCTTCATGGCCTGGGGCTACACGCATCTCTTCACCGGCCGCGCCGCCTTCCTGCATCTCGGCGCCTTCACCGCGACGATCATGTCGGCGAACGTCTTCATGATCATCATTCCCAATCAGAAGATCGTTGTCGCCGACCTCATTGCCGGCCGCACGCCCGACCCTAAATATGGCCGTATCGCCAAGCAGCGCTCGCTGCACAACAACTACCTGACGCTGCCTGTCATCTTCTTCATGCTGTCCAACCACTATCCGCTGGCTTTCGGCACGGCCTATAATTGGGTGATCGCGGCGCTGGTTTTCCTCATGGGGGTCACCATCCGTCACTGGTTCAACACGACACATGCCCGCAAAGGTCATCCAACCTGGACCTGGATCGTTACCGTCGTCCTCTTCATTATCATCATGTGGCTTTCGACCGTTCCGAAGGTGCTGACCGAGGAGAAGGAGGCCAATGCGATTCCTCCCGCATTCCAGCAATATGCCTCGGATATACATTTCTCGTCCGTCAAAGAGATAGTTTCGACGCGCTGCACCATGTGTCATTCGGCCGAACCCGTCTATGAGGGGATTGTTCGACCGCCAAAGGGCGTAATGCTGGAAAATGACGAGCAAATCGCTATGCATGCCCGGGAGATCTATATTCAGGCCGGCCGCAGCCATGCCATGCCTCCGGGCAATGTCACCGAAGTGACGCCCGAGGAACGCAAATTGCTGGTCGCCTGGTTCGAAAGCTCCATCGGAGAAAAAAGCCAATGACCACCCTTCTGCGCGGCCGACTGCTTTCCTTCAAGCACCTGCCGCAAAGCCTCGATGATACGGGCAGCTACGCTTACGAAAGCGACGGCGGCCTGCTGATCGAGAACGGCATGATCGTCGCGACCGGGCCTTATGCCGATATCAAGGCGCAGGCACCGGAAGATGTCGCCGAAGTCGACCACCGCCCGCATCTGATCCTGCCGGGTTTCATCGACATGCACCTGCATTTCCCGCAGATGCAGGTGATCGCCTCCTATGCCGCCAACCTCTTGGAATGGCTGAACACCTATACATTCCCCGAGGAATGCCGCTTCGTCGAAAGCGCGCATGCCGAGCGCATCGCCACGCATTTCTACGACGAGATGATCCGCCACGGCACAACGACGGCCGTCGCCTACTGTTCTGTGCACAAGACCTCCGCCGACGCCTATTTTGCCGAAGCCATGCGTCGCAACATGCGCATGGTCGGCGGCAAGGTGATGATGGATCGCCACGCCCCACAGGGTCTGCTCGATACGCCCGAAATGGGCTATGACGAGACGCGCCAGGTGATCGCAGACTGGCACGGCAAGGGCCGCAACCATGTCGCGATCACCCCGCGCTTCGCCATCACCTCGACACCGGCGCAGATGGAAGCGACCGCGGCGCTTGCTCGCGAGTTTCCGGATCTGCACATTCAGACGCATCTTTCCGAAAACCACGAGGAGATCGCGTTTACCTGCGAGCTCTATCCGGAAGCGATCGACTATACCGATATCTATGCGCGTTACGGGCTGCTTGGGCCAAAGAGCCTGTTCGGCCATGCGATCCACCTTTCCGAGCGCGAAGCCGATGCCATGAGCGAGGCTGGCGCGGTTGCGGTGCATTGTCCGACATCGAACCTGTTCCTCGGCTCCGGCCTCTTCCCGCTGAAGGCGCTGGCCCGCCGCGAGAAACCCGTTCGCATCGGTGTCGCCACCGATATCGGCGGCGGCTCCAGCTATTCCATGCTGCGCACGATGGACGAGGCTTACAAGATCCAGCAGCTGCTCGGCGAACGCCTGAACCCGCTGGAAAGCTATTATTACATGACGCGCGGCAATGCCGAGGCGCTCTCCCTCGTCGATAAGATCGGCACGCTCGATGCTGGCACGGAAGCCGACCTCATCGTGCTGAATGCAGCGGCAACGCCAGCCATGGCACTGAAGATGGAAGTGACGAAGAGCCTTACCGAAGAGCTGTTCCTGCTTCAGACCATGGGCGACGACCGGGCGGTCGTCGAAACCTATGTTGCTGGAAAGTCGATGAAATCGATCCTGCAATGAGGCAATCCCAGCCCACCTCCATGTAACCATCCAGAAGGCAAAGAGCCATGACCGCGCCGCTGACCATCGCCGAACTGAAAACGCTTGCGCAGCGGCGCGTGCCGAAAATGTTCTTCCAATATGCCGATTCCGGATCGTGGACGGAGTCGACCTACCGCGCAAACGAGGCTGATTTCGCCAAGATCAAGCTGCGTCAGCGCGTGCTCGTCGACATGTCTGATCGGTCGCTGGCAACCACCATGGTCGGTCAGAAAGCCTCGATGCCGGTGGCGCTGGCACCCACGGGCCTCACCGGCATGCAGCACGCCGATGGCGAGATGCTGGCGGCGCGGGCGGCGGAAGAATTCGGTATCCCCTTCACACTCTCGACCATGAGCATCTGCTCGATCGAGGACATCGCCTCGGTGACGAAGCAGCCCTTCTGGTTTCAGCTCTATGTGATGAAGGACCGCGATTTCGTCCTCAATCTGATCCAGCGTGCCAAGGCAGCGAAATGCTCGGCGCTGGTGCTGACGGCCGACCTGCAGATCCTCGGGCAGCGCCACAACGATATCCGCAACGGATTGTCGGCACCGCCGAAAATGACGGCGAAAAATCTCTGGCAGATGGCGACGCGGCCAGGCTGGTGCATGGGTATGCTGAAGACCAAGCGCCGCTCCTTCGGCAATATCATCGGTCATGCCAAGGATATTTCCGACATGACGACGCTGTCACACTGGACGCATTCACAGTTCGACCCCAAACTCTCCTGGAGCGATGTCGCCTGGATCAAGGAGCAATGGGGCGGCCCGTTGATCATCAAAGGCATTCTCGACGTCGAGGATGCAAAAGCGGCCGTCGATGTCGGCGCCGACGCCATCATCGTCTCCAATCACGGCGGCCGGCAGCTCGACGGCGCCCATTCTTCCATCAGCATGCTACCGAGAATCGTCGATGCCGTCGGCGACAGGATCGAGGTGCATATGGACGGAGGCATCCGCTCCGGCCAAGACGTACTGAAAGCCATAGCCCTCGGTGCCAAGGGCACCTTCATCGGCCGGCCCTTCCTCTATGGCCTCGGCGCCATGGGCAAGGAAGGTGTCACGCTGGCGCTCGAAATCATCCGCAAGGAGCTGGATATTTCCATGGCACTCTGCGGCAAGCGCGATATCAAGGCGGTAGATCGGTCGATACTCGCTGACCTTTAATAGCGCATGTCGTTGCCGCAAAACCGCTGCACACATTTGCGCGGCATGCTCTAGCGCAGCCAGCCTGTCGCCAGACCGCTCGCCCACTCCTCGCGGCCGTTCTGCGCCGCGAGTGCGGCCATCGCAATGTGGTCATAGGCCACCTGCCGGAAGACTGGCAGCCAGGTATCGCCGATCTTTTCCAGAATGGCGTAAGAAGCAAAGGGATGGCCCGCCTCCACCTTGTGATAATAAGGCAGGTCATCGTCGTAGGCGGGGCAGCCGACGCTCCCGGGATTGACGATCAGGCGCCCGTCGGAAAGACGAACGGCGCGCGGAATATGGCTATGCCCGCACAGGATCAGCGGAAAATCGATGCCGGCAGCCAGCGCCTCGATCTCTTCCAGCGGCTTTAGATAGACATGACCCTCTGGCGAGACGGATTCGAGCCAATAGACATTATCATCGGCTGGCGTCGCGTGGCAGAGATAGGCCTCATCCAGATGGACCTCACTGACGGGCAGGGTGCGCAGCCATTCGAGATGGCGTTCCGTCAGTTCAGAATGCGCGGCCCGATCTGAAACATGCATCGTCTCGGGTGCCTGTTCGATCAGATAGCGGTCGTGATTGCCGCGCACCGTCGGCGCATTCAGTTCCAGCAACAGGTCAGCCGTCCTTCCCGCCGTCAGCGGCCCGCTGAAGCAATCGCCGAGATTGACGATGTCGTTGATGCCCTGCCTGCGGATATCGGCAAGCACCACCTCAAGCGCGAGGTGATTGCCGTGGATGTCTGCGATAGCGGCAAATCGCATGTCTCAGCTCCCGCGGTAGGTGGAATAACCATAGGGTGAGATCAGCAGCGGCACATGATAATGCGCCGTGGTATCGGCAATGCCGAAACGGATCGGCACCAGATCGAGGAAAGCCGGCTCCGGCAGCTTGGTTCCACTGGCACGCAGATAGTCTCCGGCGCGAAACAGCAATTCATAGGTGCCGGCAACGAAGCTGTCGCCGATCAGGATGGGACCGCCATCCACGCGCCCGTCGGCATTGGTCGTTACCGTCTTCAGATGTGTGCGAGCATCACCCTCGATCCTGAAGAGATCGATCACCAGGCCTTCGGCAGGCTTGCCGAAGGCGGTATCGAGCACATGGGTCGTCAGTCCGGTCATAGCGTCGGGGCTCCGATGATGAAGGGCGTGTCGAAGAAATATTCCTCGAGGTTGTTCTCCGACCCGTCACGATCCACGATAAGGAAATCACTCTGTTCGTCGAGGGCCATCAGGGGATAATGCCAGACATTGATCCGATAGTTCACGCCCTGGTCGCCGCGCGCAAGGAAGACTTGCGGCCGGCCCGGCTTGCCGCCCTCATCTTCTGCAACGACGACGAGGAACGGCCGACCATTCAGCGGCACGAAACACTGGCTGCCGAAGGGGTGACGCTCCATCATGTCGATCGAGAAGGGAAAGGCACGCGGCTGGCCGCGAAAGAGGTTCAGGATAACCCGCGCCCCGTCACCGAGAGCTTCGGCATTCGACAACGCATGGAAACGTTCGGTTGTGCCACCGTTGATGTACCGCATAGTCGCAGGATCGGCCTCGATCACATCGCCGAATGGCTCAAACGCGGCCTTTGTCAAAGGATTGATGTCTAGATGCTGTGTCATTGACTGATTATTCGCCTTCCGCTCGCCAATGGCGAATGGAGTCCAGTTGCAGGAGCAACTCCGGAAGAGATTTGCGCGCGATGTCCCACAGGGCCGCCAACTCGATGTTGACATATCCTTGCGCAATCCGATTCCGAAAGTCCTGCATCACATGCCAAGGCAGCTCCGGATGGTCAACGACAAACTCCGGATATTCCTCGGCAATGCGTATGGTAGCCTCGCCGATCAGCAGAAGGTTCATGCTGACGGCGCGCTGTTTCTCGACACTCTTGAAAAAGGCGGCTTGATCGACGTCACGGAGGAATTGACCGATTTCGGATGCAGCCTGCTGCATGCGTTCGAGGTAGGTAATCAGTCGATCCAGGCTCATGCCGGCTTTCCTCCGCCGGCAATGCCTGATTCCGGTGCGATGACGCGCCTCCTGGCGTCGCCAATCATCCATCCGCTTCTATCTCTGTTCAATGCTTTCCGTGGCCCCATGGCTTAGTATCCTGCCAAGCGGATACTAAGCCATGAGTAGACCGAAAAATAGCGCGTACCTCAACGAGAAATCAGCCCAGGGACATGGGTTGGAGGATCACAGCCCTGAGGCCAAACCTCAGGCTTCAGGGAGCATGGATTGCAGACGCAGCAGCGCGATCTTCTCGACCTGAGCGGCAGCCGTCGCAAATTCTGTGTCCCGGCCGTTGCCAATTCGGGTTTCGAAGGCGGCAAGGATATCGTCCTTGCCGAGCCCCTTCACCGCGATAATGAAAGGAAAGCCAAATTTCGTCACATAGGCGGCATTGAGCTCGGTAAACCGAGCATGCTCCTCGGGGCTTAACCGATCGAGCCCTGCACCGGCCTGCTCCTTACGGCTATCCTCGGTCAGCTGGCCGGCAATCGCCAGCCGGCCGGCGAGATCGGGGTGTGCCCGCAGCACGCCAAGTCGCTCCGCCTCGCTGGCAGAGCGGAAGACCCGTACCAGCGCGGCATGCACGCCGCCGGAGGTCAACGGCTCGGCAATGGCGCCCTGATCGTAGGCGCGCTCGGCAACGAAGGGCGAATGTTCGAAGACGCCGCCGAAGCGGCCGACAAAATCATCCCGCGAGATCATATCAGCGCTCGCCCCCGGGGAGGTGATTTTCATACCAGTGTTTGGCGATTTCGATTCGTTTCGGGATCCAGACCTTGTCGTGCTTCTGCACATATTCGATGAACCGCCGCAACGCGGCAGCGCGGCCGGGGCGGCCGACGAGACGGCAATGCAGACCGACAGACATCATCTTCGGGCTACCGTCCTTGCCCTCTTCATAGAGCGTGTCGAAAGCATCCTTGAGGTAGGTGAAGAACTGGTCGCCGGAATTGAAGCCCTGTGGTGTCGCAAAGCGCATGTCGTTGGTTTCGAGCGTGTAGGGAATGATCAGAAACGGCTTGCCGTTCAGACCATCGACCCAGAAAGGCAGATCGTCGGCATAGGAATCGGAGGAATAGAGGAAACCGCCCTCCTCCATGACGAGCCGCAGCGTATTGTCCGACGGCTTGCCCTGATACATGCCGTAGGGCCGCTCGCCGGTGAGTTCGGTATGCAGCCGAACGGCTTCGAGAATGTGCTTGCGCTCCAAATCCTCGGAGAAATCCTTATATTCCAGCCAGCGATAGCCGTGGCTGGCGATTTCCCAGCCCGCTTCCTTCATGGCGGCAACTGCTTCCGGATTGCGCGCCATGGCAAGCGTCACCCCATAGACCGTCGCTTGAACCTTGAGTTCGGTGAACATGCGCCACAGCCGCCAGAAGCCGGCGCGTGAACCATATTCGTAGATCGATTCCATGTTGAGGTTGCGTTGATTCGGCCAAGAGGCCGCGCCGACGATCTCCGAAAGCAGGTTTTCCGACCCCGGATCACCGTCGAGAATGCAGCTTTCTCCGCCCTCTTCATAGTTGATCACGAACTGCACCGCGATGCGGGCATCGCCGGGCCATTTTGGATCCGGTGTGTTGCGGCCGTAGCCGATGAGATTACGGGGATAGATTTCCGACATTGAAGCACCTTCTCTGATCCCGGAACGGTAGCATCCACGCCGCGAAAGTCGAGACGGAAAGTGGAAAATCACTTTCGCTTCAAAGCGGGGTATTGGCGTGAACGCCAGCCGCTAATCTAGGCGATCTTGCGGGCGCTGACCTTTCCCATCGGATGCAGCGAGTGCACGCGGAAGGGACCGCCAGCGCCTTCTTCCATCATAAGCGCAATGTTGGAAACGGGGATGGGCGCAGCCAAGGCAGGCTCAAAGAAATCGCGCAGCGCACGCTCGATGCGCGCCATATCGGCAGGGCTCACGGTGCCCGTCAGCATCATCTGGAAGCGAAACTCGTCCATGACGTGCGGATGCCCCCAGCGATGCAGATTGGCGAACTGCGTCGCAGAAAGCCCATCCGGATCGATCCGTTCGATCTCGGCTTCGCTCAAAGGAGCCCGATATTGATCGAAGGTCTGCACCAGCGATGCCGCGAGGAAATGCATCTGCTGGCTTGGTGCGGAGGGAACGAGGCCCAGCGCGCCGCCAAGCCGCGCGACCTCGAGCCTCGGGATTTCGAAGGGCGCCACGGTGCCAGAGAACCGCATCAGATCGCGCAGTAACCCGGCTTCGGACATGTCTTCGGCCAACCGGAACGGCGCCTTCAGAATTCCCATGAAACCATAGCGGCGCGGAACGGCGGTGTAGAAAGCGATCTCGTGAATGCCGAGCCCACGGACTGCGGGCGGATCAACCATCTCGCCGGAATAGACATTGCGGCCGAGCCAATTCGCCGCCACAAACGTCAGCGGATCGCTCGCAGACGGTGTGAAGCAAATGGCATACCGCATAAAATTCCTCCAGGGCGTAACGTCAGGCAGACCGAACCGGCACCGATGGCCAAGGAGATAGGTGATTTGCGTGACAGATTGACGACCCGAAAGAGGCGTGAATTCACGTTTTATGTGATATGACTGAAATATGACTCGCTAAAGTGAAACTCTGCGGCAAGTTGAAGCGACCGGGCGCGCCCACCGCCTCACGTACCGCCGCCTCCGCCAGCCTATGCGCCAGCCCGAAGCTCACCTTAAAGCCGCCTGTGAGCGCAATCAACGCGGGGTGATCTGGATGGGCACCCACCATCGGATCACGATCCACGGCCTTCGGGCGCAAGCCCGCCCAACGCTCGACGACTTCCGCGGCGGCGAGCACCGGCGCCATGGCACGCGCCGCTGCAAGCAGATCGTCGAGCTGCCCATCCGTCGATAAAGGATCGTCAAATCGGTTCTCGCTCGTGCTGCCGACCGCGACCAATCCATTCTCATGCGGAACGATATAGAGCCCGTCGCGGAAGATGACGGGCAAGCCGCCGTCGACATCGGCTTTCAACATGGCCGCCTGTCCCTTGACCGGTTGACCGAGTGAGGCTTTGCGTCCTTCCGTCAATTCATCAAGGATCGGAAACGAGCAGTAACCGGCAGAAAGGATACAGCGACCGAAGCGAATGTCGCCATCGCTTGAACGCGCAAGGCCCCGCTCTGGATCGATACTCCCGACGGTAACGCCCTCGCAAAGCCGGACATGTCGTGCCGTCGCCAGGAACCTCTGCAGGACCTCCAGAAACGCGCGCGGTGCGACGCGGGCCGCCAATGTATCGTGGACAAAGCCGCCCTCGCCGGCTGAAGATTCGATCCAGCCCTCGACGGGCGCCGCATCGAGCACACGCCAATGAAACTGGCGCTCCCCATGCCGCCAATGTACCTCCGCATCTCGGGAATGGCCTAACGCGATCTGCCTCAGATGCGGCTTCGGCAGCGGGATCAAGCGACCGGCGCGGCGATAGCCAGCCGAAAGCCCGGTCTCCGCTTCCAGGGTTGCAATTTCCTCTTCCAGCGCGACAAGCGCATCGAACTGAAACTGCTTCTTCTCGGACCATTTGTCCGGCATGTGCGGCATCAGCGCGCCGAGCAGACCACCGCTTGCCCCCTGCCCAAAACGGCCGGCTTCGACAAGCAACGTCCGGATACCAAGGCGCTCGGCATGAACAGCTGCCCATAGCCCCATGATCCCGCCACCGACGATCAGCAGATCGACGGGCGATTGACCGGCAGGTCTTGGAGGATTATCGGCTTTTTCCATGACAGATCCAGTTTCCGATCGGACCAAGGCGTCCGAAACCAATGCGGCAAGCCCGGAGCTCGAATGGCGCGACGGCGATATGCCCTATTCGACGGCATTTGGCGACCATTTTTATTGCCAGACCGACGGCAGGCTGGAATGCGGCCATGTCTTCCTGGCCGGCAATGGCCTTCCCGACCGCTGGCAGGGACGACAGGACTTCCGCGTCGGCGAACTCGGCTTCGGCACCGGCTTGAACTTCTGCGAGACCTGGCGCCAATGGCGGCAGCAGACCATCCCCGGTTCGAACCTGCACTTCATATCCTTCGAACTCTATCCCATGAGAGCGGAGGAGATCGACCGCGCGCTTTCGCACTGGCCGGAAATCGATGGGGAGCGCCAGGCGCTTGCCGCAGCGTGGCCGAACCACCCGCAGGAGGTCGTGTCGCTGCGGCTAGATGCAAATACGCGCCTCAGCGTCGTCTGCGGCCCGGCTCTCGAAGGCGTCAGCCGTGCCGAACCGGGTTTTGATGCCTGGTATCTCGACGGTTTCGCACCCTCGCGCAACGCCGACATGTGGTCGCCGGAGCTGATGCAGACGCTCCACGACAAGACGGTTCCGAACGGCACCTTCGCCACCTATGCAGCCGCCGGCTTCGTGAGGCGAAACCTGCAGGCGGCCGGATTTATCGTGGAACGGCGCAAGGGCTTCGCCGGCAAGCGTGAAATGCTCTGCGGCATCAAGCCGGCCTGAGGCCGGGGCCGATGCCGGGTCAGGCGGCAACCATATCGAGGGCTCAGATGAGTTCGCCAAGATGCTGGCGAACCCACTTGGCCTCTTCCGAGGCCGTCCGCCGGAAGTGCCGTTTGAAATCCCGGCTGAACTGCGCAGCGCTGGCATAGCCGACCGATGCCGCTACCTCCGCAATCGTCCCATTTTGACGCGCGATCATCAACCGCGCCTCGTGGAGCCGCATTGCCTTCACATATTGTATCGGACTGCTTCCCGTCAGGGCTTTGAAATGGACGTGATAAGAGGGAACGCTCATCCCCACCTCACGCGCCAGCGCGGCAACCGAAATCTCGGAATTATAGGTTTCACGCAATTGGGCCAGGCTTCGCATGATCTTACCGGAAATGCCCTGCTGCTGAAGCGCCGAGATCATCGCTCCGCCCTGCGGACCCACAAGGACCCGGTAGTGCAGCTCGCGCAGTATGCCTGCTCCCAGAACCGCAAGCTCGATGGGATCACGCAATGCCCGCAGCAGGCGCAGCACGACATCCTCGATCATCGGCTCCATCCTGCTCGATATCAGGCTTCTCACTTTGCCCATCGTTGTTACGGACCGTCTCGCCCCCACCTCCGAGGCGATCTCGGCAGCCAGAAGCATGTCGAACTCGACATAGACAGCAAGCAAAGGGCGTTCTGCGCTGGCTGACGATTCCATCCGAAACGGAACGGGCACCGACACGGCCAGATAATGCTCTTCATCGTAGAGATAGACCTCGCCTTCCAGCATACCCTGCTTTCGGCCTTGCAGGACGAATACCGCACCGGGCTTGTAGAGCACCGGGACATCGTGAAGAACCGCCTCGGTCCTGAGAATCCGAACACCGGCAAGTGCGGTTGGATTGTATCCTTGGCTGGGAGCAAGAAGGACCGCCAGCTCCACCAACTCCCGACGCCTCGAACATTCGTCTTTCGCATTCATAGGATTTGGCAAGATATTCATAGTTTTCGCGATCGCTGACAACAGTTTGGAAGATTATCAGTCATGAGCATCGACCAATCAAGAAGAGAACATCTATCATGTCACAGAAGACCTTCTTCATCACCGGAGCGAATTCCGGCTTCGGTTTCGCAATCGCAGCCGCCGCGATCCGGAACGGCCACAAGGTTATCGGCACCATCCGCTCGGAACAATCGCGGACGGCCCTGACAGAACGCTTGCCGGCAGTGCGGCCCATCCTATGCGACGTGACGGAATTTGACCGCATAGGCGACGTTGTTCGACAGGCGGAAGAAGACCATGGACCAGTCGACGTGCTGATCAACAATGCTGGCTACGGTCACGAGGGAATTCTTGAAGAGTCGCCTCTTGAAGAAATGCGCCGCCAGTTCGACGTGAATGTCTTCGGCGCAGTTGCGGTCGCCAAGGCCTTCCTGCCGCGCTTCCGCGAAAGGTGCCGCGGCTTCATCGTCAACGTCACTTCCATGGGCGGCATGATCACCATGCCCGGCATCGCCTATTATTGCGGAAGCAAATTTGCGCTTCAGGGCATCTCGGAGGTCATGCGAGCAGAGATGGCGCCCTTCGGCGTTCGGGTCACCGCCCTCTGCCCCGGCTCCTTCCGGACAGACTGGGCCGGACGCTCGATGGTCCGGACCGAACGATCAATCGCGGATTATGACACGCTGTTCGATCCGATCCGGCAGGCGCGGCAATCCAAAAGCGGCAAGCAGCTCGGCGATCCCGACAAGCTCGCCACAGCCGTCCTGGACCTGATCGAATCCGACGCCCCTCCGCCGCAGCTCCTGCTCGGCAGCGATGCCCTTGCACTTGTATCGGATAGGATTGAGCGCCTCAAACAGGAGATCGAAGCCTGGAAAGCCGTTACCGTTTCCACCGATGGCTGATGGCCGCGACGG
The DNA here is from genome assembly GCF_007828675.1 of Rhizobium sp. ERR 1071. Taxonomy (NCBI): domain Bacteria; kingdom Pseudomonadati; phylum Pseudomonadota; class Alphaproteobacteria; order Hyphomicrobiales; family Rhizobiaceae; genus Rhizobium; species Rhizobium sp. ERR 1071. The sequence goes on along the minus strand of NZ_VITM01000002.1, from coordinate 494,291 downwards.
TTGCGATGGCGGGAAGCCGCCATCCAGCCCTGCGAGCAAGTCTGGATCCGAACCCTAGTTGTTCGAGCGATCGGCCATGAGAGCGGTATCGCCAAGATAGCGCCGGATCTTCGTCTCGAGAAGTTCGGGGCTAATCGGCTTGGACATGCAATCATCCATGCCAGACTGCATGCACATGATGCGATCGACATCCAGTGCCTGCGCCGTCACCCCGACGATGGGCACATGCCATCCCTGCCCGGCCTGTGTCTCGAACTGCCGGATCATGCGGGTTGCCTGATGACCATTCATGACCGGCATGGACACATCCATGAGAATCACCGACGGCCGCAGCTGGCGCCATGCGTCCACGGCAGCCTGGCCGTTCTCCACGACGAGAAACCGCAGGCCGGTCGCCTGCAGGATCTGCGTGAAGACGATCTGGTTCACCTCGTTGTCCTCCGCCACGAGGACGTCGATGGCATTGCCTGATTTGGCCGACGTCATCCCGTCCGTGGCCTCGATCGCGGCTGCGGCTTCCATCTCTATCGGCAGCCGACGTTCAACGGAGGCCAATCGCTCACCCAGCTTTTTCCGCCGCGATGCACGCACGACATCGATGATCGTACTGCGCAGCACATTGGCGCGCACAGGCTTCATCAGATGCGCCTGGCCGTTGACGGCGGCGAATTCCCTGTCGCAACCGGCGACACCCATCGACGTCAGGAACACGATCGGCAGCGTGTCGAAACGCGGATCGGCGCGCACGGCGGTCGCGACCTGATAGCCATTCATGCCGGGCATGCTGTAATCGACGATAACAGCATCGACCGATACGCCCATATCGAAGGCAGCATCCAGAATAGCGAGCGCGGTCCTGCCATCCTCGGCGACATGCCCGTCAAAACCCCATTGCGCCAGCTGCTCGGTCAAGATTCGCCGATAGATCGCGTCGTCTTCCACGATCAGGACGCGGGCATCCCTGACATTGGCCGGCAGTTCCGCGACTTTGCCGCGCGCGGCAACCAGCGGCATCGGCAGATGGACCGTGAAGACCGATCCCTTGCCCCATTCGCTCTCCACCGACAGCGAACCGCCGAAAAGATCGACAAGACCGGCAGTAATCGTAAGACCAAGGCCCGATCCCTCGAGCCGCCGCGCAAAGGATGAATCCGCCAGTGAGAATTTGTCGAAGATCGTATCGAGCTTTTCTTCGGGAATGCCGATGCCTGTATCTTCGATACGGAGGACAAGCAATATGGTGTCGCCCGGTGCAGGCTGGCTGTCCAACTCCACCAGCACATGACCGCGCTCGGTGAACTTGATCGCATTGCCGACAAGATTGGTCACGATCTGCCGAAAACGACCGGCATCGCCGAGGATCGCCGCCGGTACGCCGGGAGCGATGCGCACCATCAGCTCGATATTCTTTTCCGATGCGGCGGCAGCCAACAGGGTCGCGATATCCTCGACGGCCTCGGCGGGATCGAATGCCATCTTGCGCAGATGCATTTCGCCGGTATCGATGCGGGAAAAATCGAGAATGTCGTTGATGATGGTCAGCAGCGCGTTGCCCGATTTGACGATGATGTCGACGAAGGTCTTCTGGCGCGCATCGAGATCGGTCTTGCCAAGCAGTTCCGCCATACCGAGAACGCCATTCATCGGTGTGCGGATTTCATGACTCATATGAGTGAGGAATTCGGATTTCGCCCGATCCGCGGCATTGCTGCGCGCCAGGAGCAGCTGCAAATCCGCCTCGCGCTCCTTCATCTCGGTAACGTCGGTCAGCACCACCGTCCAGCGGCGATGCTCGCCGAGCGCGGCTTCGAGCTGCATCCAGCGATCGCCTTCAATCTGGAACACACAAGAGATCGGCTTGCCGGCAGCGACGCTTTCTCCCCAAGATGCCCGCATAGCCTCGGCGTCCTCGCCGAAGTCTCCGCGTTGCGCACAATAATCGAACGCCGCAGACCAGTTTTTACCGACCTCGAGGAGCTCGGGCGGCAGCTTCAGCATATCCTTCAGCCGGTCGTTGGCTAGTATGATCGTACCGTCTTGAACGATCAGCAGGCCTTGGGACATGGCTTGCATGGCATCGGCCATCAGCTCGCCGAGGCGTTCCAGCGCCAGCCGAGCCTCGGTGATCTCGCGGAATTGCTGCTTGACGGCGGAAATATCCGTGTAGGACATCAGCGTCCGCCCGTTGGCAATGCGGCGCGCATCGATGATAACGGATTTGCCGTCGGCAAAATTCACTTCCGTCTGCAGATGCTCGCCTGCCTTGCGCAGTGCTGCCAGGCGCGCCTGATAAATGTCGTCGATACTGCGGCCGTCGGTGTCGAAGCGCGCGAGTTCGTAATGTTTGGCGATGAGATCCCGATAGGGGCGGCCTTCGAAGCGCTCATCCTTCGAGAATTCGAAAATGTCGTAGAAGGCATCATTCACGTATTCGACGACGTAGTCGCTGTCGTGGATCAAGACACCGATCGGCATCGAGCGAAGAATATTGTCGAGATCCTGATGCAGTCCCCTGGCAGGCGCTTCAAGAAATACACCGAAAATATAGAGGCGGTCTTCCGCAGGGGAAAAACTTTCGATCTGGATGCGCGAGCGCTCACGACCCGATCCATCGAAGCACAGCGCCACTTCTTCGGAGCCGAAGACCAGCGCACGGCGCTCCCTGTCTTCTCTGTCGGCGCTCTCGCTCGCATCGAGAAGATCGTGACTGCGATTGCCTATGAAATCGGAAATATCGCGCCCGAAAAACCGCGCATAGGCATCATTGACGGCGACGTAACGAAGCTCGCTATTCTTGATGTAGGCGGGCCGGTCCAGACTGGCGATCCGACGGCACGCTATGTCGAGCAGTTCACCGTCCAAGGTCAAACGGAGCCTCTCTTTTCACCGCGCATGATAGTTCATGAAACGACGCTCTAACATGAATGCCTTTAACAAGGCGTTAACCATGTTTAACCATCGCGGCGACGTCGCGTTCAGACCATGCACTGTTCTATAACGGTCATGCCTTGGTCGCAAACGACGGCGGCACATCGAGGGAAACTCTGCCAAGAATCCGTCAACGGATCATTGGGAGCGAGCGCCATGAGCGACGAAGAAAGCCTGACCTTGAACGAAGCGCAGATCGCAACAGCTACGGGCGAACGGCGGCGGCGGGCCGGAGGGCGTGGCGCCGAACGCAGCCGCAAGCCGAGCGGCACGAAATATCTGAACCTCGTCAACAATCTCGCGCACACGGAACTCCTGTCGCCTGAAGCGCTTGACGATATTCATGAGGCATCGCTGACCATCCTCGAAGAGATCGGCATGGATATCATCTTGCCGGAAGCGCGCGAGCGCATGAAGGCTGCCGGCGCGGACGTCACGCCCGGCAAGGAACGTGTACGCTTCGATCGCAACATGATCATGGAGCTGATCGCTTCGATCCCCCCGAACTTCACGCTGCACGCCCGCAATCCCCTTAGAAACGTTGAGATCGGCGGCCGCAATCTCGTCTTCGCGCAGGTTGCCTCCGCCCCCTTCGTCGCCGACCGCGATGGCGGCAGGAGAGCCGGCAACCAGGAGGACTTCCGCAAGCTTATCAAGCTTGCGCAGTCCTTCGACGTCATCCATATGACCGGCGGCTATCCGGTCGAACCCATCGACATCCATGCCTCGGTGCGCCATCTCGATTGCCTCTCCGACATCGTGAAGCTCACCGACAAAGCCTTCCATTGCTATTCGCTCGGCAAGCAGCGCAATCTCGACGCGATCGAAATCGCCCGTATCGGCCGCGGCATCAGCATGGAGCAGATGGAGCGCGAGCCCTCACTCTTCACCATCATCAACTCCTCCTCGCCGCTGCGCCTCGACGGACCGATGCTGCAGGGGATCATCGAAATGTCCTCACGCGGCCAGGTAGTCGTGGTGACACCGTTCACGCTAGCGGGTGCCATGGCGCCGGTGACGATCGCCGGCGCGCTGGTGCAGCAGAATGCCGAGGCGCTCTGCGGCCTCGCCTTCACCCAGATGGTGCGCAAGGGCGCGCCGGTCATGTATGGCGGCTTCACCTCGAACGTGGACATGAAGACGGGCGCGCCCGCCTTCGGCACACCGGAATATATGAAGGCGGTCATTGCGGGCGGCCAGCTCGCCCGCCGATACGGCATCCCCTACCGCACCTCCAACACGAACGCTTCCAATACGCTCGATGCGCAGGCGGCCTACGAATCAGCGCTGTCGCTCTGGGCGCTGACCCAGGGCGGCGGCAATTTCGTCCTGCATGCAGCCGGCTGGAGCGAAGGCGGGCTAACCGCCTCCTTCGAGAAATTCATCCTGGATGTCGACATGCTGCAGATGGTCGCGGAATTCCTCAAGCCGCTTGATGTCAGCGCCGATGCCCTGGCGCTGGATGCCGTACGCGACGTTGGCCCTGGCGGCCATTATTTCGGCACGGCGCACACGCTCGCCCGCTACGAAACCGCCTTCTATTCGCCGATCCTGTCCGACTGGCGAAACAATGAAACCTGGACGGAAGCCGGGAGGCCCACGACTTACGATCACGCCAATCGCGTCTATAAGGAAACGCTCGAGCGTTATGAACGGCCCCCGCTCGATCCGGCAATCGAGGAAGAGCTCGATGCCTTTGTCGCTAAGCGCAAGGCAGAGGGTGGCGTCCCTACCGATTTTTGATTTAAAATCAGAGGTTTTATGCCTGAAATCATGAACGAAATTTAATCTCGCGCCCCACTTTTCGGCCGCGACTTCGCCCCCTTTTCTGCGCAACGTCAAACTCGGCTTTGGCTAGGAGCCAGCCTGTGTTTTGGGAAAGGGATGTCAATGTCTGTGCTTCGCACTTTAACGACGGCCGGTTTGATCGCGCTGACGCTTGGCAGCGCCACGGCCGTAACCACCACCACTGCCAGCGCCTCCGACCGCGGCGCCTTCTTCGGCGGTCTTGCCGCGGGTGTCGTCGGCGGCGCCTTGGTAGCCGGGGCTGCGCGACCCGCCTATCCGGCTTATTATCCGGCCTATCCGGCCTACTATGACGGCCCGGTCTACGAGCGCGTCTATGTGCGCCCCTATCCCAGCTGCTATTGGGCGTGGCGCCACGACGGGTGGGGTCGGCCCTATCGTGTCGAGGTCTGCCGCTAGGATCAGCAATCGTTGATTGAGCGCATGCGCCCTTGTCAGATTTGGGATGCCGCCGGATTTCGGCGGCATTTTTGTATGCGTGATGAAAAGCTTTCGCTTACAGCTCTTGACATTCCCCGGATTTAAGACCAAATGCGCCTCAGCTTTCACCTTCCGGCCGCCGCGTGAGCGTGCCCTGCGGGACAATCTGTACGCAAGAGAAGGATAAAAGCGCTTTTATGAATGAGGCCGCGCCAAGCGCTGCGGCCAATGCGCTGGGAAAGCTATTTCCAACTTACAAGTTCCCACTTCACGCGGGGTTCTTGACGCCAGAGACAGACCGGACCGCATGGTGCGACCCGGCCTATTTTCTGTGGCGCCCCGAAAGGTATTGAATTGACCGATTTTCACTCGCTTGGTCTCTCCAAGCAGATCGTAGATACGCTGTCGCAGAACAACTTCGCTACGCCGACGCCGATCCAGGCTCAGGCCATCCCGCTCGTTCTCCAGGGCCGCGATCTTATCGGCCTCGCCCAGACCGGCACCGGCAAGACGGCCGCATTCGGCCTGCCGATCATCGAAATGCTGACCAAGGAAGGCAAGCGCCCGGATAACCGCACGACGCGCACCCTAATCCTTGCCCCCACCCGCGAACTCGTCAACCAGATCGCCGACAATCTGAAGCTCTTCGTTCGCAAGACGCCGCTGCGCATTAACATCGTCGTCGGTGGTGTTTCGATCAACAAGCAGCAGCTTCAGCTGGAGCGCGGCACCGACATTCTCGTCGCGACGCCGGGCCGCCTGCTAGACCTCATCAACCGCCGTGCCATCTCGCTCGGCCACGTCACGCACCTCGTCCTCGACGAAGCCGACCAGATGCTCGATCTCGGCTTCATCCACGATCTCCGCAAGATCGCCAAGCTCGTCCCGGCCAAGCGCCAGACCCTGCTCTTCTCGGCGACCATGCCGAAGGCGATTGCCGACCTCGCTTCCGATTACCTGACCAATCCGGTCAAGGTGGAAGTCACCCCGCCCGGTAAGGCTGCCGACAAGGTGGAACAGTATGTGCATTTCGTCGCCGGCCAGAACCACAAGACCGAAATCCTCAAGGAAACGCTGAACGCCAACCCGAATGGCCGCTCGATCGTCTTCCTGCGTACCAAGCACGGCGCCGAGAAGCTGACGAAGCATCTCGACCACGTCGGCTATGCCGCCGCCTCCATTCATGGCAACAAGAGCCAGGGCCAGCGCGAGCGCGCTCTGAAGGGCTTCCGTGATGGCGACGTCCGCGTTCTCGTTGCAACTGACGTCGCCGCACGCGGTATCGACATTCCCGGCGTTTCGCATGTCTATAATTACGACCTGCCGGAAGTACCGGATGCTTACGTCCACCGCATCGGCCGCACCGCGCGCGCCGGCCGCGATGGCATCGCTATCGCCTTCTGCTCGCCCGACGAAATCCGCCTGTTGCGTGACATCGAGCGCCTGATGGGTATCGAGATCGCCGTTGCGAGCGGCGAAGCTCCGGCCGATCGCGGCCGTCCCGTTCGCGGCAAGGGCCGCGGCGGTCAAGGTAATGGTAATCACGGCAATGGCGGCCAGGGCAGAGGCCAGAATGGCCAGGGACGCGAGCGCGGCGAAGGCCGCCCGCAACGTCCGGCCCGTCGCCCGTTCTTCGACAACGAAAACGGTGAAGCCCGCAGCCAGAACGGCGAACGCCAGGAACGCCGTTCACGCGACGATCGTCCGCAGCGCGAAAACAATCGCAACGCCGATTTCCGTGGCCAGCGCCGCAACGAACCGACGCCACGCCCGGAGATCGACAACGACCTCGCCTCCACCTCGGATTTCCGTCCCGCTCGCAAGCAGCACAACAGCCAATCCAACGGTAACGGTGCCGCGCATGAGGGCGGTGCCCATCGCGGCCAGCGCCATTCCCATGGCCGTCCCGCCGGTCGCCACAACGAAGAGCGTGGCGCCCAGGGCGAACAGCGCAATGGCGGCAACGGCCGCATGCGCCGCCGCGGCAATGGCGGCCAGCGCCGCGAACGTGCCTGATGGAGTTAAGGGGGCCGATTGGCCCCTTTTTCTTTGGTTATTCCGCTTGGCTTTGCAGGCTTTCGATTAAAGCCGGGAGATCATCCCAAACATATGCGATCTGACCGATTGCAGTTTCGCCGAATGTAAGCGACCCCGTCGCCACTGGTCGACCGCGCAGGCGCTCGTAGAAACCCTTGTTTGGATTGTTCTCCAATGCCAACGCCAGCAATCCTTTATGTTCCATATCTTTGAGAGCTCGCGCCACTTTAGTAAAGAGAGCCGAACCGATCTTGCGGCGCTGATAGCCAGGCAGAAGATAAAGCGCGTAAACTTCAGCTTCCTGAGGGAAGCCCGAATGCCGGCTTGACCCTCCGCTCGCAAATCCGACAACCTCGCCTTTCTCGTCTTCCGCCGCGTAATAAGCAATGCCGGCATGACCCAGATAGCGGCGATGGCGCTGCTCCTGATGTCTATAGGACATGCCCTTTAGGAAATCCTCCGGCAACAGCCCGGCAAAAGTCGCCCTCCAGACATCGACCACGACACGGGCAATGCCCGACAAATCGCCGTCGACAGCAGGCCGAATCTCAATCGCCATCAATAGTTCCTCCGTTGACGGCCTGCATGAAGACTGCGGACGCAGTCATGAGAGTAAATTCGAAACTTCGAAGCAACCCGGCTTTCTCATTTCTCTTGGCGAACAATGTTTGGATGACTGTTTCCTGCCTGCAGACGCTTCCCGGCATAGTCTAGAGCATGTTTGGAGGATTGGGAGGCGGTGCATTGCAAAAGACGGCAACGCGGCCGATGTCGGCAAACGACTGGGGGCAGCTCCTGCTTCTCGGCGCGTTGTGGGGCGGATCATTTTTCTTTGCCCGTATAGCGGTGGCAGAAATCCCGCCGCTGGCGCTGGTGCTCTATCGGGTTTCGATTGCCGCGCTTGTTCTGCATGTCTGGTTGCGCCTGCGTAACATTTCCTTTGCTCCCGCTATTGCCAGATCAGCTTCGTTCCTGGGTCTCGCACTGCTCAACAACGTCATCCCGTTTTCTCTGATATTCAGCGGCCAAACGGAGATCGGAGCAGGCCTTGCCTCGGTGCTCTACGCGACAACGCCCCTCTGGACAGTCCTGGTCGCAAATCTGCTGACGGCTGACGAAAAGCTCTCCGCCAGCAAGCTCGCCGGCGTGGCTCTGGGGATTGGCGGCGCTGCCATTATGATCGGTCCAGGGCTCTTCGCCAATTTGGGCGGACCGACATGGGCAAAGCTTGCGGTCATCGGAGCGGCAATTTCCTATGCATTCGCGGCCGTTTTCGCGAAGCGATTTCGGGATATCAAGCCGGTCGTTGTTGCCGCCGGCCAGTTGACCGCCTCCACCATCGTTATGATACCGATCGTCCTTCTTCTCTACGATCCGGGCGAAATCATAAGTACGAATATCTCGATCTGGCTGGCCATTGGGACTCTTGCAATCGTAACGACTGCCTTCGCCTTCATTCTCTATTTCAATCTCATCGCCTCCGCCGGGGCGACAAATGCGTCGCTGGTGACGCTGCTCGTGCCGGCGAGCGCGATCATCTTGAGCGCCGCATTCCTTGGAGAGCGTCTGGAACCTTACGAATTCCTCGGATTGGCTCTGATCGTCTCCAGCCTGGTAGTTGTCGATGGCAGGCTCTTACGATGGCGGCAACGGAGCGATGCCCTGAAGAAGTCGTAGAGCCTATTCCGGCACGACTTCCGCCTGACGCCGATTGGTGAGGTAGACACCGATCACCACAATCACCGTGCCGACGATAATCGGCAGCGTCAGCGGCTCGCCGAATGCGATGGCGGCCTCGATGGCGACGGCCGGCGGCATCAGGTAGATCAGCGATGCGGCGCGCGACACCTGCCCGCGGCGGATGAGATAGAGCAGCAGGCCGACGGCGCCCATGGACAGGCCGAAGACCGACCAGAGCAGCGACAAAATCGCTGTCTGCGTGCCGTCAAAGTGCAAATCTTCGAAGATGAAGGCCAAGGGAACGGTCACGATCAGCGCGCCGACATATTGCAGGGTCGCAATGGTTCTGAGGTCGCCTGTCTGAAGGTGCCGCTTCTGATAGAGCGTGCCATAAGTCACCGAGACCATAGCCAGCAGATTGACAACAAGCGGCACCGCCGATTGCCAGAGGTTGGCCGTATCCGTCGCCAGGAGTTTGGGCGAGATCGCGATTGCAATGCCAAGGAAACCGAGAAGCAGACCGACCTTCTGGATCGGCCGCAGCCGCTCGCCGACAAGAAGCGGCGCAGCCATGGCGGTCATCAGCGGCTGCAGTGCCGCAATGATGCCGGAAATGCCGGCCGGCACGCCCTCGGCAATCGCCCACCAAAGGCCCGCGAGATAGATGCCGTGCAGGAAAATCCCTGAATAGACAGCCCGAAACACGCTCGTCCAGTCGCGTGGCCATCGGGCGCGGACGATCGAACAGAGCAGCACGAAAGCAAGCGCCGAAAGGCTGTAGCGGATCATCAGGAAGGTAAAGGGACCCGCATGCAGCGAAGCATATTTGGCGACGATCCAGCCAGTGGACCAGAGAAGGACAAAAATCGCGGGCGCAAGCCTATCGAGGGACATGGGAATCGGACCGATATATGTGGCGCTTGGGATCCGGAATCCTGGTCGACTCGGGGTGTCGCGCGGAGGGGTTGAAGGCTGATAGCCGATAGCGGCTGTGCGGTCAAAATCGATCTGCTGAAAACAGCGATCAATTTTTCTTCACGTCCGGCCAACCACCGCCGTGGTTTCAGAAACCTCAGCCACCACCCAGGCACTCAGTCCGCAAAAGAAGCAGATGCTCAAATTTTGATCCAAACATTGCGACAAGAGCTGGCAGGCAACAACCTGATTACTCTTAAATGCCTGTAAATCCGGCATTTTCCGACATTCAGAAATTCGCGATGGCAACTGCGCATAGTTCTTGCATTGTAAAAACCGTTGTATTCAAATGGGTAAAAACACGGGGACCGCACCTTTGGCATTTGATGAAATGATTACTGCGGATGAAAGTCCGCGCGCGCCTTACGAGAAATACTTCGAGTGGTACTCAGGCCAGGACAGGGGCCACCTCATTGCCAAATCCCGCGATGCGGAAACCATCTTCCGAAAGACGGGCATTACCTTCGCGGTCTACGGACATGCAGACTCCTCCGAAAAGCTCATTCCCTTCGACATCATCCCCCGCATCATATCAGGCCGCGAATGGCGCAAGCTCGCCCAGGGCATCGAACAACGGGTCGTCGCCCTCAACGCCTTCCTCGACGACATCTACCACAAGCAGGAAATCATCCGCGCCGGCCGCATCCCGCGCGAACTGATCGAGAAGAACGACGCCTTCCTGCCTGAAATGATCGGCTTCCGCCCGCCGGGCGGCGTCTACACCCATATCGTCGGCACCGATATCGTGCGCACCGGCGAAGACCAGTTCTATGTGCTCGAGGATAATGCCCGCACCCCTTCCGGCGTCAGCTACATGCTGGAAAACCGCGAAACGATGATGCAGATGTTCCCCGAGCTGTTTCACCAGAACAAGGTGCAGCGCGTCGAGGACTATCCACTGCTGCTGCGCCAGAGCCTGGCATCGCTCGCGCCTCCCGGCTGCACTGGCAAGCCGCGCGTCGCAGTGCTCACGCCCGGCATCTACAACTCGGCCTATTACGAACATTCTTTCCTGGCCGACATGATGGGCGTGGAACTGGTGGAAGGCTCGGATCTGCGCGTCATCGACGGCAAGGTGAAGATGCGTACGACGCGCGGCTATGAGGCGATCGACGTGCTCTACCGCCGCGTCGACGACGATTTCCTCGATCCCCTCACCTTCCGCCCGGATTCCGCACTCGGCATTCCCGGCATCATGGATGTCTACCGCGCCGGCAACATCACCATCGCCAATGCACCCGGCACGGGCATTTCCGACGACAAGGCGATCTATTCCTACATGCCTGAGATCGTCGAATTTTACACGGGCCGTAAGCCGATCCTCGAGAACGTGCCGACCTGGCGCTGTTCGGAACCCAGCAGCTTGCAATATGTGCTCGATAACCTCGCCGATCTCGTAGTCAAGGAAGTCCACGGTTCTGGCGGCTACGGCATGCTTGTGGGGCCGACGGCCACGAAAAAGGAGCGGGCGGCCTTTGCCGAAAAGCTCAAGAGCAAGCCGAACAACTACATCGCGCAGCCAACCCTTTCGCTCTCGACCGTGCCTATCCTCGTCAACAAGGGTATTGCGCCGCGGCACGTCGATCTGCGGCCCTACGTCCTCGTCTCCGACAAGGTGCGGATCATCCCCGGCGGGCTGACCCGCGTGGCGCTGAAGGAAGGCTCGCTGGTGGTCAATTCCAGCCAGGGCGGCGGCACCAAAGATACCTGGGTTCTGGAGGACTGATCGGACATGCTGGGAAGAACCGCGAATGGCCTCTACTGGATGTTCCGTTACATCGAGCGCGCCGAAAACATAGCCCGCCTTGTCGACGCCGGCCAGCGCATGTCGCTGACCCGCAGCGACGCCGTCGATGACGACTGGGACGGAGTCCTGCAAAGCGCCGGCGTGCGCGAAGCCTACGATGAGGTGCATAACAAACTGACCGGCGCCGACGCGATCGATTATCTGATGCGCGACCGCTCCAATCCGTCGAGCGTCATGTCCTGCATCGAATATGGCCGCAACAATGCCCGCATGGTGCGCACGGCGCTGACCCGCGACACGTGGGAGGCGACCAACGAATGCTGGATCGAGCTGAAGTCGCTGCTCGGCAAGAAGCTGAAGACGGCCGAGCTGCCTGAGACGATCGACGTCATCAAGCAGCGAGCGGGCCTCATCCGCGGCGCCTTCCACGGCTCGATGCTGCGCAACGAGCTTTATAACTTCGCCCGCATTGGCACTTTCATCGAGCGGGCGGACAATACGGCTCGTATTCTCGACGTTAAATATTACGTCCTGCTGCCGTCGGTCTCGCATGTCGGCTCCTCGCTCGACAACGCGCAATGGGAATCGATCCTGAGATCAGTCTCCGCGCACCGGGCCTATAAATGGGCCTATGATCCGGAATACAAGCCGGCGAACATTGCCGACTTCCTGATCCTCAATGGGCAGATGCCGCGTTCGCTCGCCTATTGCTATGAGAAGATCGTCAGCAATATCGGCTATCTCAGCGCCGAATATGAAAAAAAGCTGCCGGCGCACGATACCGCGGAAGCCATCCGCAAGTCGCTGCAAAAGCTGACGATCAAGCGCATCATGGATCAGGGCCTGCATGAGTTCCTCGAGGATTTCGTCGCACGCAACAATCAGTTGGGCGCCGAAATCTCCGACGGCTACCGGTTCTACGAATAGGCGGGCGGTATCATGAGACTGACGATCAGCCATATCACGGAATATCGCTACGACGAGCCGGCGCAATTCTCGCTGCAGCGGCTGCACTTGACGCCACTGACCGGCGTGGGACAGACAGTCATCGACTGGAAGCTCTCGGTTGAGGGCGCCAAGCCCGAGGTGGAATACGACGACCAGTTCGGCAATCGCGCCACGCTGGTGTCGCTCGATGGGCAGCAGGACGCAACGAAGATCATTGCCTCAGGCGAAGTCGAGACACAGGATCTGAACGGCGTGATTGGCCCACATGTGGGCTTCAGCCCCCTCTGGCTCTTTCTGCGGGAATCACCACGCACCAAGGCAGGCAAGCTGACGAGGGAGCTGTTGCGTAGCGTTTCAGGCGACAACGAGCTCGGTAAGATGCATGCGCTGATGAAAGCGATCCACGAGACCGTGGAATACAAGCCGGGCACCAGCAATACGGAGACAACGGCGGAGCAGGCACTGGAGGCAAAGAGCGGCGTCTGCCAGGACCACGCCCATATCTTCCTGGCTGGCGCCCGTGCGTTGCAGATCCCTGCCCGTTACGTCTCCGGCTATCTGATGATGGAAGGCAAGAACGAGCAGGCTGCGACGCATGCCTGGGCCGAAGCACACGTTCCCGGCCTCGGCTGGGTCGGCTTCGACCCGGCCAACAACGTCTGCCCCGATGCCCGTTATGTCCGCATCGCGACCGGCCTATGCTATCGGGATGCGGCACCTGTCTCGGGCATGCGCATCGGCACGCCGGGCGAAACCCTTATGGTCAAGGTGACGGTCGCGAGCCAGGGGCAAAGTCAGAGCCAAAGCCAGAACTGATAGGCAAATTCATCCTGCCGAAAAAACCTCGACATGGCCTTTGCCGCCATAGCGAAGGATTGCATCATCGGCTGTCAGCAGCGGAATACGGTGAAAGCGTGCTGTCGCCACGATAATTCGGTCTGCCGGATCGGCATGGAATTCACCCGGCAGCCGAACGCTGTCCACCGCGATCTGTGGCTCTATGGGAGCTAGCTCCAAACCAGGCAAAGCCAGTGCCGTGGCGAGCCAACGGCCAACGTCATCACCAAGTGCGATGCGCCCTTTCTCTGCAAGCATGGCGACTTCCCAAGGAGTGATCGCGGAGACCAAAATGCGACTGCGCGCCGTCGTTTCATCGATAAGCTTACGAGCCCGAGCACTCAGCCTAGAATCGTCGTGCATAGCCCAGATCAGAATATGCGTATCGATGACGATCAACGCGTCGCGTCCCATTCTTCAGCATCGATAGCGGGCAGGAACGGATCGTCATAGTGGAGAACAGTACCCTTCATCGCGCCGATAATGCTGGGGCGATCTGTTTTCTCCGACGCAGGAGTCAGCAGAGCGACCGGCTTTCCACGCTTCGTAATGATAATAGGCTCTCCATCATCGCCCATTTGATCGATCAGATGAAGACATTTTGCCTTGAATTCGGCTGCACCGACAGATTTGACAGACATGGACACTATTCCCGTACAGATGTACATAAAACATGGTCATTTCTTGCAAAATAGTCAATGCCGCCTCGAAGTCCCAGTAACGAAAAAGGGGCCGAACCCTCGTCCCGCCCCTTTTTCCAATTCCAGAAGATAAGCCTTTAATGGCTATCGCGATTGTTCGGGATTTCCGAGCCGCGCGGGCCTACGAGGAAGTCGAGGTCGGCGCCGGTGTCTGCCTGCATGACCGACTTGACATAGAGACCGCCGTAACCGCCGGTGAGCGGCTTGACCGGAGAAACCCATGCAGCGCGGCGCTTGGCCAGCTCCTCATCCGATACTTCGAGCTGGATGGTGCGGGCGGGAACGTCAACGGCGATGATGTCGCCGTTCTGCACCAGCGCCAGCGGGCCACCGTCGGCAGCTTCCGGCGCGGTGTGCAGGATGACGGTGCCGTAGGCCGTACCGGACATGCGCGCATCGGAAATGCGGATCATGTCGGTGATGCCCTTCTTCAGCACTTTCGGCGGCAGGCCCATGTTACCGACTTCGGCCATGCCCGGATAACCCTTCGGGCCGCAATACTTCAGCACCATGATACAGTTCTCGTCGATATCGAGATCATCGCGGTTGATACGGGCGTGATAGTCCTCGATGCTTTCGAAGACGACAGCGCGACCCTTGTGCTGCATCAGATGCGGCGATGCAGCCGACGGCTTCAGGACAGCACCCTTCGGCGCAAGATTGCCGCGCAGAACGGCGATACCGCCCGACTGCGTCAGCGCCTTTTCCTTCGGGACGATGACGTCGTCATTGTAGTTGACCACATCCTTGACGCCGGCCCAGATCGTATCGCCCGTGACCGTGATGGCATCCTTGTGAAGCAGGCCCATCTCGCCAACCGCCTTGATGACGACGGGCAGACCGCCGGCATAGTAGAACTCTTCCATCAGGTGCTTGCCCGACGGCTGCAGGTTGACGATCGTCGGCACTTCGCGGCCGAGACGATCCCAATCATCCAGCGACAGATCGACGCCAACGCGGCCGGCAAGCGCCAAAAGATGCAGAACGGCATTGGTCGAACCGCCGACGGCGCCATTGACACGGATGGCGTTTTCGAAAGCTTCCTTGGTCAGAATGTCTGATGGTTTCAGGTCTTCCTTGACCATGTCGACGATACGACGACCAGAAAGCTGCGAGATGACGCGGCGACGCGCATCGACCGCAGGGATGGCGGCATTGCCGGGCAGCGTCATGCCGAGCGCTTCGGCCATCGATGCCATGGTCGAGGCCGTACCCATGGTCATGCAGCTACCGGCCGAACGGGCCATGCCCTGCTCCGCATCCATGAATTCATCCAGCGACATCTCGCCGGATTTCACCATTTCGGAGAATTGCCAGATCGCCGTGCCGGAACCGACATCCTTGCCGCGCCACTTGCCGTTCAGCATCGGGCCACCGGAAACGAGGATCACCGGGATGTCGACGGAGGCAGCCCCCATCAACAGGCTCGGCGTGGTCTTGTCGCAGCCGCCGAGCAGCACCACACCATCGACCGGATTACCACGGATCGCTTCTTCCACGTCCATGGCCGCCAGGTTGCGGAACATCATCGCCGTCGGGCGCAGCGTGCTTTCGCCAACGGAGAAAACCGGGAATTCGACGGGGAAGCCGCCCGCTTCGTAGACGCCACGCTTCACGCGCTCTGCGAGATCGCGCAGATGTGCGTTGCAGGGCGTCAGCTCCGACCAGGTGTTACAGATGCCGATGATCGGACGACCGTCGAATGTATCGGCCGGCAGGCCCTGGTTCTTCATCCAGGAGCGATGCATGATCGCATTTTTGCCGGTGCCGCCAAACCAGTCGTAAGAGCGCAGCTTGCGCGGCCATTCAGCTTTCTTTTTCATGTCTCAGTACCCTTTGCGTCGCCCAGACAGCCTCGTTCGCGCCTGGGCTTTAAAATCGATGATCAGGCGAGCGTGTAAGCCGTCTTGACGGTGGTGAAGAATTCGGCGGCATATTTTCCCTGCTCGCGCGGGCCGAAGGACGAGCCCTTGCGGCCTCCGAACGGCACGTGGAAATCGACGCCCGCCGTCGGCAGGTTGACCATCACCATGCCCGCTTCCGCATTGCGCTTGAAATGCGTCGCATGCTTCAGGCTTGTCGTGGCAATGCCCGAGGACAGGCCGAACGGCGTGTCGTTGGCCGTGGCCAGCGCCTCTTCGTAATCCTTCACCCGGATGACGGAAGCGACCGGCCCGAAAATCTCTTCGCGGCTGATGCGCATCTGGTTCGTCGCTTCCGTGAAGAGCGTCGGCTGCAGATAGAAGCCGGGCGTGTCGCGGCTGACGAGCTCGCCGCCGAAGGCAAGCTTGGCGCCTTCCTGTTTACCGATCTCAATATAGTCCGTATCCGTCTTCAGCTGCTTGGCATCGACGACCGGGCCGATATGCGTGCCCGACTTCATGGCATTGTCGACGTTGAGCGTCTTCAGCTTCTCCGTCAGCGCCGCCACGAACCTGTCGTGAATGCCTTCGGTGACGATGAGACGCGACGAAGCCGTGCAGCGCTGGCCGGTCGAGAAGAAGGCAGAATTGGCGGCCGCCTCGACGGCAACCGTCAGATCGGCATCGTCAAGCACCACCATCGGGTTCTTGCCGCCCATTTCGAGCTGATACTTGCGGCCATGCTCGACAGAAGACAATGCCACGCGCTTGCCGGTGCCGACCGAGCCGGTGAAGGTGATGCCCGAAAGAAGCGGGCTGTCGAGCATCGCCTGGCCGACGACCGAACCCTTGCCCATAACGAGGTTCAGCACACCCTTCGGCAGACCGGCGCGGTTCAGGATATCAACGATCGCCCAGGAGCAGCCGGGCACCAGATCGGCTGGCTTGAAGACGATGGTGTTGCCGTAGCAGAGCGCCGGCGCGATCTTCCAGGCGGGAATAGCGATCGGGAAGTTCCAGGGCGTGATGACGCCGATGACGCCGAGCGGCTCGCGCGTGATCTCGACGCCGATGTTCGGACGCACCGAAGGAAGCACCTCGCCTGCCAGGCGCAACGCCTCGCCGGCAAAGAATTCGAAGATCTGGGCGGCGCGGATCGTTTCGCCGATCGCCTCGGGCAACGTCTTGCCTTCTTCGCGAGCAAGCAGCGCGCCGAGTTCGTCCTTGCGCGCCAGGATCTCCTCGCCGGCCTTCTTCAGGATCGTGTGGCGCTCTAGAATGCCGGAGCGCGACCAGGCCGGAAAAGCAGCCTTCGCAGCAGCGATCGCATCCGTGACGTCCTGCGCGCTTGCGCTCGCATAGAGGCCGACGATCTCGTTCGTATCCGACGGGTTGATGTTCTCGGTGCCGTTCGTCCCCGTCCACTCCCCGGCGATCAAGTTCTGATGAATGGTCATGGCGTCATGCCTTCCTGGATCGTATTGAAGACGCCCGGCCGATCCCTTGCAGCCGGGCTCGATGCATTACAACTGGCGAACAGCCACATTCTCCTCGGCATCGATCGCCAGCGGATTGCGCAGCGGCAGGCCGAACTCGCCAACTTCGATTTCGAAGACATCGCCGACTTCCGGCTTGATGCCTTCCGCAAAGGAAAGCGTAGCCGTGCCGAACATGTGCACATGCACGTCGCCCGGAACGCGGAAGATGCCGTATTTGAAGTGGTGATATTCAAGGTTCGCGAAGGTATGCGACATGTTCGCCTCGCCGGAGAGGAAAGGCTTCTCGAAAATCACCTTGTCGCCGCGCTTGATGCGGGACGTGCCGCGAATATCTTCCGGCGCCACTCCGATGCGGATTTCCGGGCCGAAACTTGCCGGACGCAGCTTGGAATGGGCGAGATAGAGATAGTTGATCCGCTCGGTGACGTGATCGGAAAATTCGTTCGACAGGGCAAATCCGATGCGGAACGGCGTGCCGTCCTTGGAGATGACATAGACGCCGGCCATTTCCGGCTCCTCGCCACCATCGAGCGCGAAGGATGGAGATACAAGTGCCGCACCCGGGGCCGCAGCGCCATAGCCATTGCCCTTGTAGAACCACTCGGGCTGCACGCCCTTCTCGCCTGCCTTCGGCTTGCCGCCCTCGATGCCCATCTTGAACATCTTCATGGAGTCGGTCAGCGTCTCCTCAGCGGCTTCCGTCGTCTTCTTGTGCATGGAATCACGTGTCGCGGCAGAACCGAGATGCGTCAGACCGGTGCCGGTCAGGTGCAGATGAGCAGCATCCGGATGCGTGATCGGCGGCAGGAAACGGCCCTCTGCATAGGCTTTTTCGAGATCGATCGCCTCACCGAGACCATGTGCCTCGATCACCGATGCCAACGACTTGCCGCTATCGGCGGCCTCCATTGCAAGCTTGTAGACGCTGCCGCCATTGACGACGGCCTTGGCAGCTTCGCCCGGCCCATTGCGGACCGCAACGACGATCTCGCCGTTCGAACCATTGATCTGCGAGATGAGCATGTCTTTCATCCTTTCCTAACAGACAGAGATCGGATGCGTTCTACCGTTCCGGCTCTCAGCGAGAGCCGGACTCTGTCATGGATTTGGTTTTAAAAGCTGGGTTGATCGCTAAACGATCAACCCTTGTTCTTGTTGTAGACGTCGATGAACACGGCAGCGAGCAGGACCGCACCCTTGATCATCTTCTGCGAGTCCGTCTGGTAGCCGAGGATCGACATGCCCTGGTTCAAGACACCCATGATCAAGGCACCGATGACCGCACCCGTTACCTTGCCGACGCCGCCGGAGGCCGAAGCGCCGCCGATGAAGCAGGCCGCGATGACGTCAAGCTCGAGACCGTCACCGCCCTTTGCGGTTGCCGAATTCAGACGTGTCGCGATGATGATGCCGGCGATGCTCGCCAGGATGCCCATGTTGATGAAGGTGTAGAAGGTCAGGCGGCGGGTATCGATACCCGAGAGCTTCGTCGCCTTTTCATTGCCGCCCATGGCATAGATGCGGCGGCCGATCGTCGTGCGCTGTGTTGCGAAGCTGTAGAGCGCGATCAAAAGCAGCATGAGAACCAGAACGTTCGGCAAGCCTCTGTAGGAAGAGATCTGATAGCCGATGAAGATGGTCGCAGCGGCAACCACCAGATTCTGGGCAAGGAAGAAGCTGAACGGCTCGACATCGATACCGTGCTTCTCGTTAACGGTACGGCGCCGCCATGACAGCAGGAACATGACGATCGGGATGGCGACGGTCAGTAAGATCGATGTCGAGTGGATACCGCCCATATCGGCGAAATCCGGAATGAAGCCCGTCGCAACGATCTGGAATGCCGGCGGGAACGGACCGATGCTGCTGCCGTTACCGGTTGTGTTGATGATCGTGTAGGTCAGGCCACGGAAAACCAGCATGCCTGACAGCGTCACGATGAATGATGGAATGCGGTGGTAGGCAATGAAATACCCATGCCAGGCGCCGACCGCAGCCCCCATCAGCAGACAAATGACCGTCGCGAGCGCAAGATTCATATGCATCTGCACGACCAGAACGCCCGCAACCGCCCCGACGAAGCCGACGACGGAACCGACCGAAAGGTCGATATGGCCGGCCACGATAACCAACAGCATGCCGAGCGCCATGATGACGATGAACGAATTCTGCAGGACGATGTTGGTCAGGTTCTGCGGCCTGAAGAGAACGCCGTTCGTCAAGTACTGAAACAGCAGCATGATGACGACGAGCGCGATCAACATGCCGTATTCGCGGATGTTGTTGCGGATATGGTCGCCGATTGAAACGACGTGGCTGCTTTCCGTGGCTGGGTTGGCCGAACTCATTGATGCTTCTCCCCTGAGCGCATAATAGCGCGCATGATACTCTCCTGGCTTGCCTCTGCCTTCGGCAGTTCGGCAACAATTCGACCCTCGTTCATGACGTAGATGCGGTCGCAGGTACCGAGAAGCTCGGGCATTTCCGATGAAATCATCAGAACACCCTTTCCGTCGGCGGCAAGCTGGTTGATGATGGAATAGATTTCGTATTTGGCGCCGACGTCGATGCCGCGTGTGGGCTCATCGAGGATCAGGACGTCCGGGTCCGAGAACAGCCATTTCGACAGCACCACTTTCTGCTGGTTGCCGCCGGAGAGGTTGCCCGCTTCCTGGAAGACGCCGGCCGAACGGATACGCAGCTTGGAGCGATAGTTCGTCGCCACCTGCAGCTCGCGCACGTCGTCAATGACGGTCGCCTTGGAAACGCCAAGCAGATTGGCAAGCGTCGTGTTGTGCAGGATGCTGTTGGTCAGAACCAGGCCGAGCTGCTTGCGGTCTTCGGTCACATAGGCAAGACCGGCATCGATCGCCTTGCGCACCGTGCTGGTGTCGACCAGCTTGCCGTCCAGGAAGACTTCGCCGCTGATCTTGTGGCCATAGGACTTGCCGAAGACGCTCATGGCGAATTCGGTACGGCCCGCGCCCATCAGGCCGGCAATGCCGACCACTTCGCCCTTGCGCACATTGATGTTGATATTGTGCAGAACCTGGCGATCGCGATGCTGCTGGTGGAAGGCATTCCAGTTCTTCACTTCGAAGATCGTTTCGCCGATCGGCACCGAACGCGGCGGATAGCGGTCGGCAAGCTCGCGCCCCACCATGTTGCGAATGATGATGTCTTCGCTGATCTCTTCTTCGTGACAGTCCAGCGCCTTCACCGTCATGCCGTCGCGCAACACAGTGATCTGGTCGGCCACCTTGCGCACTTCGTTGAGCTTGTGCGTGATGATGATCGAGGTGATGCCTTGCTTGCGGAACTCCATGAGGAGATTGAGGAGCGCATCGGAATCGTTTTCGTTCAGCGATGCCGTCGGCTCGTCGAGAATGAGCAGCTTGACGCTCTTCGACAGGGCCTTGGCGATCTCGACGAGCTGCTGCTTGCCGACGCCGATGTCGGTCACGAGCGTGTTCGGAGATTCCTTGAGGCCCACTTTGGAAAGAAGCTGTTTGGTCCGGCTGAAAGTCTCCTGCCAATTGATCATGCCATTGGCGACGACCTCATTGCCCAGGAAAATGTTCTCGGCGATCGACAGAAGCGGAACGAGCGCCAGCTCCTGATGGATGATGATGATGCCGATGTCTTCGGAATCCCTGATCGTCTTGAATTGGCGGACCCCGCCATCGTAGTAGATGTCGCCTTCATAGGTGCCGGCCGGATAAACGCCTGAAAGCACCTTCATCAGGGTGGATTTGCCGGCTCCGTTTTCGCCAACTAAGGCATGGATCTCGCCCTGACGGACTTTCAGATTGACATTTTCCAAGGCGTTCACACCGGGGAACGACTTGGTGATGTTCCGCATTTCGAGAATGGTATTGTCCATTGTCCAAATCCAACGCCGCGACTGAACATAGCAGACCGCGCGATCGTCTTAAATATGAAAGCCAGGGCCCGCCTTTCAGCGAGCCCTGACCGGTCTATTGAAAAATTACTTCAGCTGGTCAGCCTTGTAGTAGCCGCCCTCAACGAGGACCTTCTCGTAGTTGGTCTTGTCGACTGCGACCGGGGTCAGCAGGTAGGACGGAACAACCTTGACACCATTGTCGTAGGTCTTGGTGTCGTTGACTTCAGGCGTCTTGCCTTCCATCAGGGCGTTGACCATGTTGACGGTAACCTTGGCAAGGTCACGGGTATCCTTGAAGATCGTCGAATGCTGTTCGCCGGCAATGATCGACTTGACCGACGGGATTTCGGAGTCCTGACCGGTAACGATCGGCAGCTTCACGCCGCCGGAACCGTAGCCGACGCCCTTGAGCGCGGAGAGGATACCGATCGAGAGACCGTCATACGGAGACAGGACGGCATCGACATGAGCGTCGGTGTAGTAAGCCGACAGCAGGTTGTCCATACGGGCCTGGGCCGTTGCCGGGTCCCAACGCAGCGTACCGACCTTGTCCATACCCATCTGGCCGGACTTTACGACCAGCTTGCCGCTGTCGATGTACGGCTTCAGGACCGACATAGCGCCGTCATAGAAGAAGAAGGCGTTGTTGTCGTCCGGAGAACCGCCGAACAGCTCGATGTTGAACGGACCCTTGCCATCCTTGAGGCCGAGAGCGTCGACGATCGAGTTTGCCTGCAGGACGCCGACCTTGAAGTTGTCGAAGGTCGCATAATAGTCGACATTCGGGCTGTTGCGGATCAGACGGTCATAGGCGATGACCTTGATGCCGGCATCGTGAGCCTTCTGCAGAACGTCGGACAGCGTGGTGCCGTCGATCGAAGCGATGACGAGGACCTTGTCGCCCTTGGTGACCATGTTCTCGATCTGCGAGAGCTGGTTCGGAATGTCGTCGTCGCCATACTGCAGGTCGGTGCCGTAACCGGCAGCCTGGAGCTGCTTGACGATGTTGTTGCCGTCATCGATCCAGCGAGCCGAAGCCTTGGTCGGCATGGCGATGCCTACCGTGCCCTTGTCCGCCGCGAAGGCAGGTACCACCAGCGTAGCGACGCCGAACGCAGCGCCGGCCATCAATGAGATAATGGATTTCATTACTCTCTCCCTTGTTGATAAATGCGGCGGACAAAAAATGCCCGCCCGAAACTGCGGCAGGTTCCGTAGAAGGAATGATTTACTTCTAATTGTGAGAAACGAAGTAGGTCTCCTCCACGCTCTCACGGTTTATGAGCTGTACCCAGCGCACAATCGGCAAACTCGTACGATTTCGTATAACTGTCAAATAGAATAACTGGCTAAACATATACCAAGTTTGGTATAATGTTAAAAAATAGTACTTTTTTGCCGATGAAGGGGAAAATTGGCCGTTATGGAGAAAATATATAACGATTATGTGAGCGATGGCATTGAGATTCATTCCGACAATTTTCGCGACGATGCGTTGTTGAAAGCCGGTTTGAAGCTCAATCACCTGCGCATGATCGTCACGATCGAGGATCACGGGCAAATTTCTGCGGCCGCTGAGTCCATGAATATGTCACAACCTGCAGCTTCACGCATGCTCTCAGAAATGGAGTCGATTGTCAAAAGCCCGCTTTACGAGCGTGTCGCCAGAGGCGTCGTGTTGACCCCTTTCGGCCTCGCTCTCGCCAAGCGGGCGCGCAAGATCCTGCTGGAGCTGCGCGAGGCAGGCCGGGAGCTTGGTGCCTTACGGACCGGCAAGGGCGGCTCGGTCTTTCTGGGGGCTGTGACCGCGCCGGCGATCAGCCTTGTCGTCCCGGCGATCCAGCGCGTGACACGCACCTATCCTGGCATAGAGATCAATATCGAGGTCGAGAACAGTAATGTGCTCGCGCGCGAGCTGCTCGCCGCCCGCCACGACTTCATTATCAGCCGCATCCCGGATGATCTCGATCCGCGTCTGTTCACCGCCCATGAGATCGGCGTCGAGAAAGCCTGCCTGGTGGTCCGCAATGGGCATCCGCTGCTTGAGAAGGGCGTTGCCGGCCTGCATGATCTGGCCGGTTACGATTGGGTATTCCAGCCTCCGGGCACGTTGCTTCGCCGCAAGGTGGAGGACATCTTCCTTGCCGCAGGCGTGCCCTTGCCGGAAAACGTCGTCAACACTTCGTCTCTGCTTCTGACGCTTGCGGTCGTCTGCAAGACGGATGCGATTGCGCCGATCGCGCTCGACATGGCGCAATTCATCTGCGGGCAGACATCTCAGGCCGGCGAATCCTCTATCCTGCCGATCGATTTCGATATCGACGTCAGGCCCTATAGCCTTATCACCGCGCGCGAACGCGCCATGCCACCGAGCGCACGTCTGCTGCATGACATGATCCTGGAAGAGAGCCGGCATCTCTCGCTGACATAAGTGCAAGCCATAAGCTCCGCGCCAACTTCCACTCCTATGAAGCTTGGCGTGGAGATCACACATGCTGTTCAAGCAATCATTGTTTCAATCCGTGCTCGACCGTCTCGATAGCGAAGAGGACGGCTCAGAAAAGGAAGAGGCCGCGCATCGCGTCCGCGGCCTGAACGTCAGCTTTGCAGCAACGGTTCTGGGCGGCGAGACCCCCGGGGCGCAACGGCCCGATGAAGCCTATCGCGACAATCTTGGCGATCCCGTCATCCTGCCTGAATTGGAACCAAAGCCCGAACCCGCGCCGCAAGAACCGGAGCCGCCGGTCATGCCCGAGCATCTCAGCCGAACGTCACGGGAAGAGGTTGCAGCCGAACTCGCAATCACCTCCGACCTCACACGCGAAACTCTGCAGGAAAAGCGCCGTAACTTCGCCAAGGCCAATCATCCAGACAGCGTCGCCACCCTCTTCCGCGAACAGGCGACGACCCGCATGACACTCGCCAATCAGCTGATCGACGAAGCCATACGCCGCCTCAGGCGGTGATTATTTCTTGTCGTCTGCCGGTTCGTCATCCTCGGCGGGCTCGTCTTGCGTGGGCGCAGCACTGGTCGCTTCGGGTGGTTGTGGTTTGAAATTCAGAAGCAACATCCAGGCCGAATAGGCGCCGAGCGCACCCGACAGCATCGCCCAAAACGGCTGCGAGCCGAGCGTTTCGACGGCTGCCCAGCCAAAGCAGACGGCCACGATGAGGATGCGCACCCAAAGCGGCTTGTAGAGCGGATGGCTGGGATCGATCAGTTGCATGGGTCTCTTTTGCCTATTCAAGAAGACATGTCTTTAGCGCATCATCGGGAAAATTGTGAAGCCGTCCGGATAAAATAAGACTCCTTGAGCGGATTTCGGCTAAGCCGGCATCGAACGGTGATTTTGAGAATTGTGAAGTTCAAGCGGCTTGACGCCGCCATCGGAAAATGGAATGAAAATTCCATAGAGATTTATATTCGGTCCATTTATTCCGAATTCAGGGAGGTAGAAATGACTGTCAGATTTGGTCTGCTCGGTGCAGGACGCATTGGCAAAGTGCATGCGAAGGCCGTCAGCGGCGATGCCAACGCCAAGCTCGTCGCCGTTGCGGATGCGTTTCCCGCGGCTGCGGAAGCCATATCCGCCGCCTATGGCTGCGAAGTCCGCACTATCGAAGCGATCGAGGCCGCCAAGGATATCGATGCCGTCGTCATCTGCACGCCGACCGATACCCACGCCGACCTGATCGAGCGCTTTTCACGTGCCGGCAAGGCCGTCTTCTGCGAAAAGCCGATCGATCTCGACGTCGCACGCGTCAAGGCTTGCATCAAGGTTGTCGAGGAAACCAAGGGCAAGCTGATGGTCGGCTTCAACCGCCGCTTCGACCCGCATTTCATGGCCGTGAAGAAGGCGATCGACGAAGGCCGCATCGGCACCGTGGAGATGGTGACGATCACCTCGCGCGATCCGGGCGCCCCGCCTGTCGATTATATCAAGCGCTCCGGCGGCATTTTCCGCGACATGACCATCCACGATTTCGACATGGCCCGCTTCCTGCTCGGCGAAGAGCCGGTCGCCGTCACTGCAACTGCCGCCGTTCTGGTTGACAAGGCAATCGGCGAAGCCGGCGATTACGACAGCGTTTCCGTCATTCTTCAGACGGCGTCGGGCAAGCAGGCTGTTATCTCCAACTCGCGCCGGGCCACCTACGGCTACGACCAGCGGATCGAGATCCATGGCTCGAAGGGCTTGGTTTCCGCTGAAAACCAGCGCCCCTTCTCCATCGAAGTCGCCAACGGCGATGGCTACACCCGCCCGCCGCTGCATGATTTCTTCATGACACGCTACACCGAAGCCTATGCCAACGAGATCGCGAGCTTCATCGCCGCTGTCGAAAAGGGCGCGGCCATCACACCATCGGGCGCCGATGGCCTTGCCGCACTGAAGCTGGCGGATGCCGCACTGCAGTCCGTCAAGGAAGGCCGCCTGGTAAAGATCGACTAAGCCGCCTCCATTCCTCAAGGAATGTGATCCTCCCAAAAGTCCGCCGCGATCTCCATTCGCGGCGGACTTTTTCTTTGGCGCGATCTGGAGCTCCCGAGAGGCTTCGATGGAAATCTCTTGCGAATCACATAAGCCTATGCTTATCTGTTGGCATGATAGAGAATGAGATATTCCGGGCTTTGGCCGATCCGACCCGCCGCGCCATCTTCGAAAAGCTGGCGACGGGCGGCATGAATGCCAGCACTCTGCGCGAAGGTATCGACATCAGCCAGCCGGCGATGTCGCAGCACTTAGCGGTTCTGCGGAGTGCCGGGCTGGTCAGGGAAGAACGACAGGGGCGTTTCGTGAATTACGAGGTCGATCCGGAGGGACTTGCCCTCATCGCCCAGTGGCTGGCGAAATACCGCGCATACTGGCCCACCCGCATCGAAGCTCTCAAGCTGTTGCTGAAGGATATGGATCAATGAACAATCTCAAGATCCCTGAGCGAAAGAACGGCATCGCGCTGGAATACCAGCTCAGCGAACCGCCGCAAAAAGTCTGGCGTGCAATCAGCACCCCTGAGCTTCGCCAAAACTGGCTGCCGCAGGAGGCCTTGGCCAGTCCCGAGTCGATATCAGTCACGCCGGGCAAAGAAGTCAGCTATAGGCTGCGGGACGACACACCGCCCTTCCTCGAAAGCATCGTGACTTTCAAGATATCTTCGAACGCAAACGGCGGCACCTGCCTGCGGATCATCCACGAGCTCGATGACGTTCGGCTTCGTGAGACTGAAAAGGCTGCGGCAAACAATAACAGCCTGACCGTCATGCGCGCCGCCTGACGTTCTGAATAGATCAACAATTTCAATAACATTGGAGTTCGCCGATGCGCGAAGCGATGCAACTCGTTCCTATGGTCGTCGAGCAGTCCAGCAGAGGGGAGCGGTCTTTCGACATCTATTCCCGCCTGCTGCGCGAGAGAATTATCTTCCTGAATGGTGAGGTAAACGACGATGTCTCGGCCCTCGTCTGCGCGCAACTGCTGTTTCTCGAGGCCGAAAATCCCAAGAGACCGATCCATCTCTATATCAATTCGCCCGGCGGTGTCGTGACCAGCGGTCTGGCAATGTACGACACCATGCGTTACATCCGCGCGCCGGTGCATACGCTATGCATGGGAACCGCTCGTTCGATGGGCTCCTTCCTCTTGATGTCGGGCCAGCCGGGTGAGCGCTTCGCGCTTCCAAATGCCAGCATCCATATTCACCAGCCATTGGGCGGTTTCCAGGGACAGGCATCGGACATCTTTATCCACGCGGAAGAAATGAGGCGAACGAAGCATCGCATGACGCGGCTTTACGCCGAACATTGCGGCCGCTCCTACGAAGAATTCGAACGCGCCATGGACCGCGACCACTTCATGACAGCGGAAGAGGCTCTGGAATGGGGGCTGATCGACCGTATTCTTCAGGTCCGCGAAGATGAACAGCCTTTGGGCCTGACAGATTGATCGGGATGACGACCCTGCGGCCAAGCGCATTGCCAAGCCTTGCGCCGCCCTCACCTCTCAACCCGCCTGATCGCGCAGCTCGACGACCGAGGCTCCCCTCTTCACGATATCATTGTCGATGATCGAAAATGCGCGGTTCAGATGCCCTTCGAAGACGAGCGTCGGCTCGTCGGCGATAACACGCAGCTCCGGCATGCCCTCCATGCGCACGACGTGCGATTCCGCCAAGCCCTCGGTTATGCCCTCGATCAGCAAATCATAGTAGCGTACACCAGGCCCGGTGATGACAATCGGCATCCGCTCGTGCAGGCTCAGGACGCGCGAAAGGCCGTTGCCGAGCGCCAGGCCGGCCTGGCGAAAGGCTAGCACATTGCGGCGCCCGCCGTGACGCGCGCTCGCGGCGATCTTGTCGAGTTCGGCGATCGGCACGAACTTCGCCGGGATCGTGTCGAGCGGCACGTCGAAGGCCGTCCGCAGCATGGCGTAGAAACCGGCATAGGCCTCGATGCATCCACGCGCGCCACAGCGGCAAAGAGCGCCGCCCGGCACATGCATCATATGCCCGAAATTCGGCGCCGATATATGATGGTCGCCTTCATGTTCCCGGCGCACGATGCCGAGCCCGATACTATGGCCAAGCGATAGCGCCGCCAGCGAGCGGAAATCGCCGCGCGTGCTGATTTCCTCCTGCCGCCCAAGGGCCGCAGCCACAAGCAGGGTTTCGTTGCCGAGAATGATTTGCGCCGACCATTCGTCGCGAAGCACGGCGGCGAAATCGATTTCCTCGCGCCCGAAGATCGGCGACCAGCGCAGCACCGGCGCCGAAGTATCGACAAGCCCCTTGCTGCTGATCGAGATCATCAGCACCTTGTCGCGCGGCAATTGCGAGCGGGTGACAATCCGGTTCAGGGCATCACGCAATCCGGCCACGAAGCGCTCGACACCCGTAGCGTTCTGCTGCCTGTCCTCGGTAAAGCGGTCGATCAGTCGACCGGTATAATCGACGAGCGAATATTGCACGGCATCCGATGAAATGACGACGACGATCAGATAGCCGCAGTCACGCCGCTGCGAAAACAAAACGCGCGGACGCCCGCGGCCGCTGGCCGCCTGCTGCTCGGCCTTTTCAATGATCTGCGCCCGCTCGAGATCGGCCGTGATGACCGATACGGTCGCAGAAGAGAGCCTGGTGAAATCAGAGAGCTCGGTATGGGCGAGCGGGCCGTGCCGGCGCAGCGCCGACAAGACCAAGGCGCTGTTCTTTTGACGGACCAATTCGGTGCTCGATTTGGCCAGCATCGGCAAACTCCCTGCTCATTCAACCCTCCTCCTCCGCAGCCCCTGATAGCTTTTTCGGACGACCGATGAAACCTGGCGGCGCGGGTGTTGACAGCTGAAAAAATCTCTGACACTAAATTTCTCGACTGTCGAGAAAAAAGTCCAAAGCTTTTCTTGTCAGCATTTTCGCCGCGGCCGACGGGAGTTCAGGATACGTGCGGTCGCATTCACTCGGGAGGATCACATGAAAGCTTTCATCAAGCTGGCTGCGGGCGCGGCCATCGTTTTGACCATGCAGACGGCCGCCTTCGCCAAGGATCTCGTCGTCGGCGTTTCCTGGTCGAATTTCCAGGAAGAGCGTTGGAAGACCGATGAAGCAGCCATCAAGAAGGCTCTGGCAGCCGCCGGCGCCAAGTACATTTCCGCCGACGCCCAGTCGTCCGCTTCCAAGCAGCTGACCGATGTCGAGTCGCTGATTTCGCAGGGTGCTAATGCCCTCATCATTCTCGCTCAGGATTCCGATGCCATCGGCCCGGCCGTTGAAAAGGCCGCCGACGAAGGCATTCCGGTTGTTGGCTATGACCGTCTGATCGAAAATCCGGCAGCCTTCTACATCACCTTCGACAACAAGGAAGTGGGCCGCATGCAGGCTCGCGAAGTCCTGAAGGCAAAGCCGGAAGGCAACTACGTCTTCATCAAGGGTTCGTCGTCCGACCCGAACGCCGACTTCCTGTTCTCCGGTCAGATCGAAGTGCTGAAGTCCGCCATCGACGCCGGCAAGATCAAGAATGTCGGTGAAGCCTACACGGACGGCTGGCTGCCGCAGAACGCGCAGCGCAACATGGAGCAGTTCCTGACCGCCAACAACAACAAGGTTGACGCGGTCGTCGCCTCCAACGACGGCACCGCCGGCGGCGCCGTTGCCGCTCTCGACGCCCAGGGCCTCGCAGGTTCCGTTCCGGTTTCCGGCCAGGACGCCGACAAGGCCGCTCTGAACCGCATCGCGCTCGGCACGCAGACCGTTTCGGTCTGGAAGGACTCGCGCGAACTCGGCAAGCGCGCCGCTGAAATCGCCCTCGCTCTCGCCGGCGGCAAGACCCAGGACCAGATCGAAGGCGTTCAGACCTTCAACGGCGGCCCGAAGCACGTCGCCATGAAGTCGGTCTTCCTGACCCCGATCCCGATCACCAAGGACAACCTGAACGTCGTCATCGACGCAGGCTGGATCTCCAAGGCTGAAGCCTGCCAGGGCGTGAAGGCCGGCAGCGTCGCTGCCTGCAAATAAGCACCCGGCTTGACGAGCTGACCCGAAGATAATGCCGACGCCGCAAGGGGCTCTCCATTGCGGCGTCGAATGCGGATAAGAGGCCCGCAACCAAACCCAGAATGGGAATGAAGGCCTCCCGCATGTGTTGCGTCATCGCATATCCGATCGGCCTGCCGGATGGCGGTCGTGGACCCGGGACAACCGGATGGGCGAGCGATGACGTCTATTGTGACCAGCGCGGATACTGCCCAGCGATCAAGAAAGAGCATTCGCGGGCCTGCGCCCAACAAGTGGGAGAACGGCAAAGCGATGGCCGACATGACACATTCCACAACATCGAGCGGTCCGCGCAAGGCGGAAGAAGGCGCCATCACGCGCTTCCTGCGTGCAACGGAAATCGATACCCGCCTGCTCGGCATGATCGGCGCACTGCTGATCATCTGGATCGGCTTCGACGTCTATACCGGCGGCCTTTTCCTGACCCCCAGAAACCTCTGGAACCTTTCCGTTCAGACCTGCGAGATCGCCGTGCTGGCGACGGGCATGGTGCTGGTCATCGTCACCCGCAATATCGACCTTTCCGTCGGTTCCATGCTCGGCTTCATCGCCATGATCATGGGCGTCATCCAGGCAAAATACCTGCCCGCCTATCTCGGCTTCGACAGTTCCTGGACCTGGGTCATCACGCTGATCTGCGGCCTCGTCATCGGTACGCTGCTCGGCACCTTCCAAGGCGTCATCATCGCTTTTCTAAATGTCCCCTCCTTCATCGTCACCCTTGGCGGCCTTCTCGCCTGGCGCGGCCTTGCCTGGTACGTCACCAGCGGCCAGACGGTTGCCCCGCTCGACGCCACCTTCCGCATCATGGGCGGCGGCGCCGAAGGTTCGATCGGTGCGACATGGAGCTGGATCCTTGGCGTACTCGCCTGCGTGTTCATCGTTCTCGGCATTATCGGCGGGCGCCATCAGCGCAAGCGCTTCAACTTCCCGCGCCGGCCGCTCTGGGCGGAATATTTCCTCGCCATCCTCGGCTCCGCTCTCGTCCTCGTCACGATCTACGTCTTCAACATCTATTACTGGCCAACCGGCATCGCGAAGAAATACGCGACCGAGCATAACATCCCCTGGCCGGAAACGGGGCTCGATATCCCCTACGGCATCGCCGTGCCCGTGCTGATCGCCGTCGGCATCGGTATCATCATGACCTTCATCGCCACCCGCCTGCGCTTCGGCCGCTACGTCTTCGCGATCGGCGGCAACCCGGAAGCAGCGGAACTCGCCGGCATCAAGACGCGCTGGGTAACGGTGCGCATCTTCGCGCTGATGGGCTTGCTTGCGGCGGTCGCCGCGGCTATCTCCACCGCCCGTCTGAATGCCGCCGCCAATTCGCAAGGGACGACCTACGAACTCTTCACCATCGCCGCAGCCGTCATCGGCGGCACGTCGCTTGCCGGCGGCAGCGGTACCATCGCCGGCGCCATGCTCGGCGCCCTCGTCATGCAGTCGCTGCAATCGGGCATGGGGCTCGCCAATGTCGATACGCCGATCCAGAACGTCGTCGTCGGCGTCGTGCTCGTCATCGCCGTCTGGCTCGACATCGTCTATCGCTCGCGCGCCAAGTAAAAGGAATTCTGAACCATGACGGATCAAACCACTCCGCTTGTGGAAATGAAGAACATTTCCATCTCCTTCGGCGGCATCCACGCGGTCGACAACGCCTCGGTCGATCTCTACCCCGGCGAAGTCGTAGCGCTCCTCGGCCATAACGGCGCCGGCAAGTCGACGCTGATCAAGATCCTCTCGGGCGCCTACAAGCGCGACAGCGGCGATATCCTGATCAACGGCGAGCCTGCCGATATCCGCAGCCCGCGCGACGCCAAGAAATACGGCATCGAGACGATCTATCAGACGCTTGCCGTCGCCGACAACGTCGATGCGGCCGCCAACCTCTATCTCGGCCGCGAGCTGCAGACCCGCTGGGGCACGCTCGACGACGTCGCGATGGAAGCCAAGGCCCGCGAAGTGATGGGGCGCCTCAACCCCAACTTCAAGCGCTTCAAGGAGCCGGTGAAGGCGCTGTCCGGCGGCCAGCGCCAGTCGGTCGCGATCGCCCGTGCCATCCTCTTCGATGCCCGTATCCTGATCATGGACGAGCCGACTGCGGCGCTCGGCCCGCAGGAGACGGCGCAGGTCGGCGAGCTCATCAAGCAGCTGAAAAAGGAAGGCATCGGCATCTTCCTGATCAGCCACGACATCCACGACGTCTTCGACCTCGCCGACCGCGTCTCGGTCATGAAGAACGGCCAGGTCGTCGGCCACGCCCGCACCGAAGACGTCACCAAGGACGAAGTGCTGGGCATGATCATCCTCGGCAAGGTGCCGCCAAAGGCCACCCCCGGCCCCGGCGCGATGAAGGAATGATCCGAGACCGCCCATGACAGCAAGGCCGCGCGCCCAAAGCCCGCGGCCTCATCTCACCAAAACGTCCGATCTCACGCTTTCCTGAATTTTCCCGATTGAAGCCAAGCGCTTCCTAGGCTAAGAACCAGCCATCGGACAGGCGATTCAAACCGCCACGGCATGCACCCGTAGCTCAGCTGGATAGAGTGTTGGATTCCGATTCCAAAGGTCACAGGTTCGAATCCTGTCGGGTGCGCCACTTCCTCTATGTCCAGCCCGGAGACATAGGTAACGGATCGTACCTAACACATGGGTGACAACCTCGTGCCGAACGGGTTGTCGATGGTTTGCAAAGTCCTCTGCTCCAGGTCGATATATCCCAGATCATAGTGCATGAAGCTGACGAGCCAAATACCGTCGTCGACCTCCTTGATTCCCAGTTTCTGTCCGGTCAGCACGGTCGAGATATTGATCTTCTTGCGGTAGATGCAGATGCGGCCGCAATGGGTCACCAGTGCGTCACGGTCGTGGAACGGATAATCGATCTCCGGCAGCCCGTTATATCGGCGCGCCGATGGCGCGTAGAGATCGACCGGCACCTTCATCGCCAGGGCTTCATGCGGCCGCTCGGTATTGAATTCGCTGACGAACGCGTCGAAGCGGGCCTGGTGCTGCAGGATATTTCTGCCAGGTGGCCTAGTCGCCTCTTTCTTCAGCGTTAAATGCATGCGCTCATGCCGGCCATTCTCTTGCGGATGGCCCGGCCTGATGCGCTCGAGCGCGATGCCGAGCCGCAGCCACCAGACTGACAGCTTCGACAGATTGTAGAGGCCGTTGGGGCTGGAAAACGGCGGGCCGTTGTCACTGCGGATCGCGCTTGGCAGGCCATGTTCGGCAAACAATCGGCGGAACGCCTCGAACACCCCCACCTCCTTTGTCGATTCGAAGGCTTCACAGGCAAGCAGGTAGCGTGACGCCTGGTCGGTTACCGTCAGCGGGTAACAGTATCGGCCATCGCCGAGTTTGAACTCGCCCTTGAAGTCGGCGCACCACAGATCGTTCGGCAGCAATGCCTGAGACAATTCCGTTCCCTCGGCCCGATGGCGTTGCCGCTTACGGGCATGGGCGACCAGCCCGTGCCGGTCAAGAACGGCATGCACCGTGCTCTTCGACGGCACGCGCACATCGCCGGCAAGCCTCCTGACCAGCAGTTCTCTGATCTTCCTGGCACCCCAATGCGGCTTCTCTTGTCTGAGCCGCACGATCATTGCCTCCACCGGCTCGGGCAACTGGTTGGCATACCGCACCGGCCGTCGAGACCGATCCGTCGGCGCCTCCAGGCCGTCGTCCTTGTAGCGATTGAAGATTTTGTAGCCGGTCTTGCGCGAGATGCCGAACTCCCGGCACACATCGCTCATCCCTTCGCCCTCCGGCAGGCGGGCGGCAAATCGTAGACGTTCCTCCATCACCGAAGTCTCTCTCCACGGCATCAACATCTCCCGCCAAAAGCGAAAAGTGTTACCCATGTCTCCGGTACAAAACGTCACCTATCGCTCAGGAAGGACACTATTCAAAAGATCAAGGCGGCCGCCACTTTCGTGATCACGATCTTGTTTGCAAGCGTGTTCAGGAAGCGATCGAGCGAACGACTCACCGAGAAACATCAAATCGGCCTGGCAGGAGGGTATCCTGCCAGGCCGATATTCTGCCTTTAAGAGCTGGTCCGCCTTATGCTACCACCTCAATGATTCTTATTCGGCCCCTTGCCGGTCGCAAAGCTGCAGGTCTTGATCTTGCAGCTGGGATCGTCGCTCGTCGGAACGCTGGCGCTGCTCATCGCGCCCTGGCCGAGGCATGCCATCGAGTTCGAGACGGTGCGGTTGTACATCATCAGGCCCGGATGATGAGACGGGTACCTCAGCACGATCGAACCTTCCTGTGCCATCTTCTCATGCACGGCTGCACAGGTCATCGACTTGGAATTATAGGCCGACATGGCCATAGCGTTGGTGGACATCAGTCCGATTGCCGCAAGTATGATAATCGTCTTCATGGGGCTTCCTTTGGTGGCACCAAATAGCGCTAGAAAGGATGAGATATCCCTTCATTAGCTTTACATTTATGACAGTGAGCCGACTTCCCTTTATCAGCTGTATGGGTCGCGATCGTGAGCGATCGCTCGGCAAGCTCGTGGTTCGGATACTCTCGAGCTGAAAGCCGCTTCGCCTTGCATCATGCCGATTGGCATCATGTCGGCGAACTAGGTTTTCCAATCACCTCGAATGAGGCAGGCAGGGCCTGATGCGAATACCAGGCCCCATTTCGGATGAAGGTCAAGCCAAGTCGACCGACCTCAGAAGGTCCGCTCGAAGCGCAGGATACCCGAGAAGGTATCATCGCTCGGCAGATCATAGTGAACGTAGGTGAACTCCGGCTCGACCAGCAGGTTCTTGACCGGGTTGAACTTGACGTTGGTCGTTGCCTCGAAAATCTTGGAACCGGTATAGGCGAGCTGAACGTTCCACTTCAGCTTGTCGTTGATCGGAACGCCGACACCGCCCCAGACTGCCCAGTCACCCCAGCCGCACTTTGCACCGTGAACGACGCCGTCGGAGGTCGTGCAGGCCGAGACGTTCTGGTTCGAGCCGGCATACTGGTTGAGCTTGTCACCATCGGTGTTCCAGCCGCCCATCAGGAAGGCCGTGAGGAAACCGAAGTCGGCGTCGACACGAGCCTTGATGGCGCCCTCCTCGACGATCGAGTCGTAGCCGCCGACGACCTTGAAGCCGAACATACCAGCCTTGTAGCCGAGACCGGCGACAACGTTCGGAGCGTAGTGATCAGCCTTCGAAAGCTGCCAGCTGCCGCCATAGGCGCTTGTGGTCGTGCCGGAATTGCTGTCTTCGAGCGAGATGACGCCCGTGAAGCCCGTGCCGCTGTCGTAATTATAGGTCAGCTGGTTCAATTCATACGGACCGTCATAGATGACGTCGTCCTGGATCACGTCGCCAGCATAGCCGACGAACTGGTTGTACTGCGAGTCAGTCTTACCGACGGTGAAGCCGCCGAGGGTGATGTAGGCCCACAGCAGGTTGGTGGAGGTCGAGCCGCCGTCGTTCCAATCCCAGCGAACGATGGTTTCGGTCTTCAGCGGACCATATTCGGTGTCCGTCGCGGTATTGAGGTTGAGTTCGGCGCGGGTATGCCACTTGGTGCCGAAGTTGCTGTCGCGATTGTAAGGATCTTTCCACTGGCCTTCGGTGCGGACCTTGCCGCCAACGCGCAAGCAGGTTTCCGTGCCGGGTATGAAGAAATAGCCGGCGCCGAACGCGTCACAGATGCGCACATATTCCAGCGGCTCCGGTTCGGCGGCGACGATAGCGTCAGCCGCATGAGCGCCGGATACGACGCAGAGAGCCGCAGCCGAGCCGATAAGCAAGCTCTTGATGTTCATTGTAACTCCATTCTTCAAACGAACTTGCGCGAGATACGAACCTGGGGGGCCGTCCGACATCAAGTTTCAGTGGCTAACTCGAAGCACAAGGCCTCGCTTCCATATAGTAAGCTGCATTTACTATTTTGCTTTTACAAGGATTTAAGAAGGCTCCCCACATATGTGACAGCACCTACATACGGCGTGTTGCTCAAACGACGCACATGTGTATGAACGATGACAACCAGGTAACAACCAGATGACAAATACAGGCAACCAAGCCTGATTTGCCATGCTCTACCGAGATGCATTGCTGGACTGGCAGCGATGAGTCTTGTTAGACTTGAAACCGCACAGACAGCATGTCCACCCTTGGCAAATCGCAGGCAGGATCATCATGCCGAAGATCGATGTTGCAGCCGTGCCGGAAATCAAGGGCACGCGCTATCCCGCTCCCTTCAATGATCACTCCACCGAGCGCGTCAGGCAGCGACTGGGCGATGCCGGCGGCCTCAGGGATTTCGGCGTCAATCTGATGCGGCTGCCGCCAGGCAACTGGTCGAGCCAGCGGCATTGGCATTCAGAGGAGGATGAATTCGTCTATGTGCTGGAAGGCGAGCTGACGCTGATCGAGGATGATGGCGAGACGGTGCTGCGCGCCGGCGATTGCGCGGCCTTCCCGAAGGGCTCCGGCAACGGCCATCATATGATCAACAAATCGAATAGCACGGCCATCTATCTCGAGGTCGGTACGCGCTCACCGACCGATCTCATCACCTGCTCGGACGTCGACATGATGAGCTCCAGCACGGACGGCCGTTTCGTGCATAAGGATGGCATGCCCTATCCGGACGGCTAGTCCTGTTCGCCGGCGCTCGCCACCGGCAACTTGAAGGACAGGAGATGAGTCGGCGCTCCATGCAGCATGACCTCCCGCTCGAAACCGAAGCCGCATTTTTCCAGAACGCGCCGAGAGGCAACATTGACGGGCCGAACCAGCCCGATAACGCGTGTCGCCCGCAGATCATGTCCGGCGAAGGCCAATGCCTCCGTCACCAGTTCCGTTGCGTAGCCGCTTCCCCAATAATCGGGGTGCAGGTGATAGGAGAGATTGAGCCCCTCGAATTCCGTAGAGACGGTAACGCCGCCAAAGCCGATCAGCCGCCCTTCCGTTTCGATCGCCCAGCGCCCGAAGCCGTTCACGCGCCAGTGCGCCTGATCCCGAGCGAGCCGCCGGGCACTTTCCGCAGGCGAATCCGGCGTTGGATCGGGCCGATGGGCGACCAGCTCCGGCCGCGCAAACAAAGCCGTGACGAAGTCGAGATCCCGCTCCTCCGGCACGCGCAGGGACAGGCGCGGCGTATGCCGGATCATCGTCCCTCTCCTCGAAGCATCATACCGCCTCGGCAAGTTCAGGCGGATCGTAGCAGCAGGCATCCGTGGAGACGCCCATGCGGCACCCGCTGGCCTCGAGCGCTTCCTTGACGACCTCGACAAAAAGGCGGCGGAACCATACCGAACGGCTGTCAGCCTGATCGACGCGGCGATAGAGCATCGTCACCGGATCGGCCGGCAGCTCGAACGGCGGCTCTGAAATCGTCAGGTCGTGCAATTGTGCCATGCAGCGGGCAATGGCTTCTGGAACCGTCGCAATGGCTGGGATAGCCCGGAGCGTCGACGGCAGTGCGGAAAAGCGGGGAACCGTCGCGACAACCTGCCGGCGATGGCCCAGGCGCGCGAGAGCGACGTCGACGCCGGTAGATGTGGCACCTTCCAGCGAAACGGTCACGTGCGGCGCGCTGGCGAAATGCTTCAGACTCAGCGGTGTCGCGCATTTGAGATGCCGGCCATCATAGATGCAGAGCGAAGCCTGCTCGAACAGCGGCGCGCGTACATGCCAGGAGGCCGGCTCGTCATGCACCGAGATGCTGAAGTCAAAGGCGCCTTCGTCCAGCAGGCGCACAGCGTCGCGCCGGTCGAACGCCACGCTGGTCAGTCGCGCATTCGGCGCAAGCCGGCGCAACCGCGCCACCAGCGGTCCGAAGAAGGAGGATTCGAGATTGTCGCAAAGCCCGATGCGGAACTCGCCATGCCAGTTTTCGGGATCGAAGGCTGCCGGCGGACGAATGGCGCGTTCGATGCCGGAGAGCGCATCCTCGATCGCCGGCGCAATCGCCAGCGCCCGCGGCGTCGGCTGCAAACCGCGCCCGACGCGCACGAACAATTCATCATCCAGCGTCTCGCGCAGCCGGCGAAGGGCTGCGGAAAGACCAGGCTGGCCGAGCAGCAGCCGCTCGGCCGCGCGGCTCACGTTCCGCTCCTGCATCAGCACGGAGAAGGCGAGCAGCAGATTGAGATCGATCTTTCGAAGCGTGGCATCATTCATCATTATGAGTAATACCTGACATGGTTACTATCAATTTGCAATAGGGTTTGAAGATGTACATTTTCTCGTTCCCTGCCGTTTTCAACCTCCCAAAAAGGCGGCAGCACAGAAAGGAACGATCCCGATGACTTCTTCCCAAACCCGAAGCGGGGCGGGATTGGCGTTGCTGCTGCTATGCGCCGCCAATTTCCTCGACGCCATGGACGTCTCCACCATTGGGGTGGCCCTGCCCGCAATCCAGAAAGAGCTCGGCATGCAGGCGACCTCGCTGCAATGGGCCGTTAGTGCCTATGTGCTCGGATACGGCGGCTTTCTGCTGCTCGGCGGCCGCGTTGCCGATCTCTTCGGCCACCGCCGCGTCTTCCTGTGGTCGCTCGGCATCTTCGCCGCCGCCAGCATTGCCGGCGGCTTCGTCGACAGCGCGCCGACGCTCATTGCCGCTCGCCTAATCAAGGGCATTGCGGCCGCTTTCACCGCACCGGCAGCACTGGCCCTTCTTCTCTCCGTCTTCGGAGACGGCAATGCCCGTGCCAAGGCGCTCGGCGTCTTCTCCTCCACCGGTGCTGCCGGCTTCGTGCTCGGCATGGTACTGGGTGGAGCGGCAACCCTCATCAGCTGGCGCGCGACCCTCGTCATGGGGGCTCCCATCGCCATCCTGGCGCTAATCATTGCTCCGCTCGTCCTGCCAGCCGATCACAAACGCAGCGGCCCGCGCGCCCGCTTCGACTGGGCCGGTGCGCTGACGATCACCCCCGGCCTGCTGCTCTTCGTCTTCGGCGTCACCAATGCCGCCGCCGATGGCTGGCAGGCCTTCGCGACCTGGGGCTCGCTCCTTGCCGCATTGATCCTGATCCTGCTGTTCCTGGTCGTAGAGTCGCGCCATCATGATCCGATGGTGCCGCTTGCCATGTTCCGTCGCACCAAGCTCAGCCATGCCAATGCCGTCGCCGCGCTGTACCAGGGAGCCTATGTCGGCTTCCAGTTCATTGCGACGCTCTACTACCAGACCGTCGTCGGCTGGTCGGCCTTCGCCACCGGCTTCGCTTTCGCCATCGGCGGCACTTGCGTGATGTTCCTGGCACCGCGCTTTGCAACGATAGGCCAGAACCGCGGTACGACCTTGCTGATGACCTTCGGCGTGGGATTGCAGGCCATCAGCTATCTCTTCTGGGTGCTGTCGGCCGAGCATATCGATACGATGGTACTCGTCGCCATTTCGCAGCTCCTGCTCGGCGTCGGCTACGCCATGACCTATCCTTCGATCCAGGTTGCAGCCCTCTCAGACGTCGGCGACGATGAATCCGGCCTGGCTTCGGGCATGCTGTTTGCCTCCTTCCAGATCGGCGGCGGCATCATTCTGGCGGCGGCATCGGCCGTCTTCAGTGCGGCTCCGAGCTTCGGCTGGAACCCCTATATTGCCGGCATCGGTTTCGTGACGATCCTCGCTGCCGCCATCACGCTGCTCGCCGCCGTCGGCCCGCGCTCATCCGCGGCAAGGGCCACGAATTATCAGGCTGCAGAATAGTTCAAAGCAAGATGACCCGCCTCTCCGGCGGGTCAATTCTTCCTTGTGTCGGCGGCGTCGGCGGCTTCGGCAGCACGGCGCATCAGGAAATCACGCTCTCTCCGATTTTCAGCAAGTGCGGCCGCCGCCTCAAAGGCTTGCCGCGCTTCATCGCATCGGCCAAGCTTGCGGAGAAGATCGCCGCGAACGCTCGACAAAAGATGATAGTCCTTCAGTGCAGGTTCATCGCGGAGACCGTCGATGATGTCTAACGCCACCTCGGGACCCTCGGCCATGCCCACGGCGACAGCGCGATTGAGTTCGACGATCGGGGAAGGAACAAGCTCGGCAAGTTTCGCATAGAGATCGGCAATCCGCCTCCAGTCGGTTTCATCAGCTGTCCTCGCTCTCGCGTGACAGGCGACGATCGCGGCTTGCAAGGCATAAACCCCGCCGGCGCCGCCAAGTTCCTGTACCCGTCGCAAGGCCTGCAGACCTCGCTGGATCTGCAGCCGATCCCAGCAGTCGCGATTTTGATCGAGCAGCAAAATCGGATTGCCGTTGGCATCCGTCCTGGCCGCCGAACGGGACGCATTCAGCTCCATCAGGGCCAGCAACGCATGTGCCTCCGGCTCCTGCGGCGCGACGGACGTCAATATTCGCCCGAGCCGCAGCGCTTCGCTGCACAATTGCAGCCGCATCCAATTCTCGCCGCGCGCGGCCGTATATCCCTCGTTGAAGATCAGATAAACCACCTCCAGCACCGAGGCGAGACGCTGCGACAGCTCCTCGCCGTGTGGCGTTTCATAGGAAAGTCCCGATTCCGACAATGTCTTCTTGGCGCGGACGATGCGCTGCGCGATCGTTGCCTCCGACGCGAGAAACGCCCTGGCGATTTCCTCGGTCGTCAGACCGCAGATCATCCGCAAGGCAAGCGCCACCCGCGCCTCGCGCGAGATCAGCGGATGGCATGCCGTGAAGATCAAGCGCAGCATTTCATCGCCGATGTCGTCATCGAGAGGGGTGTCTAGGTCGGGCATGATCTGCTCTTCCTCCTCCATCTCTCGAACGATCATCTCGTGCTTCTGGTCGAGCATTCGCCGGCGACGCAAATGGTCCAGCGCCCGACGCCTGGCAGTGGTCATAAGCCAAGCGCCGGGGCGCTCGGGGATGCCCGTTTCCGGCCATCGCTCCAAGGCGACAACAAGCGCTTCCTGTGTCAGATCCTCAGCCAGCGGCACGTCGCGCAACAATCGCGCCAAGCTGGTGATGAGCCGCGGTTGTTCGATCCGCCAGACGGCAAGGATCGCTCGGTGGGTGCCGGCGGCTGTCAAGGCCGCCCGCCCCGGTCACGAACCGAAAGCATCATGCCGTTGCTTCGGCGAGCGGGTCACATACACCTTCGGCATTTGGCTCGAAGTAGGCGCGCACCTCACATGTGCCTTCCCAACCGGGCATAAAATCCCTGTGCAATTGCATGAACTCGACTGCCAGTGCCACGGCCTCCTCCTTGCTCTGCAGTTCGAAGATGGCATAACCGCCGATGACCTCCTTGGCCTCCACGAAGGGACCGTCGACGACACTCAGCTTGCAATCCTTGATCGTGACGCGGGCGCCCGTCGCAAGAGGCATCAGTCCCGCCGTATCGATCATGCGGCCGGCCTTGATTTCCCGATCGGCGAGCTTGTGCATGGCCTCGGCAAGCTCCGGCGTCGGATGCATGAAATCGGTGGATGTGACGATAGACATGAAACGCATGGAAATGTCCTCCGGAAGCGAGGCGCCGGCACCATTGCCGCTCAATAAACTCGCTCATATTGACGACGAAGCTGCTCTCCGGAAATCGACAGTCGTTTTGAAAAATTCGCATCGCGGCCGAGCATCGAAAAATCCCCCTCCCAATCCGCTGATCTCACCGGGAGCGGCATCCTTCGACCATTTATAGACGAAACACCCGGGGCAAGCGACTGGACGGCCCATCGCTTCGTTTTGTTGACTTCCCATGACCGTTGCAAGATGGTGAGACGAATTCGACCTGCGGACTTTCGAAAGCCGGCGCTTCTCCAGGGCGTACCTTCCGCAAAGCTCTGCAGACAACACGGCAGGAGCTCGTTTTCATGTTCGACCATATTTCGATCGGCGTCAAAGACCTGACGCGGGCGCAGAAATTTTATGACGCAGCCCTTTCTCCGCTTGGCTACGAGCGCGTCACCAACTTCGATGGCACGGTTGGATATGGGGCGGAGCGTGCCCAGTTCTGGGTCAGTGAGGTGGAACGTCCCGTTCCCGCCGATCGCGGTTCCGGCCTGCATTTCTGTTTCGTGGCGCCAAGCCAGGCAGCCGTCGACGCCTTTCATGCCGCCGGCATCGCCAATGGCGGCGAAGACAATGGCAAGCCGGGCATCCGGCCCGACTACAGCCAGTTCTACTATGCCGCCTTCGTTATCGATCCCGATGGTTACCGGCTGGAAGCCTATTTCAAGACCGGCGAATAACTCACCGCACACAATAGAGAAAGGCACCGTCAACCGCTGCAGTCGCTTTAGCGGGCTACCGAGCCTCAAGAGACTTTCTTAACCGTTTGATCTTTCAGGTTACTGTCAGGCTTCTGTCATAAAAGACGCCCGATAGTGGCCTTTGGGCGTTTGCACAACGCGAACGGGCACTTGTTTTGAACCTGTTCAGACAGTGGCCAGCGTCTACGATGTACGACAACTCCATTGCTTACACAAAACGGACCGCTCCTGTCAGCAGATCCTTTTTTGTGTTTCTCGCGCTCTTCGCGCTCTGGTGGGTGCTGCTGTTCGTCTTCTATCGATTTCCCAATATCGATCTCGTCGTCGCGAAGAGTGTCTTCACTGCTACGCCCTGCGCATCCGCCGTCATTCCGGGTGAAGTCTGCGGCGCCTTTGCGCTGGCCAAGAACCGTATCTTCGAGATCGTGCGAGATGTGACGCTCACCCTGCCCTATATCGCCGTCGTCGTCCTGATTGCCAACCTAATCTCGTCCTGGCGCAAATTCGGTGCAGGCTGGCGGACGCTGAAAACGGATCGGTACATCGCTGCACTGATATCGCTTGTCATCGGCTGCGGCCTCATCGTCAACACGCTGCTTAAGAGCTACAGCGGCAGGCCGAGACCGCGCAGCACGGATCTTTTCGGCGGCTCGCTGGATTTTGTCCAGGCAGGCTCGTTTGCCGGCCGGTGTCTTGGAAATTGCTCTTTCGTCTCCGGCGAGGCGTCGTCTGCCGGCTGGCTGCTTTGCCTCGTCTTGCTGCTGCCGCCGCGCCTGCGTTTTCCGCTCGGCATTCCCCTGGCTGCCGTCTCGATCATGATGCCGATCATGCGCGTGATGACCGGAGCCCACTATCTGTCCGACGCGGTCCTGGGCTGGCTCTTGTCGTTGGTGGTCTTTGCCGCAACCATCGCTGTGCTCGA
Organism: Rhizobium sp. ERR 1071; assembly: GCF_007828675.1. NCBI lineage: Bacteria > Pseudomonadati > Pseudomonadota > Alphaproteobacteria > Hyphomicrobiales > Rhizobiaceae > Rhizobium > Rhizobium sp. ERR 1071. The sequence continues at coordinate 451,299 of NZ_VITM01000002.1, read as the reverse complement.
TCTCCTGCGGTCGGGAACGACAGCCCGGCCCTGAAAGCCGTCGGCTCAGCCAGCGTTGCGCATGCGGATCAAGCGGCGGCGTCTTGCCGCCTTGCGTACGCGAACCGCCATCTCGCTTAGCGCAAAAGGCTTCACGAGATAGTCGACGGCACCGATATTCATGGCCGTCATCTGGTCCGACAGCTGATCATAGGCCGACATGACAATGACTGGGGTCGTTTCCCCGCGCGCTTCCATGAGCTTGAGCAGATCGAGGCCGCTGCCATCGGGCAAGCGAAGATCAAGTAGCATCACGTCGTGGGCTTCGGCCGCGACGGCCCCCCTGGCGGATTCCAAATCCATGGACCAGTCGACCGACCACCCCTCCGCACGCAGATGATCCTGTACGGCATTGCCTATGAGTATATTGTCTTCGACCAATAGAAGCCGCACGATTGCATCCCCAGTTGCAATCAAGCAGCTATGATGCCTATTTCTGACGGCGACCTGAACTCCGGATATGAAGCCGGCAAAAAAGACGACAATCGGAATCAGGTCCGAAATAGCCCTGCACAAAAGCTTGTCATTCAGGTAAATGTCAGGATTGGTAACCATGGTGGCCGGCTTCAACAGCCAAAGCGCCATCCTGCAGTGATGGGTTTACAGGCACCCCGCCGATAGCCCACGCCTCGGAGACAACCATTGACCAGCGAAAACGCATCATCTGGCCGACAGATATTCCGGCCAGCAATCGGCAGTGTCACACTGTGCCTTATAGCCACGCTTTATGTACTTCTTGTGACAAACAAGATGTTCTGGACGAAGTCCTATGGCTATTTTATCGCTGACCCGGCCGCTTTTGCCGCCTTCGTCATCGGTATTTCCGCAGCCATCATGGCGCTCTTCACGCTCTTCTCCGCCAAATACGTCACGAAGCCGGTCCTGATCTTCTTCATTCTGGTGGCATCGGTATCGTCCTGGTTCAACGACCAGTTCGGCGTCATCATCGACAAGGAGATGATCCGCAATGCGGCTGTTTCGACAGGCGCGGAAAGCGGCCATCTGATTACGACGCGCTTCATCACCTATGTTTTGCTGACAGGCATCTTGCCGTCGCTTGTCGTCGCATGGGTCCGGATCGTCCATCGCCCGATCTTCAAGAAACTCGCCTACAATACCGCCGTCATCCTCGCCTGCTCGGCGATCTTCGTCATCGCCGGGACGACCTTCTATAAGACTTATGCTGGCGTCGGCCGCGCTCATCGCGACCTGATGGATACCCTCAATCCGGTGATGCCGATCACAAGCGCGGTGCGTTACGTCATAGATACGCAAAGAAACGCAAACGTCGTCGCACAGCCATTGGGCACGGACGCCCATAGGATCGGCGTCGTCGACAAGGGCAAGCCGCGCGTCACGATCATCGTGGCCGGGGAAACGGCGCGTGCGCAGAACTTCTCGCTCGGCGGCTATGCCAAGATGACCAATCCGGAACTGGCAAAGCGCAATGTCGTCTACTTCCCCAATACCACCAGCTGCGGTACGGCGACAGCAACCTCCATACCCTGCCTCTTCTCGGTCTACACGCGCCAACAATACAGCCATCGCAAGGGGCTAGAGACGGAAAACCTGCTCGATGTCCTGACCCATGCCAAGGTCGACGTAACCTGGCTCGACAATGACACGGGCAGCTACAACGTCACCGATCGCGTTTCCTACACCTTTCTGCCGCACTCTGCGGATCCGCGCTTCTGCCAGGACGGCGAATGCAAGGACGAGATCCTCGTCGACAAGGTCGACGGCTGGCTGGACAAGGTGAAGGGCGACAGCGTGCTGGTGCTGCACCAGCTCGGCAGTCACGGCCCCGCCTACTATCAGCGCTACACGGAAGAATTCCGCCGGTTCCGGCCGGATTGCCGCTCCAACGACTTCAGCTCCTGCTCACAGGAGGAAATCACCAACGCCTATGACAATACGATCCTCTATACGGATCACATCGTCGCCATGGTGATCGACAAGCTGAAGCAGCGCTCCGACTCGATATCCGGCTCCGTGCTCTATTTCTCCGATCACGGCGAGTCGCTCGGTGAAAATGGCATCTATCTGCACGGCACGCCCTATTTCATCGCTCCTTCACAGCAGACGCATGTGCCGATGCTGGTATGGATGGCCGACGATCTCGCCAAGACCGCCGGTTTCGACATGGCCTGCCTAGCCAAGCAGGCCGCCGAGGGCACCTACTCTCAGGACAACATCTTCCACAGCGTTCTCGGCATGACGGACGTCTCGACGAAGGTCTATGATCCGAAGCTGGATGTTTTCGCGGCCTGTCGCACGCCGTCGAACAAGCTGGCGCTGAACTGATGGACTGGGCAATGTCCGGCAGCCCTTTTTGACGGGCGGCCGGACCATCGGGATCGTTTAAAGATGCTTGGGCGCGCGGATCGTCCGCTCGTTTTCGACATTGCCGGTATTGAGCGTCGTATTGCGCTCGAACAGCACGACTTCGCAGGTCGGCTCGGCGACCGGACAATGCTCCACCCCATGCGGAACGATGATGTATTCGCCAGGGCCAAGGACGATATCGCCGCCGTTTTCCTCGCGCAGCTTCATGCGCAGCGTGCCTTTGACGACCAGAAAGAGCTCATCCTCTTCCTCATGATGGTGCCAATGGAATGCACCTTCCAGCTTGGTGAGCTTGACCTGGAAATCGTTGATATCACCGCCGATGCGCGGACTCCAAGTCTCATCGAAGGCTGCAAAGGCTTTGGTAAGGTTCACCTTTTTCAGTGCGACCATATGTTTCCTCCTTAATCCAACTGCGCTCAGGTCGAAGCTAATATTGGCGTGACTGCCACCGATCGCAACGCCGGTATTGCCGAATATCGCCTATTACCATCGGCATATCGAATTCTTCGAAGATTTCAGCCGAAACTTTCCGGGTAGTGGATGGTCGGGAGCGGCACTACATGCTGTCTCAACATTATCATTTCGACACATGACAGGAAAAATCATGACGACAAACAATGTCGAATTCGGCCTGGATACTTTCGGCGATGTGACCTTCGACGATAAGGGTGCACCGCTGCCGCATGCGCAGGTGCTGCGCAATGTCGTCGAAGAAGGCGTCCTTGCCGATCAGCTCGGCATCGACTTCTTCGGCATCGGCGAGCATCACCGCGAAGATTTTGCGGTCTCCTCGCCCGAAACGATCCTGGCCGCCATCGCCAGCCGCACATCGAAAATTCATCTGGGATCCGCCGTGACGGTGCTAAGCTCGGACGATCCGATCCGCGTGTTCCAGCGCTTCTCCAGCCTGAACGCGGTTTCGGACGGCCGTGCCGAGGTCATCCTAGGCCGTGGCTCGTTTACGGAGTCCTTCCCGCTGTTCGGTTTCGAGCTGTCGCAATACGAGCAGCTCTTCGAGGAAAAGCTCGATCTGTTCGCGGCTCTTCTTAAAAATGAGCCGGTGAACTGGCAGGGCAGCATCCGCCCGCCGTTGCGCAACCAGAAGGTCTTCCCGACCATCGAGAGCGGCCAGCTGAAGACCTGGATCGGCGTCGGCGGCAGCCCGGAATCGGTGGTGCGCGCCGCTCACTACGATCTGCCGCTGATGCTGGCGATCATCGGTGGCAGCCCCTATCGCTTCCAGCCCTATGTCGACCTCTATCACCGCGCCTACAAGCAGCTCGGCAAACCCGTCAAGCCGATCGGCATCCACTCGCCCGGCTATGTCGCCGAGACGGACGAGCAGGCGCGCGAGGAGCTGTGGCCCTGCTTCAAGGCGATGCGCGACCGCATCGGCCGCGAGCGCGGCTGGCCGCCCATGACGCGTGCGGAATTCGACAACGAGATCGAAAAGGGTTCGCTCTATGTCGGCTCGCCGGAAACCGTCGCCGCCAAGCTCGCCCCGGTCGTCAAGACGCTCGGCATCAGCCGCTTCCAGCTGAAATACAGCGCCGGCGCACTCGGCCATGACAAGATGCTGCGTTGTATCGAACTCTACGGCCAGAAGGTGATCCCGGCGGTGCGCGCGGCCTTGGCGGAATAGTTGCAGCCTGCTCCGCGCTTGCCTTTCTACGCGATCAAAAAGGGCGCTTTGCAACGGTGCGAAGCGCCCTTTGTTTTGCGCTGTCATTCTTTTGCAGTAAATGCTACAGATAATGTAATTGGTAGCATTCACTACAAAGTATCCGATGGCAGAAGCGACACGGAAACCTCGCACTTTCGAAGACCGCGTTCTCGATGTGATGGAAACGCTGGCACCGGCCGAGCAACGCATCGCCCGTTTCTTCGTCGATCAGAAGCAGGTCGCACTGTTGAATTCGGCCGCCCAGATCGCGCAGCTCGCCGGCAGCAGCGACGCGACGGTCGTCCGCACCGCTCGCGCGCTCGGCTTCGAAAGCCTGTCGATGTTGCGGGCCGCCCTGCTTGAAGAGCTGACGGGAACGCCGTCACCCGGAATGCGGATGCAACGCACGCTGGCTGAAACCGGCAGCCAGGCCGGCGATGCGCTTCACCATGTCATCGGTATGCACGAGCAGGCTTTGGATGTTCTGCGACGCGAGGAATTTGCCGCAAGCTTCGAACGCTGTGTCGATATTCTTGCCAAGGCAGCCCGACGTCATGTCTTCGGCATCGGCCCGTCGGGCGCCATGGCGGATTATGCCAGCCTGCAGATCAACCGCATCGGCCTGGCGACCCATGCGCTCTCGGCGGCGGGCATTGCTCTGGCGGACCGTCTGCTTGGGATGAGCAAAGGCGACGTCGTGCTGATGATGGCTTATGCCCCGCTCTATCGTGAGGTCGAAGTGCTGCTGGAATACGCCGGCAAGTATGAGGTGCCGGTCATCCTCATCAGCGATGATCTCGGCTTACAGATTGCCGACAAGGTGACTGAAATCCTACCCGTGCCGCGCGGCAATGCCGGCCACCTCGCCATGCATGGTGGTACTATGGTGCTGATTGAATCCCTGATCGTCGCGCTAGCCGCCAAGAGGAAGGACGCCGCCATCGATAGCCTCGATCAGCTCAGCCAGCTGCGTGGCGCGCTTGATAAATCATGGAGCAAACGCGGCACGAGGAAACGCAAGTGAATGGTAACCAGATCGCCAAGCCGGAGTGTCTCACGTGCGAGTTCATTCGACACATGAGGAACAGCAGTCCGGAAAATACCGTGTGCACTCAAAGCCCTAACCGAATTTTGGGAATCATCTCATGAACAGCCTCACACCCATTCTATCTACGGTGACGGCGTCGTTCCTCGGCTCATTCGTCGAAGTCGTCGAAGCCTTCACCATCGTCCTTGCTGTCGGCGTCACACGAAGCTGGCGCCCGGCGCTCACGGGTGCCACGCTTGCCCTTGCGGTGCTGGCAGCTCTCGTTCTCATCTTCGGACCACTGCTGGCGCTGATCCCGATCGAAATCTTGCAATTCGTCGTCGGCGTTCTCCTCATTCTGTTCGGCATGCGCTGGCTGCGCAAAGCCATTCTCCGCTCGCTCGGCGTCATCGCCCTGCACGACGAGGAGGCGGCCTTCTCTAAGGAGACGGCGGCATTAGAGGCGCAGTCCGCCGATCGCCGCGCCGATTATCTCGCCGGCCTTGCCGCCTTCAAGGCGGTGCTGCTCGAAGGTGTCGAAGTGGTCTTCATCGTCATCGCCGTCGGCGGCGCGCATGGCCTGACACTCTATGCCGGCCTCGGTGCGCTCGCCGCCTTCGTGCTCGTCATGCTGATCGGGTTGTTGGTCCACCGTCCGCTCGCCACCGTGCCAGAAAACACCCTCAAATTCGTCGTCGGCCTCATGCTGACAAGCTTCGGCATCTTCTGGACCGGTGAAGGCATTGGCGCGCATTGGCCGGGCGAGGATCTCGCCTTGATCGCCATCTTCGCGATCGTCTCGCTTGCCTCCTACGCCATCATCCGCGGCCTGCGCGGCAATCCAACAGCAAAGGCAGCCCAATGAATGTCCTGCGTATCGCCCTGTCCGAGCTTATCGGCATGTTCATCGATGACGGCAGCCTCGCGACACTCTGCCTCATCCTCATTCTCGTGATTGCCGGAGCGGTGGAGTTTCTCGCCATGCCGCCGCTCGCAGGTGGGATTCTCCTGCTGGTTGGCTGCCTCGCCATTCTGCTCTATAGCGTTCGCCGCGCCGTGAAACGATGAGATTCACAACTTCCTGCAAGAGCTTGGATTCGCAGAGGGTTGTCGGGTCAGCTGCCAATCCGCTTTAGCTCTCGACAGACGCTTTCGCAGATGCGAAGAATTTCGCACGGCAAATGCAAAGGAGAAACGGCATGAGCAGCGCCTATCCCGAAGTCTATTTGGTACGCCACGGACAGACGGAGTGGAGCCTCTCCGGCCGGCATACCGGCCGTACCGATATTCCCCTGACCGCTGCCGGCGAGGAAGCTGCCCGCAAGCTCGCCGCTCGCCTACCCCAGATCGATTTCGCCGCCGTCTGGTCCAGCCCGTCGCAGCGCGCACAAAACACCTGCGCGCTGGCCGGCTTCGGCGACCGTCGCGTCGTCAAGGAGGATCTGGCGGAGTGGGATTACGGCGCCTATGAGGGTATCACCACCAAGGCGATCCTTGCCGAACGTCCCGGCTGGCAAGTCTTCCGCGACGGCTGCCCGAATGGAGAAACAGCCGCCGATGTCGGCGCGCGTGCCGATCGGATCATCGGGGAACTTCGGGGTATTGAAGGCTCTATCCTGATCTTTTCCAGCGCCCATTTCCTGCGGGTCTTCGCCGCCCGCTGGGTTGGCCTGCCGCCGGAGGGCGGTGAGCATTTCATCCTCGACACCACGAGTATCAGCGTGCTCGGCTACGAGCATGATCTGACCGAGCCGGTCATCCGCCGCTGGAACGAAATCTGACGGCCTGCGCCTGCCCGCCAATCTCCACAAACGCTTCGAGCGGCCCAAGGCCGCTCGATGTCTTTCAGAAAATCAGCCTTCCGCTGCTTACCAAGGCTTGAGGCCCAACAGCTTTTCACCGAGCGGCGTCAATTTGGCCGTCGTCGCATTGTGCTTTTCCCATTCGCGAGGATCGCCCGGAAAGGCGTCGCGCTTCGGGGAATCCAGTTCCCTCCACAGGCGGATCCGTTCCTCGCGCTCGGCGATATTGTCGTATTCCGCCGGATGCATGGAGATATATTGCGCCATGCGAACGCGGTTCTCCGAATGGTTCGGACGAACGCCGTGCGCGAGCAGCGAGTTGAAGATCATCAGGTCGCCGGGCTCCATGTCGATATTGGCGACCGAGAGACCCGTCATGTCAGGATGCATAGGATCGCGATCCGCCGGCTGCGTCTTTTCCCATTCCTCGAAATGCTCGAAGAGTTCCGGCACGCACTGGAATCCGCCGACATCGCCATCCTGTTTCTTCAGACTCAGGACACCCTGAACGCCGATCGGCAGCGGCCGGATCGAAGTATCGACATCCCAATGGATGAAGCCGTTCGGGTTGCCTTTCACCTTCTTCGGCGGGTTGAGATTGGCGCGATCGATGGTGACCCAAAGGTCCTCGCGATCCCAGATGTCGACGAAGACATCGTAGATCCGCTTTTCCATTCGGTTATCCCAGAGATACTGGTGATTATAGATCTCCAGCATGCCGGTATTGTTGAGCTCCTTCATCTTGTGCTCGCGCCGCTGTGGCGCATACCAGGTGGAGGGGTCGTTCGGATCCTTCTCGTCAAAACGCCACAAAAGCTCGACAAGCCGCTTGACATTCGCAGCCGGCACAGCCTGCCGCACGATCACATAGCCTTTCGTGATCCAGTGCTGCCAATCGTCCTTCGACAGCACTCTGAGCGGCAAGGTCTTCTGGATATCCTTCAATTGCGTCGTGACCGCGGATGCGGTCGGGTGCGCGTCTCTCTTCAAGGCAGGCTGCATCGGTTTCCTCCATCTTGGCTACCCCTTTTGACTTCGGGTGACGGGAAAGATGTAGCTTCAATTGGCGCGGCGATGTTGCCCGGCTCTGGCCAATTCTGATACTATTCTGGCCTCCATTGTGTTATGGACGCCCCATGAAGCCCTATCTCGAAGTTTTGCCGCGTTCGCCGGAAGCATCCTGGAGCATGCTGAACCGCAGGCTTGACGACTGCATTCCGTTCCAGTGGCATCACCATCCGGAATTCGAACTGACGCTGACGCTGAATTCCATCGGCCAGCGTTTTATCGGCGACCATAGCGGCGACTATGAAGACGGCGATCTCGTTCTCGTCGGCCCCAACCTGCCGCACAGCTGGGTTTCGCGCGCCAAGATCGAGGAAGAAAAGCCGCATATCGCACTGGTGCTCTGGTTCAATCGCGACTGGCTCTTGCAGATGACGGGCGGCGCGGTCGAATTCCGATCGATCGAAGCTATGCTGCGGAGTGGAGACAACGGCCTGCACTTTTCCGAGGTGACCTCCGCCGCCGTCCGCCCTGCATTCGAAACCATTTTCGAAAAGCCGCCCGTCGAGCGCCTTCTGGCTCTGCTAGGCGTCCTAGTGACGGTCGCGGAAGATCGGCAAGCGACGCCGCTCGCCAGCGCACCGGCGCAGGCACCGGATATCAAGGAAAGCCGCGAGCGCATCGACCGCGTGCTGACGCATATGCATCTTCACTATGCCCGCGCAATCAGCCTCGATGAGCTGGCCGATATCGCGGCGCTCAGCGTCTCCGGCCTACACCGCATGTTTCGCCGCCATACCGGCGGAACGATATCCGATTATCTCACGCGCATGCGCATCGGCGATGCCTGTGCCCGCCTCTCTTCCACGGATCAAGCCGTGCACCACATCAGCGATGCCGTCGGCTATGCCTCGCTTGCCAATTTCAACAGGCAGTTCAGGGCGCTGAAAGGCATGACACCGCGCGAATATCGGGCGATGTTCCTCAGGCGCTGAGAAGCACCACTTCGAGCAGCCTCGCAATTTTCGCCGCCGCCGCATCCGCCGCGGACGCCTCCATGCGGGCAATGCCGAGCAGCAGCCCGGGTCGCGCGGAGCCGAGATACAGCGCCGATATCGGCCGCACAGCAAAGCCATTGGCATTGATGATCCGGGCGACGGCGATATCATCGGTCTCTGCATCGCGGAACCAGCTGGCCAGCTGCAACCCGCCGCCACCAGCTCCGACTTGGAGTTCAGCGCCGCAATGGCGACGAAGCGCCTCGACGGTTGCTGCCATGCGCTCCGCATAAATACCGTTCATCTGCCTCAGATGCGCACGAAACCGCCCCTCACGCATGAAATCGGCAAGGGCGGCCTGGATGTGGACGGGCACGATGGCGCCTCTCAGCCGTTGAGCCGCTTCGGTCGCCGCCAGAAGCCGTGAGGGAATGACGGCATAAGCGACGCGCAGACCAGGCGCGAGCGTCTTCGAGAAGGTGCCGATATAAGCGACCACCTCGCCGTGATCGATGCCTTGCAGGGCGGCAATCGGGCGCGACGCATATTGAAATTCGCTGTCATAATCGTCTTCCAGCACGATCGCACCATTAGCGCGGGCAAATTCCAGCAAAGCGAGACGGCGCGGCAGGCTCATGGTGGCGCCGGTCGGATATTGATGCGAGGGCGTGACATAGATCAGCCGCGGCGATGGCCCGGCCCCTTGCGCGATATCGATGCCCTCGGCATCGCAGGGCACCGGCACGAGGCTCGCCCCGGCCATGCGCAGAATTGCTTGCGCGCTGGCATAGCCGGGGTCCTCCATCCAGACGACATCACCCGGATGATCCGGCTGAAGCAACACACTCGCAAGCAGCCCGATCGCCGCCCCCGTCGATGGCACGATCACGATCTGCTCGGGACGGGCAACCACGCCGCGCGTCGCCGAGATATGCTCAAGGATCGCCTCGCGCAATTCGTGAACGCCACCATGATCGCTGTAGCCGAGATCATGTACCCGCAATGAACGACCGCGGGCGCCGAGACAACGCGCCCAGGCGGCATGGGGAAAACTCGAGACATCGGGCACTCCCGGCTCGAACAAGCCTCCCCTTTTGAATTCCGTAACCCGTGGCAGATTTGGCGGCGGCGGTGCGACCTGACCCGGCAATGGCGTCGTCGGGAACGCTGCAACGCGTGTCGCCGCACCCGATGCCGAGCGCAGGTAGCCTTCAGCCTTGAGCCGATCATAGGCATTGACCACGGTCGACCGCGCAACGCCGAGCGAGACGGCCATCGCCCGTGTCGACGGCACGCGCTGCCCTGCGGGCATCTGACCACGAAGAATGCGGTCGCGCATCAGGCGATAGACTTGCCCTTCCAGATCGCCCGAAATCCGGTCCAGTGCCGGCCACTGCGCCACCTCTGTCATGAAACCTCAACTGGTCTGCTAAAAATCAAAAAACTGGCCGTTTATAGCCTACCTCTTTGCTGACACAGATCAACGCCCGATCTGTGAGGAAGACATGGCCGATCACTATCCACCTAATACCGGCACCTACCCGACCACCGAGCGTACCCGCGTGCGGCGCAGCCCGAAGCGTGGCAGCCACGCTCATGCCGACGTCCACGCGATTCTGGATGCCGCGCCGCTCTGTCACGTCGGCTATGTCATCAACGGCGCCCCCTATGTGACACCGACCCTGCATTGGCGCGAGGACGACTACGTCTATTGGCACGGCTCCTCTGCCAGCCGCTTCCTGCGCGCTGCTGAGGACATGCCGGTCTGCCTGACCTGCAGCATGATCGATGGCTATGTGCTCGCCCGCTCGGCTTTTAACCATTCCGTCAACTATCGCTCAGCCATGGTCTTCGGCACGGCTCGGCTGGTCGACGACATCGAGGAAAAGACGGATGCACTGCGTCGCTTCGTCGAAGACCTGTTCCCCGGCCGCTGGGACAGCCTCAGGCCGATGACAAAGCAGGAGGTCAAGGCGACTTCGGTGATGCGAATGAAAATCGACGAGGCCTCGGCTAAAATCCGCAACGGCCCGCCCGGCGACATGGACGAGGCAGATCATCCCGTCTGGGCCGGCATCCTGCCCATCGAAAGCCACCTTGTGCCGCCGCAACCGGCGCCGGGCATGCCAGACGGGATAGAGCTGCCACAATCCCTCGCAGACCTGATACAATCGGGCCGGCTTCGCTGAACCGCATTTGATGACCAAAGGACTTTGATATGGATCTCACGAACTGGAAGGGCGTCGCCCGCCCCGAGCGCATTACCCTTGAAGGCCGCTACACCCGGATCGAGCCGCTCGAGCCGGCCAGACACGGCGAGGACCTTTACGCTTCAGCTCGAGCCCCCGGCGCCGAAGATCGTTTCCGCTACCTTTTCGAAGACGCGCCGGCCAATCACGCCGCCTTCTCTCCCTGGCTCGAGAAAGCCGCTTCCGGCACCGATCCGCTCTTCTTCGCGACGATCGACAAGCGCACGGGACGCGCCGAGGGCCGGCAGGCTCTGATGCGCATCGACAACACGCATGGCGTTATCGAGATCGGCAGTATCCTCTGGGGACCCGCCATCGCGCGCAGCCGCGTGACGACCGAAACGCTCTATCTGTTTGCATCATACGTTTTCGATACCCTTGGCTATCGTCGCTTCGAATGGAAGTGCAATAATCTCAATGAGCCGTCGAAGCGAGCAGCGGAACGCTTTGGTTTCGTTTTCGAAGGCATCTTCCGCCAGCACATGGTCGCGAAGGGCAAGAACCGTGACACCGCCTGGTTTGCCATGATCGACGCCGACTGGCCGCGGCTGAAGGCCGGTTACGAACGCTGGCTGGCCTTGGAGAACTTCGATGAGGCTGGCCAGCAGAAGACCAAGCTGACGTTCGCATAAAGCAGCCTGTGCCAACCCCGGCTATAGAAGCTTGCGAAAATAAACCACGCGCCTGGTTTCGATAAAGCCGAGCGCCGCATGGAAGGCATGGCTCGCAAGATTGTCGATCAGCGCATCCGAGGCGAACTCCGTGCAGCCGGCGGCCCGATCCCACGTACCAACTGCATCGCAGAGCGCCCGCGCCACCCCTCCGCGTCGATGTTCAGGGCGCACATAGATGCCTTCGAGGAAGAGAACCGGTGACGTCTTGCAGCCATTGACGTAATCGTGCCGCAATGTCGCTTCAGCAAAACCGGCGACATGACCGGCAGAATCGATCGCGAGATACGCAACAGCATTTTCATTGGCGCGAAATTGTGCCAGCTCCGCGCGATGATGTTCGTACGAACTATCTGGCCAAAGCTCGGCGCGCAATCGCGTCCACTCCTCCAGATATTCGTCTGCTGCCTGCTCTATCCGCATGTTTCGATCTCCTGACCAACTACCTGTTGCTGGCGAACGGAAAAATTTCGCTTTCGACTCCACAATCATCGCGCTACATATCCCGCATACTCACGCGTAAATTTTTCGCTGATCAGAATCTGAGGATGATGGAATGACATTTCAAAGCAGTTCGCGTCTTTACGCTGCTGTTTCCTCCCTGCTGTGGCCCGCCATCTTCTGTGCCGGATTGACCGGTGCATATTTCGCCTTCGAATCGAATATGCATCTGCTCTGGTTCAACGTCGTCTATCTGTCGACAGTGGCGGTGATTGCCCTCTTCGAGCGACTGATGCCTTACGAGAAGACCTGGCAGAAGCGCGATGGTGAGACGTTCAACGATATTGCCCACACGCTGCTGAACAAGGGGGGCGTACAGATCGCCGCTGCGATCGGCACCTCCTTCCCGATGGCGGTCGCGACGGTCGCGCAGCCGGCGTTGAGCTACCATTCGCATTTCTGGCCGGATCAATGGCCCATGGCGTTCCAAGTCGTGCTAGGCCTCGTCATTGCGGAGTTCGGCCTCTATATGGCGCATCGCCTGGCGCATGAGCATCTGTCGCTCTGGCGCTTTCATGCGCTACATCACAGCGTCGAACGGCTATGGGTCATCAACACAGGCCGTTTTCACGTCATCGATACGCTGTTCAAGATCGCGCTCGGTCAGATTCCGCTCTATCTGCTGGGCGCACCGTTGCCTGTCTTCCTCTGGATCGGCGCGGTTACGGCTTTCATCGGTCTGCTCACGCATTGTAACGTCGACATGCGCACCGGCCCGCTCGACCTCATATTTTCGACTCCACGCCTCCATCGCTGGCATCATTCCAAGATTCTTGCCGAGGGAAATACGAATTATGGGGAAAACCTCGTGATCTGGGATCAGCTTCTCGGCACTTTCTACAACCCGCCGCGTCCGTCCTCGACCGATATCGGCATCACAGGTAAGGTAGCCAAGGGTTTCCTCGCTCAGCTCATCCAACCCTTCTCCCGAAAAGGCCGCAAGGAAATTATCGGCAAGAAGCCCAAAGAGCTGATTCTCAAGGAAGAACAGGCCGCAAAGGCCGCCGCCGAAAGACAACGTGCCGCCGCCTCGATGCGCAAATCGGGCTGACGAGATGCACGAAAGGCGCACCCGTTTCGCGTTTGGGCGGGGGCATTGTCGCGCATGCCTTGTGGACAGAAACATCGTGAAAAATTGCAGCCCCGCAATATACGTATTTCGGTTTCAAACCGAGAAGATCTTGTCATTTAACGTGTATTGAAAAAGGCAGGCTGGGGGTTTACCTAACTCCCAGCATTTATTTGAGACGAAAGATCAGGAAAATCATTGAGATGGAAGGGAGGTTTGCAACAGAATACCTTAAGCAACTTCACAGAATATTTTTCATTTCCAGAGAAATAGATCGCCTTGAGCGAGAATTCATCAAGCAGGGCATAGCACATTTCCATGTTTCCGGCGCCGGCCACGAGTCCACGGCGCTTCTCAACGAATTCCTTCAGGACGACGACTGGCTGCATCTGCATTATCGCGACAAAGCCCTGATGCTGGCGCGTGGCATGCCCATTCGTGAGTTCTTTTCCAGTCTGCTTGCGACAGCCAATTCCCATTCCGCCGGCCGGCAGATGAGCGCGCATCTATCCTCCCGCGCTCTCAACATCACATCGATCGTCGGCCCCGTCGGCAACAATGCCCTGCACGCTGTCGGCGTCGCGGCATCCTTGAAGCATAAGCCCGGCATGCCGATCGCCATCTGTTGCGTCGGCGATGGCACCACGCAGCAGGGCGAATTCCTCGAAGCGGTCGCCGAAGCCGTGCGCAGCCAATATCCGGTCGTCTTCGTCATCGAGGACAACAGCTTCTCCATCTCGACGCGCACAAGCAAACAGACCTTCTTCGATCTGCCCGCCGGCCCGGCCTCCTCTTTCTACGGCATCGATATCATCCGCACGGATGGCGACGATCTCACCGCATCGCGCGACGCTTTCCGCAAGGCCGTCCGTCATAGCCGCAACAACCGCACGCCAAGCATCGTGCTTTTGAATGTCGAGCGCCTTTCCGACCACACCAATGCCGACGATCAGAAGACCTATCGCACCCTGCTCGAAATCGAGGCGGGCTCCTCGCGCGACCCGCTGCCAAATCTGCGGGCGATGCTGCAGAAGGCCGGCATCGATGCCGATGCTCTGCGAGAGATCGAACGGGAATTGATTGCGGAAGTGCAGGCGGAAGCCGCCCTTGCCCGCAAGGAAGACGCCCCGAAGGTCGAGCCGGAAGCCAAAGCTCCTTACCCTGCTTCCTTCGGCAAGAAGGCAGAATATCGCGGCAACGAGACCGCCTCGACGCTGACGATGCGCGAGGCGCTTAATGTCGTTCTCGACAAGCAGCTGGCCGCCAACCCCGAAGTTGTCCTATTCGGGCAGGATATTGAAGATCCGAAAGGCGATGTCTTCGGCGTCACCCGCGGCCTCAGCACGAGATATCCCGACCGCGTTCGCAACGCCGCCCTCACCGAATCGACAATCGTCGGCACCGCCGTTGGCCGCGCGCTGGCCGGCCAGCGCCCCGTCGCCTTCCTGCAGTTCGCCGATTTCCTGCCGCTGGCCTATAATCAGATCGTCTCGGAAATGGGCAGCATGTTCTGGCGCAGCAATGGCGCCTGGGAAGCACCCGTCATCCTGATGGTGAGCTGCGGCGGCTATAAGCCCGGCCTTGGCCCGTTCCACGCCCAGAGCTTCGAGGGGATGCTGGCGCACACACCGGGCATCGACGTCGTCATGCCCTCCAGCGCCGGCGATGCGGCCGGTCTGCTGAATGCTGCCTTCGAGTCGCGGCGCCCCACGGTTTTCCTTTATCCGAAGGCCGTGCTCAATAATTCCGACGGCCGCACCTCCGAGGATATCGACAAGCATTTCGTCCATCCCGGCCTGTCGCGCCATGTCGCCCGTGGCCGCGACATCACGCTCGTCAGCTACGGCAACACGGTTTCGCTCTGCGCCAATGCTGCAAGCGCCTTCGAGGCACAGGGCTTCTCCGTCGAGGTGATCGATCTGCGCTCGATCTCACCCTGGGACGAGAAGGAAGTGCTGGCGAGCGCACGGCGCACCCGCCGCCTGATCGTCGTCCATGAAGATAACCGCACCGTCGGTATGGGCGCGGAAATCATCGCGACCGTCACCGAAAAGACCGATGTGCCGGTCGTCGTGCGCAGGCTGGCCCGCTCGGACGCTCACATTCCCTTTAACTTCCGCAATCAGCTCGAGACACTGCCCTCCTATCGCAAGCTGGTCGATCTGATGGCCGAAGTCCTCGAATGCGAGGTGACCTGGCACGAAGAGGATGACAGCGGCCCGACGGCGGCGATCAAGGCAATCGGCTCCGGCCCTGCCGACGAGAACGTCCTCGTGACCGATATGCTCGTCAAGCCCGGCGACAAGATCGAGGTCGGCCAGCTCGTCGCCGTTGTCGAGGCGACGAAAGCCTCCGTCGAAATCTGCGCCAATATCGGCGGTGTCGTGCAGGAGGTCTTCGCCAAGATCGGCGACCAGATAGCTACCGACAGCCCCCTTCTGACCGTCGACGCCAACCGTGATCTCAGCGAACAGAATTTTGCGCTGGCGTCCGAGATTCAGAACAAGTTCGTGCTGCGCCGGCTGAAGTCTCATGTCATCCCGACGCTGCGCCGCCATACCGGCAGCTTCTCGGAAGTCGTCATCAACGGCATTGGCATCGCGACCGGCGCCCGCCGCGTCACCAACGAAGAGATCATCCATAATTGGCCGAACCGCCGCGCCGACGAGATCCTGGCGCTGACGGGCATCAAGAGCCGCTTCTGGGTCGGCCCTGAAGAGGGCACGCTGAGCCTTGCCGCCAAGGCGACGCGCGATCTTCTCAAGCAGAACCAGATGTCGATCCACGATGTCGATCTGGTGATCGCCGCCACCGGAACGCCTGACATCGCCACGCCGTCGCTCGCAAGCCGCGTCGCGGTTGCCGTCGCCGAAGATGGCGTGCGGCCATCGCTGGCCGCCTATGACATGGGTGCCGCCTGCTCCGGCTATCTCTATGCCCTGCAGCAGGCCTATGATTTCATCGCCCAGCAGAACGATGCCAAGGTGCTCATCATTACCTCGGAAGTTCTGTCGCCGCTGCTCGACATGAACGATTTCTCCACCGCAATCCTGTTCGGCGATGCAGCCACGGCCAGCCTGGTGACCAGCCGCGACATGGCGCGCAACCCGCTCTTCACCGCAAGCCGTCCGATCGTCAGCGGCCGGCCGGAACCGGGCGATCTACTCTATGTTCCGCTGCCGGATGATGGAGTCATTGCCATGAACGGCCGCTCGGTCTTCACCGAGGCCGTGCATTCGATGACCCGCTCGATCGAAAACGCCTGCGTCGACGCCGGCATCGAGCTTGCCAATCTCGATCTGCTCGTACCGCACCAGGCCAACCAGCGCATCATCGACACGATTGCCAAGCGCAGCGGCCGCCCGGCTCTCAGCGTCATCGAGACCTATGGCAACACCAGCTCGTCGAGCATTCCGCTCGCCATGCTGCATGTCGCCAATGAGCGTTCCGAACCGCTCAACCTCGGTCTCGTGGCCTTCGGCGGCGGCATGACGGCAGGTGCCGCAATCGTGCGAACCGTGAAATAATCACGGTTCCGCCCCCAACGTTCCACTGATAATTCCAATGCATCGCGGCCGATTGGCCGCGCTTTGCATATGGTTTTTTTACATCCAATCACTACATATACGCGAGCTTGCAGGGTATGCGATCGCCCATAGGCGGAGAGAAGCATCAAATTTTTGCAACCTATGCGACCCATTATTCATTACAATTCATTCATGTTTGACGTCATGCTCCCTTGAAAAGCACCGTAGCGGTGCTTTACTTGAAGGCCATGGCAAAGATACATGTACCAACGCACCGCTCTCGTCTGCGATATGATCTCGCTCCCGATGACGAAGCGCGGCAGGCTCTGGACGAGACCTTTGCCGCATACGGGCAGATGATGAAACTCTTGGGCGAAATCGTTCCGGACAGAGCCGGAGCAAATCTCGTCACGCTTCATGATCTTGCCTATGAGACCATCCGCGAACGCACTGCTTTACCCGCGCGCCTCGTGACGCTGGGCTTGCGTGATTTTGCGGCCAATCGAGGCGGGCTTGCCGATTGGAACCGGCTGCCGCTCGACGAAAAGCTCTTTGCCATCAAGGGTCCGTCAGACCTGACAATCTCGACGGTGCGCGGTCGTGTTGCCGTGCCCTTCGACGTGGCCGGCTATTTCAAAGGCTGGGAGAGCAATATCCCCGCCTATCTGATCGCCGATGGCGGCCACTACGCGATTCACATCGGGGTAACACCAAACTCTCCCCGAACGGAGGATAACATGACGATGCATGAAGGCATTCTTTCCCGCATGGGGCGACTGATTGCAGGCCTCGCCAATGCCGCAGTCGACGCCGTAGAAGGCGCCAGCAAGGTTGCCGTCATCGAGCAGGCGCTGCGCGAGATCGACGCCGCCGCCGATGAAGCACGTGCCGATCTCGGCAAGGCGCGCGCCGAGGAATACCGCATCCAGAGCCGCCGCAGCGAGATCGTCGCCGATCTCGACGCGCTCGACGCCAAGATCCGGCTTGCGATCTCTGCCGACCGCGAAGATCTCGCCAAGGCCGGCGTCTCGCGCCAGATCGACCTCGAAGCCCAGACTGCGGCCCTCGACAAGGCGCTTGCGGATGCGAACGCACGGATCGACGAGGGTCAGAAGGCGCTTCAGGCTGTTCTTGCCGCGCGTCGCGAGGCGGAAGCGCGGCTTGTCGATTTCAAGCGTAGCATCGCCCGCCATGCTCCCGAAGAAGCAACGGGCGGAAATCCACGGCCGACACCGGCCGCCGGTGCCGCGCGCGCGGCAGCCGCCGTTTCCCGCTTGACCGGCGTACCCTCGGGTGAGCCCGCAACCAGCGCCGAGCTCGATGAGCTCGATCGCCTGCACCGGGAGCAGGCTATCGAAGCACGCCTTGCCCGCTTCAAGGCCAACGGCCAGTAACCGATGCACCTGTTTCTCGCACCCGAATGTGCGCCCTTTGCCATCGCGGCAATGATCCTGATCGGACTGACGGCAATCGAAATCCTTTCGATGCTGCTCGGCTTTTCTCTGAGCGAACTCATCGGCAAGCCGCATTTCGAAGGTCATGACGGAGTGCTCGCCGGCCTGCTGTCCTGGATCAATATCGGCGGTGTGCCGCTGTTGATCCTCATCATGCTGGCCCTCGGCATCTTCGCCGTGACGGGCTTTGCCATCCAGACCGTGGCCGACGTGATCCGGGCGCCGCTGCCGGCGATCGTTGCCGCCGTGCCGGCCCTCGCCGTCACGATCCCTCTCGTCCGCGGCTCGACGCGAATGATCGCCAGGATCGTGCCGCGCGACGAGACCTATGCCGTCGAGGCCGACGACTTTGTCGGCCGTACCGGCACGGTTTCCATCGGTCCTCTGGATCAGGGTCTGCCCGGCCGCGTCAGCGTCAAAGATGCGCACGGCAACTGGCATCAGTTGCGCGCCAGCGCCGCCAAGGATGAAAGCCCCTTGCCGATCGGCGCCCAAGTTCTGCTTGTCGACCGCAAGGCCGACATCTTCATCGCAGTTTCCGCCCCCTCGGACCTTGTGAGGTCCGATGACAAATCCTCTACGGAGCAACCTTCATGAACGGCCTTTACGACCTTATTCTTCCCGCAGGCATAGGTCTCGTCCTGATCCTCGGGATCGGCTTCGTCCTTGCCTCGCTCTATGTGCGCTCGAGCCGCGATGAGGCCTACGTTCGCACCGGCCTCGGCGGCCAGAAAGTCGTGCTCGACGGCGGTTCCGTCGTGCTGCCGATTTTCCACTCGATCGCCCGCGTCAACCTCAAGACGCTGCGCCTGGAAGTCCAGCGCGGCGAGAACGACGCGCTGATCACCAAGGACCGCATGCGCGTCGATATCGGCGCCGAGTTCTATGTTCGCGTCAAGCCGGACAGCTCCTCGATCGCTCTCGCCGCCCAGACGCTCGGCAACCGCACCAACGACAGCGAACAGTTGCGTCAGCTGATCGAAGCTAAGTTCGTGGACAGCCTGCGCTCAGTGGCGGCCACGATGAGCCTCGATGCCCTGCAGGAACAACGCATGGATTTCGTCAAGGCGGTGCAGGATGCAGTCGGTTCCGACCTGCAGTCGAACGGTCTCGAACTGGAATCCGTGTCACTGACGCGCCTCGACCAGACCGATATCAAACACTTCAACGCCAACAACTTCTTCGACGCCCATGGTCTGGCTGCTCTGACCCGCGTCACCGAGGCGCGCAAGAAGGAGCGCAACGAAGTCGTTCGCGATACCGAAGTCGCGATCGCCCAGAAGGACCTGGAAGCCCGCCAGCAGTCGCTCGCCATTGAGCGGACGAAGCGCGAGGCCGAACTGAACCAACAGCGCGACATCGCCAACAAGTCCGCCGCCACCCGCGCCGAGACCGCACAGCAGGAACAGGCGGCCAAGCGTGCGGAAGAGGAAGCCCGCATCGCCGCCGAACAGGCGATCGCCGAACGCGAGGCAGCTGCGAAACAGGCTCGCGAATCCGCCAACATCGACTCGGCCCGTGCCGTGCAGCAGCGCGATACCGAAGCCCGCCGCGATATCCAGATCGTCGCACAGGAAAGCGCCATCGCGGTCGCCAACAAGAGCCGCGAGGAGTCGGAGGCCAAGGCAAAGGCAGAAGCCGCTCGCGCACTTGCCATAGCAGCCGAGGAAAAGGTCGGCACCGCCAAGGCGGTCGAGATCGCCGAACGTGAGAAGCAGATCGCCGTGATCGACGCACAGAAGCGCGCACAGACCCAGGCAACCGCGGTCACCATTGCGGCAGAAGCCGAAAAGCAGGCCGCGACCGACCAGGCCGAAGCCATCAAGACACTGGCAACGGCAGAAGCCGACGCTGCGATCATCAAGGCCAAGGGTATTCTCGAAACCGGTAAAGCAACGGCTGAAAGCGAAGCGCTGCTGAACGAAGCGCGCAACAAGCTCAGCCCCGCCATCATCGAATTCGAGATTACCCGCGAGCGCATCCGCATCGTGCCCGCCGCCCTTGCCGAAGCGGTCAAGCCGATCGAGAAAATCTCGGATATCCGTATCTTCGACACCGGCGGCATGCTCGGCCGCAACGGCAACGGGACCAATAGCAGCAGCGGCGTCGGCCTCGGCGAAGGGCTTGCCGGCCAGCTTCTCTCCTACCAGGCCAACAAGCCGATCCTCGACCGCCTGCTGAAGGAAGCCGGCTTCGACGGCGACAATGCCATCTCGGCACTGCTTGGCAATCTGGATGGCAAGACCAATGCCACGCAGCCTGTGGAAGAGGAATACTATGATGACACGGAAGAGACGGATAAGCCTGCCTGAGCGTTAGGCTGATCGTTCAAAACATAACCCCGGAATCTGCAAGGATTCCGGGGTTTTGTTGAATTTACTGGCTGATTGGGTCAGGGCTTCGGGCGATTTCTGAACGCCTCGGCTTCGGCGTAGAACTTCTTTTCCCATTCCTTGTGGTTGTCGAGACCTTCCTTGATGAAGGGCGTGAAGATCGCCAGGTTCATCAAGGCCCAGTTGACGAAACGAGCCGGGAATTTCAGCGGCTTGACGAAGTCGACGAAGAGCACGACGCGCGTCTTGTCGGAATGGTTCCACGCTTCGTGCTCATAGGCGTCGTCGAAGATCAGCGCCTTGCCTTCCTGCCAATGGCAAACCTGCTTGTCGACGCGGATGGCGAGCTTCTCGTTCGGCTCCGGCACAATAAGGCCGAGATGCAGGCGCAGCACGCCGTTATAGGGGCCGCGATGAGCCGGAAGATGCTTGCCCGGTTCGAAGATCGAGAACATGGCCGTCGTCAGGCCGGGGATCTTCTGTACGGCCGCCCAGGTGTTCGGGCACGCCTTGATGTTCTGCTCCGACTTCACACCGAAACCGAGGAGGAAGAAGGTCTTCCAGCGCGTATCGGTCGAAATGGTCTTCACGTCGGTCGAGATGTCCTGGAAGGTCGGCAGCTCGCTCTGGCGCAGCAGCACCTTTTCCAGCTCGGCTCGGATGGCCGGAAAATCCTTTTCTATCTCTGCGGCCCAGGGGAAAGTCTTGGTGTCATAGACCGGCGGATTGCCGAGCTTGGCGTATTTCAGATTGAGGCCTTCCGCCCAGGCGACGATGCCCATGAAAAAGCGCGTCATGGCGCTGGGGCGATCCATCGGTGCGATGCCAGCCGTGCCGAAAGTCTGTTCCGGAGCAGGAGATTGGTTGGAAGTGGGAGCAGGTGCGCTCAAGGGACTCTCCGTCATGTCTATCTATTAAGGGCCGTCCAGGGAGGAAGTCTTTGCTGGGGGGAAGCTGCATGCAATTCCCGAAGTGGCAACGGGCTAAAAACTTGGGATATTCGCCCGGCACTTCCTGATTGACGCCCGACTCCTCTGTTATACGGTGATCGTAATAGGCGATTATATGAGTTGATTAGTCGAATTTCGCAAGAGAGTCCGTTCGCAACGAGCGGTGGATGTCGTGGACAGAAACTCCAGCGATTCTCGAGAGGCATTCACCTCAGAATCGGCAAAAATGCGGCGAAATTTGCCGACCCTTCATCACTATACCGTTTGAGCCTGAATTATTAGCCGGACAATTGCAAGACCTGCTATCAGGGCTGCAATCGAGAGAAAAACGGACAAGGCGACATAGGCAATAGCCGGCATCCATTGGCCGCGCTCCCAGAGCACGACGCTTTCCAGCGCAAAGGTCGAAAACGTCGTAAACCCACCCAGAAGGCCTGTTGTCAGAAACAACCGCATCTCCTGCGACATACCGCCGCGAAAGGCGAAATACTCCGTCAGCAGCCCCATGATGAAGGCCCCGAGAATATTGATGATGAGGGTACCAAACGGGAACTCGACACCGACCGCGCGTGCGGCGAGTTCATTCACGCCAAGACGGAATGCACCGCCGAGTCCGGCCCCCATAAAAACAATAAGATAGATCACGGCAATCTCCCGCTGTGTTTATTGGTCATCATCCGCAACATTCCCGATCGAAGGACCCAAATTAGCGGCATTGCGATATCGGCTATCGAAAATGCCGGCGCCAAGATCCGCCCGCCAACACGGCCATAGGCCAATCGAGACGGTGACTACGAAAGCTGAATGGAATAACGGCAAGAAAAAAGACATAACTCTACTCCTTCGCCTTTCGGGCGTGTTGAGTAGGAGTCATCAGCTTCCCTGGGAAAATCAGAGCAGCGGTTCGGCCACCAAGGCCCGGCAGAAATCCATTACCGTTGGATTTTCAATATAGAAACAGGCCCATCGCTGTCAACGGGCAGCAGCCGTCACACCGCCCGGGCAATCATCTCGATCGGTGCAAGCAGGCCGCCCTCGACCGACACGTTGACGTTGCTCATGCGCTCACCAGCCCGTGGCCCCATCAACGTCCGGAAACCCTGGTCTCGCGGCTCGCCCGCGGCCGCCTTGGCGCGCGCCTCATGCGCGAGCCGGATCGCGAGAGCGCTGCGATCCTGTTCCAGCTCCACCGCGAAACCGGCTTCCTCCAGCAGCTGACGATAGACATCCGGGCTACGGACGAAGCTGGTTTCCAGCTCCATCGCCCAGGGCATGGGAAAAGGGAGCGTGCCGTCGCGCATCTGCATGATTTCATAGAGGCCGAAACGGCCGTCCGATTTGAGAATGCGCCGGACCTCCGCAAACAGTCTCGCCTTGTCCTCTATGTTCATGCCGACGTGAATGAGCGTGACGCGATCGAAGCTGCCGCTCTCGAAGGGCAATGCCAAAGCACTTCCCTGCCGGAAGGAGACCTGCTCCGCCAGGCCGCAGCGAAGCGTCAGCGAGTTGGCGACCTGAACGAATTCCTGGGTGAGATCGATGCCCGATACGATGCATCCGTAGGAGTCGGCAAAATGGCGGGCCGGCCCGCCGAGGCCGGAACCGATATCGGCAAGACGCAGGCCGGCAGAAAGATCGAGATCCCTCGCGAAATCCACCGTTGCGGCATGTCGCCCCAAATGGAATTCATCGACGTCAGCCAAGTCGCGGATGCGCAAGTTATCGATATCCTTGCCGCCCGCAGCAAGCGTTTGCAGGATCGCCGTTTCCAGCGATCCATGCGTATAGTGGCTGGCAACTTTTTC
The DNA here is from genome assembly GCF_007828675.1 of Rhizobium sp. ERR 1071. Classification (NCBI taxonomy): domain Bacteria; kingdom Pseudomonadati; phylum Pseudomonadota; class Alphaproteobacteria; order Hyphomicrobiales; family Rhizobiaceae; genus Rhizobium; species Rhizobium sp. ERR 1071. Next base: position 427,857 of record NZ_VITM01000002.1, on the reverse strand, counting down.
CTCGGTAGACATGCGTGCACTCCCAAGGCGTTGCCCGAAGGCTGACTATGATATCAGACCTTCAGTTCGCGCCGTTCAACTTCAGTCACCATGGCAAGATCCAGCACGCGCTGCAAGTTGGCTGCATGGCGGAAGCTTGGGTCCTGGCTGCTGCCGTTCATGACAGCTTCGGCGAAACGCTGATAGTTGGTCGGAACCGGCGGTACTTCAAGCACCCTCCACGTCGCTGTTTCCGTGTCATCGCCAAGGCAACCCCGCAGTTCCGAACCGTTCGGACTATGGGACACCTCCAGGCCACCGCGCTCGCCATAGATGCGGAGCTTCAGCTCGTTCAGATGTCCTGTCGCCCACCGGCTCGCATGCACGACGCCGAGCGCGCCGTTGGCGAAGTCGACCGACATCGAGAAGCTGTCATTGGCATCGAGCGTATATTCGCCGATGCGCTCGCCCGGCGCTTTTGCGAAAGTCTTGAGACGGGCAAAGACATGATCGATATCGGTCGCGGCGCCATAGGCGGCGAAGTCGAGGATGTGAATGCCGATATCGCCGAGAACGCCGTTCGAGCCATGACCGGTCGACAGGCGCCAAAGCCACTTGGACTCGCTGCGCCAGTCGCCCCAGGCCTTGGACACGAGCCAACTCTGGAGGTAGGACGCCTCCACATGCTTGACCGTGCCGATCTCGCCCGAAATCACCATCTCGCGCGCCTTCTGCAGCTGCGCGACATTGCGGTAGGTCAGATTGACCATGTTGACGACCCCTGCCCTTTCGGCAGCTTCCGTCATCTCCAGAGCCTTTTCATAATTCTCCGCGAGAGGCTTCTCGCAGAGAACATGCTTGCCGGCGGCGAGCAGCGGAAGCGTCGTCGGATTATGAGCCTTGTCCGGCGTGACGTTGGTCACCGAATCAAACTCACCCCAGGCCAGCGCCTCGTCCAAAGACAAAAAGCGCTTCTTGATATCGAACGTATCGCAGAAGGCGGTGAGCCTCGTCGCATCCGTATCGACGGCGCCGACGATTTCGACGCCAGGAATGCGGGCGAAATGCTCCACATGGTTCTTCGCCATGCCGCCCGTGCCAACTACTATGAGACGCATCTGATACCTCAGCGATAACCGGCTTCGCCGGCCTGGTGCAGTTTCGGGCCGCGTTCGACGATCGGCTCCAGTGCCTTTTCGACCGGCACATTTGGCGCATCATGGATGCTGGCCTGGGTGCCGAGCGGGTTATGAGCCCATTTCACGGAATTGATCAGAACCTTCTGAACCGTACCGTTGTGATAGGTCGGATAGGTCTCGTGACCGGGACGGAAATAGAAGATGTTGCCGGCGCCGCGGCGCCAGGTCATGCCCGAGCGGAAGACTTCGCCGCCCTGGAACCAGGAGATGAACACGGTTTCCAGGGGCTCCGGAACGGAGAACTGTTCGCCGTACATTTCCTCATTCTCCAGCTCGAAATGCTCACCGAGGCCAGCTGCGATCGGGTGGCGGGGATTGATGACCCAGAGGCGCTCACGCTCACCGGCTTCGCGCCACTTCAGCGCGCAGGGCGTACCCATCAGGCGCTTGAAGACCTTGGAGAAATGGCCCGAATGCAGTACGATGAGGCCCATGCCTTCCCACACCCGCTTTGCCACGCGCTCGACGATTTCGTCCTTGACGGCGCCGTGGTCCTTGTGCCCCCACCACAGAAGGACGTCGGTGTCTTTCAGGCGGGCTTCGCTGAGACCATGCTCCGGCTCCTGCAACGTTGCAGTGGTAGCCTCGATGCCTGCATCGGCATTCAGCGCCTTGGCGATGGTGTTATGCATGCCTTCCGGATAGATCTCGGCGACGACCTTGTTTGTTTGCTCATGAATGTTCTCGCCCCAAACGACGGCACGAATAGTCATTACGGCACTCCTCTAATACCATTAGGATTGAATAGGTTATGCGATCCAAAGCGCTTTGGAAAAGCGCCGTATTTCAAGCCTCCATCAGCCTATCCAGCGCAAGACATAATGCGTTCAAAGCGATTTGACAAAGCCAAAAACAACCATGAACAACACCTCTGTTTTCAGTGCGACACGGATTTTGAAAAGAGGTTCACGACGAGCACACCGACGATGATCAATGCGAGACCGATGATCGCGGCGAGATCGAGTTTCTGCCGGAAAAGCACCACGCCCACCATCGAAATCAGCACGATGCCAAGCGCGCTCCAGATGGCGTAGGCGATGCCCACCGGGATGACCCGCAACGTTACCGAAAGGCAATAGAACGCTGCCGCGTAGCAGACCACGAGAACGACCGTCGGGCCGAGACGCGTAAACTGCTGCGACATCTGCAATGCCGTCGTGCCGATCACTTCAAGCACGATCGCGACCAGCAGCATTGCATAGACCGATGCGTTCGCCATTCCATTATCTCCGATAGGGCTAGAGCTGCGTGAGCTCGATCAGCCGGTCGATCAGCCTTTGACGGGCACTCTCGTCCATGTCGTGACTGCCGAGCAGGTCGGCAAGCCAGATCCCATCGGCCGCCAATCTGACGATTGCCGCATCCACCGAGGAGTCCGTGCCGACATATTCCTCGCTGCGCTCGCGCACCCACTGATGCCATCGCTGCCGCAATTGCGGTTCGGTGAGCAACACCATCGTCACCTGTGCCCAGTCCTTCGTACCCTGCGGCTGATCGCGCAGCGCCAGACAGGCATGCAGATAAGCGCGGGTAAAGCGGCCATGCGGCAACGGATCGGCACGCATCGCTTCCTCGATCGCCGCATCCAGCCGCTCAAGCAGGCTGTCGAACAGTGCTTCCAGAAGCATGTTCTTGCTGGGGAAGTGATGCAGCAAGCCGCCCTTGCTGACACCGGAGGCGCCGGAAACGGCATCCAGCGTCACCGCCGTCATCCCCTTTTCGGAAGCAAGCCGCGCCGCCACCTCCAGCAACTGCTGGCGGACGAACAAGGGCTGCTTCTTTCTATGGTGGGCGGTGGACATGGCGACATAACATACCAGTTGGACGGTTTCGTCAACGCTCTAATCGGTAGTGTCTAGGCCTAATTGCTTGTGGATGATCTTGTGTTGTTTCCTCCTCAGTTTACGGAATGATGTGCCGCATCCTTCTCGTCGAAGATGCTGACCTTGGTTGCCTCCACGGCGAAGGCGATCGGCGAGCCGGTCGTAATCGTCGTCATGCCGGGATCGGTACCGATGATCTTCGATCCATCCTTGAGCCGGACATGAACGAGCGAACGGTCGCCCAGGCGCTCCACAGTCTCGACCTGGCCGCCGATATCACCCTTCTCCGCCGTCGTCACGACCAGATGCTCCGGGCGGATGCCAAGCGTCAGTCCGGAATTAGCAAGGCCGTTAAGCGCGACAGCCGTTTTGATGACAGAGCCATCCGGCAAGGTCGCCGTTGCCAGCCCGCCCGCTTCATCCAGGCCGGCTATGTTGATAAAGTTCATGCCGGGCGAGCCGACGAACTGGGCGACATAGCGCGTCGCCGGGCGCGTGTAGATCTCGACGGGGGTTGCCACCTGCTCGATCTTCTTGTTGTTGAGCAACACGATACGGTCGGCGAGTGTCATCGCTTCCACCTGGTCGTGCGTCACGAACACCATCGTCGCGCCCAACCGCTCATGCAGCTGCGCCAGTTCCACGCGCGTACGTGTGCGTAGGCCGGCATCGAGGTTGGAAAGCGGCTCGTCGAAAAGGAAGACGTCAGGCTCGCGCACGATGGCGCGGCCGATCGCGACGCGCTGGCGCTGACCGCCGGAGAGTGCCGAGGGTTTGCGATCCAATAGATGCGGCATTTCCAGGATCTTCGCAGCCTCTTCAATGCGCCTTGCAATCTCGTGCTTGGGCGTTTTGATATTTTTTAAGCCGAAGGACATGTTCTCGCGAACCGTCATGTGCGGATAGAGCGCGTAGGACTGAAAGACCATCGATACGCCGCGCTCGCCGGGCGGCAGTTGGTCGACCCGCTTTCCGCCGATCCAGATTTCGCCGCTGGTGATCGTCTCCAGACCAGCGATCATGCGCAGCAAGGTCGACTTGCCGCAGCCCGAACCGCCGAGGAAGACAACGAACTCGCCGCGCTCGATCGTCAGATCGATGTCGTTCAGAACCTGCACGGCACCGAAATGCTTGGTGAGGGATTTGATATTGATACCTGCCACTTTACGCCTCCTGCGGAAAAATCGAATTCATCGAACTTGCCATTCATCGCGCCGCCCGGCCGCTGTCGCCGAACGGGGCTTCCGCATTGGTTATTTGACGGCACCTACCGCGACACCGCGCGTCAGGGTCCGCTGGAAAATCAGGAAGAAGATGATCGTAGGAGTTATGCCGAGCAGTGAAGCCGCGGCAATTGCCGTCGGGTCCTGTGTATTGGCGCCCGACAGCACGCCCATGGCGACGGAGACCGTCTGGTTGTTATTGGAAACGAGGAATACCAGCGGGATCAGAAACTCGTTCCAGGTCCAGATGAAGAAGAAGGTCGCAAGCACCGCAAGCGTCGGCCTGAGCACCGGCACGATCACCATCCAGAGGATCTGCCAGCGGCTGGCATTGTCGATCTGCGCCGCCTCGATGATCTCTCGCGGGAAGGTCGCCAGCACCGAAGACAGAAGATAGGTCCCGAATGCGGTGTGCAGCACACCGATGATCAGGATAACCGAGAGCATCGAGTCGAACAGTCCGACCTGCTTTGACATATAGTAGAGCGGATAGACCAATGCCTCCTGCGGCGCCATGATTGAAATCAGCAGCAGGACGAGAACCCCTTGCCCGCCTCGTACGCGCCCTATGCCGATGGCATAGGCATTCAGCAGACTGAGGACGACGGCCAGAATGGCGGTGCATCCGCTGATGAGAACGCTGTTGAAGAGCTTCCGGGGGAAATCGACGGTCGCCCAGAAGTTCTTGAGCGCCGTCAGATCGAAGCTGTGCGGAAGTGCAAGCGGACCATTGGCGGCATAGTCGGAGGGCGTCTTGATGGCGTTGACTGCCGCAAGAAAGAACGGAAAGAGGGTGCCCGCCAGGAAAACCAGCAGGATACCCAGAACGACCCAGCGGCCGAAGCCCCTTCTTACGCGATGTTCCGCCGAAGCGACATGCGTGGAAATCGAGGATGCCGTTGCCATCTCAATGCCCTCCTTCGGCCTGCTTCGACTGCATACGCAGGAAAACGATGCCGAGTATGATGGTCATGACCGTCTGCAACGTCGCGATGGCTGCCGCGTATCCGACGCGGTTCGTCGTAAAGAAATGGTAATATGACAGATAGGATGGAACCGTCGTCGCATTGTCCGGTCCGCCTGACGTCAGAACATAGATCGGTGCGAAGACCTTTAGCGCCGCAATCAGCGTCGTCAGCGCGACGACGAAAATTTCTGGCATCAGCATCGGGATGGTGATGGCGCGGAAACGCGCGAACCAGCTCGCATTGTCGAGCTCGGCGGCCTCGTAGAGCGAAGGATCGACGCGTGCCAATCCGGACATGAACACGACAAGGCAATAGCCGACCTGGACCCAGACGATGACGGCCGAAACCGCCCAGAGCGCATAGCTTGCATCCCCCAGCCAGTTCTTCGCCATGAAATCGAGGCCCATCGCCTTCAGCACGGCATTGATGATGCCGATGGGGTTGAGAATCCAGGCCCACAACACGCCGGCAGCGGTGAGCGGCAGGATCTGCGGCAGATAGAAGCCTGCCCGAAAGAAGCTCGACCATGTCTCGCCGAATTGCGCGCTGATATAATCGAACAGCACTGCCGCCAGCAGCAGCCCCAAAAGGATGGGCACGATCGTCATCGAGATGATGAACAGAAGCGTATGCTGGATGGAGCCCCAGAAAGCGGTATCCTGAAGCAGCCTGGCATAGTTTTCCAGACCGACATAACGCGGCGGGATGACGCCGCCCTTCCACGTGGTGAAGCTGATCGCGAAATTGGCAATCAGCGGAACAAGCACGATAAGAACAAACCCCAGCACGCCGGGGATCATATAGAGATAGTACCCCGCCCTGCCGGCGCTCTTCGACTTATCCATCGAAATCCTCCAGTCCGATACGGCAAGGCGGCAGGAAAGCCGTCTTGCCGTTGTGATTGTCGCCGATGGTGTTACTGCGCTGCCTGCACGTCGTCATAGGCCTTCTTCAGGCGCGCCACGAACTGATCAGGCGTGGTCGAACCGTTGACCAGGCCGGTCGTGGCCTGGATGAGCAGTTCGTAATAGCCGGGCACCGGCCAGTCCGGGTAGAAGCCGAGGCCGCCCTTGCTGGAGATCTGGTTGAAGAGCTCGACGTTGCGCTTGCCGACCTCATCGGTAACCGAGGCCGGATCGGCAGCGATGGCAACGCCACCGAGATTGGCCTGCATGTTCTGGTTTTCCTTGCTCAGGACGAGATCGATGAACTCGTAGGAAAGGTCTTTGTTCTTGGCGCTCTTCGGCACCATGAACAGGTTACCAGTCGAACCCACGCTGTACTTCGGAGTCGGGAAGATGAACTGGCTCCACTTGAAGGTCTTGATCGAGCTCGCGAAATTGCCGTTGTTCCAGGTGCCGCTGACAAACATTGGAGCTGTGCCGGACGAGAAGAGATTGTCGGCGCCGCCGGTACCCTTGAGGCCGGTCGAATCCTTCGAAATGTAACCCTTGCTCACCCAGTCGGCGATCTTCTGAGCGGCAAACAGGAAGGGTTTGGTATCGAGCGGTGCCTTGAGCCCCTGATAGTTCTTGACCCAGGTGTCGTCAGCCTGCGTCAGAGCAAGCGTATAGACGAGGTGCTGTGCGTTGGAATCCACCGTACCATAGGCAAGCGGCGTAATGCCCTTCTTCTTGAAAGTGTCCAGCGCAACTTCGAACTCGTCCAGCGTGGTCGGCACTTTCACGCCGTTGGCCTGGAACATGTCGATATTGTAGAAAACCGAAACGAATTCGCCATAGACGGGGATGCCGATAATCGGACCGGAACCGTAGATGCCGTTGCCGTCGTATTTGCTGAGCTGGCTATTGGTTTCATTGAGGATCTTGTCCCAGCCGCGCGATTTGAATTGATCGTCGAGCGGCGTCAGCAGCCCCTGCGAGGCAACGAGACCTGCAGTGGCATTACCCTTGTTGTATTCAAGCACATCCGGCGCCTGATCCGAATTGAGGATGAGGCTGCCAGCCTTTTGCAATTGCTCGAATGTCTTCTGTTCGAAATTGATCGTGACGTCGGGATGCTTGGCTTTCAGCTCTTCGAGCGCCTTGGTCCAGGCCTTGGCCTGCGAAGTGTCCGGCAGTTCGAACCACCAGACATTAAATGTCTTGCTCTGGGCTTGCGCTACACCGGCAGCCAACAGAAGCGACATGCCGGCTGTGATCGCCAGCTTCGAAAAAATATTCATATATTCTCCTCCACCATGCGAACCGTGACGGTATCTGTCCGATGACATGGCCCGCGCTGCCATCGGCGTTTTCCTCTTATCTGCACCAAGCGCCCGCCTGTCACTTGGGACAAGGAGCGGACGCTCGGCAGTTCCTCCGTTTGGGTACCCGTCCTGCCCGAAACATCAGACGCTCCGGGCACTTCATTAACGCACAACTCGCCTCCTAAATCGATGCAGATTCGCAAATGCGCGCTTTACTCGACGAAATCCCCACCCCGGCTTCTCTTGAGATAGTTCAGGCCGTGAACCTGGCCAGTCATTTCGAGCGCATCGCGATAAACCGGGTCATGCCAGCCCTCGATATCGATGGAACCGGACCAGCCGGCCAAGCGCAGCTCGGAGATGATGTCGGTCCAGTTGCTGTCACCAAAGCCCGGCGTGCGCATGAACACGAACTTCTCCTTGCCGAAGATGCCGTGTTCCTTGATGACATCCCAACGGATCGTCGCGTCCTTGCCATGGACGTGGAAAATCTTTTTCGCCCATTTGCGGATCTGCGGCAGCGGCTCGATCAGATAGACCATCTGATGGCAAGGCTCCCATTCCAGGCCGAGATTATCGTCCGGAGTCTCGTTGAACATCAGTTCCCAAGCATCCGGATTATGCGCGATGTTCCAATCGCCGGTCGCCCAGTTGCCGTCCATGGCGCAGTTTTCGAAGGCGATCTTGATGCCCTTGTCGGCGGCACGCTTGGCAAGCTCGCTCCAGATCTGCTTATAGCGCGGCAGGCTGTCGGTGAGCGGCTGGTTGCGGATGCGGCCGGTGAAGCCGGCAACGCAGGTTGCGCCGAAATGATGGGCATTGTCGATGCAATCCTTCCAGCCTTGCAGCGTCTGCAGGTCCATCTCGCGCTCTTCGAGCGGATTGCCGAACATGCCGAGAGTCGAGATCGTGATGTCGCGGTCGCCGATGGCCTCGCGGCAGCGCTTGCCGAGATCCGCAAGGTTCTGGCCGTTGGTCGTCTGCCAGAAGAAGGGCTCGAAGCTCTCGAAGCCGAGATCAGCGATCTTGGCGATATTCTCTGCGGCATCCTCGTTCGTCGCCCTGATCATCGTGCCGATGCGGATGGCCTTTGCCGGATTTGTCATGATGTCATTGTCCTTGTGCTGAAATGTCGACGCGGCGGCCAGTCTTGGCGCTCTCTATCGCGCCTAAGACCATGGCGAGGCTGCGAATGTTGTCAGAGCTCGCCGTTTCCGGCGGCTTGCCCGTTTTGATCGCTTCGATGAAGGAGGCGATAACGCTGGCATGGCCATGCGTCTCCTCCTCATGCTTCGGTCCGGGAACCTCGATCGGCGTGAAGCCATGCAGCAGACCCGGCTCGTTGCCGGCAACAGCGGCTTCGAAACTCTCTTCGCCGTCCCAGGTCAGCATGCCCTTGCTGCCGGTGAGCCGCCATTGGCTCTCCCAGCTCGTACGCCGGCCCTCGGCACACCAGGACCCCCGATAGCTGAAGACGACATCATCGGAAAAATCGAAGAGCGCATGCGCCGAGGCGCCATGTTTGTACCAGGAGCCCACCGGATTCTTTTCGATGCAATAGACTGAGAGCGGCACCTTACCTGAGACGAAGCGGGCGGCATCGAAGGTATGGATCGCCATGTCGAGCAGCAGTACATTGTCCATTTCCTCGCGGAAACCGCCGAAATGCGGGCCGAGGAAGAAATCGCAATGGACGCCCGTCAGCTCGCCGATCGCCCCCTCCTCCACAAAGCGTCGCATGCGACGGATGCCGGAGATGAAGCGGCGGTTCTGGATGATGGCATGGATCTTGCCAGCTTCAGCGGCCAGATCGATCAGCGCTGCGCCCTCGGCGAGCGACGTCGCCATCGGCTTTTCGCTCAGCACATGGCAGCCGGCCTTCAACGCTGTCGAAACCACGCCGAAACGCGCAGCCGGAATAACGATATCAAAGACCAGATCCGCCTTGGTCGCGGCAATGACCTCCGCGAGGTCGGAGCCGATGACGGCACCGTCGAGAGAAAACTCTTTCGCAAGGCTTTCGGCGGTCGCCCGATCGAGATCGACCAGACCGACAATCTGAATGGATTCGGCAAGCGCCGGCGTCGAGGTGATAGCCCTGAGCCAGCCCTTGGACATAGCTCCGCACCCGCACAAAATGGCATTAAATTTCACGATTTCCTCCTGCGGGCCGTGCATTACCCCTCATGACACGCGCTCCGTAAACGTTTACGATACTATGCGAAAAGATTTTCCTGTGTCAATAGAGGAGGACTATGGAAAATGGCGCATGGAGGAAAACCGCGGCCGATGAAGGGAATTCGTCAGCTTGCCGAGCATCTCGATATCTCGATCGGCACAGTATCACGCGCGTTGAACGGCAAGCCTGATGTCAACGAGGAAACCCGCAAGCGCGTTCTCGCCGCCGCTGAGCAACTGGGTTATGTCGCCAATCAATCGGGACGAAGCCTGCGACAGGGCACAACAAATGTCATCGGCCTGATGATCCAGTCCAGCCGGGAAACGGTCGAGAACAGCGACAATTTCTTTCTGACCGTGACGGGCGGGCTGCAGAGCGTCTTCTCGCGACACAATCTCGATTTGATCATGCTCCCCTGCCCGCATGACGAAGACCCTTATGAATATCTGAAGCGCATGGTAGCGCGGCGTATTGCCGATGCGATGATCATTTCGGAGACGCAGCGTGTCGACAAGCGCTTCGATCTGCTCGCCAAGGCAAAGATCCCGTTTGCAGCGCTTGGCCGCAGTCTTTCCGGCGCGCAGCATGCCTGGGCCGACCTCGATTTCGACGGCGTCGCCAATGCCGCCGTCGACCGGCTCGTCGCACACGGACATCGTCGCATCGCCATCAGCGCGCCGGCAAGCGAGATCAATCTCGGCTTCATCTTCGTGGAAGGCTATCGCCGGGCGCTGGAGCGGCACGGCATCGCTTATGATCCTGCGCTGGTCCTTCGCGCCAAATCGAGCGAACAGGGTGGTTACCAGGTTGGCGACGAACTGCTGAAGCTGCATGACAGGCCGACCGCAGTGATCCTGATCTACGAATTGATGGCGATCGGCCTCTATCGTCGCCTCATGGAAGCCGGCATCGTTCCGGGCCGCGACATCGCCGTCGTCAGCTTCCGCGAGGCGCCGCGCGCCAAATTCCTGCAGCCGGCGCTAACTTGCTTTCGCACCTCGGTGCATGATCTTGGCGTCGAGCTGGCGGAAATCCTGCTTTCCAGTATGCCCGCCTATAGTCAGGAATACTCCGGGAAGGCACGCCAGACGGTGTGGCCTCTCGAACTCATTCCCGGCGAAAGCGACGCGTTCCAGCTGACAACAGTAAAATAACCAGCGCCGAAACGCCGCACCGACCGCTTCCACAGTTGCGGCAGCGTCTCTGAGTTGCCATCTAGGACATCGCAAACAGAGGCCTGGGCTTGAGCGAAGAAACGATCACACTTTACGAAGCGATCGGCGGCGGCCGAACCGTGCGGGCGCTGGCGGCGCGCTTTTACGAACTGATGGATACGCTGCCGGAGGCCGCCAATTGCCGTGCCGTGCATCCGCCGAGCCTCGAAGGCTCGCAAGAGAAATTCTACGAATATCTGACCGGCTATCTCGGCGGGCCGCAGCTCTATATCGAGAAGCGCGGGCATCCTCGCCTGCGCAGTCGCCACTTCGTTGCCGCCATCGGCCCGAAAGAGCGCGATGAATGGCTGCTATGCTTCCGCCGAGCCATGGATGAAGCCATCGAGAATGAAAAGCTGCGGGCGATCATCTGGGAGCCGATCGAGCGCCTGGCTTTTCACATGCAGAACAGGCAATGAGGAAAACATGAGCATCGGCGCCATAATCCGTCCGGCTACCCTGTTTATCGCCGGCATCCTCGGGGGCGGCGGTGTGGCGCTGGCCGCAGCAGCGACTCATGGCGGCGACACGCATTTCCTCGGCGCGGCCTCCACCATGAGCCTTGCCCACGCCCCTGCCCTCCTGGCGCTTTATGCCGGCTATGACCGCATCCGCACCGCACCGATTGCGGCTGTCTTGCTAGGATTGGGGACACTGATCTTCGCCGGTGATCTCATCAACAGGCATTTCGGCGGCAGCTCGCTGTTTCCGATGGCCGCTCCGACGGGCGGAATGGGCATGATCGCCGGCTGGGCGGCGATAGCGCTCGGCGCTTTCTTCAGAACCGGTGCGACCAAGGCCTGAAAGAAGCTATTTTACCGAGGTAGGTGACGCTGTCTCAAATCCCCGGAACGACAGCGAAGCCTTCGAATTGCGGCGGCCCCCAATAGAGGCGCTTGTTATCGGCCGCATTGCGGTGCGCCATGCGAAAATGCTCGGATTTCGTCCAGTTGATGAAAGCTTCTTCGCTGTGCCAGGTCGTGTGCGAGGAAAATAGCGTATAGCCCTCCTCCAAGCTCGATTTCCCGCGCAGGAGACGGAACTCGAGAAAACCAGGCACTTCCGATAGGCGAGAATCGCGGCCTCTCCAGACCTCTTCGAATTCGCCCTCCAAACCGATGACGACCTTGAAGCGGTTCATGGCGATGTACATGGCAACCTCGTTCGACGATCAGACCTTCTTGCGATGGGCAACAGTCTTATCTACGGCAGGCGCAAAGGCAACGACATTTGCGCCATTGCGGCTTGCTTCATCGAGCGGCTGCTCCGGCACGTCTCCCGGCTGCCGCGTCCTCCAGGCCGGAAATGTCGCGACATTGGCGGCGCGCCGTTGTTCCTCGCTGCGACGCATCAGCAATTCATAAAGTTCGGGCACCAACCCATCGCCGTTCTGTGCGGCCAGCTTATGCAGGCCGATCAGCATAAACCCGTCAGGGCCGTTATCGATCATCTTGATGCGTCTCGTTCTTTCATGGTCTGCAACGCCCGCTCGAGGCTGGATTTGCTACCGTTGCGCAAGGGAATGAAGGCCTTGCCAAACTTCTTACAGCCCGTCTTCACCCGCAGGCAGGCATCATGGCTGATGCAATCGATCGGGCAGAACACACAGTCGACCGACGGCAGCACGGTATCGATACGCGAGACCGCCTCGCGCAGGCCGCCATCATGGTGGATCAGTTCGGCACCGAAATTGCTGGCGATCTGGCGAAGATGCGCCACCTGGCAATCACGGCCGCCCACATAGAGGAAGCTGCGCCCATCGAGAGTGGATTTCCCGGAAACCTGCGCCGTTGTCTGCGTCTCACGGCTCTCACGGCCAGAATCCCTCTTCCCCTTACGCGCCATACATCACCCGTTTGCTGGTTGCTCGTCCACGCTTGATTCCACCAAGCGTGAGGCGACCTTAGTAAACATGAGTTTTGGAGTAAAGTATAAAGTTGATGATTTTTATCATATTTTAAGGCACTTGGCGGATGTTCGGGATTTGCCCCTTCCAGAACCGGTAAACGGCATCTGGTTACACCTAACCGACAGGCCCAGGACCTATCGTCCCGTCACTTGCACTTCTTGCGTGAAAGACCAACTCGGCTTGCCCCATTCCGAAGGCAACGGCGGGAACGGTGCCGCCCGGCGGATACCGCTGGTAACTGCTTCGTCCAACTCCGGGAAGCCCGAGCTCCGCGCGATTGACAGGGAGGTCAGATCACCGCTCGAACCAATCGTGAGGCGGATACGCACAGTAATGCCGGGCTCGTACTTGGATGAGAGGCGCACAGCTCGCCGGATGCGCGATTGCACCTTACCAGGATAATTGGCAACAGCTGCACTACCCGCACCGGTCCGACGAGCATTTACCTGTGAATTGGTATCGGACTGCGCTGCCTCGGTACCATCGACAGACCCGCGCTTGGAATCCTGCTCGCTCTCGCCGCGCGATCCCGACTTCACCTTCGCGACCTTTGCGGCAGGCTTCTTCACTTCCTTTGCTCGTTCAACTGGCTTCGGCTTCTCCACCGGCGTCACAACCTCCGGCGGAGGCTCTGTCGGCTGAACTTCGGCAACCTGGCTATCAACAGGCTGCACCGGTTCGACGGGCTGGATGACCATCGTCTCGGCCGGTACCTGCGTCGCCAAAATCTGCGGCTGCTCGGGTGCGACTGCCATTGGCTGGGTCTGCTCCACGGGTTCAACGGGCTCGGCTGTTTGCACCTGTTGCGTTTCCTCTGTCTGCGGCTGGACGACGTCAGGCTGCAGCGGCTGCGTCTGTTCCGGCGCCATTTCAGTCGGCTGCACCATCTGCGGCTGCACGGCCTCGGCGGTCACTTGCTCCGGCTCCGTCTGCGGGTTTTCCTCGCCCGTAGCCATCTGATCGGCATCGGAATTGCCGATCATGATGACGCTGACGGTATCGCCCGCCTCTTCCTGCGCGTCCTCGGGCGTGGCGACGAAGGTAAAAAGCAGCACGACAACGATAACGGCATGAAACAGGCAGGATCCCACACCGGAGAAGACCAGCGACGTCTTGCGCCCGGCAACTGTTTCTCGCGCCCTCTCAGGCAGCGCGTCGATCGGCAGATGCTCCGCCATCTCAACCGGGGCAGCCTCGCTCGGATGCTCCGGATAGGAACTGATCTGCGTGAAACGGCTGTAATGCGCCACGGCTTCGGCAGCCGGCTGTCGCGGCACGCCCTCGAGGCCCGCCAATTCATGGCCGGGCAGCACGCTCGGATAGTTGTCATTCATGCCGCCATCCGCGCGGCGTGCGATGGAAACTTTCGCCGAGCGCATCGTCATGGCTTCAGCCTTCGAAAGGAACAGATGTCTGCGAGCGCGTGATTAGAGCGGCCTTGCATTCGCCGGCCGCCGGACCATCACAGACCGGCGTGTCATTGATGATGATGCGGGAGACCGTTTCGCACTTGACGCCCGGCATGTCGAATTGCCGCACTCGCTTCTTGCCGAGCGGCAGGTCGCGGAAATCAAGCACGGTAACCCGGTCGACGGCATTTTTGTCGTTGAAGAAAGCCAGTTCGAAGGAGATCTTGTTGATCGGGGTTGCCATGTCGTTTTCGGCAACAAAGGTCATCATGCATCCCTTCTGCGAGGGAGCCAGCGCATTCAACTCGACATCAAGCTTATGAGACGCCGTTGGAGCAGGCGCCGCCGCTGTCGCATCCTGGGCGAAAGCAGGAGCGGAAGATGCCGCGGCGAACACACTCGCAGCAGCGAGCGCCAAGATGGTTTTCGTCGGCATCGACATCTCTCCTGAATATGTTTGACGCGTGTCCGCTCGGCCAACGGCCCTAGCGTGTAGCATCGAAATTTTTAAACTTGACTTTAGCAGTCTCCTATTGCGTCTTTATGAAACCATGAGTATGAGAGTCAAGATAAATTTGGCCGCACGACGGTTCGGCCCCCGATGAATTTTCAGGCAAAACTAAACAGGATGATTGCTGAGAAGACCCCTACGCCGCCGGTGCAGTGCACGGCCGCACCGCAGGTAAGAATTGTCGAGAGCACGGATATTTTCCGGGGCCAGACCGAAATCATGATCAAGCACGAGGGCGTCATCTACCGCATGAAGATTACGCGCCAAGGCAAGCTGATACTCAACAAATAGGCATGACAGATGAATAAGACGACTCGCCCGACCCCTGCCGAAATTCGCGCTTTCCGCGCCGAGAACCCGAAGATGCGCGAGCGCGACATCGCTGCCCGCCTCGAGATTTCCGAAGCGGCGCTCGTGGCCGCCGAGGTCTGCATTTCGGCCATCCGCATCGATGCCAGCGTCGATCGCTTCCTGGAGCGGATCGCCTCGCTCGGCGAAATCATGGCGCTGTCGCGCAACGAAAGCGCCGTGCATGAGAAAATCGGCGTCTATGAGAACATGAAATTCGGCGCGCAGGCGGCGATCGTGCTTGGCGAGAATATCGACCTGCGCATCTTTCCGAAGCGCTGGGTTCATGGCTTTGCCGTCACTAAGACCGATGGCGATCAGAAGAGGCTCAGCCTGCAGTTCTTCGACAAGGCCGGCGATGCCGTCCACAAGGTGCATCTGCGCCCAGAATCGAATGTCGAGGCCTATCACGCCATGGTCGCCGAGCTGCGCATCGAAGACCAGTCACAGGAATTTATCGAAGACCGTTCCGGCTATGACAATGGCGCAACCGATGGCGACGTCAGCCGCGACGAGCTGCGCGACCATTGGAGCCGCATGACCGATACGCACGAATTCTTCGGCATGCTGAAGAAGCTGAAAATCGGCCGCCAGGATGCGATCCGCACCGTCGGCGACGATTATGCGTGGAAGCTGGATGCGGGTGCCGTCGCGGAAATGATGCATGCCTGCGTGCGCGAGGGCCTCCCGATCATGTGCTTCGTCGCCAATGAAGGAACGGTGCAGATCCACTCCGGCCCGATCTACAACGTGCAGGCCATGGGTCCCTGGATCAATGTCATGGACCCGACCTTCCATCTGCACCTGCGGCTGGATCACATCGCCGAGGCATGGGTCGTGCGCAAGCCGACCAAGGACGGCCATGTCACCTCGCTCGAAGCCTACAACGCCCAAGGCGAGATGATTATCCAGTTCTTCGGCAAGCGAAAAGAAGGCTTCGATGAGCGCCCCGATTGGCGCGCCATCATCGAAAGCCTGACAAGGGCCGGTACCAACGTTGCCGCATGAGGATGGTCATGACGATGTTCAAGAACTTGAAGCGCATCAGGCCGTGGGAAGTCGCTCTGACCGTGATGGTAATGGCCCTGCCGCTCGTGCCGGCCAACCCGATCGCGGGCCTTGGCAGTTTCGTGCGCCACGCGCACGCCACCGAAACGGCCAAGATGCCGGATACCTCGCGCCTCGTCTCCATCGGCGGCGATGTGACAGAGATCGTCTATGCGCTCGGCGAGGAAAAGCGGCTCATCGCCCGCGATTCCACCAGCCTTTATCCGAAGGAAGCGACCAAGCTTCCCGATGTCGGCTATATGCGCGCGCTGTCGCCGGAAGGCATTCTGGCCGTCAATCCGACCGCCATCATTGCCGTCGAAGGCTCCGGGCCGCCGGAAGCGCTGGCCGTGTTGCGCAATGCCAGCCTGCCTTTCGAGACCGTGCCGCAACACTACGATCGCGACGGCATCCTGAAGAAGATCGAAGTCGTCGGCGCGCTGCTTGGCGTGCCGGACAAGGCCAAGGCCCTGGAAGCCAAGGTCGCCGCCGATCTCGATGCGGCCATCAATGAATCAGCCAAGCGCCCGGAGGCCGAGCGTAAGCGCGTCCTTTTCGTGCTCAGCAACCAGAACGGCAAGATCATGGCCTCGGGCACCAATACGGCCGCCGACGGCATCATCAAGCTTACCGGCGCCACCAACGCGATCAGCGGCTTCTCCGGCTACAAATCGGTGACGGATGAAGCCATCATCGAAGCCAAGCCGGACGTGATCCTGATCATGGATCGCGAAGGGCCGCTGTCGATGTCGAACGAAGACCTCCTGAAGCAGCCGGCCATTTCGCTGACGCCGGCCGCGAGCCACAAGGCGATCGTGCGCATGGACGGCCTGCACCTCCTCGGCTTCGGACCACGCACGGCCAGCGCCATTCGCGAGCTGAACGCGGCGATCTACGGAGGCTGACGTGGCGTTCAACGATGCCATGGCCGGACTGAAGCAGATGTCGCAAAACCCGGCACGCCGACGCGAGGGAGATCGCAGCACGCTTGCAATCTTCGTTGTCGCCAGCCTCTTGGTGATTTCGGCAGCCGCCTTTCTGTTTTCGATCACGACAGGCGCATCGAATGCTTCGGTCATCGATATCGTAACGGGCATACTGACCGGCAGCACGGAAAGCACGCTTAGCATCCGCGACCGCATCGTCATTTTCGAGATCCGCCTGCCTCGCGCCGTCCTCGGCTTCCTGATCGGCGGCGGGCTGGCGGTTTCGGGTGCTGTCATGCAGGGCCTTTTCCGCAATCCGCTGGCCGATCCCGGCCTGATCGGCGTATCTGCCGGTTCCAGCCTCGGTGCGGTTGCCATGATCGTCCTCGGCGGCGGCGTGCTTGCCCCGGTTGCGCATATCCTCGGCGTCTTCGCTCTTTCCATCGCCGCCTTCATCAGCGGTCTGGCAACGACGATATTGCTTTATAAAGTCGCAACCCGGTACGGGCAGACCTCCATCGCGACCATGCTGCTGGCCGGCATCGCGCTCGGTTCGCTGGCGCTGGCGGCAACGGGAATCCTCATCTACATGGCCGACGACCGGCAGTTGCGCGACCTGACCTTCTGGAGCATGGGATCGCTGGCGGGCTCGACCTGGAGCAAGGTCGCAGGTGCCGGCCCGATCATCGTCCTTTCGCTTCTGCCCCTTCCCTTCATGGCGCGCGGGCTGAATGCGCTGACGCTCGGCGAGGCGGCCGCTTTCCACATGGGGATATCTGTGCAGCGGCTGAAGAATATCGCCATCGTCAGCGTCGCTGCGGCGGTCGGCGCCTCCGTCGCCGTCAGCGGCGGTATAGGCTTTGTCGGCATCGTCGTCCCGCATATCCTGCGCATGGTCATCGGCCCCGACCATCGTTTCCTGCTGCCGGCCTCGGCACTGCTGGGCGGCTCGTTGCTGGTCGCTGCCGATGTGGTCGCCCGCACCATCGTTTCTCCGGCCGAGCTGCCGATCGGCATTCTGACGGCTGGCGTTGGCGGTCCCTTCTTCCTGTGGATGCTGCTCAGGCAGCGCTCGCGTCTCAACCTGTGAGTTCGCGATGATCGATGTCTCCAATTTGAGCATCCGGCTTGCCGGCAAACCGGTCGTGCAGGATATATCCTTCACGGCCGAGGCCGGCACGCTGACCGCCATTTGCGGGCCGAACGGCTCCGGCAAAACCACGACGATGAAAGCCATCTCAGGCGAGCTCGCCTATAGCGGCGGCATCCATATGAACGGTGTTGAAATCAAGGCCCTGGAGCCATGGCAGCTTGCTGAAATGCGCGGCGTCCTGCCCCAAGCAAGCTCGATATCCTTCCCCTTCACCGTCCGCGAGATCGTGCGCATGGGCCTGACCAGCGGCCGCAATAGCCATCCGGAGCAAGCCGATCGTATCGCGACGGAGGCGCTTGCCGCCGTCGATCTCGGCGGCTTCGAAGGCCGCTTCTATCAGGAGCTTTCCGGCGGCGAACAGCAGCGTGTCCAGCTCGCGCGCGTGCTCTGCCAGATTTCCGAGCCCGTCATTGATGGCAAGCCTTGCTGGCTGCTGCTCGACGAACCTGTTTCCAGCCTCGACATCAGCCATCAGCTCACCATCATGACGCTTGCACGGCAATTCTGCCGGCGTGGCGGCGGCGTCATCGCCGTCATGCACGATCTCAACCTGACCGCGCTTTTCGCCGACCGGATGGTCCTGCTCAAGAACGGTCGGCTGCAGGCCACGGGATCGATCAAGGACGTGTTGACGGACCAGCACCTGCAGCATGTCTTCGGCTGCAACCTGCGCGTCAACCGCGTTCCCTCCGACGGTGCTCCCTTCGTTCTCGCCCATAGCGCACTGGCCGATTGACGCCCGCACATCCGGAACTTTTTGTTGCATCCGCGCGTTGAGATGACGCGGTCGGAATCGATGTTCCGAGCGTGGAATATTCTGGTGTGTCGGAAAAATCCCGATCATCACGAAAACAGGTGCCCCAAGGGGCGCCCAAAGCGAAAGGGAGCTGAACATGGCCACATCCTTCCTCCATTCGACGCGCGGCAAGCGCAATGGCAGCAGCCTGCATGATGTCGAAGCAACCATCGAAGAACAGATCGACTCGCTGCGCGAAGAAGTTGCGGCCTTTGCCAAGCTGATCGGCGAGAATGGCGCAAAGCAAAGCAAGAAATGGCGCGCAAATGCCGAGTCGGGACTTGATGATCTCGCTGTCCGCGGTGAAGAATTGCTGCACGATTTGCAGCGCGGCTATGCAAGGGGCTCGCGTGAAGTGCGCAGAACTGTACGCCAGCATCCCGTCGCCACCATCGGCGCGGCTGCCGCCTTCGGCCTTGCCGTCGCCCTGCTTTTGTCTCGCCGCTAGGGTGGCGGGATGATCGCTCCGATCCTCGGCCTACTTCTCTCAGGCACGTTCAACCGTACCGTTGCGCGGACCAAGCGCAACGGTATTTTCATTGCCATTGCCGTCCTCCTGCTGCTGACGGCCTATGCCTTCGCCCTGATCGCGGCTGCCATCTGGCTTGCGACGATCTACGATGCTGCGGTTTCGGCGCTGCTGATAGCGGCAGGCGCTCTGCTGCTCGGGCTGATCGTCCTCGTCATTATGGCCATCATCAACCAGCAGGAGAAACGGCAGGCCAGAGAGCGTGTGCTGGCGATGGAATCTGTAGCGGCCGCAGCGCTCGGCCTCGTACGCAAGCAACCGCTGATGACTGCGGCCATTGCCGCCGCTCTTCTCTTCGGCAATCTGTTCGGTACGCGCGACGAGGACGATTGAACCGGCATTCATGAGCGTAAAAGGGCCGACAAGGCGGAGTTGAATCCGCTCTTCACTGACGGGCTGCCGCAAAAGGCATGAAAACCGTAGAAATCGGTCGGAACGAGAAAAGGCTCGGTCGATAGCACCGGGCCTTTTCTTAGAAAGCGAATGCTTTGGACGTCAGCGGTGCAGACGTGGCATCCGGGCCGAAATCGGCCTCACCGGAAATATCCAACAATTCCTGCAGCCGCTGGCGCGCGCGGTTGACGCGGCTCTTGATGGTGCCGACTGCGCAGCCGCAAATCTCGGCTGCCTCCTCATAGGAAAATCCGGATGCGCCCACCAGGATGATGGCTTCGCGCTGATCGGGCGGCAGCTGGTCCAATGCCTTGCGGAAATCCTGCAGGTCTACGGCGCCATATTGCGAGGGATGCGTCGCCATCGATTCGGTGAATACGCCGTCGCTGTCCTGCACTTCACGGCCGCTCTTGCGCATCTGGCTGTAGAGCTCGTTGCGCAGGATGGTGAAGAGCCAGGCCTTCATATTGGTGCCCATCTCGAAATGGTCCTGCTTCGCCCAGGCCTTCATGATCGTGTCCTGAACAAGATCGTCGGCTCGATCGTGGCGGCCGGTCAGAGAAATGGCAAAGGCTCGGAGGCTCGGGAGGGCGGCGAGAAGTTCGCGCTTGAAGCTCGTTTGCGTTTCCATGGCGCCACCTCCTATTCGGAGACCTTTGCGGAGGCCAAGCGTTCGGCTTGATCGAGCTTCTCCAAAAGATCCAGGAAGCGATCAGGAATGGCTTCGTCCTGCATGGCGGAATAGAACGAACGGAGCCGGTTGCCGATCTGATTGTTGGGGTCGAGGATATCCATCGCACGCAGGTCCGATGCCTTCTTATCTGCGTCCTCATGATTCTGGATGGTCATTTGGCCTGCTCGCTTCTCAATTGTCTCGCGTTCATGGATAAGGCGCGCCCTTGCCTCCCCGTTTGGGAGAGCGGTTGACCTCATTCAAAACAGTTGCCTAACGAATCGTAAAGGTTGAGGTCGTCCGATTGTAAGCATTGTAATGCGACTGCCTAAAAAAAGTTCCGACAAAGAGGAACTTTTTTACTCAACTGACGTTTGTTAGTCATTGCGGCCTCCGGGCTGTATTTAATTAGAATTTGATAGAGGCGGGAGCCATTGATGACACTTTCCACACGCATTGCGCCGCATCTTCCGTATTTGCGGCGTTATTCACGTGCTTTGACCGGAACACAGACGTCGGGGGACGCCTATGTTGCTGCGGTTTTGGAAGCCATCATCGCCGACATATCCATCTTTCCGGACACCGACAGCGACCGCGTCGCACTCTATAAACTGTTCACGAAGCTGTTCGGTTCCGTGACACTTCAGATTCCTGAACCGGCCTCACCTTTCGCCTGGGAACAGCGCGCATCCGTAAACCTTTCCAAGGTCTCGCCACTTGCGCGTCAGGCTTTCCTGCTCGCATCTGTCGAAAGTTTCCGCCTCGGCGAGATCGCCGATATTCTCGATGTCTCTGAAAGCGATGCCATGCACCTGCTCGATACCGCCTCCCAGGAAATCTCGCGCCAGGTGGCAACGGATATCATGATCATCGAGGATGAGCCGCTGATCGCAATGGACATCGAGCAGATGGTGGAGAGCCTCGGACACCGCGTCACCGGCATTGCCCGCACCCACGCCGAAGCCGTCGCTCTTTATAATGCGACGAAGCCGAGCATGGTGCTTGCCGACATCCAGCTCGCCGACGGCAGTTCGGGCATCGATGCAGTCAACGACATCCTCAAGACCGCCAGCATCCCGGTCATCTTCATCACGGCTTTCCCCGAGCGGCTGCTGACCGGCGAGCGGCCGGAGCCGACTTTCCTCGTGACCAAGCCTTTCAATCCAGACATGGTGAAGGCCCTCATCAGCCAGGCACTCTTCTTTAACGAAACCACAAAGGTGGCCGCCTGATCCAAGTGAAAACCCCATGGCGGAACAAAGACCATAACCGGGCGTTTGGGTTCGAAACGGCCGGTTTACCGACTGTTATCCGGGGCGGTTCTATAGGTCGGTTCAAGTTGTTACGAGTGAGAATGCCCTATCGGCGGGGTTCTCGAAATGCGTGTGAAAGGCAAGCCGGTGAATACGTCTGAACCATTACCCGGCGCGCCTTTGAGCTTGGAAGGCAAAGCCGCTCTGATGGAGCGGGCGCTTGCGAGCGCCAGTTTGTCCATCCTGTTCCAGGATGTAAATCTTTCGATCCGTTATGCCGACAATCTGCCGGACCATCTGCAATCGTCTGTCGTCATGGGCGGTAATGACTCGCATCTCTTTGGAGAAAAGGATGGCGAGCACCTCTTGCGTTTGAAACGGGGCGTGCTCGAAAGCGGCAAGCCAGCAACCGCCGAGGTTGAGATCGCCAGCGGCGACGGCGCACGGATCTACGAGCTGAAAATGGAACGCATCGGCGGGCGCAAGCCGCAAGGCGTGCTGTCTGTCATCTCCGAAATCACCGAGAGCCGCCACCGCGAAAAAGTGCTGAAGTCGCTGCTGCGCGAACTGTCGCATCGCTCCAAGAACCTGCTCGCCATCATTCAGGGTATCGCCACGCAGACCGCCCGCCACACGCTTTCCGTCGACAATTTCCTCATCAAATTCCGCGGCCGTCTGCAATCCCTGTCGAATTCGCAGGATCTCATCACGGATTCCAGCTGGCGCGGTGCATATTTGTTCGAACTGGCGGAAAAGCAGTTCGCCCCCTATTGGCCCGATGCAGGCGTGCCCATGCCGATCTACGGCATCAACGCACATCTGACGCCCAATGCCGCCGTGCATCTGGGGCTTGCTCTGCACGAGCTCATCGTCAATTCCGCCTCGCATGGCGCCATCTCGACCGGCGCCACCGGCATCACGTTAAATTGCAAGGAAGCCGAGCTCGACGGCAAGAAGGCGATTGAGGTCGCCTGGTCTGAGCGTTTCTACGCGCCCGCTGACCATGAATTCGAGGACAATAGCTTCAGCCGCACGGTGCTTGAACGCGTCGTGCCGACGTCCATGAATGGCCGCGCAGACTTCGCCATTGACGACGGCAGCATCGGCTATCGGCTCACCATTCCCGAAACTGAATATGAAATCCTAAGACGCCGCTAGCGGCCGGCGGGAGCACAATAAAACAGCCAGTGCGAGGGCGGCGCACTGGCTGCTTTGCACTCATCGGGAGGGGACCGTGAGTAGAGTCCTGAGACGTATTGGGCGTGCATCAGGAGATGCGATCATCATCAGGACATCGACATAACGATGCTGCAAAGCCTTGGTTCCACCCAGATCCAAAAAAATTCATCAACTTTTTACATTTCAGCACAGCCTCTGACATGGCGTCCCTCCAATTGCAGACAGGCGCTCGCAGTCATTGTCGTGCCTCAAATCTTTCCGAACCGCGTGCGGAAAAGAAGAAAAACTATTTAAATCATATCTTTAAGATAAAAGCTCCAGTGATCGAAAACGTTCTCGTTCTCCCACAGGAAGGCGTATCGAGGCACGCTTTGCGATCAAAATTTTACCGTTTGATAAATTTTTTAAGCTGAGTTACCGTTCCAGTACTAGCCGTTTACTATAAGAGGGAACTTCAATGGGACGACTGGAAACTGGGATTCATAAAGGCAGGCTCACGCCCGCCGAATATGATGCAAACTTTTCCGATCTTCACCCGCGCCTCACCAAGCATGAGGCGCTGGTCGCATCCGACCGCTGCTATTTCTGCTACGACGCGCCGTGCATGACGGCCTGTCCCACCTCCATCGACATTCCGATGTTCATCCGCCAGATCTCCACGGGCAATCCCATCGGCTCGGCGAAAACGATCTTCGATCAGAACATCCTCGGCGGCATGTGCGCCCGCGTCTGTCCCACCGAACAGCTCTGTGAGCAGGCTTGCGTGCGCAATACTGCCGAGGAGCGCCCGGTCGAGATTGGCCGTCTGCAGCGCTATGCAACCGATACGGCGATGGCTGAGAACAAGCAGTTCTATACGCGCGCCGAATCCACCGGCAAGAAGATCGCCGTCATCGGCGCCGGTCCGGCCGGTCTTGCCTGCGCACACCGTCTTGCGGTCAAGGGTCATGACGTTACCATCTTCGATGCCCGCGAGAAGGCCGGCGGCCTGAATGAATATGGCATCGCAACCTATAAGGCCGTCGACGACTTCGCGCAAAAGGAAGTCGACTATGTGCTCGCCATCGGCGGTATCGAGGTGAAAAACGGCCAGGCACTCGGCCGCGATTTCAGCCTTTCCGACCTCTCTCAGCAATATGACGCCGTCTTCCTCGGCCTCGGCCTAGCCGGCGTCAACGCGCTGCGCGCCGAAGGCGAGGATCTCGAGGGCGTAGCTGATGCCGTCGCCTACATCGCCGAACTGCGCCAGGCCAGCAACAAGGCCGATATCGCCATCGGCCGCCGCGTCGTCGTTCTCGGCGGTGGCATGACCGCGATCGACGCAGCCGTGCAGGCAAAACTGCTTGGCGCCGAAGAGGTGACGATCTGTTATCGCCGCGGCAAGGAACACATGAACGCCTCGGAATTCGAGCAGGATCTGGCCGCCTCCAAGGGCGTCATCATCCGCCATTGGCTCGCGCCGAAGCGCATCCTTGACAAGGACGGCAAGGTCGCTGGCATCGAGGTCGAATATACCGAACTGCGTGACGGCAAGCTCGTTGGCACCGGCGATGTCGGCGTCATTGCCGCCGACCAGATCTTCAAGGCGATCGGCCAGACGTTCGAAGCCTCAGGCCTCGGCGCGCTG
The DNA here is from genome assembly GCF_007828675.1 of Rhizobium sp. ERR 1071. NCBI lineage: Bacteria > Pseudomonadati > Pseudomonadota > Alphaproteobacteria > Hyphomicrobiales > Rhizobiaceae > Rhizobium > Rhizobium sp. ERR 1071. Next base: position 403,310 of record NZ_VITM01000002.1, on the reverse strand, counting down.
CGCATGGAATCCGGCCGTATCGCCATCGATGGCGAAGGCCGGACCTCGATCGAAGGCGTATGGGCCGGTGGCGACTGCGTGGCTGGCGGCGACGACCTGACGGTCTCGGCCGTAGCACAGGGTCGCGACGCGGCCGAATCCATCAATCGTGCGCTCGCTGCCGCCACGCCGGCCGCTGCAGTCGCCTGAAAGGAGAACCGATATGGCTGATCTCCGCAATAATTTCGTTGGCATCAAGTCTCCGAACCCGTTCTGGCTGGCCTCCGCGCCGCCGACCGACAAGGCCTATAACGTCGAGCGCGCGTTCAAGGCGGGCTGGGGCGGCGTCGTCTGGAAGACGCTCGGTGAAGAAGGTCCACCAGTCGTCAACGTCAACGGCCCGCGCTACGGCGCGATCTGGGGCGCCGACCGACGTCTGCTCGGTCTCAACAACATCGAGCTGATCACCGACCGCGACCTCTATACCAACCTGCGCGAAATGAAGCAGGTGAAGAAGAACTGGCCGGATCGCGCGCTGATCGCCTCGATCATGGTCCCCTGCGTCGAGGATGCCTGGAAGGCGATCCTGCCGCTGGTCGAGGAAACGGAAGCCGACGGCATCGAGCTCAATTTCGGCTGTCCCCACGGCATGTCCGAGCGCGGCATGGGTTCCGCAGTCGGACAGGTGCCGGAATATATCGAAATGGTCGTGCGCTGGTGTAAGCAGTACACGCGCATGCCCGTCATCACCAAGCTGACGCCCAATATCACCGATATCCGCAAACCTGCCCGAGCCGCCAAGGCCGGCGGCACCGATGCCGTGTCGCTGATCAATACGATCAACTCGATCGTCTCGGTCGATCTCGACAATTTCGCTCCGAACCCGACTGTCGGCGGCAAGGGCAGCCATGGCGGCTATTGCGGCCCGGCGGTGAAGCCGATCGCGCTCAACATGGTGGCCGAGATAGCCCGCGATCCTGAAACCTATGGCCTGCCGATATCGGGCATCGGCGGCATCACCACCTGGCGCGATGCAGCGGAATTCCTCGCGCTCGGCGCCGGCAACGTGCAGGTCTGCACGGCAGCCATGACCTATGGCTTCAAGATCGTCGAGGAGATGATTACCGGCCTTTCCGACTGGATGGACGAGAAGGGACATCGTACTCTGGACGATGTTATCGCCCGCGCCGTGCCGAATGTCTCCGACTGGCAGTATCTGAACCTCAACTACATCGCCAAAGCGAAGATCGACCAGGATGCCTGCATCAAGTGCGGCCGCTGTCACATCGCCTGCGAGGACACCTCGCATCAGGCGATCACCAACATGGTCGATGGCGTCAGGCGCTTCGAGGTGATGGAAGAGGAATGCGTCGGCTGCAATCTGTGCGTCAACGTCTGCCCGGTCGAGAACTGCATCACCATGGAAGAACTGCCGGCCGGCGCCCTCGACAAGCGCACCGGCAAGATCGTCGATCCGAACTATGCCAACTGGACGACGCATCCGAACAATCCGATGGCACGCCAGGCGGCGGAATAACGGTAAAGTCCGCAATCATTCAAAAGGCGACCACAGCTTGCTGCGGTCGCCTATTATTTTAGGCGCAATCCTCCGAAGGATCGAGCCGCGGCTCAGCCCTGACGAATCCGAAGCCCGTCGACGAAAAGCTGTTCCAGATAGCGGGCAGCATCCTCGAAACGTCCCTCGCCAGAATGCTCGTCGCCAAGCACCGCGCGCACTTGTACGTCGAAATCCGCATAATGCTGTGTGGTCGACCAGATCGAAAAGATCAGGTGATAAGGATCGCATTTAGCGATCTTGCCGGCTTTTGCCCAGGCGCGGATGACCTCGGCCTTCTCGTCCACAAGCGCCTTCAGCGGCCCACGCAGCTCGTCCTCAACATGCGGCGCGCCCTGCAGCATTTCATTGGCAAAAAGCCGGCTTTCGCGAGGAAAATCACGGGCCATCTCGAGCTTGCGGCGGATATAGGAACGGATCTCGCTTTCGGGGTTGCCATTGGCATCGAAAGCGCGCAGCGGCTCCAGCCAGGTAAACAGCACCCGGTCGATCAAGGCCCGATGCATCGCCTCCTTGGTGCGGAAATAGTAAAGCAGATTGGGCTTCGACATGCCCGCTACTTCGGCGATCTGGTCGATGGTCGAGCCACGAAAACCGCTGACGGAAAATACGTCCAGCGCGGCTTCCAATATGATTTCCTCTTTCTCTTCCTGGATACGGGTACGGCGCTGCGTCCTGGCGGCTCTGGGGATGGCCATATCTGCTCTGTTTCTCCTTGAAATCCAAGCCTTTCGGCCGTTCCCTCATTCACCCTGTCGATGCATCGGATCTGGCAATCGCCTGAAATTTTATCGGAATTTTTCGTGCTTTTCGTCTTGAGCCGCGCCACGGAAGTTGTAATGTTTACCAATCGGTCAAATTATCTGTCAGATGTCTCCTAAAGGCAACTGGCGATTTCCGGGCAAGAAAAACAAGACGGCACTCCGGAATTTGAAATAAGACCAACGGGAACAATTTCGGGCATGCGCCTTGCGTGCCCCAGGACAAACAGGTGAGGATTGCATCATGGTGGCAGCGCCAGGAGAAAACATGCGTATCAATGGCGATCGCCTTTGGGATACGCTGATGGACATGGCGAAAATCGGCCCCGGCATTGCCGGCGGCAATAATCGTCAAACGCTGACCGATGCGGACGCCGAGGGACGCAGCCTTTTCAAGAGCTGGTGCGACAAGGCCGGCATGACCGTCGGCGTCGACAAGATGGGCACGATGTTCGCGACCCGCGCCGGTACCGATCCAGATGCGCTGCCCGTCTATGTCGGCTCGCATCTCGATACCCAGCCGACCGGCGGCAAGTATGACGGCGTGCTCGGCGTGCTTGCCGCGCTGGAGGTTGTGCGCACGATGAATGACCTCGGCATCAAGACCAAACATCCCATCGTGGTCACCAACTGGGCCAACGAGGAAGGCGCGCGCTTCGCGCCCGCCATGCTCGCCTCCGGCGTCTTTGCCGGCGTGCACACACTTGATTATGCCTATGGCCGCAAGGATCCCGACGGCAAGACCTATGGCGAGGAGCTGAAGCGCATCGGCTGGCTCGGCGACGAAGAGGTCGGTGCTCGCAGGATGCATGCCTATTTCGAATATCATATCGAACAGGGCCCGATCCTGGAGGCCGAAAACAAGACGATCGGCGTCGTCACGCACTGTCAGGGCCTTTGGTGGCTGGAATTCACGCTGACCGGCAAGGAAGCGCATACAGGCTCGACGCCGATGGCCATGCGCGTCAATGCCGGCCTTGCTATGTCGCGGATCATCGAGATGGTGCAGAGCGTCGCCATGGAAAACCAGCCGGGGGCCGTCGGCGGTGTCGGCCAGGTTTTCTTCTCGCCGAATTCGCGCAATGTCCTGCCTGGCAAGGTGGTCTTCACCGTCGACATCCGCACGCCGGACAAGGAAAAGCTCGATCGCATGCGCACCAAGATCGAAACCGAAGGCAAGAAGATCGCCGATGCCCTCGGCGTCGGCTGCTCTGTGGAAGCCATCGGCCATTTCGAACCGGTCACCTTCGATCCCAAGCTCGTGACTTCCGTGCGTAACGCGGCTGAGAAACTCGGCTACAGCCATATGAACATCATCTCCGGCGCCGGTCACGATGCCTGCTGGGCCGCCAAGGTTGCCCCCGCCACCATGGTCATGTGCCCCTGCGTCGGCGGCCTCTCCCACAATGAGGCCGAAGAAATCTCCAAGGAATGGGCGACCGCCGGCGCGGATGTGCTGTTCCACGCAGTCGTTGAGACGGCGGAGATCGTGGCTTGACTGCCGCGTCTCCCAGCATCGGAACCTAACACATCTGGAGCATGCACCATGAGCACAGTCATCAAGGGTGGAACCATCGTCACGGCCGATCTGACCTATAAGGCGGATGTGAAGATCGAAGGCGGTAAGATCGTCGAAATCGGGCCGAATCTCTCGGGTAATGAAGTGCTGGATGCGTCCGGCTGTTATGTCATGCCTGGCGGCATCGATCCGCACACCCATCTCGAAATGCCGTTCATGGGCACTTATTCCTCCGACGATTTCGAGAGCGGTACCCGCGCTGCCCTTGCCGGCGGCACGACGATGGTGGTGGATTTTGCGCTCCCCTCGCCCGGCCAGTCGCTGCTCGAGGCGCTGACCATGTGGGACAACAAGTCCACCCGCGCAACCTGCGACTATTCCTTCCACATGGCAATCACCTGGTGGGGCGAACAGGTCTTCAACGAGATGGAAACCGTCGTCCGCGAGAAGGGCATCAACACATTCAAGCATTTCATGGCCTATAAGGGCGCGCTTATGGTGGATGACGACGAGATGTTCTCTTCCTTCCAGCGCTGCGCCGAGCTTGGCGCTTTGCCGCTCGTCCACGCCGAAAACGGCGATGTGGTCGCGCAGATGCAGGCAAAGCTGCTGGCCGAAGGCAATAACGGCCCGGAAGCGCATGCCTATTCCCGCCCGGCGGAAGTCGAAGGCGAGGCAACGAACCGCGCCATCATGATCGCCGATATGGCGGGCTCGCCCGTCTATATCGTCCATACCTCCTGCGAACAGGCGCATGAAGCCATCCGCCGCGCCCGCCAGAAGGGCATGCGCGTCTATGGCGAACCGCTGATCCAGCACCTGACACTAGACGAAAGCGAATATGCCAATGCAGATTGGGACCATGCCGCCCGCCGTGTGATGTCACCCCCCTTCCGCAACAAGCAGCATCAGGATAGCCTCTGGGCCGGTCTCGCCTCCGGCTCTCTGCAGGTGGTCGCGACCGACCACTGCGCCTTTACGACCGAGCAGAAACGCTTCGGCCTCAACGACTTCACCAAGATCCCGAACGGAACCGGCGGCCTTGAGGATCGTATGCCCATGCTCTGGACCTACGGCGTCAACACCGGCCGGCTGACGATGAACGAGTTCGTCGCGGTCACGTCGACCAACATCGCCAAGATTCTCAACGTCTATCCGAAGAAGGGCGCGATCCTTGTGGGCGCCGATGCCGATATCGTCGTATGGGACCCGAAGCGCTCGAAAACTATCGCCGCCAAGACCCAGCAGTCGGCGATCGACTACAACGTCTTCGAGGGCAAGGAAGTGACCGGCCTGCCGCGCTATACGCTGACGCGCGGCATCGTCGCCATCGAGGAAGGCACGGTCAAGACCAGGGAAGGCCACGGCGAGTTCGTCAAGCGCGAGCCCTTCACCGCCGTCAACCGGGCACTTTCCACCTGGAAAGAAATCACCGCGCCGCGCAAGGTGCAGCGCAGCGGCATCCCGGCAAGCGGGGTATGACGCTTGGGCACGGCGCTTCGGCTCATCGGCCATCTAGAGCAATTCCAGGAAAAGTGCGCAGCAGTTTTCCGTCCGGAATTGCGTAGAAACAAGGAGATAGAGCATTTTCGCGATTCAAAGAAAAGCGAGACGGCTCTAGCACAGCACATACCGTTCCAGATCCGGCAGCAGGACGACGCTTTCCTGCTCGTTCGGATCGGTGCGGGCGATGACCGCTGTCGCCGGCCGGTCGCTCAAGTTCGCGGGAAGATGGGGGACGCCGGCCGGAATATAAAACATCTCGCCCTCGCGCACGATGACATGCTCTTCCAGCTGGTCGCCGAACCAGCAATGCGTCTCTCCGGAAATCGCGTAGATCGCCGTCTCATGCGAGGCGTGAAGATGCGCCTTGGCGCGGGCACCCGGCGGGATGGTCAGAAGATGCATGCAAATCCCCGTCGAGCCCACTGTCTCGGCGGCAATCCCTTCGAAATAATTGAGACCTTGTTTTCCGGCATAGGTACTGCCGGGCCGCACGATATGGCAGGTGGGCTTCGATGAGACACTCACGGCATTGCTCCCCTCTGTTCAGCAGCCCCAAGGCCTTCGCGCCTCTCCGGACTGCGGCAATGCCAAACAGGATAACACGCAATCCGCCTCAAACATGCGGCGAAAACAGGACTGGTAGGTGTTAATGACGTCATCCGCTTCCTCCGTCGTCTCTGCGCGGAATCTCTGTCTCACCTACAATACAAATGACGGGCCGGTGCATGCGCTGAGCAATGTCGATCTCGATGTTCGTAAGGGCGATTTCGTCTCCTTCATCGGCCCTTCGGGCTGCGGCAAGACCACCTTCCTGCGTGTCATCGCCGACCTCGAGCGTAAGACATCGGGCGATATCAGCGTCAACGGCATGTCGCCGGAAGATGCCCGAAAAAATCGCGCCTATGGCTATGTCTTCCAGGCCGCAGCCCTTTATCCCTGGCGGACGATCGAGAAGAATATCGCCCTGCCGCTCGAAATCATGGGCTATGACAAGCAAGAGCAGGCCAAGCGCATCGCCCGGACGCTGGAACTCGTCAATCTCAACGGCTTCGAACACAAGTTTCCCTGGCAGCTGTCCGGCGGCATGCAGCAACGCGCCTCCATTGCCCGCGCCTTGGCTTTCGATGCCGATCTGCTGCTGATGGACGAGCCCTTCGGCGCACTGGACGAAATCGTCCGCGATCATTTGAACGAACAGCTTCTGAAACTCTGGAAACAGACGAACAAGACCATCTGCTTCGTAACCCACTCCATCCCGGAAGCAGTCTATCTCTCGACGAAGATCGTGGTCATGTCACCGCGTCCGGGCCGCGTCACCGACGTCATCGAATCGACGCTACCGACGGAGCGGCCGCTCGACATTCGCGAAACGCCGGAATTCCTGGAAATCGCCCACCGCGTCCGGGAAGGGCTGAGAGCAGGGCATAGCTATGAGGAATAGGATGATGGACGGCTCCGTTGCGCGACGGCCCCTCACCGTACCGAGCCCAAGGCAATCGCATATAAGAGCAGGTCGGTGCGGTCTTTACCTTCTCCCCTCGGGGAGAAGGTGGCCCGAAGGGTCGGATGAGGGGGTTAACCGCTTCAAAGCCAACGGCTTCCGCTTTCTTGGCAAGCCCCCTCATCCGCCTGGCGGCACCTTCTCCCCGAGGGGAAAAGGAGGTGCGCCGAAGCAGCCTCATTCTCATTCAATTGCCGTACTGTCGGAGCCGGGAAAACAACGCCGCTCCGCAATCGGAGGAATATCATGAACCCGCAATTCCTCCTCTGGCTTGTCGGCGCGATGGCGATCTTCATCGGCGGTGCCACAGCTTCGCGCGCCTATATCGCCAACAACAACATGTTGGTCTTGATCCTGTCGCTCGCGCTCTATTGTGTCGGCAATCTGATGATGGTGCGGTTGATGCGCGAGGGCGGACTTGGCCTGGCGATCTCCGCTTCCTCCATCGCGCAGCTCGTCGTCGTCAATGTCATCGCCTTCATCGTTTTTGGCGAACGGCTGAGCCTGCAGCAACTTGCCGGCGTGGGTCTTGGCATCATCGCCATGATCCTCATGCTGCTTCCCGCGCAAGGAAGGGCATGAACATGGAAAAGGAACAGTTCTTCAAGCACAAGTTCCTGCCGGTCACGACGATCATCCTGGCGATCGTCCTGCTCTGGTATGTCTTCGCCGTCATTCTCAATGCGCCATTCCAGCGCGATCTCGACCGGCGCGGCAACGTAACACCGACGATGGTAGAATTCATCGGCAAGACGCTGTCGCAGCCGAAGCCGACCCTGCCCGCGCCGCACCAGGTAGCGCAGAATGTCTTTGAAAACACTTTCCTGCGGGTGCCGACAAGCAATCGCAGCCTCGTCTACAATGCCTGGATAACGCTGGCGCCAACAGCGGTCGGCTTTGCCTTTGGCACGATTCTCGGCGTCCTCTTTGCCGTTGGTATCGTTCATCTCGTCGCGCTCGACCGCAGCCTCATGCCGTGGATCATCGCGTCCCAGACGATCCCGATCCTTGCCATCGCTCCGACGATCATCGTTGTCTTCAGCGCTCTTGGCATAGACGGGCTGATCCCGAAGGCGCTGATTTCCACCTATCTGTCGTTCTTCCCGGTCACGGTCGGCATGACGAAGGGCCTGCGCTCTCCGGAAATCATGCATCTCGATCTGATGCGCACCTACAATGCCAGCAGCTGGCAGACCTTCTGGAAACTGCGCGTGCCGGCTTCAGTCCCCTTCCTCTTCACCTCCATGAAGGTCGCGATCGCCGCAAGCCTGGTCGGAACGATCGTCGGCGAGCTGCCGACGGGCGCGGTCGCCGGCATCGGCGCGAAGCTGCTGGCAGGCTCCTATTACAGCCAGACGATCGATATATGGGCGGCCTTGGTCGCCGGTTCCGTCCTCGCTGCCGTTCTCGTCGGCATCGTCAGCATCGCGGCGCGCATCGTCGACCGTTCGATGGGAGGCAGAACGGCATGAGATCCTTTCTTTTCTCCTGGCAGGGCATTCTTGCACTTCTTTTGTGTCTTGCAGCAATCCCCGCATTGCCGTTGCTCGCAGCGGATGCCGCTGCACCCGTCAGCAGCGGAACGACCTTCGTCATCTTCATTCTGATTGCTGCGGCGGCCGCCCTTTCCTTCATGCGCCTATCTGCAGACTTGAGCGCGGCGGTCCTCTTCTTCGGCGCGCATGCGGCGGCATGGCTGCTGCTTGCGGGAATTTCCGGCAATGAAGGCAAGGCACAGCTATCCTTCTTCATTCTGATTGCCGCTTCATGGCTGCTGGCCTGGCGCTGCGTTTCCGTCCTGTCGTCGATGCGTTCGCACTCGACCGCCGGCAACTATACGCTGCGGCTGCTGATCCCGGCGATCTTTGGCATATGGATACTGATCATCTGGGAAGCCGTCACTCGCGGCGCAGGCGTCTCCCTGGTCCTTCTGCCGCCGCCGAGCGCCATCGGTGCCAGGATCGCCAATTCGATTCCGACATTGTGGATCGATGTCCGCCAGACGATCCTCACCGCCGTCCTGATCGGCTATATCATCGGCTGCGCCAGCGGCTTCATCGTCGCCATTCTTGCGGACCGCTTTGCCTTCCTGCGGCGCGGCCTGCTGCCGATCGGCAATTTCGTCTCGGCCCTGCCGATCATCGGCGTCGCACCGATCATGGTCATGTGGTTCGGTTTCGATTGGCAGTCGAAAGCCGCCGTCGTCGTCATCATGACCTTCTTCCCAATGCTGGTGAACACGGTGACAGGCCTTGCCGCCGCCGGCAATATGGAACGCGACCTGATGCGCACCTACGCATCGAGCTACTGGCAGACGCTCTTCAAGCTGCGCCTGCCCGCCGCCGCCCCCTTTATTTTCAATGCGCTGAAGATCAACTCGACCCTGGCGATGATTGGTGCCATCGTGGCGGAGTTCTTCGGCACGCCCATGTCGGGCATGGGTTTCCGCATCTCAACCGAAAATGGCCGGTTGAACCTCGATATGGTCTGGGCTGAGATCGCGGTTGCCGCGATTGCCGGCTCGGTCTTCTACGGTATCGTCGCCATCATCGAACGAATGGTGACGTTCTGGCATCCGTCTATCCGTGGTGGGCAGACGTAATCCAGGATCCCCTCCAAGGGATCAAGGCATAACTTCAGAGGGAAAGGGTGAAGACATGAAAAAAATAATGTTTGCATTGATGGCAAGTGCCATGACGCTTGCCGCCACCCAGGGCGCGATGGCGGCGGATAAGTTGACCTTGCAGCTGAAATGGGTGGCCCAGGCTCAGTTCGGCGGCTACTTCGTCGCCAAGGACAAGGGCTTCTACAAGGAAGAAGGCCTCGATGTCGATATCAAGGCGGGCGGGCCTGATATCGCTCCGGAGCAGGTAATCGCCGGCGGCGGTGCCGATGTGATCGTCGACTGGATGGGCGGCGCACTGGTTGCCCGCGAAAAGGGCGTGCCACTCATCAATATCGCCCAGCCCTTCGAAAAATCCGGTCTGGAGCTGATCTGCCCTAAGGATGGACCGGTCAAGACGGAGAAGGATTTCAAGGGACACACCCTCGGCGTCTGGTTCTACGGCAACGAATATCCCTTCTTCGCCTGGATGCATAAGCTCGGCCTCAAGACCGACGGCGGCAAGGATGGCGTCAACGTTCTGAAGCAGAGCTTCGACGTGCAGCCCCTCGTCCAGAAGCAGGCCGACTGCATCTCCGTCATGACCTATAACGAATATTGGCAGGCGATCGATGCCGGCTTCAAGGCCGAAGACCTGACCGTCTTCAACTATACGAAGCTCGGCAACGACCTTCTGGAAGACGGCCTCTACGTCAAAGAAGACAAGCTGAAGGACGCGAAGTTCAAGGCCGATATGGTGAAATTCGTCCGCGCTTCGATGAAGGGCTGGAAATATGCCGTCGAGCATCCGGATGAAGCCGCCGAGATCGTCATGGACAATGGTGGCCAGGATGAAAACCACCAGAAGCGCATGGCGGGCGAAGTCGCCAAGCTGATCGGCAACGGCAAGCTCGACATGAAGACCTATAACCGCACGGTCGAAGCCTTGCTCGATCAGAAAATCATCAACAAGAAGCCGGATGGCGCCTATACGCATGAGATCACGGACGCTGCTCTGAAATAAGCTCGGAGCACTCACAGAGGCTAAAACGCGCGAGGTTACCGCCCCGCGCGTTTTTTTCATTTTGTAACAGTAGCAACAAAATGCTGGCTTTGTCGCTCCGTCTGGCTGAAAAGCCCTCAGCCATCAACTATTCGAATGCTGACATCACAATGCCGTGATTGCTTCGCAAGGTTGTAGACGATAGAAATGCCCGCGAAATCATTTTCTCGTGATCTTGCGAGAATTGAAAACCGATCCCATCTACACTGCGATTTTAGGATGAGGGAACTGCAAGGCATGACAGACGGATATTGATCCGCCGGAGAAGCCGGCCCGCATGCATCGCATCCCCGTGTTCGCGACGGAAATCAGCGAAATCCCATTTTATCAAACGCCGAACTGGAACCGGACGCATGGCCCTTACGCCGTTTAGACTTCTGAGCACGACCGCAATCCTGCTTTCCCTGCTGGGCGTGTCTGCCGCCCTGGCGGAAGAGCCCCCGGTTACCACGCCGAAACAGAACCTGCCCGCAATCGTCATCACCACAGCCACGATGCGCCACCTGACCGACAAGGTGGTCGCGACCGGCACGGTGAAGGCTGTCGAGGAGGTTTACATCCAGCCGCAGGTGGATGGCCTCTCCATCCGCTCTCTCAACGCAGATGTCGGCGACAAGGTCAGCGCGAACAGCACGCTTGCCACGCTGAACGATGATGCTCTTATTCTGCAGAAGAGCCAGATGCAGGCGACGCGGGCCAAAGGCGAAGCAAGCCTTGCGCAATTGCACGCCCAGCTCACCGAAGCCCGCGCCAATGCCGAAGAGGCAGAATTGCAGCGTGTTCGCGCCGTCACGATGGGCGCCAAGGGCACGATGTCGACCTCCTCGGTGGAACAGGCGAATGCCGCCGCCGCCGCCAACAAGGCGCGCGTCGTTTCCGCCGAGCAGGCGATCGCCGTTGCAGAGGCCGATCTGAAAGTTACCGACAGCCAGATCGCCGATACCGATCTCAAGCTTGCCAGAACAGGCATTAGGACCCCCGTCGCCGGCACCGTCGCGTCGCGCAATGCCCGCGTCGGCGCCATCGCCAACGGCAATGGCGATCCGCTTTTCACCATCATCCGCGACAGCCAGCTCGAATTGGTGGTCGATGTGTCCGAGAGCGATATCACCAAGATCACGAGCGGACAGAAGGCCTTGATCGCGCTTTCAGGCCGTCGCGAAAAGCTTGCCGGAACGGTCCGTCTCGTTGCTCCAATCGTCGATCCCGTCACCCGCCTCGGCGCGGTGCATATCACGATCGACGAAGGCGAGAAGGCCCGCGCCGGCATGTATGGTAGCGCCGAGATCATCATTCGCCAGGAAGATGGCGTTGCGCTGCCGCTGACGGCAGTCAACAGCGAGGAAAACGGTTCTTCCGCCCGCAAGGTCGAAAACGGCGTGGTCAAGTTCGTGAGCGTCGAAACCGGCATCCAGGATTCAGGCTATGTCGAGATCGTCAAGGGCCTGAAAGCCGGTGATGATGTCGTCGCCAAGGCCGGTGCCTATGTTCGCGACGGCGACCACATCACGCCGGTTCGCGATACGTCGCAAGCCTCCAACTGAGCGAGAACGACAAGATGAACTTCTCCGCCTGGTCCATCCGAAATCCGGTCGCCCCGCTCCTCGGCTTCTTCCTGCTGATGGTCGTGGGCGCGCATGCCTTCTTCAATCTGCCCATCACCCGCTTCCCGAACATTGACGTCCCTATTGTCAATGTCACCGTGACGCAAAGCGGCGCCTCGCCGGCCGAGCTCGAAATGCAGGTGACGAAGGAGATCGAAGACGCCGTTGCCAGCATCAACGGCATCGACGAGATACAATCGACGATCACCGACGGCCAATCGCAGACCGTCGTCGTCTTCCGATTGGAGGTGCCGACAGAGCAGGCCGTTCAGGACACCAAGGACGCCATCGACCGCATCCGCGGCAACCTGCCATCGACCATCGATGAGCCGATCGTCTCCAAGGTCGATGTCGTCGGCCAAGCGATCCAGAGCTTCGCCGTGTCCTCGCCGAACATGACGCTCGAAGAGCTGTCCTGGTACGTGGACGATACGGTCAAGCGCGCGCTGCAGGGCAAGGCGGGCATCGGCCGAGTGGACCGCTATGGCGGCGCCGATCGAGAAGTGCGCATCGAGCTCGATCCCAACAAGCTGAACGCCTATGGCATAACAGCGCTTTCGGTGAGCCAGCAGCTCCGCAGCACCAATATCGATCTTGGTTCCGGCCGCGGCCAGGTTGCCGGCAGCGAGCAGGCGATCCGCGTGCTCGGCGACGCCCGCAATGTCGCCCAGCTCGCCGATACGACGATCGCGCTCACCAACGGGCGCTTCGTAAAACTCTCCGATCTCGGCGCCATCAAGGACACCTATCAGGAGCCGAAGTCCTTTTCGCGGTTCAACAGTGCCCCTGTCGTCACCTTCGGCGTATTCCGCGCCAAGGGCGCCAGCGAGGTGACCGTCGCCAAGACGGTTGCCGACACGCTCGACAAGGTGCGCGCGGAGAACCCGAACGTCTCGATCGAGATGATCGACGACTCCGTCTACTACACCTATGGCAACTACGAATCCGCGATGCATACGCTGATCGAAGGCGCCATACTGGCCGTCATCGTCGTCTTCCTGTTCCTGCGGAACTGGCGCGCGACGCTGATATCGGCGGTTGCCTTGCCGCTCTCCGCGATCCCGACATTCTGGATCATGAACCAGATCGGCTTCTCGCTGAACCTCGTCAGCTTCCTGGCGCTGACGCTGGCGACCGGTATTCTCGTCGATGATGCCATCGTCGAAATCGAGAACATCGCGCGCCACATCAAGATGGGCAAGACGCCCTATCGCGCCGCCATCGACGCTGCAGACGAAATCGGTCTGGCCGTCATTGCGACGACCTTCACCATCATCGCGGTCTTCGTGCCCGTCTCCTTCATGCCGGGTATTCCGGGGCAGTACTTCATCCAGTTCGGCCTGACGGTCGCCTTCTCGGTGTTCTTCTCGCTGCTGGTGGCGCGTCTGATCACGCCGATGATGGCCGCCTATCTGATGCGCGCCGAAGACGGCGTCGATGACCATCACGACAATGACGGCCGCTTCATGCGGGGCTATAGCTGGCTGGTGCGGCTGACGACGAAGAAGTGGTACACGCGTTATCCGACGCTGCTTGCCGCTTTCGCTTTCTCGATCGCTTCGGTCTTCGCTCTCATCATGTTCGTCCCCGGCAGCTTCATCCCGCCGGAAGACTCCTCGCGCATCGTTCTGTCGGCGGAACTGCCGCCGAACGCCCGGCTCGATGATACGGAACAGGCAACCAACGAGATCTATCGGCGCGTGAAGGGTATCGATGGCGTTGAAAGCGTCTTCGTACTCGGCGGCGCCTCGCCGAAGGGCGATCTGGAACTGCGCCGCGCCACGGTGACGCTGACACTCGGCAAGCTCGATCAGTCGCTGACAAAGAAGGTCGTGAACGACGTTCTCGGCTCGCTGCCTGTCATCGGCCCCCACCTGCCGAAGGTTACCGTCCATGGCCGCGTGCGCCCGCAATGGGAGATCGAAAAGGAAGTCTTTGCCAAGCTGCGCTCGATACCCGACGTCCGCATCACCAAGCTGAACGATCGCGGCGACCGCGACCTGACCTATAACTTCCTCTCGCGCAACGAAAAGGACCTCAATCAGGCTGTCGGTATTCTGGAAGCCAAGCTGCGCGCCGATCCGGCGCTTGCCAATGTCAGCGCCGACGGCGCCCTGCCGCGGCCCGAGTTGCAGATCTTCCCGCGCAAGGACGAGGCGGCACGCCTTGGCATCACGCCGCAGATGATTTCGGATACGATTCGCGTGGCGACCATCGGCGATATCGACGCTTCACTTGCGAAGATCTCGCTCGATGATCGCCAGATCCCAATCCGCGTTCAGGCCTCACTCGGCATGCGCCGAGATCTGGCCGCGATCCGTGCGTTGCGCATCAAGACATCGATGGGCACCACCGGACAGGCATCCACCGGCACCACCGTGCCGCTATCGAGCGTGGCCGACATCGACTATTCGGAGGGCCTCTCCTCCATCAAGCGCAACAACCGTTTCCGCGTCGTCGCGATCGGGGCCGACCTGCCGCAAGGCGTGGCGCTGGATACGGCATCGGAACACTTCCTCAATATCGTCAACAACGCCAAGATCCCGGCAACCGTGCATCTGGCAGAAAGCGGCGATACCAAGGTCCAGAAGGAAATGCAGCAGAGCTTCGGCAATGCCATGCTTCTCGGCCTCATGCTCGTTTTGACTGTGCTGATCCTGCTGTTCAAGGATGTGATCCAGCCCTTCACCATTCTGCTGTCGCTGCCGTTGGCGATCGGCGGCGTGGCGCTGGCCTTGATCATGACCGGCAATGCGCTGTCCATGCCCGTCATGATCGGCATTCTGATGCTGATGGGTATCGTGACGAAGAACGCCATCCTGCTGGTCGATTTCGCGATCGAGATGATGCATCAGGGCATGCCGCGGCTGGAAGCGGTCGTCGAAGCCGGCCGGAAGCGTGCCCGCCCGATCATCATGACCTCGATTGCCATGTCGGCCGGCATGCTACCGTCCGCTCTCGGCGTCGGCGAAGGCGGCTCCTTCCGCGCACCGATGGCGATAGCCGTGATCGGCGGCATCATTGTCTCGACGGTACTCAGCCTTGTGGTCGTGCCGTCCTTCTTCCTGATCATGGACGACCTGTCGCGCCTGCTCGGCTACCTCTTCGGCAGGCTTGTCGGCAAGAAAGATGCGGACGACGAGGTCGTGACTAAAGAAGGTCTGGCCGTCGCCGTCAACGAAAACCGCCAGTCGCTCACCAATCTGGAAGAGCGCCTGGAGGCCATCGAAAACAAGGATGGAAGAAACAGGTCGGTGGGCACCAATGTGCTAAAGCTGCCGCCCTTCGCGGCAGAATAGAACAGCCTCAGCAGATGTCTGGATGATGACAGGGCGGCTCAAAGGCCGCCCTGTTCCTTTAGAAAGTCGACGATCCTGCTGACGCCCTCGCCGCGCTTCATGTCGGAAAAGACGAAGGGGCGTGCCTGGCGCATGCGGGTGGCATCGCGATCCATCACCTCGAGATCGACCTCGACGAAAGGCGCCAGATCCTTCTTGTTAATGACGAGAAGGTCGGATTTGGTAATGCCGGGGCCGCCCTTGCGCGGGATTTCCTCGCCCTGGCATACCGAGATCACGTAGATGGTGATATCGGCGAGATCGGGCGAAAAGGTTGCCGCCAGATTGTCGCCGCCGGATTCGATGAAAACGACATCGAGGTCAGGAAGCCGCTCGTTCAGGCCGGCAATGGCCTGCAGATTGATCGTCGCATCTTCACGGATGGCCGTGTGCGGGCAGCCGCCGGTTTCGACGCCGACGATACGGTCAGATGGCAATGCCTGCATCCGCACCAGCGCTTCCGCATCCTCGGTCGTGTAGATGTCATTGGTGACGACGGCGACGGAATAGTCCTCGCGCATCGCCTTGCACAGCTTCTCCGTCAGCGCCGTCTTGCCGGAACCGACCGGGCCACCGATCCCAACGCGCAAGGGTCCATGTCTCGATTTCATGCTCGCAACTCCGATAAAGTGATAGCATAGCTAAGCGTCGGGCGGCCGCACAGAGGCGAATGACGTAGGCGATGCCTCAATTTCAATATCTTCTTTGTAACGCCCATCATGACCTGAAGAGCCTCGTGCCCTGGGTCTCATGCCGCAGGCTCGCAATATCGGCCTGTACGGTCGCAGCGCCAAGATCGTCTAGGCTGGATTGAGCAGCGCGGCGCGCGACATCTGCAAACAGACCTTCCAGCCGCGCCAGAACGGCGACACCATCTTTCTGGCCGCCGACGCCAAGCCGGATGCCGGCGGATACCATCTGCGAGGCCAGCGCATGCAGGAAGGCGGCAGCCGCCTTCTCGGCGGCAATGCCATGCGCACCTGCGACGGCGCCAACCGCAACCGGATAGGCCGTCCTTGCCGGGAGCATGGAAAAGATCGCATGTGGCCAGGCGGCAGCGGCCGAGAGAAAGGCATCTCCAAGC
The DNA here is from genome assembly GCF_007828675.1 of Rhizobium sp. ERR 1071. NCBI lineage: Bacteria > Pseudomonadati > Pseudomonadota > Alphaproteobacteria > Hyphomicrobiales > Rhizobiaceae > Rhizobium > Rhizobium sp. ERR 1071. The sequence goes on along the minus strand of NZ_VITM01000002.1, from coordinate 386,777 downwards.
AGCATGGTCTCGTTATGCCGCTCCTTCGAGCCAGCCAGCGCCTCGGCAAGTTCCGCAACGGTCGCAAGCCGCTGCACATCTGTGCCCGCCCCGTGCGCCTCCACAAGCAGCACTGCATCATTCCACGCGGAACCATGCTCAATGATTGCAGAAATCCAATTGCTGAGGCCGGTGCTGTCGCGCACCAGGCCGTCATGCACCGCACGCTCCAAACCGCCGGAATAGGCAAACGATCCCACAGGAAACGCCGGGGATAGCCACGCCATCAGCCGCAGCAGCGCCTGCAGGTCGCCATCGTCCGAAACCACCGCGTTGGTCATCACGGTTCAATCATGCGAATGGTTGTGATGATCGTGTCCGTGGTCATGCCCGTGACCATGATGATGGTCGTGGCCGTGCGAATGGCCTCCATGGGCGTGGTAGGCGCCTCGCGCGGGCTGGAAAGGCTCGCTGACTTCGGTCACGACAGCCCCCAGCCCCTCAAGCATGGACCGGATCACATGGTCACGCAAGATCAGGATACGCTCCTCCTCGATCTGCGCGGGAAGATGGCGGTTGCCGAGATGCCAGGCAAGCTCGATCAGATGCCTGCGATCGCGCGGGCGGATCTCGAAAAGTTTTTCATCAGCTGCAACGATCTCGATCAGCTCGCCATCCTCGCGCACCAGCAGATCGCCGCTGGCAAACAGAACCGGCTCCTTAAGATCGAGCATGACCATCTCGCCATTTTCGAGATGCAGCAGTTTGCGGCGCAGATGCCTGAGATCATGCGGCAGGACGACACGATCGATCGGATTGGAGGAAGGAGTGCCGGCCGGCAGATAGGAAGTGACGCGTAGCATGACTGTTCCAGTTTAATACTTTATCAGACCATGCAAAATAGTCGCCTCCCGCGCAAGCATCAATGGCGCATGGAAGCCTCACATCCGCTGCACATAGCGCTGCAGTTCCCTGACATCCGTCGTTGCCTCCTGTTCCTGCTCCGTGGCGCAGCGATGCCAGACCTGCGACAGACGCTCGCGCTCGTGCATGACACGGTTGCGGCCGAGTGTCTTGGCAAGATAAAGCGCCTTGTCGGCGGCGGCGTAGACGGTCTCCGTCTTGCGATCCGCGCCGATATCGGCAATCCCGGCGGAAATGGTGATCTTCACCGACCCGCCTTCAATGGCGATCGAATGTTCGGCGATCTGCTCCTTGATCTCCTCAACGCGCGCGATACGCTCGGCCGTATCGCCGCCATGAATGATGACGCCGAATTCCTCACCGCCAAGCCGTGCAATCACGTCTTCTCCGGTGAAGGCATCGGAAAATAGCCGCGACACTGCAACGATCACGGCATCACCGGATGCATGCCCGAAACGATCGTTGATCGCCTTGAACCGATCCAGATCGAAAATCGCCAGAGAAGCGCCGTCTCCGGCCATACTCAACGCCTCGGTAAAAGCACGGCGGTTGAGCAGGCCGGACAGCATATCGGTGCGGCTCAACCGCTCGAACTCAGCACGGGAGACCGCGAGCCTGTGGATGGAAAAGCCTGCCAGCACCGCAAGCGCGCCGGACACGGTGCCCCCGATGATCCATGCCAGCAAGACACCAAAACGCATCGCCTCGAAGATCGGCAATGGCAGAAGATCAAGCCATTGCATCACAAAAAGCAGCACCAGGATGATGGCAAGCGACATGATGACGGCGACGAAACTCATCTTAAGCGCGAAAATAAAAATCGCACGTCGCTGCTGAAAATTACCGAGTTCGGCCTGCAGCGAAATCCATTGCTTCATGCGATTCACCTTCCTCAGCCCACTATTTCAATCATGTGAGATAGGGGTGAAGACGCTTCCAGGTCTTTAATGGAATGATTAAAATGCGGCGCATTTCCCAAGTTGTGAACAGACGGGAAGGTACATCCACCAAATCCGGTTTGCCGGCAGAAATGCGCAATGGCAAGCCACCATGCCATGTCATTGATATTGCTGCGCCCAGTGCGCAGCATATGAAAACCCCGGAAAACCGGGGTTTTCATATCTGCCGATAATCTGCGTCCGAAATATCCTCAGAAAAGGAAATAGCGCTGCGCCATCGGCAGCACGGTTGCCGGCTCGCAGGTCAGAAGCTCGCCATCGGCCCGCACTTCATAGGTTTCCGGGTCCACCTCGATATGCGGCGTCAGGCTGTTGTGGATCATCGATGCCTTGGAAATGCCGCCGCGCGTGTTCTTGACGGGCAGCAGCGCCTTGGCAACGCCGAGCTTGCCGGCAAGCCCGGCATCGAACGCCGCCTGCGAAACGAAGGTCACAGAGGAATTCGTCCGGTTCTTGCCATAAGCGCCGAACATCGGCCGATAATGCATCGGCTGCGGCGTCGGGATCGAGGCATTCGGATCGCCCATGGGAGCAGCCGCGATGGAGCCGCCGATCAATACCATCTCCGGCTTCACGCCGAAGAAGGCTGGATTCCAGAGTACCAGATCGGCACGCTTTCCGACCTCGATCGAACCGACCTCGTGGCTGACGCCATGCGCGATCGCCGGATTGATCGTATATTTGGCGATGTAGCGCTTCGCACGGAAATTGTCGTTGTCTCCGGTCTCCTGCGCCAGGCGGCCGCGCTGGCGCTTCATCTTGTCGGCGGTCTGCCAGGTGCGGATCGCCACTTCGCCGACGCGGCCCATGGCCTGGCTGTCGGATGAAATGATCGAGAAGGCGCCGATATCGTGGAGAATATCCTCCGCGGCGATCGTCTCCTTACGGATACGGCTTTCGGCAAAGGCAATGTCCTCAGGAATCGACGGCGATAGGTGATGGCAGACCATCAGCATGTCCAGATGCTCTGCGATCGTATTAACCGTATAGGGCCGCGTCGGATTGGTCGAAGACGGAATGACGTTCGACTGGCCGCAGATCTTGATGATATCGGGCGCATGGCCACCGCCCGCGCCTTCCGTGTGGAAGGCGTGAATGGTGCGACCCTTGATGGCACCGATCGTATCTTCCACGAAGCCGCTTTCATTCAACGTATCCGTGTGGATCATCACCTGCACATCGTATTCGTCGGCAACGCTGAGGCAGCAGTCGATAGCCGCCGGCGTCGTGCCCCAGTCCTCATGCAGCTTGAGTGAGCAGGCACCGCCGAGCACCATCTCTTCCAAGGCAGCGGGCAAAGACGCATTGCCTTTGCCCGAAAGGCCGATATTCATCGGAAAAGCGTCGAAGGATTCGATCATGCGCGCCAGATGCCAGGGACCGGGCGTGCAAGTTGTTGCCAGCGTTCCATGGGCCGGCCCGGTGCCGCCGCCAAGCATGGTGGTGATACCCGACATCAGCGCTTCCTCGATCTGCTGCGGGCAGATGAAATGGATATGGCTGTCCATACCGCCGGCAGTGACGATCTTGCCCTCGCCGGCGATTGCTTCCGTGCCCGGTCCGACGATGATGTTGACACCAGGCTGCATGTCCGGATTGCCGGCCTTGCCGATCGCGACAATGCGGCCGTCCTTCAAACCGATATCTGCCTTGACGATCCCCCAATGGTCGAGGATCAGCGCATTGGTGATGACGGTATCGACCGCGCCATTTGCTCGCGTCACCTGGCTTTGCCCCATGCCGTCGCGAATGACCTTGCCGCCGCCGAACTTCACCTCCTCGCCATAGGTGGTGAAATCCTTCTCCACTTCGATGAACAATTCGGTGTCGGCCAGACGCACCTTGTCGCCGACGGTCGGTCCGAACATGTTGGCATAGGCGGCGCGGGAAATCCTGTAGGGCATCAATCAATCTCCTTGGGAGGCAGAGAGGAGGTTCGTGTCGGCAAGTCGCCTCAGGCGGCCGAGGGATATGTAGGCGTCCACCAGCCGTTTCTCGGCGGCGAAGGGATGTTCCTCCCAGCCCGTGTGGCTGAAACCGGTAATGGCGATATCGTCGTCGGAATAACGCGCCATCACATCGGCAATCACGATCATGCCGCTGCTCGGCACAACGTAGGAGCCGGGATCATGCTCTGCGAGTGCCGCATCGACGCCTTCGTGAATGGATTGACCGATCACGACATGCCGCTTGCCGGTTGCCTGACAGAAGGCGGTGAACTGGTCGGTATAGTCGTCGCAGAAATCGTCGAGTTCCGGGTGCGAGATCGCCAGCGGCGCACGCAGCGCCGCGAATTTGACCGGATCGCGCACGCTCCAGATCTCGGATGCGGAAGCAACGGCAGGGCTCTTGCGCCATTCGGCCGAGCCGAGCATGGCGCGCGCTGGCCGGCCGGTATTGCACACCGCAACGACGTCGGTCCGGCTGCCGCCGGCCCCCATCGAGCGGCAATCGTTGAAACGGATCACAAGATCGGCGGCATCGATGACGGCTGCGGCACCTGCCGCAACCTCACCATTACCGACAATCATTACGCTACGCCTGGAACTCACTGGTTGCCCTCCGGTCCATCGGCGAGGTCCTTCAATTCCTTGGTCCGCTTCTTCGTCAGGTCCGCCTTGCAGCCGGAGACGAGCATGGGCTCCATGGAGCCGCCACGCGCCTGGAACCCTTGGGCCTCGCATTCGGCGTCGCGATAATCCACCCAGGCTCGCTGCGCATTGATAAGCGCCTTTTCCGCGCCCTTCATGTTGTTGTCGAGATCCGCGTCGATGGCGACCATCGCGGCGCGCGTCTTCTTGTATTGCGCATTCAACGCCTTGTCGGCCTCACCGAATTCGAGCACAGCACAGATATTCATGTCCGTCTGCGTCTGTGCATTGGCGCAATCGGCCCCAGATTTCTTCGCGGTTTTCTGCGCAAAGACCGGGCCGCAAACCAGAACGGCGACAAGAGCGGCAGCGGATGCAAGCAATTTCATCGACATTGCGCTTCCCCAGAGACTCTACAGCTTGCCCATGACCTGCTGACGGAAGCCGTAGACCTCGCGCTTGCCCGACAGCGGGATCAGCGTTACCGAGCGTGTCTGCCCCGGCTCGAAGCGCACGGCTGTTCCGGCGGGAATGTCGAGCCGCATGCCCCTTGCCTTGTCGCGATCGAAAGAAAGCCCGGCATTGGTCTCGGCAAAATGATAATGGCTCCCGACCTGCACCGGCCGATCGCCTGTATTCGAAACCTCAAGCGTCACGGTCGGCGCCCCGGCATTGAGTTCGATGTCGCCGCTTGCGGCAATGATTTCACCTGGGATCATGGTTCTCTCCTCATGCGGCCCGGACGGGCGCGCATCCCTCAGCTTTCAGAACACGCTTGGTCGAAGCGGGATATTTGGCGAGCAACGCCGCCGGGCGGATAGGACGCGGCGCGAAATCGCCGCCGCAATTCGGACAGGCGCCACCCAATACGGTATCGACGCAATCGACGCAGAAGGTGCACTCGAACGTGCAGATCATCGCCTCCTTGCTTTCCGGCGGTAAATTCTTGTCACAGCATTCGCAATTGGGTCTCAGTTCCAGCATTTCAGCCTCACCGGATGGGCTCGTGGACGGTCACGAGCTTGGTGCCGTCGGGGAACGTCGCCTCGACCTGAACATCATGGATCATCTCGGCCACTCCCTCCATCACTTGATCACGGGTGATGACATGGGCACCAGCCTCCATCAGCTCAGCGACCGGGCGGCCGTCGCGCGCGCCTTCGACCACGAAATCGGTGATCAGCGCAATGGCTTCGGGATGATTGAGCTTGACGCCACGCTCCAGCCGCCGCCGCGCCACCATCGCCGCCATGGAAATCAGCAGCTTGTCTTTTTCTCTCGGAGTGAGGTTCATCGCCTACCTATGTGATTGCTGTTTGCTCAATTTACAGATTCCAGACTTTCGGCACGGGCGCTCCGTCGCGCAAGGCGGAAATGATCGGAATGAGAATTTTTCTGAGCGCGAACCCATCGGCGGCGGCGAGCCGCACGACGAGCTTCTCGCCCCAGTGGCTGGCGCCTGCCATATGGTTTTCGAGGAGCGGCCTGATCCGGCCGAGATAGGTCTCGGCCAGTGGGCCGACATAGAGCAAGGTCGCAAAGGCCACCTGATCGTCAAGCATCGCCATTTTCGCCGTCAATGCAGCCACATCGCCGTCCAGCCGCAACTCCTCGGCGTGAACCAGACGACCACCGCGGCGGATGCGCCAGCGGTCGCGAAACAGCCCCTGCTCCATCGCCTCGCCCATGGCTTTCCGCCCGAGCAGGATCGCCTCGACAGCAAGGAATTCGGCCGTTTCGTCAAGCTCGACATTCAATGCACGTGAAAGCGATGCGCGATCGAACAGGATGGTTTCCTGTGGCAGCCAATCGACCCGAGCGCCACTACCGATCTTGATCGAGGTTTCAACCTCGGCCGTGCCCATCGAAGCCTTGTAGATCTTCTCGCAAGCCTGTGTCGTCACGTCGATGCGCGTGCCCGGTCCGGCAACGACACTCCAATCCATCCGGTCGCCGCCGGTGAGACCGCCGGCGGTGTTGATGATGACCGCCTCCATCGAATGATCGAAAGTTTCCGGCAGCCTGATCTTGGCCGCCCCTTCCTGGAAAAGCTCGGCAAGACGCGTACGGCCGCCAAGCGACTTCGCCGCAAGATGGCCGCGACCCCGCGCCCGCTGCGGTCTCGTGCCTGCCGCCATCATTGCCATCAGCCTCTCCACACATCACGTCATGCCAAAGTCCGGCCATTCAAGCCCGGCAAGGAATAAATGCAAGCAATTCCTGTGCCTTATTCGACGCGGCGCGATATCGATCCTACACCACCCATATGAGCTGGATTCTTCATCAAACGCTCAAAAGAAAGGCAAATACATCCATCTTAAACGGATCTGTTTTATCCCCGAGACTGTAAGGCCATGCGTGTCAGCCTAGACCACGCGGTCCGGCGGCTCCCGCCCTGCAAAGAAAGCGGTGATATTGTCGACGACTTTCATGCCCATGGCCGTGCGCGTCTCTTCAGTGGCACTGCCGAGATGTGGCAGAAGCACGACATTCTCCAACTCCCGCAGCCGTTCGGGAACATGCGGCTCCGCTTCATAGACATCAAGACCGGCACCGCGGATCGTTCCCTGCTCCAATGCCGATATCAGCGCCGCCTCGTCGACCACATTGCCCCTTGCCGTGTTGATCAGGAAAGAGCCGGGCTTCATGGCTGCGAGACGAGCCGCATTCATCAGATGGCGGTTCTCGGCGCCGCCCGGACAGTGCAGCGAGACGAAGTCGGAGACTTCCAGAACATCTTCGACGGTTTGCAATTGCATGGCGCCATAGCGCGAAGCTTCCATCGGATCTATTGCCGAGCGATTATAGAAAACAACATCCATGCCGAAGCCGAAGTGACAGCGCTGCGCGAAGGCACGACCGATACGGCCGAAGCCGATGATGCCGACAGTCTTGCCCGTCACCTTCGTGCCGACGAGATGCGTCGGCCGCCAGCCGGTCCAGGTGCCAGCCCTAACCTCGCGCTCGCCTTCGCCGCCGCGTCGGGCAACGGAAAGGAGCAGCAACATGGCGATATCAGCCGTGCAATCCGTCAGCACGCCCGGCGTGTTGGTGACGGTTACGCCTTTCTTCTTGGCAGCAGCGATATCGATGTGGTTGAAGCCGACACCGAAATTGCCAAGGATCTTTGAGCGGATCGCCCCCTCGAAAAGCGCGGCCGGAAGCTTGTCGGAAACCGTCGGCAGGACGGCATCATAAGTGAGCAGCGCCTCGCGCAGCTGCCCCGCATCGAGTGCTGCGTCATCCCTGTTCAAAGTGGTGTCGAAACGCTCCGAAAGCACCGCCTCGACCGCAGCCGGCCAGCGCCGGGTCACGAGAATACGGGGTTTGCTCATGCTGTGATCCTCCTGCCGATACAGGGGAGACTTAAAGCAGCTTCGGCATGAAGGAAATGGCGAACCGATATCGCAGATATGAAAAAGCCCGACCTGTGGCCGGGCTTCCCAAATCTTGCTGATGCCGGAAACCGGCGTCGCAAAGTTTACTTCGAAATTTCGGCGTAGTTGTACTTGCCGTCGGAGCCCTTGGACCACTTGTACATGACGTAGTCCGGACGGGTGATGTCGCCCTTGGCGTTGAAGCCGAGGTCGCCGATTGCAGTCTTGAACGGACCCTTTGCCTTCAGCGCGTCGGCAACAGCCATCGGATCATTGGAACCGGCAGCCTTGGCGGCGGCAGCGATAACCTGCAGAGCCGAGTAGGAGTACAGCGTGTAGCCTTCCGGCTCGTAGCCGGCAGCGCGGAACTTGGCGACGAGATCGGCGGAAGCCGGGTTCTTGCGCGGATCCGGCGCGAAGGTCATCAGCGTGCCGTCGACGGCGTCGCCGGCGATCGATGCCAGCTCGTTCGAGACGATACCGTCACCCGACATGAAGTGAGCCTTCACGCCCTGGTCAGCCATCTGACGCATGATGAGGCCAGCTTCCGTGTGCAGACCGCCGTAGTAGACGAAGTCGACGCCAGCCTGCTTCATCTTCGCGATCAGGGCCGAGTAGTCCTTGTCGCCGGGGGTGATGCCTTCATAAAGAACTTCCGTCACGCCGGCGGCGTTGAGGTTCTTCTTGGTCTCGTCAGCCAGGCCCTGACCATACGGGGTCTTGTCGTGAACGACGGCAACCTTGGCACCCTTGAAATTGTCGGCGATATACTTGCCGGCAACTTCGCCCTGCTGGTCGTCACGACCGCAAGTACGGAACGTGTTCCACAAGCCGCGCTCGGTGAACTTCGGGTTCGTCGAAGCGGGCGTGATCTGCAGGATGCCGTTTTCGGCGTAGACTTCCGAAGCCGGGATGGAAACGCCCGAGTTGAAGTGACCGACAACGAACTTCACGCCGTCAGCGACGAACTTGTTTGCGACCGAAACGCCCTGCTTGGCATCGGAGACGTCGTCGCCGAGTTCGATCTTGATCTTTTCGCCATTGATACCGCCGGCCGCATTGATGTCCGCAGCCGCCTGCTCTGCACCCTTCTGAAGCTGCGCGCCAAACGCAGCATTCGGGCCCGTCAACGGACCACCGACGCCAACAATAATGTCGGCCTTCGCAACGCCGCCGAAAGCGATCATCGCCGACAAGGCCACCGCCGACAGAAGATACTTCTTCATATTATTACTCCCAATTTTTAAGCGGGTTCCGTTTGATCTGCCCTGCGCGATACCCACCAATCATCACGCCGGTAACGCTTGCATTCCGAACTCTGGAAGCATGACCCCTGCCCGTTCCCGTCTGTTTTTATGGGGCTGGGTGACGCTCTTGGTTGTACGCAGACTGTGCCTAGTTTAGGCGCACTGTCAATTCTTCTTCTTCCACGAAAAGGCCGAGGTCTTTTCATAGAGCCAGTAATAATTATTCACCATCTGATCGGTACGTCGATACCGGTATCCCGCCGTCGCAAAAACAAGCAGAAGCACGACATCGATGATGTAGATGGTGACGTCGAAAACCGGGCCATTGAACAGCGCATGGTGCAGAAACTGCAGGCCAAGGCCGATCAGAAAGCTGTAGATGACGACAAGCGGATAGGTTTCCCAGCTGGATGCAACGGCGCGGCCAGCACGCCATGCGGTCCAGAAACCGAGAATGACGATAACAGCGCGGATGACCATGCGCCCGCCGGTATCGGTGTCGAAGAGAAGTCCCTGCATCTTAAATTCTCCGCGAAACGAAACTCAATGGTGACCGCCTTCGAGATAGGCGGCACGCACCTCCGGATTGGCGAGTAGTTCCTTGCCGGAACCGCTCATCGTCACCCGGCCGTTGACCATCACATAGGCGCGGTCGGAAAGCTTGAGCGCCGCAAAGGCGTTCTGCTCGACGAGGAACACAGTCAGCCCCTGGGTCTGGTTCAGAACCTTGATCGCCTCGAAGATGCCCTTGACGATCAGCGGCGCCAGGCCAAGCGAGGGTTCGTCCAGCAGCAGCAGCTTGGGACGCGCCATCAGTGCGCGGCCGATCGACAGCATCTGCTGCTCGCCGCCCGAAAGCGTTCCGCCGCGCTGCGACTGGCGCTCCTTCAGACGCGGGAAGAGCGTGAAGATCTTCTCGACGTCCTCGTTGAAATATTTGAGCTTGTCGAGACTCGCGCCCATCTGCAGGTTTTCATAGACGGTCATGCGCGGAAAGATGCGCCGACCCTCGGGCGACTGCGCGATGCGAAGCCGCGCGATCTCATGCGTCGGCATGCGCGTGATATCGCGGCCGTCGAAGGTGACCGAGCCGGTGCGCGCCTGCGGGCTGCCGCAGATCGTCATCATCAGCGTCGATTTGCCGGCGCCGTTGGCGCCGATCAGGCTGACGATCTCGCCGCTATTGACTTCGATATCGACGCCGGCAAGGGCGCGGATATTGCCGTAATAGGTTTCGACACCCGCAACTTTGAGAAGTGGTTGCCCCGCCATCAATGTTCACCCTCTTGGAGGTGCTCGACTTCGGCAATCACCTCTTCCACTTCCTCATCCTCGACGCCCAGATAGGCGGCAATCACGCGAGGATCATTCTTGACCTCATCCGGCGTGCCATCGGCGATCTTCTGCCCATATTCGAGCACGATGACATGGTCGGAAATTTCCATGACCACGGACATGTCGTGTTCGATCAGCAGGATCGATGTGCCGGTGTCCTTGCGGATGCTGCGAAGGAATTCGTTGAGAACCAGAGATTCGCGAGGATTGAGACCGGCAGCCGGCTCGTCCAGGCAAAGCAGTTCCGGCCCCGTACACATGGCACGAGCGATTTCCAGGCGGCGTTGCGCGCCGTAGGGAAGGTCGCCTGCAGGATCGTCGGCGCGATCGATGAGATCGGCCTTTTCGAGCCAGAAGCGCGCCAATTCGATCGCATTCTTCGCTTCGGCTCGATAGGGACCGATGCCGAGCAGGCCGAGGATCGTGTAGCCGGAGGCACGCATCAGCTTGTTGTGCTGCGCCACCAGCAGGTTTTCGAGCACGGTGAGGCCCGAAAACAGACGGATATTCTGGAAGGTACGCGCCACCTTGGCTTCGCGCGTGATCCGGAAATCCGGCAGCCGCTCCAGGAGATATTCCTTGCCGCTCTTCTGCTGCAGCGTCAGCATGCCCATCGTCGGTTTGTAGAAGCCGGTGATGCAGTTGAACACGGTCGTCTTGCCGGCGCCGTTCGGCCCGATCAGCGCGGTGATATCGCCACGCTTGGCCTCGAACGAGAAGTCGTTGATCGCCATCAGGCCGCCGAACTTCATTGACAGATGGTCGACCTTCAAGAGGACGTCGCTGGGGTTTGCGGTCACAGCGTTCATCAGCCGTGGCCCTCCTTGGTAAAGCTGCCTGAAACCGCTTTTCGCTCCTTGAGGAAAGCGGTCGGCTCGCGCGTGCCGACAAAGCCGCGCGGCTTGAAGATCATAACGACCACCATAGCGAGGCCGAAGATCAGCATGCGGTAGAGTTCCGGTGTAAAGTCCGGGCCGAAACCGGGAATGATCGTCGTATCGCCGAAGACCAGCCCGGTCTTGAGAAAGCTCATGTTGCGCAGCAATTCGGTGCCGCCAACCATGGCGATCGCGGCAATCGCGATGCCCTTCAGCGACCCCATGCCGCCGAGAACGACGATAGCGAGGATCACAGCGGATTCGAGGAACACGAAGGATTCCGGCGAGACGAAACCCTGACGTGCCGCGAAGAAGGAGCCGGCAAAGCCGCCGAACATGGCGCCGGTGGCAAAAGCCGTCAGCTTCGTCGTCACCGTATTGATGCCGAGCGAACGGCAGGCGATTTCATCCTCACGCAACGCTTCCCACGCACGTCCGATCGGCATGCGGCGCAGCCTGATGGTGACATAGGCGGTCAGCATGCAGAGCAGCAGGATCACGTAGAACAGGAAAACCTTGTACCAGGCCGACGAGATCGGCAGACCGAAACTGCGGACGAAGTTGTGCGGATCCTTCATATCGAAGGTATACAGGCCAAAAAGCGATGCCTTGGTGATGTTGGAGATGCCGAAGCTTCCCTGCGTCACATCGGTCCAGTTGGTCAGCACGATGCGGATGATTTCACCGAAGGCAAGCGTCACGATCGCCAGGTAATCACCCCTGAGGCGCAGCACCGGAAAGCCCAGGACCATCCCCCAAAGCGCTGCCAGAATGCCCGAAATCGGCAGAAGCAGCCAGAAGGATAGGCCGAAATGCATCGACAGCAGAGCATAGGAATAGGCGCCGACCGCATAGAAGGCGACATATCCCAGGTCGAGCAGACCGGCGAGGCCGACGACGATGTTCAGACCCCAGGCAAGCATCACATAGATGAGGATCTGGATGCCGAAATTGTCGACATAGGTCAGCGCACCTTGCGGCCCAAGGATAGCCACCGCCGCTATCGGATAGATCAGCAGAAACACAAGGGCGATCTTGTTGAAATGCTTGGAGACGAAGCTTTGTTCGCCCTCTACCTGCACGACCTTGGCCTTGGCTGCCTTTCGCGCCGCCAGATAAGGCTGGACGAAGATCGTCATGATGAAGCGGCCGACGGTAGCGATCGCGACGATGATCGCCAGAAGACCCCAGCGCTGCACGATAATCAGCTTGTTGTCCATATTCTGATCGGTCTTGAGACCGATATAGAGGACGAACATGCCGAAGGATATGACAGCGGTCCAGAGGGCGTCCGTAATCCCCTTCTGGACAAGACCGGGCGCGGTCTTGCCTGCAACGAAGTTTGAATTTGCCATGGCGTTATACCTTTTCGACTTCCGGCCGACCGAGAATGCCCGTCGGCTTGAAGATCAGCACGTAGGCAAGGATGCCGTACGTGGCGACATCCTTATACGCGATGGGAAAATTGCCAGACCAGAAGGACTCGATGAAGCCGATCATCAGGCCGCCGAGAACAGCGCCCGGAAGCGAGCCGATGCCGCCCAGAACCGCCGCCGTGAAAGCCTTGACGCCCGGCACGAAACCGTCTGTGAAGTTGGCGACACCATAATACATCAGATACATCGTGCCGGCGACAGCAGCGAGCGCCGCACCCATGATGAAAGTGATGGAGATGGTGCGGTCGACATTGATGCCGAGCAGCGCCGCCATCTTGCGATCCTGCTCGGTCGCCCGCTGGGCACGCCCAAGCGCCGTCTTGTTGACGATGTACCAGAAGGCGGCCAGCAGCACGACGGTGATGATGAAGATGATTATCTGCTTCAGAGACAGCGAGACGCCACCGAAATTGTAGACATCGCCCACCAGCGTCGGGATCGGCTTGTTGCGCGGGCCCTGTGCAACCTGGATGAAGTTCGACAGAACGATCGACATGCCGATTGCCGTGATGAGCGGCGCGAGGCGGAACGATCCGCGCAGCGGCCGATAAGCCACCCGCTCGATCACCCAGTTCCACAGGCTCGTCATCAGCATGGCGACGATCAGCATGACAAGCAGCATGATCGCGACCGGCAGGCCGGCGAAGAGCGAAATGAGAACGAGATAGGTGATAAGAGCGGCGAAACCGCCGAGCATGAACACATCACCGTGGGCAAAGTTGATCATGCCGATGATGCCATAAACCATGGTGTAACCAATGGCGATCAGGCCGTAGATCGACCCGAGAGTCAGCCCGTTTAAGAGCTGCTGGATAAAATAATCCATATATCATTTCCCCTGGATGCGGCGTCATACGACCGCATCTCTTATTGCTTTTTTAGGTTCCTTCTAGAGGCCTATGGGCGCGATTCCATACTGGTTTCGAAGGAAATGTGAAGCCAAAAAGGCGAGAAATTGACAAATTCTTTTCAAATCGCTGTGCGCTGATGCGAATCCGACCAAAAATGACACGAAAGCGGCAGGCCATGGCTCAAAATTAGCCAAAACCGTGAAGCGGCGCCTGCACTCTGAAGAGCTCTTGTCAGAGGCAGGCCTCGTCAGGCCCGCCACAGTGATCGCCTGAACCGCGACTTTACGCCCGCATCCTGGCACCATCCGCATCGTACAGCGGCTCGGCCTGCAGCCTTGCCGGCAAGAGTTCGCCGAGCAGTTCGATCGACCAGCCTTGCACCTCGTCGGCGATTTCCTTCGGCACGTAACCCACAGCGACGGAAAGACCGGAAGCATGAGCATAGCCGCCTGACGTCACCCAGCCACAGACCGCCCCGTTGTGATAGATCGGCTCATCGCCGATGACATCGGCATCCCTGGCCGAGAGGATGAAGGTCCGCAGGCGCAACGTGCCGCCCTCCGCCTTTTCCTTGGCGGCGGCCGCCTTGCCGATGAAATCGGCCTCCTTGGACAGCGCCACGAATCGGTTGAGGCCGGCCTCGAACGGCCCATAGAGTGGTCGGTATTCACGCGCCCAGCTGCCATAGGATTTGTCGAGGCGCAGCGCATTCAGCGCTCTCAGCCCAAAGAGCCGGATGCCGAACTCGGCACCTTCCTGCATCAGAAGGTCAAAGATATAGCGCTGATGCTCCGGCTTCATCCAGATTTCATAGCCGAGGTCGCCCGTATAGGAAACGCGGCCGACGATCGCAGGCGCCATGCCGATATCCATGCGGCAAATGGACATGAACGGGAAGGCGGCGGTCGAGAGATCCTGATGGGTCAGCTTCTGCAGCAGCTTGCGGGCGTTCGGACCGGCGATCGACAGGCCGAGGAGCGAAAGACCGAGTGCTTCGAGCCGAACCGAGCCGTCCTTCGGCAGCAGTCCTTCAAACCAGCGCATGTGATAGGCTTCGGCAATGCCGGAGCCGATGAGAAGGAAATCCCCCTCGCCCAGCTTCGCCAGCGTGAAATCGCCTATCAGCTTGCCGTCGTGCTTCAGCATCGGTGCCAGCGTCATCCGGCCAATGGCCGGAATGCGGCAGCTCAACAGCCGATCGAGGAAAGCTTCCGCCCCCGGTCCCTTAATCGAATATTTGGCAAAGCCGGAGGTCTCCATTAGGCCGACGCTCTCGCGCACCGCCCTGGCTTCGGCGCCGACGACATCGAAGTCGTTGGAGCGGCGCCAGGAGAATTGGTCGACCTCGCCCTGCGGCGCGAACCACAGGGCTTGCTCGAGACCATAATAAGCGCCGAATACGCCGCCGGCCTGCTTCAGCTTGTCGTAGATCGGCGTTGTCAGCAGCGGACGTGCTGCCGGCAGCTCCTCGTTGGGATAGCGGATCGAGAAGCGGCGAGCATAGTTCTCGCGTACCTTGGCATTCGTATAGGCGAGCGTCGCGTAGTCGCCATAGCGCGAAACGTCCATGGCGAAGACGTCGAAGCCCGGATCGCCGTAAATCATCCAGTTGGCGAGTGCGAGCCCCACACCGCCGCCCTGGCTGAAGCCGGCCATGACGGCGCAGGCGGACCAATAGTTCCTCAAGCCGCGCACGGGGCCGACGAGCGGATTGCCATCAGGCGAAAAGGTGAAGGGGCCGTTGATGATCTTCTTGATGCCGGCATTGTTGAAGGCCGGGAAATGGCGGAAGCCGACTTCCAGTTCCGGCGTGATCCGCTCGATATCCTCGGCCAGCAGCTCGTGACCGAAATCCCAGGGCGTCGTCACCGGCGACCATGGACGGCAGGCCTTTTCATAGGTGCCCATCAGCATGCCCTGCCGCTCCTGGCGCAGATAGATCTCGCCATCGAAGTCGACGCAGTGCATCAGCTCCTTGCCCGTCGTCTTGTTGAAGTCGATGACCTCGGGCATGTCCTCGGTGATCAGATACATATGCTCCATCGCGAGCACCGGCAGCTCCAGCCCGACCATACGGCCGACTTCGCGCGCCCAGAGACCGGCGGCGTTGACGACATGCTCGGCGATGATCTCGCCCTGGTTGGTGATGACACGCCAGGAACCATCCTCGCGCTGTACCAGCTCTTCCACCTTGGTATGCAGGTAGATTTCCGCACCGTTCTTCTTGGCCGAGCGAGCATAGGCATGCGTGGTGCCATAGGGGTCGAGATGGCCTTCGACGGGGTCGTAAAGCGCGCCGACAAACTGATCAGGATCGAGAAGCGGCATCATTTCATGCGCTTCCTTTGGCGTCAGCAGCGTCGCTTCCAGGCCATTGTAGCGCCCCTTGGCGAGAATGGATTTCAGCCAGTCGAAGCGCTGCGGGGTGGCCGCCAGCATCAGGCCGGAGGTGAGGTGCAGGCCGATGTCCTGGCCGGAATATTCCTCGATCTCCTTATAGAGCTCGACCGTATATTTCTGCAGCTTAGCAACGTTCGGATCGCCATTGATCGTATGCATGCCGCCGGCCGCATGCCAGGTCGAGCCGGATGTCAGCTCGGAGCGCTCCAGCAGAACGACATCGGTCCAGCCGAATTTCGTCAGGTGATAGAGCACCGAACATCCGACGACACCGCCACCGATGACGACGACCTTGGCATGGCTTTTCATTGGGAATCCCCTGTTTTCGGCACGAAGCCGCCGGGTGTCTTCCCGCGCGACCGACCGTATTTGAGAGGAAACCTAGAGACTATCCGACAGGCCAAATAGCCCGAACTGCGAAACCAATATGTCTGTTTGCGCCATCGCAATTGTTCGGATCGCGCCATCGGCTATCGACGGCAAAGGCCGGTCGGCAAGGCGCTCGACCTCCGCCGCCACGAGGCTTTTCAGTCGGCGAAACCGGCCGTGAGCGCGAACTCCCGCCCCATCTCCATAATCTCTTCGAAGACACTGCCGGCATAGGAGCGCGGCACGATGATTTCGAAATGATCCGGACCGGTGCGGGCAACATTGGCGCTGACGTGACAGCACAGCATGTTGGCCGACTGCCCCTCGGCAAAAACCTGCGGATGCAAGTCGACCGCCACGCATTTGGCAAGGATACGGCGAACGCTGGGACCAGAAATGCGAAGCATGACGCGACCGTCACTCTGCTCGAAGAAAGAGGCCCGGGCGGGATCGAGCGTGAAGAGATCCCGCGCGACGCTATCGGCGCTGAGCGTCTCCGATACCACGAACCATTCCCTCGGTCCGACATCGCGAACCGATACATCCTTCAATGCCTTCAGGCTGGCCAGAATACCGTCTTGATCGCCGGCCCTGGCGAGCACAGAGAAGATGGCCGGATGACGCACGACGGCGAGATGATTCGGATTGGCGGCAGCTTCGAAGCCGGAAATATGATCTTCCAGCACATGCCTGTTCTGAAACGCGACGCTCATCAATCCATCACCCCAAAAGCTTCTTGTTGTCGGGATCGACGAAGACCGGGCTGCAAACCTCTGCTGCCACTTCCTCACCCCGCAATCCGTCCCAGACGACCACGCGCTCGCCGATGCGTTCCCGGCCCGACTTCAGGAAAGCGAGCGCGATGGAATGGCCGAGCGTCGGCGAGAAGCACGCTGAGGAAACATGCCCCTGATCGTTCACCGTCGAAGGTCTCGCGCCTTCCTTCAAAATATGCGCGCCGGCGTGAATTTCCTTGGCCGTATCGATCGGCTTCAGGCCCACAAGCTGGCCGCGGTCGGCAGCAGTCAGGCCGAAGCGGGTAGATAGCCGCTTGCCAATGAAATCCGGCTTCTGCGTCGACATCATGCGACCAAGCCCGACATCGTCAGGCGTGGTGCGGCCATCGAGTTCGTTATGGGTGACATGTCCCTTCTCGATACGCAGCACGTTGAGCGCTTCGACGCCATAGGGGCAGACGCCATGCGCCTTGCCGGCCTCCATGATGGCATCAGCCACCGCCTCGCCATAGCCGGCCGGCACCGCGAGTTCATAGGCGAGCTCGCCCGAGAAAGAGATGCGGAACAGGCGTGCCCTGAGCCCACCCTTCAGCATGATTTCGGCTGCAGCAAGGAAGGGGAAGAACGCGTCGGAGATATCGTCTTCCACGATCTGCTCCAGCACCAGCCGCGCCTTCGGGCCGGCAATCGCCATCTGCGCCCATTGATCGGACGAGGACACGAAGCGAACGTCGAGTTGCGGCCAAAGCGTCTGCGCGCAAAATTCCATATGCGTCATCACTTCGCCGGCCATCGCCGTCGTGGTCGTCATGAAGAAATGGTCAGGCGTCAGCCGGCTCGTCGTGCCGTCATCGAAAACCATGCCGTCTTCGCGCAGCATCAAGCCATAGCGCGCCTTGCCGATCGGTAGTTTCAGGAAGGCGTTGGAATAGAGACGATTGAGGAACTCAGCCGCATCCTTGCCGAAAATCTCGATCTTGCCGAGAGTCGACACGTCGCAGATCCCAACATTGTTGCGGACGTTGAGGACTTCGCGGTCCACACTGTCGCGCCAGCCCTTCTCGCCCGGTCGGGCAAACCAAGACGAACGATACCAGAGGCCGGCCTCGACGAAGCTCGCGCCATTCTTCTTCGCCCATCCATGCAGCGGCGATTCCCGAACCGGCTGCGCATGCTTGTCGCGTGCGGTTCCCGCCAGCGCACCGAAGGACACTGGCGTGTAGAAGGGCCTGAATGTCGTGGTGCCGACGGCGGCCGGGCTGATGCCGCGCATGCCGGCGATGATGCCGGCGGCGTTGACATTGCCAAGCTTGCCCTGGTCCGTCGCCATGCCGCTTGTCGTATAGCGCTTGGCATGCTCCACATGGCCGAAGCCTTCGCGCAGCGCGAGGCCAAGATCCTTGGTATGGACGTCGTTCTGGAAGTCGACGAATGCCTTGTCTTTCGCGCCCGGCACATGCCAGATCGCCGCGAAGGATGGATCGTACTCGCCATCAACTTCAAGCAAATCTTCCGCATGAGCCGTGCGGCCCAGGCTTTCGATGACCCCTCGCGCCTTCTGCGCGCCATCGGCGAGGCAGCCGGAAACGCTCTCGATACCCGCAGCCGAACCGGCAATCTCCAGCTCGCCAGAGACGATCGGTGCGATGAAGGCCTGCTTCTCGTCGGACCAGACCGGCTTGGCACCCCGCTGGCAGGCAAGATGGATGATCGGTGACCAGCCACCCGACATGGCCAGCGCATCGCAGGCGATCAGCTCATCCAGCCCGCCGCGGTCTGCAATGACGCCACTGATGCGATATTTGCCTTTGGTCGCGTGGACGCTTGCCGCATGAACCACGCGCACGCCTTGCGGAGCAACATCGGCCGACGCGGCTCGCGTGTCGAGGATTGCCGAAATCTCCACGCCTGCAGCGGCGAGATCGGCGGCAGTTCGGTATCCGGAGCCGCCATTGGTGAAGACGGTAACCTTCTGCCCGGCAACGACGCCATAGCGATTGAGATAGCTGCGCATGGCACTGGCCATCATCACGCCCGGGCGATCATTGCCGCCGAACACCAGCGGTCGCTCTTCGGCGCCCGAGGCAAGGATGGCGCGCTTGGCGGCGATGCGCCAGAGCCGCTCCACCGGCAGGTCGGCCAATGGCATCGCCACATGCTTCTGCACCTTCTCGACGGCACCGAAAACATTGCCATCATACCAACCGAATACGGTGGTACGCGGCATCAAAGTGACGTTCTCGAAGCTCTGCAATTCCTCAAGCGTTGCCTGCACGAAAACATCAGCGGAAGCGCCGCCGATCGTCAGCTTTTCCGACAATAGCGAGCCGCCAAGTCTAAAGCCTTCGTCGGCCAATACGACACGCAAGCCCGCGCGGGCGGCGGTCAGAGCCGCCATTAGCCCCGCCGGACCGGAGCCGATCACGAGCAGGTCGCAATGCGCCCAGGCCTTTTCGTACCGGTCCGGATCGGCCTGCATGACCGCCTTGCCGAGGCCGGCAGCGCGCCGGATCAGCGGCTCATAGACCTTTTCCCAGAAGGCAGCCGGCCACATGAAAGTCTTGTAGTAAAAGCCAGCCCCGAGGAAGGGGGAGAATACCCCATTAATCGAGCCAAAATCATACTTCAGCGACGGCCAGCGGTTCTGGCTCACCGCACTCATGCCCTGATAGAGCTCGGCGACGGTAGCACGCGTATTCGGCTCGGTGCGGCCATCCTTGCCGATGGTGACGAGCGCGTTGGGCTCCGCCGAACCGGCCGTCAGGATGCCGCGCGGCCGATGATATTTGAAGCTGCGGCCAACCAGTATCTGGTCATTGGCAAGCAGGGCGGCGGCGAGTGTGTCGCCTTCCAGACCCTTCATTTCCTTGCCGTCGAACTGGAAGGACAGTGGGCGGCTGCGATTGACGAGACCGCCGCTCGACAGACGATAAGAGGTCATCGCGTCGCCTCCTTTGCCTTGTCCTCGGCATCGGTAACGGAAAAGACCTCGTGCGTGACATTGCTGCGCTCGACGACCAGCCAGCGGCGGCATCCGGCGCTATGATGCCAATATTCCTCAATCCGGCCGCGCTCGTTGTCTCGGATGAAGACGTAGCGGTTCCAGTCCTCATCCGGCGCGGTCGGCGCCGGCCGGACAACGGAGGCTGAGCCGCGAATGGAGAATTCTTCCTTGGGTCGCACGCCGCAATGCGGGCAGTTGATCAAGCTTGCCATTGGTATTGTGCCCTCAATGCAGGTTCGGCTGCGGACCCTTGCCGCCTTCGTCGATCGCAAAGCCGCGCTCGAAACGGTCAAGCCTCAGAAGGCGGCTGACATCGTGGCTCTCGCCCCTGGCGATCAGATGCGCGAAGCAGAAGCCGGAGGCGGGCGTCGCTTTGAAGCCACCATAGTTCCAGCCGCAGTTCAGATAGAGATTTTCGATGGGCGTGCGATCGATGATCGGCGAGCCGTCCATGCTCATATCCATGACGCCGCCCCAGGTGCGCAGCACGCGCACCCGCGACAGGCCGGGGATAAGCGCCACCCCCTCCTCCATCGTATGCTCGACGGTGGCGAGATTGCCGCGCTGCGCATAGGAGCTGTAGTAATCGATATCGGCGCCGAAGACCAAGCCGCCCTTGTCGGATTGGGATATATAGAAGTGTCCCGCGCCATAGGTGATGACATTGTCGATAACAGGCTTCAGCCCTTCGGAAACGAAAGCCTGCAGCACATGCGTTTCGATCGGCAGCTCCAGGTCAGCCATATTGCCGAGAATCGACGTATGACCTGCGGCCGCAAGCGCCAGCTTGTTGCAGCCGATGAAGCCGCGGTTGGTTTCGACCCCCGTCACAGCACCGCCCTCGTCGCGGCGAATGCCGATCACCTCGCATTGCTGGATGAGATCGACCCCGCGGCTGTCGGCGCCGCGCGCATAGCCCCAGGCAACCGCATCGTGCCGCGCCGTGCCACCGCGGCGCTGCAAAAGGCCGCCGAGGATCGGAAAGCGGGCATGATCGAAATTCAGATAGGGCATCATCCGGCGGACCTGCTCGCGATTGAGCAGTTCCGCATCGACGCCGTGCATGCGCATGGCATTGCCGCGCCGGGCATAGGCATCGCGCTGGCCATCGGAATGGAACAGATTGACGATGCCGCGCTGGGACACCATGGCGTTATAATTGAAATCCTGCTCAAGCCCTTCCCACAGCTTCATCGAGAATTCGTAGAAGGGTTCGTTGCCGGGCAGCAAATAATTGGAACGGATGATCGTCGTGTTGCGGCCGACATTGCCGGAGCCGATATAGCTCTTTTCCAGCACTGCGACATTGGTAATGCCGAATTCCTTGGCGAGGTAATAGGCAGTTGCCAGGCCATGTCCGCCGCCGCCGACGATGATCACGTCATAATGTGGTTTCGGCTCCGGCGTCCGCCACACCGGCTGCCAATGGCGATTGCCTGAAAACGCCTGTTTTAAAAGCTGATAAGCCGAATAACGCATGCATTCATCCTGATCACTACCCGGCCGCACATTCGCATATGCAATAAAAACGACAAGTCCCGAAAGAGCGAAAAAGCTTCGCAAACAGAACATGATCTTTTCCGAATGCGCAGTGATGGACGGTATCTGCTGCGGAAGGGATACATGGCCGGCCTGCCAAAAGACCTGCCTTCCGGGCCGCTGTTGCTAAACCCTCGCGCAAGCGCTATGGCCAGGAAAGCCGGGCATCGGAAGTCTAAACTTCGCAATCGCAACTTCTTATATATTCTTATATATAATGTCTGGAGAGTTCAGGCGCAGACAGCGCGCGGAAGACGAAGAAGCACATGCTTGCAACATTTGAAAAGGCGGCGCTTGAGGCAGGAAAGGCCATCCTGGAGGTCTATCGTGCCGGCTATTCCGTTGCCTTGAAGCAGGACATGAGCCCCGTCACACTGGCCGACGAGCGGGCCGAACACATCATTCTCAGACACCTCGAGCGCGATTTTCCGTATATCCCGGCCATTGCCGAAGAGCAGGTTTCAGCCGGCAAGATTCCGGATGTGCGTGGCCGCGCCTTCTTTCTCGTGGACCCGCTCGATGGCACCCGAGAGTTCATCGAGCATCGCGATGAATTCACCGTCAACATCGCCTATATCGAAGACGGTATTCCCCTCATCGGCATCGTCTACGCACCGGCGCTCGGCGTCGCCTTTACTGGCGAGCCCGGCAGGGCGCGCAAGCTGATGGTGGACAAGTATTTTGCCATTACTAGCCGCGTCAATATTGCGGTGCGTGAACCGCCGGCCAAGCTGACGGCGCTTGCCAGCCGCTGCAATAGCAATGCGAAAACCGAAGGCTTTCTCACCGACAATGCGGTCTCCGGCTGTACATCGATCGGTTCGTCGCTGAAATTCTGCCTGCTCGCTGAGGGCAAGGCAGATGTCTATCCGCGTTTTGGCCGGACCATGGAATGGGACACGGCAGCCGGCGATGCCGTGTTGCGGGCGGCGGGCGGCAAGACTGTCACGGTCGAGGGTGGCCTTCTGACCTACGGCAAGACCGACCAGTACGCGGACGTCGACTTCGCCAATCCGCACTTCATCTGCTGGGGCGGACAGAAGCACGGCGTCTCGGCGTAAGTTTATTTTTGCAAGTAAAAACAACTTCTGCAGCTTTTCTCGAACGCGCGAGTAGCCGAACGGAGCGGCTAATTTCGGCCCGAAAGCGTAAGTTTTCACTGACAAAAAATCATAGAATGAATGCGATTTTCCCTGAAATAACAGGGGCTTTGGCGCATTTTTCTCAGGCGAAACATATGCAAATCAGCACTTCGCCACATTGATTAAAATTATTAGCAAAGTCTTACCATGTGCTTAGGCAATTTTTAAATGTGGCAAGCTAGAGTGCCACACGTGGTCTTGAGTGTGTGTAGAGAGTCCAATGACCGAAATGATACGTCCCCGAGTGAAGTATGTCATCGGCCCCGATGGCAGCCCGCTGACGATAGCAGACCTTCCGCCGCCGAATACGCGCCGCTGGGTCATTCGTCGTAAAGCTGAGGTTGTCGCCGCCGTGCGTGGTGGTCTGCTCAGCTTGGAAGAAGCCTGCGAACGTTATACGTTGACCGTCGAAGAGTTCCTCTCCTGGCAGTCGTCCATCAATACCCATGGCCTTGCCGGCCTCCGGACGACCCGCATACAGCAGTATCGCCACTGACAGCAGCGACAGCACCACCTTTATTCTATTTTGTGTTCGGGCCTCTTTTCTTGCGAAAGAGGCCCGAATTATTTTATTGAAGGGCGCCCGCGCATTGCTCGCCTCGCCTACGCTAAAGGGCTTGGCCGGTCCGTATTTTTGACATCAACCTAAACGGAGACGATCCGTTAACAATCTCGACGGTTGGCAGACGCCGGAGCACATGCAATCCTCATTGCATCAGATGCGACAAGGGAGAAAATCATGGATATCCGCAACGAAAACAATGCATCCGGCGGCCGTTATGTTGCAACGGTCGAAGGCTACGAGGCGGAGATGACCTTTTCCCGCACGTCTCCCAAGCTGATCATCGTCGATCATACCGGCGTGCCGGATGCCCTG
The DNA here is from genome assembly GCF_007828675.1 of Rhizobium sp. ERR 1071. NCBI lineage: Bacteria > Pseudomonadati > Pseudomonadota > Alphaproteobacteria > Hyphomicrobiales > Rhizobiaceae > Rhizobium > Rhizobium sp. ERR 1071. Next base: position 363,132 of record NZ_VITM01000002.1, on the reverse strand, counting down.
CGTGGCAAGGGAGTCGGCCAGGCGCTGGCGCTTCACGCCGTCGAAGAGGCGCGCTGTGGCGGCTGGAAAATCATCCCGCTCTGTCCCTTCTTGAAGGCTCAGGCGCAACGTCATGATGACTGGCGCGACGTCGTTAATCTCTAAAACGCGGTGCTTTAAGCACGGCAGCACGCGTCGCACGCGCGCATCGCATGACCAAGCGGGACAAAATCCGTCCAATCGGTCGGATTATCTCCGAAAACGCAAAAGCTGCGCATGGCCGGCCCCGTCACGGCCAGTCATGCGCAGCCTTCATGCGCTTCCATCATACTCTTCGCATTCCGAAGATAAGCTCCGTACCGGAACGCAATCATGCTTGATCCGAAGGAGAAGACGGAATTGCGATCTCAGGCGCGTGCCCGCGCCGGACCCGAACCATCACGCTCTTCAAGCGCTGCGGCCTTGGCATATTCGGCCTGCATTTCCTCAAGCGAATTTTCCAGCGCCTCTTCCTGAACCTGCAGCTCCCGGATCGACACCTGCAGATTGTCCGCACGCTGGCGGGCAGCCTTGGCAAAGGTCGGGTAGGCAAAATGGCTCGGATCGGAAATGCCGGACTTCTTCTCCTCGACGACGATCTGGCTTTCCAGTTCCTTCGTCATGCGGTCAAATTCCGCCATCATCATCTGCAGCTGCTGCAACTGACGGCGTTTTTCGTTCACCTGAAACTCTTTCAGGCGAACAAGGCTCTCACGTGACTTCATACGCATTACTCCCGTGATGCGAGACCCCGGCTCTCGATATTCCCGTTCGCCGAACCGCTTTGAGACGGCTTGGTTAAAAAAATTTCCAGCGATCTTAATAAAAGCCTACCGCTGGTAACCTTTCGTTTACGGGCATCGTTAATGATAGGCGCAATGATTTAAGGCTCGGTAAATGTTGTGGTCGGAATTCGACATGTCGGCATTGGTGAGTCAGATGAATCACTTGGCGTTGGTTGTTAATGCAATACTTTAGGAGTCGATTTTACTGATTGTCGTTGGAAAACAGTGCAATGGAAAAATTATTTAATAAATTCGATACGACTTGCCAGAGTGAATCAGAATTTGTTAACCATTGCATGGCAGCTTCCAAATCAAGCAGTGATTTGATCGGTATCGCGTTAAGGGGCTGACGACCTTTCGGCGGCGGTAAAGGGGACAATTATGCGGGTTCTACTCATTGAAGACGATAGCGCGACAGCGCAGAGCATCGAGCTGATGCTCAAATCCGAAAGTTTCAACGTCTATACAACCGATCTCGGTGAAGAAGGCGTCGATCTCGGAAAGCTCTACGACTACGACATCATCCTTCTCGATCTCAACCTTCCCGACATGTCCGGCTACGAAGTGCTGCGCACGCTGCGCCTCTCGAAGGTCAAGACACCGATCCTCATCCTCTCCGGCATGGCCGGCATCGAGGACAAGGTTCGCGGCCTCGGCTTCGGCGCCGACGACTATATGACCAAGCCTTTCCACAAGGATGAGCTGGTCGCCCGCATCCACGCCATCGTCCGCCGTTCCAAGGGCCATGCCCAGTCTGTCATCATGACCGGCGAGCTCATCGTCAACCTCGACGCCAAGACCGTCGAAGTCGGCGGACAGCGCGTGCATCTGACCGGCAAGGAATATCAGATGCTGGAGCTGCTCTCGCTGCGCAAGGGCACGACGCTCACCAAGGAAATGTTCCTCAACCACCTCTATGGCGGCATGGACGAGCCGGAACTGAAGATCATCGACGTCTTCATCTGCAAGCTCCGCAAGAAGCTGGCAAATGCCGCCGGCGGCGCCAACTACATCGAAACGGTCTGGGGCCGCGGCTATGTGTTGCGCGAGCCCGACAGCAGCGATTTCGCCGAAAGCGCCTGAGCCGCCTCCCCGCCTTTACCGCCGACACACAGAAATCCCGTCTTTCGAGGCGGGATTTTTTGTTGGCCTCAATGCAGCGCAAAATAATAGCCGCCTCGAAGGGCGGCTATCCTTGTTTCGATGTATCTCATTGAAATCAGGCGGCGGCGGCACGATTGCCGAAGATGGCCGTCAGGATCTTGCGATCGAATGGCTTCAGCAGAAAATCCGTTGCGCCCGCGCGCTTTCCGGCCATCAGCTTGCGAAGGTCGGCCTCGATAACGCAGTAATAGATCTTCACGTCCTTGCCATCGGGCATGGCGCGGATGCTGGCGATGAGCTCGAGTGCCCCTTCCATGCCGGCATCGACGATCAGATAATCTGGCATTTCGGCCTGGCAGCGCATCAGCGCTTCGCGCGCATCTCCGGCTTCGCTCACGAGAAAATCCAGCTCGGACAGGATTCGTTTGCCGACCTTGCGTACGACATCCGATGTATCCGTTATCATGAACCGCTGCATGTGTGAGCTCCCTGGCATCAGCCGCCATCATCGATGCCGGCTTCAAATTGAAACGATAGGAGCAGCAAGCTAAGGATTCGTTACCGCTACATTATCAATTGAGCGGACAACTCCAAGATTGCACAGAATTTTCGATACACGAAAAGATAAGCCCGCAGCCGATGACCGACTGCGGGCTAAACATCAATGGATCGACCCGCTTACTCCGCGGCTTGGGCAGCCATGGTCGCTACGAAGGTTAATTCCTCCGGAGTCGCATTGTAGGAGAGCTCCATGCCGCTCTCCTCGGCCAGCAGCACCGTGTAATAGGGCTGGATCGAGTGAGCATCGATGGCTTCCTCCAGCGTGCCGGAGCAAATCTCGGCGAACTTCGGTGGTATTCGCATCAGCCGACCCTTGGCGGTGATCGTGAACTTTGCCTCGAATTCGGGATTTTCGAGTGTCACCTCGATATTGCCGCCGCGCGGAATGGCGCCATAGGCAACGAGGAAGAGATTGAGCAGCAGCTTCACGCGGTTCTTGGCGATGATCGCGCGCGGACCGACCCAGCTAACCTCGGTCTTCTTCTCGGCGGCGGCGAAATCCTTGGCGGCCCGCTCCGCCTCGCCGGTGTCGATCGACGCGCCGACCGAACCGGACGCGCCAAAGGCAAGACGCGCGAATTTGAGGCGGACGGAAGCGTTGAGCGCACTGGTGCGGATCAGATCCATCGCGTCGGCGTCGGCACCACCCTCGTCGAGCAGCTCCAGGCCATTGTTGATCGCCCCGACCGGCGAGATCACGTCATGGCAGACGCGGCTGCACAGCAGCGCGGCCAGATCCGGTCCGGTCAGAGTGAGATTGGGATTTTTCGACATTCATTGTCTCCTGAATGCTGACAGGGCAAAGCGAGTAGTTCCACCTTGCCACGGTAAGGTTGCTCGAGGGTTTCGCAGCCAGTGTACCGCGCGCCATAATGACACCATATTTGGTAAACCGATTGTTAAGACCATCGACGCAAAATGCATTCATCACCATCAGACTTTTTCGCACGCGATTCGTCCTGCGAGAGATGGGCGAAATGGTCTGAAAAAATGGGGGCGTGCCATGCATGGCGCATTCAGGCGAATGCGTCGCCTATTCGTCCCTGTTGCACCGACCATGATGAACGGAAGACTTCCATGCGCTATGAATTCCTGAAGAGAATGCCAAGCCCCGGCACCAGAACGCTCGGCCTCGGCCTGATTCTGGCCATTGTCGCATTTGTGAGTTTCGCGTTGCCGGCCCGTCAGGCCGCTGCCGCGCCCACCAATCAATATTCGGCTCAGGAAATCGTCGATGCCGGCCACTCCTTCTTCGGCTCCACCAGCGGCGGCCTTGCCAAGGTGGTCGAGCGCGCCTTCCAGCAGTATGGCCTGCCGAATGGCTACATCCTCGGTCAGGAAGGTTCCGGCGCGTTCCTCGCAGGCCTGACCTACGGCGAAGGCCAGCTCAACACCAAGAATGCCGGCGAGCATCCGCTCTACTGGCAGGGACCATCGCTCGGCTTCGACTACGGCGGCCAGGGCACCCGCGTCATGATGCTGGTCTATGATCTGCCGAGCATCAACAGCGTCTACACCCGCTTCGGCGGCGTCAGCGGCCAGGCATTCGTGGTTGCCGGCTTCGGCATGACTGTCCTGAAGAACAACAACATCGTGCTCGTTCCGATCCGCACCGGCCTTGGCGCACGCCTTGGCATCAACATGGGCTATCTCAAAGTCACGCCGAACCCGACCTGGAATCCTTTCTGAACCAATCCTCTGATACGATCTCCCTAGCAGCGCACGCCTTGGCCCGCTTCAGTTGCGGGCCTTTTCTTTCCGCCAAACCGGCTCCGCGCCGATAAACCATATCCGCGTTAAACGCTTGCCCGCATGGCTAACCCATGATTAATCATTTTATCGATATCGAACATAACTCCAGAATACTGGCTGCGTCGTGATTCAATTTGCTCTCTTGTTCGGATTGGGCTTTCTGACGGCCGCTCTACTGGTCTTTCTCATCGCGCCGGCAATCCATCGTCGCATCGTCTGGTTCACCGAGAAACGCTTGAAGGCGACTATGCCCTTGAGCCCGCAGGAAGTGCGCGCGCAGAAAGACATGGCGCGCGCGCTCTTCGCAGCCGAAAACGCGCGGACCGAACATGCCCTGACGCAGGAGCGTGACAAGACCGTTGCGCTGCAGATTCAGAATGGCAAACTTCAGCAGGAAGCGAGCCGGCTCTCCGCCGCAAGCGGGGAGCTGCAGACGCGCATCGACGATCTGGAGGTGGAGGCAGGCGAACTGCGCTCGCGTCTGCGCCAGGAAGAGAGCTATATCAGCCAGCTGAAATCGAGCATCCACGCCGCCGAGCAGGCCAGCGCCGAGAAAGAGGCGGATATTGACAGCCTGCGCAAACGGATGACGAAAATGGGTGCCGATGCCGACAATCTCAGGATCGATCTGGCAGCCCGCGAAACCGAGATCGAGAGTCTGAAGCTGCGCATCAACACATTACGCGACGAGCGCGATACGCTGCGCCAGGAGCTGAATGCGGCAAGCCTGCGCGCCGCGGATGCCGAGCAATCGCTACGCCAGGAAAGCGACAAGAACAAGCGGCTTGAGGAACGCCTCAACCGCGAGATTGCCGGCAGCGCCGACAAGGAAACCGCGATTGAACGCCACGCCCAGGATGTCGTTCGCCTGAGGGAGCGGCTGGAGGCTGCCATCAAGGAATCGAAGGAAGCCGGCAAGGCGCTGCGCGCCGCTGGCCTCACACCGCCGAAGAGGGCCACAAGAACGCCGAAACTCGCTGCCGCATCGATAATTGCGGGCAGCGCCAGTGAGCAAGGAACCATAAGCGAGCCGCCGCAGATGGCGGAACCGGAACGAAAAGTGGAAGATGAAATCGCCCAGATGACGGAAGAGGTTCGCAATCGGGCAGCGGCCCTATCGGACCGCCTGCTGAAGGCCCGCACGCCAGCGCATGACGATGCCATGCGCGAGGAGATTGCCAAGATCGCCGCCAGCATGGTGGCGCTGACGGCACTCAAGGAAGGCGACGGCTCGCCGATCTTCGATCTCCTGCCGAAAGATCAGGAGCCCGCCGAACCCGGCGCGCGCATCAGCCTCGCCGACCGCGTCGCCGCCATACTGCCGAAGCATCCGTAAGCTCCAGGGAGCAACCCGCTCAGATGCGCCCGTTCTTCGCGGCCATCTCGAAAAGGGCGATGCCGCTCGCCGTCGCGACATTGAGGCTATCCAATCCCGGCGCCTGCGGAATCCGCACGCTGCCGAAGGCGGAAAGAATGCTTTGGGGCAGGCCGTCCCCTTCCGTGCCGACCACGAGCGCCATGCGCTCCGAAACCGGGACATCGCGAATATCGACCGCACCTCGCGGCGACAGACTCCAGATCGCAAAGCCATGCTCGGCAAGCCCCGCAAGCAGCTGAACGCCGCTTGATTGCCGGCGATAGGGCACGGTCAGGATCGATCCGACCGAAACCCGCAGCGCCTTGCGATAAAGCGGATCGCAACAGCTTTCGTCGAGCAGCACCGCAGCCGCGCCGAAGGCCGCAGCATTGCGGAACATCGAACCCATATTGTCATGATTGGAAATGCCGCAGCCGACGAGCACCAGCGACTGCTTTGGGAGGCGGTCGAATAGGCCGCTCGTCCCGTCTTCAGCTGTTCTTCGCCCCAGCGCCAGAACACCGCGATGGAGATGGAAGCCGACAATGCCATCGAGCACCTCGGCTTCGGCGACGTAGATCGGAACATCCGATGGGAAGGTGTCGATGATGTCGCTCAACCCGGCCACGCGGTTTTTGAGCAGCAGCACTTTCTCAGCGAGGAAATCCCCGGCTGCCGCATGCGCAGCGGCGAGAAGCCGCAGCACGACGGTCCCTTCCGCTATGAACCGGTTCTCCCGACCTGTCAGATCGCGTTCGCGGATATTGCGGAATTCGGCGATGCGCGGATCGTCGGGATGCGTTATCTCGATGAGCCGCGCGCTCGTCATCGTCATGCCGTCAGTTGGACAGCGATATGGTCGCCACGATGCGGCCGATACCGTAATCGAAGACGATAGCCTGACGCTGGCCGCCGGCAAGCGTGCCATAGAACAGCACCTGATTGCCCGAGAGCGCCGTGGATTGGACGGTAAATCCCGCGGGCAGCAATGCCGTCACGGCGACCGGGGCATCGGACGGAATGCTGGAAGCCGTCTGACCTGCGGGCTTGGCCGCTGGCTTCATCGTCTTGTAGACAACGGCGCCGAACACGGCCATAAGGCTCACCACCATGACGGCCGCGGAGACGATCTGCAGGCGGATCATCTTGCGTCGGACTTTCTCCAGGGCCGGATCGAGGGGCTTTTCCTCTTGATCGTCTGGCTCGAGATTCGTCATCGATGCGTCCTTGCTTCCAGTAGAGCGCTTTGTGCGCCGGAGAATATGTTTGAGCGACCCCTTTAAAGAAGCCGCGGACAATAGAAAAGTCCTAACCGCCGATGAAAATGCCGAAGGACGGCTGGATTCATGGCTGACGGCCGAGATCGGCGAGGAATTTTCCCGCAGCCGCGTGCAAGGACTCATCAAGGATGGCGCCGTTACGCTGAAGGGCGCAGCGGTAACAGACGCCAAGCGCAAGGTGCGCCCCGGCGACGTCTATGAGATCATGTTGCCCGAACCGGAAGATCCGACGCCTCAGGGCGAGGATATTCCGCTCGACGTGCTTTACGAGGACGACGATGTCATCGTCATCTCCAAGCCGGCCGGACTGGTCGTTCATCCCGCCGCCGGCAATTGGACCGGAACCCTGGTCAATGCCCTGATCCACCATTGCGGCAACAGCCTTTCCGGTATCGGCGGCGTTCGCCGCCCAGGCATCGTGCACCGGCTGGACAAGGATACGACCGGTGTCATGGTCGTCGCCAAGAACGATGTGGCTCACCGGCATCTCTCCCTGCAATTTGCCGATCATGGCCGCACGACCTCTCTGGAGCGCGCCTATCAGGCGATCGTCTGGGGGCGTCCCCGCCAGCTTGTCGGCACGATCGATGCCCCTCTCGGCCGATCGAGCAGCGACCGCACGCGCCGCGCCGTCAAGCGTCCGGATTCGCAGGATGCCGACGAGGCAATCACGCATTACGAGGTGCTGGAGCGTTTTCACGAGACACCGGACGCAACCGCCCTCGCCTCTCTGATCGAATGCCATCTGGAAACCGGCCGAACGCATCAGATCCGCGTGCACATGGCGCATATCGGCCACCCGCTGCTGGGCGACGCCGTTTACGGCGGCGGCTTCAAGACCAAGGCCAATCTCCTGCCGGAAGCCGCAAAACAGGCCGTCCATCGTTTCACGCGCCAGGCACTGCATGCCTATATGCTGCAATTCGAGCATCCCCGCACCGGCGAAATCATGCGTTTCGAGGCGCCTTTGCCTGAGGATATGGAAGAATTGGCGGCGGCGCTCAGGGAATAGGCGCCGAACATCACAATGACTGGACGCCTGCCGCCTCCCGCCCTATAATATCGTGTATGAAGGACCGAAGTCCGAGCGCCTGTGCTGGCCGAAAACGCGACCGCGTTTGGGAGGTCGATATGGCCGCGCCACATGGCACCGGACAATTCGGGAGGGTAATCCCAAGGGCAATATTCCGGCGAGACCTGCGGTCACGCCGATATAACACTTGCGTGACCGCATCCTTGAATCACCGTTTCGCCGTACTTATCTTTACATTGGTTAAGTGCGGGGTCGCAGGACCCGTACGCCTTGGTCCGCTTCGCAGAAGGCGCGCAAAATACGCCCCCAGAAGGAACCAAATCTCGAATAGGAGGGTGCACAATCATGGCCCGTAATACCTTACCGTCCATCGCTGCCGGAGAAGCCGGCCTCAATCGTTATCTCGACGAGATCCGCAAGTTCCCCATGCTGGAACCGCAGGAAGAGTACATGCTCGCCAAGCGCTATGCGGAACATGCCGACCGTCAGGCGGCCCACAAGCTCGTTACCAGCCATCTGCGCCTCGTGGCGAAGATCGCCATGGGTTACCGCGGCTATGGCCTGCCGATCGGCGAAGTCGTCTCGGAAGGCAATGTCGGCCTCATGCAGGCTGTAAAGAAGTTCGACCCGGAACGTGGTTTCCGTTTAGCAACATATGCCATGTGGTGGATCAAGGCCTCGATCCAGGAATATATCCTGCGCTCGTGGTCGCTCGTAAAGATGGGCACGACCGCCAACCAGAAGCGCTTGTTCTTCAACCTGCGCCGCCTGAAGGGCCGCATCCAGGCCATCGACGACGGCGACCTGAAGCCCGAGCATGTCACCGAGATCGCCACCAAGCTGAACGTTTCGGAAGAAGAAGTCGTTTCGATGAACCGCCGCCTTTCCGGCGACGCTTCGCTGAACGCGCCGATCAAGGCTTCCGAAGGCGATTCCGGCCAGTGGCAGGATTGGCTCGTCGATGACCACGATAGCCAGGAAGACGTGCTGATCGAACAGGATGAGCTCGACACGCGCCGCCGCATGCTGGCGCGCGCCATGGGCGTCCTGAACGACCGCGAACGCCGCATCTTCGAGGCACGCCGCCTCGCCGACGAGCCGGTGACGCTGGAGGACCTGTCGTCCGAATTCGACATCAGCCGCGAACGCGTGCGACAGATCGAGGTTCGCGCCTTCGAAAAGGTGCAGGAAGCCGTTCAGAAGGATGCGCTGGAACGCGCCAAGGCGTTGCGTGTCGTCGAGGCGACCGCTTAACAGCTGCCGCTCAGAAGATTTGACGGATAAAAAAGGCGGGCCTGGAGCCCGCCTTTTGCATATCATCGATGTCCGGTTGGTTTACTGGCCGCTTGAGGCAACGCCGCCGAGAGCCTGCCACTCCGCAATCGCCTTGTTGAAGGCATCCGTACCGGTCGGCCCCTTTTCCATGGTCAGAAGCGCGCGACGGCCATTGCGATAGACCACCGGAATATCGATCCAGTTGCGGCTCTTCAAAAGATCGAGATTGGTCTTGCGTGCATCCGGGAAATCATTGAGCGCGACCATGTAGACATCGTCGGTCACTTTGGCCGGTACCGCGATCAACGCATCGCCGCGATCCTGCTCGGTCGCCTTCAATGCGACGCGCTGGACGTTATCGATCGCCCCGCCTTCGAAATTCGGCGGCACCTGGAAGGCAAGCTCGATCAGATGGCTCGCCGGAAGCGAGGAGTCCGAATTCCGCGATACCGTGATCGTCGCGGTCAGGCCGCGATCCGGGACTGTGATGAGGCCCTGCACCGAAGGCTCAGGCCGGCCGTCAGACCCCTTGCCTTCCTGCAGCGACCAGATGACCGTGCCCTGGAAAGCCGTGGGCGACGTCTGGCCGAGGCGCTCCTCATAAAGGAAAACCTTCTGCCCATCGGTTGCCGGAGCGGTCTGCTGCGTCACGGGCGGCGGCTGGTTGGCAGTCGCCTGTTGCTGCTGGTTGGCAGCAGGTGCCTGCTGATCCGTCGAGGCGGATGGCGTATTCGGCGCCGCAGTTGCGGGTGCCTGGGTCTGCGGAGCAGCGGTGCCGGCATTGTTGGCGGCCGGCTGCGTTGCCGCGGTGGCAGGTGCTGCAGAGGCAACATTCTGCTCGGCTACGGACTTGCCTTCCACGACGCCGGGCTGCCCGTTCGGAGCCGGCCCTTCGTCCTCTTCCGTGCCATTGGCCAGAAGACGCTGCGTGAACTTCGTATTGACCGTATTCGGGTCGCTGCCCAAAGCCGCAACATCCGTATTGCCGGCGCCTGCCGGCTGCTGAGCGGCCGTGTTGGTCTGCTGCGGCGCAGCCGCCTGCTGGGCGGGAGCTGCAGCTTTGCCGTTGCTCGGTGCATTGCTGCTTGCCGTATCCGAAGTCGCAGGTGTCGCATTCTTCGGAGCGGAACTGACGAGCTTCGTCACCATGTTGTTGAGCGCATCGCGATTCAGCCAGGCTGCATAACCGCCACCTCCGACGACTGCGAGGCCGACGAGCGTGACGATGATGCCGGTGACATTGATACGACGGCGCTTCGGCTCCATGCGGAAGCTGCGGCCCTGTAGCTTCGCTGCCATCGCCTGATCGAGATCGGGCGAAACAGCAGCACCGCCGCCTCGTTCGTCTTCAGCACGCTTGTCGAAACCCGCAAGCTCCTTGAGCTCGCGCCAGCCGTCATTGGCGGCATCGGCCTCGGACGCCGGCTTCCTGGACGGATGCACATCCGCAAAGAGATCGACATCGTCGAAGGCATTTTCCGGCATCTGCCGAGCCGACTGCTGCGCCGGCTTGGGAGCAGCCGGTGCGGGCTGCATTTCCTCGAAAACATCCGCGTCCCAGGCAAAGCCGGTATTGGTGGCTGCCGCCTTCGCATTGACAGGTCCCTCGACGGGCTGACCGAAGGGTGCTTCCGCAAAGGCTGCGGCCGGCATGACCGGCTCGTTGTAGCGGGAGGCGGACGGCTGGGACGCAGCATGGGAAGCCGGAGCATCCACCTCCGCCCAGATCTGCTCAACCTGGCTTATGACATCGTCAGCCGGCAGCGGCACGCGCGGCGCAGGGGCAGGCTCGGCAGTGACTGCCGGTGCCTCTTCTGGCTGGGGCTCGTTGCCATGCCCCTTCGGCTCTTCATGATAAACCGGCTTAGGAGCCGGCTCCTCGTGAACTTCGGCATGGTGTTCGACGCCGGCATGTTCAGCGGCCGGAGCATAGGGCTCCTCTTCGTGATGCGGTTCCCGCCATTCCTCTGCCGGCTGGTGCTCATGCGCATGATCCGGCTCGGCAGGTGCGGCCGGCTCCTCATAGGCATGCTGCCCGTGCTCGGCTTGCGCGACGCCGGGTTCTTCAGGGGCGTGCGCCTCGGCGGGAGCCGGCGCAGGCTCTTCCGCATGTACTTCCTCGGTCGCATGGTGGTCCTGAGCGGACTCCGCAGCGGTCTCTTCGTGCGGCACGGGCGCTTCGGCAACCGGCGGCTCCTCGCCGCCCGGCAGGGCCTCTGCATGTTCGGCCTCGACCTCGACAATCGCTGCCTCAAGCTTGTCGAGCTGGCGGCGCAGCATTTCCTCGGGCGGGCGCGGCTTCATGCTCTCGAGCTGCCGTTGCACGGCACCACGAGCTCGATCGTAAACCTTGACCCGCATCTCGGGAGTATTGTCCGTCAGGCCGTCAACGGCCCGTCGAATAACTGCTACAAAATCCGCCATCAGTACTTTCTCATGATGCCCGGTGTGCAGCCGGGCCGGGATTCGTCATAGATACGCAACTTTAGCCCTCAAAGGGGTCAGTCACAAGTATGGTGTCCTCGCGCTCCGGGCTGGTCGAAAGCAGCGCCACGGGCGCACCGATCAGCTCTTCCACCTGACGCACATATTTGATCGCCTGCGCCGGCAGATCGGCCCACTTACGAGCGCCGACAGTCGATTCTTTCCAGCCTTCGAGCGTGATGTAGATCGGCTCAACGCGGGCCTGCGCTGCCTGGCTTGCCGGCAGGTAATCGATTTCCTTGCCGTCGAGCTTGTAGCCGACGCAGATCTTCAGCTCGTCCAAGCCATCGAGAACGTCGAGCTTGGTGAGCGCAATCCCCGTGATCCCCGAGGTCTTCACCGTCTGGCGCACCAGCACGGCGTCGAACCAACCGCAACGGCGCGGACGGCCGGTATTGACGCCCACTTCGCGGCCGACGGTCGACAGGTGCTTGCCGATCTCGTCATGCAGTTCGCAGGGGAACGGCCCCTCGCCGACGCGGGTCGTATAGGCCTTGGTGATGCCAAGCACATAGCCGAGCGCCGTCGGACCGAGGCCCGAACCGGCGGCCGCCTGGCCGGCAACCGTGTTGGACGAGGTCACGAACGGATAAGTGCCGTGGTCATTGTCCAGCAATGCACCCTGCGCACCTTCGAAGAGGATGCGGGCGCCGGCCTTGCGCTGCTCGTCGAGCAGGCGCCAAACCTGGTCGATATAGGGAAGTATATGCTCAGCAACAGAGCTCAGCTCGTTGTGCAAGGCATCGAAGGAGATTTCATCGACGCCCATGCCGCGGCGCAGCGCATTGTGATGCGTCAGCAGCCGGTCGATCTTGGCCGGCAGCGTTTCCGGCTCGGCAAGGTCGATGACGCGAATGGCGCGGCGACCGACCTTGTCCTCATAGGCCGGGCCGATGCCGCGGCGCGTGGTGCCGATCTTCGTACCGCTATTGGAAGCGGCATCTTCGCGCATGGCATCCAGATCGCGATGCAGCGACAGGATCAAGGGCGCATTCTCGGCGATGCGAAGCACGTCAGGCGTAACGGCAACGCCCTGGGCGCGCAGCTTTTCCACTTCGGCGACGAAGTGATGGGGATCGACCACGACGCCGTTGCCGATGACGCTGAGCTTGCCGCGCACGAGGCCGGAAGGCAAAAGCGCGAGCTTGTAGCTGACGCCATCGACGACAAGCGTATGACCGGCATTATGGCCGCCCTGAAAGCGTACAATCACATCGGCGCGTTCCGAAAGCCAGTCGACAATCTTGCCCTTGCCTTCGTCACCCCATTGCGAGCCGATCACTACAACATTCGTCATTTATCCATTCCCGCTTCCTGCGCGCGGCGGCGCGCCTTGCTCAAACCCGCGCATCTATAAAGCTTTGTTTTTGGGAAAGCGACCCTGTTGTCTCAGGAGATTCGGCTTTTTGCATGACGAATCAGCGCCTCCAACAGGAATTTTCCCGGCCATCGGCCAGACAGGGCCTCCAGATTACCCTTATCTGGCCGATTGCCTTGCCTGTCAAAGGCCCGGCTTGTGAGCGACGACATGGAAATATTCATGCTCTGACGACGCCACCGCACCTATCGGTTTGCCATCGAGATCGAGGAGCAGCCCCGGCATGGCAAAACCGGCATCGGCCAGTTGCGACTGGACCTGCGCCGGCGTCGTCGCATAGACCATGACACCGAAATCATCGGCGCCATGCAGCAGGATCGCATGTTCGCCATCTCGCTCTTCGAGCGGCCTGAGCCGACGCTGGCGCAGCGTGCCGGAAATGCGGCCTTCGACATAGCGCAGGGTTCGCAGACCGAGCCGCACCGGATTGGATGTCCATTCCAGCCGGCGATAGTCGATGCGATGATCAAAGCCGCCCCAGCCGCGATGGAACGTCGAAAAGACGAAAGCACCGCCGGAAACAAGAACGCGCGCCACCTCCTTCAGGATGGCTAGCCTCCCTGCCGCATCGACGGAATCGATGCCGTTATAGCTGAAGACGACCATATCGAAACTGGCATCTCGGAATGCCGAGAGATCGCGTGCATCCCTATGCTCGAACCGAAGGTCTGGATGGTTCTTTCGGCAGAGCGCGACCATCTCCGGCGTGTAATCGATGCCTATGTAGTCGCTGGCGACATCCCGCAAGAGCTGCGCGGTGCGGCCCCCGCCGACACCGATATCAAGAATGCGTCCCCTGCCCGTCTGCGGGGCAGCGATAGCAAAGGCGGCACGCTCGCCTTCGTTGAGATAGCCGCTGCTGCGGCGATAGTCGCGCAAGGCCCAGGGATTACGCCAAGTCTGCCGGTTAATACTTTCCATGACATGGATAGCCGACTCCAACAGAAAATGAACAATCATTGTTCAACTTCCCCTTGGCGCCCCCGCAGGACTTATATAGCGGCTGGGTCGAAGAAGCAGCCGTTAAGGTTGATTAAACCTCCGGCGGGACCGTTATTCGTTTGTTAACGTTAATGTTGCCGCCTGCTCCCAGCAGTCGGACGAGCCAGATCTAGCCGAGCTCGAGCGTGGTGACACCGAACACGCGATCGAGCGGGATTTCCGGTGCCTTGCCGCGATACATGCGCGCCGTCTCGAACACCGGAGAAAGACCGCAATCTTCCGCAAGCATGATCGCCTGGGCATTATCGACCGGCACATCAAGATACACGGGCTGCCCATTGGTCTTGGCAAGCAGCTTGCTCATCAACGCAAGCGCAACCTCCGGCTTGTTGGCGAAAAGCGGACCGATCTTGTAACCCTCGAAACAGCGGCGGATCGTGCCGTAGCCGCGAACCCGGCTGCCACCACCGACGATGAAGGATGCACGCCTTTCGGGAGCACCGCACCAGGCCCGGATGAAGGAATGACGCAGCCCGGGGAAGATTTCCGCATCATAATGCACCAGCGCTTCGAGCTTGCCGTCCACGACCGGCATCACCTGCCTTGCCTGCTGTTCGTCCACCTCAGGCACTTTGGGAATGCCGCCATACCTCAGTGTCCGATAGGCCGTCTCGAAACCGTGCCGCCGGTAGTTTTCCTGCTGCGCGACGACCCCATCCAGCCCGACAATGCGATTGCCGGCAAGCATCATGCCCTTGTTCCAGAGCTGCTTGCCGTATCCCCGCCCACGCAACTCCGGATGCAGTATGTAAAGACCAAGAAAAGCGAAGGCCTCACCATAACGAACGACCGATATACAACCGACAGGCACCTCGCCGATGGCGCCGATCAGAAAACCGGCAGGGTCTGCCTCCCAGAAAGCGGGCGCATCGTCAATACCGGGATTCCAGCCTTCTTGCCGTGCCCATTCCAGAGCAAGCTCCAGCTCGCCAGCCCGCATTGTCCGCACGGCAAAAGTCGATTTCATGCAATAGTCCCGAACCGCCCACTACACCGCCGCCCCTATGGAACGACCGCGCCCAAATTCATCATGTGACAACATGCTGCCAATCACAAGCAATGGGAGGATAAGCTTAAAGTGCAAAGGCTTCGTTTCACTTGGAAAACAAGGCGATCACGCGAATAGGGCGGCAGGAAATCAACCAAGCTTTTGTGACACTTCTGTCGCAATCCTCCTAAACCCAGCATCGCATATAGGCGTCACCTGCGATCCTGTGTATAAGCGCAGACAATCGCCCATGCCGCCTTTGCGTTTTCATGCGAAGCCCGGCGCCAGCAAAAGGATTGAAATTTCATGCGCATCACGATGATCGGCTCGGGTTATGTGGGGCTTGTGTCAGGTGTTTGCTTTGCCGATTTCGGCCATGATGTCATTTGCGTCGACAAGGACACGAGCAAGATCGAGGCATTGCGGCGCGGCGAAATACCGATTTTCGAGCCGGGCCTGGAGCAGCTCGTGGCAGACAATGTCCGCGCCGGACGTCTCTCCTTCACGACGGAAGTGGAGGCGAGCGTTGCTGCAAGCGACGTCGTCTTCATCGCAGTCGGCACCCCTTCGCGGCGCGGCGACGGCCATGCCGACCTCTCCTACGTCTATGCCGCCGCCCGCGAGATCGCCGAGCACGTGAAGGGCTTCACGGTCATCGTCACCAAATCGACCGTACCGGTCGGCACCGGCGACGAAGTGGAGCGCATCGTGCGCGAAACCAATCCGCAAGCAGATGTCGCCATTGTCTCCAATCCGGAATTTCTGCGCGAAGGTGCCGCCATCGAGGACTTCAAGCGTCCCGACCGCATTGTCATCGGCCTCAATGACGAGCGCGCCCGCGGCGTCATGACCGAAGTCTACCGGCCGCTCTACCTCAACCAGGCGCCGCTGCTCTTCACCTCCCGCCGCACGTCCGAGCTGATCAAATACGCGGCCAACGCCTTTCTCGCCATGAAGATCACCTTCATCAACGAGATGGCCGACCTCTGCGAAAAGGTCGGCGCCAATGTGCAAGAGGTCTCGCGCGGCATCGGCCTCGATGGCCGCATCGGCTCGAAGTTCCTGCACGCCGGCCCCGGCTATGGCGGCTCGTGTTTCCCGAAGGATACGCTGGCGCTTGCCAAGACGGCGCAGGATTACGATAGCCCCGTGCGCCTGATCGAAACCACCGTGTCGATCAACGACAACCGCAAGCGCGCTATGGGCCGCAAGGTAATCGCGGCCATGGGCGGCGATATCAGGGGCAAAGCGATCGCGGTCCTCGGCCTGACCTTCAAGCCGAACACCGACGATATGCGCGACAGCCCGGCGATCTCGATCATCCAGACGCTGCAGGATGCCGGCGCCACGGTCACCGGTTACGACCCCGAAGGCATGGACAACGCACGCCTGGTCATCGACAACATTGCCTATGCCGAGGATGCCTACAGCGCCGCGCGCGATGCCGACGCGCTCGTCATCGTGACGGAATGGAACCAGTTCCGCGCGCTGGATTTTGCCCGGCTCAAATCCGTCATGAAGGCGCCTGTTCTCGTCGACCTCAGAAACATCTACCGCCATGACGAGGTCACAAAGCACGGCTTTGCCTATACGAGCGTCGGCAGACCTTCCAGTGACGCAACATTGTAAGTAAGGGCGGGATTATGCGTTATCTCATCACCGGCACTGCCGGCTTCATCGGATTCCACCTTGCCAAGCGCCTGCTCGACGAGGGCCATTTTGTCGTCGGCTTCGACGGGATGACACCCTATTACGATGTTCGGCTCAAGGAGAAGCGCACCGCCATCCTCGCGCGTTCCAACGGTTTCAAGGCCGTAACAGGCATGTTGGAGGACAAGGCAGCGCTGGATCATGCCGCCGAACTCGCCGAGCCCGACGTGATCGTCCACCTCGCCGCCCAGGCGGGTGTCCGCTACAGCCTCGAAAATCCGCGTTCCTACGTCGATTCCAATCTTGTCGGTTCGTTCAACATTCTGGAACTGGCAAGAAACCTGCAGCCGAAGCACCTGCTGTTGGCATCGACCTCTTCCGTCTACGGCGCCAACGAGAAGATCCCCTTTGCCGAAAGCGACAAGGCCGACGAGCAGATGACGATCTATGCGGCGACCAAGAAGAGCATGGAGCTGATGGCGCACAGCTACGCCCATCTCTTCAACGTGCCCACGACCGCTTTCCGCTTCTTCACCGTCTACGGCCCCTGGGGTCGCCCGGACATGGCGCTGTTCAAGTTCGTCGATGCCATCAGGAACGACAGGCCGATCGAGATCTACGGCGAAGGCAAGATGAGCCGTGATTTCACCTATATCGACGATCTCGTCGAAGGCATCGTGCGTCTCATCGGTGTCGTGCCGTCAGAGGAAAACCGGATCGTGTCGGAAACGGTCATCGACACCCTGTCGAAGAATGCCCCTTTCCGGATCGTCAATATCGGCGGCGGCCAGCCCGTCGGGCTGATGACATTCGTCGAGACGATCGAGACGATGCTCAGCAAGAAGGCGATCCGCAAGATGCTGCCCATGCAGCCCGGAGACGTCCACAACACCTATGCCGTGCCGGATCTCCTGGTGGCGCTGACGGGATTCAAGCCGCAGATCGAAGTCGATGAAGGCGTAAAGCGCTTCGTTGAGTGGTATCAGGAAAATTACTGACCAAATGGCAGAGATCGCTGAAACGGACCATTGGATCGAGAGCTCCGGCGAGCGCCTCTATGCCAAATCATGGACGCCAACCGTCCTGAGATCGCAGCAACCGATCATCCTGTTTCACGATTCCCTCGGATGCATCACGCTCTGGCGGGATTTCCCGGAACAACTCGCCCATTCCCTTAGTCGCCGGGTCATCGCCTATGATCGGCTGGGCTTTGGCCGGTCCGATGCTCGCGACGATCTTCTGACGCAGGATTTTATTGCATCGGAGGCCGAGCGTTTCGTACCGCTTCTTTGCGAGCAGTTGTCCATTCGAGACTTCGTCGCCTGCGGGCACAGCGTCGGGGGCGGCATGGCGGTGGAGACGGGGGCAAGATTTGGCGAAAGCTGCCACGCCGTGATCACCATTGCCGCCCAGGCTTTCGTGGAGGAAAAGACCCTTCAGGGTATCCGGATCGCGCAGCAGGAATTCAAATCGGCGGAAACCTTCGCCCGGCTTGCCAAATATCACGGCAGCAAGGCCGAGTGGGTGCTGCACGCCTGGATCGACACCTGGCTTGCTCCCGAACGCGCCGGTTGGGTCCTCGATCCGGCCCTTGAAAAGCTTCATTGTCCGGTGCTCGCCATTCATGGAGACCGCGACGAATATGGCTCCGAAGCCCATCCGCGTCGCATCGCGGCCGGGCGTGGTCCGGTCTATATCATGCCGGATACCGGGCATGTGCCGCACCGAGAGCATCCTGCTCTGGTCTTAAAGGCGATCGAAGACTTTCTGGCATGAACGGTCCTGTTCGCCGCAAGACGACGAAGACCTTGGCGGCGTGGATAATTTCGGAAAAGGCTTGGACAACTAGCCTATTCAGCCGAACCCGCAGGATGATAGGCCCGGTCGAAATAGATAAGCCCCTGTCCCTCGTCACGTTGACGAATAGCATCGACTTCGCAGAGCAGGATGTCATGCGTGCCGCCATCGGCCTGACGGACGATGCGACAATCGAACGAGACAAGAGCATCTTCCAGCACCGGAGCGCCGGTCGAGAGTTCCGACCATGCGGCCGCAGCAAAGCGTTCGGCAACCGGGGTCTTGCCGCCGAAAAGCCGCGACAGATCCTGATGTGCTTCCGACAGGACATTGACACAGAGCACGCCGTTTTGCGTGACGGCAGGATGAACGGAAGCGCCGCGATTGAGGCAGACGAGCAGGGTCGGCGGGCTGTCCGTGACGCTGCAGACGGCGGTCGCCGCGAAGCCGGCAAGCCCGGCCGGACCATTGGTCGTGACGATGTTCACCGCCGCCGCCATCCGCGCCATGGCATTGCGAAACTCGGTGCGCGCAATGTCGGGATCGGCGACAGGCACCGCCTTCTCGATTGCCACGGACGTTTTCATGTTCATCGCACTCTTCCCTAAATCGCGCCGACAGCCTCACATTATCGATGGGGAGGATGCGCCTCAAGAAACGACATTTTGCGGAAGCAGTCCTCTGCGAGCAATTAATTTTCTATAAAATCTAT
Source organism: Rhizobium sp. ERR 1071 (assembly GCF_007828675.1). Classification (NCBI taxonomy): domain Bacteria; kingdom Pseudomonadati; phylum Pseudomonadota; class Alphaproteobacteria; order Hyphomicrobiales; family Rhizobiaceae; genus Rhizobium; species Rhizobium sp. ERR 1071. The sequence continues at coordinate 343,956 of NZ_VITM01000002.1, read as the reverse complement.
CAACAAAAAGAAAAATAGATCGGCTCAGCCTTCTAGGCCGTCACGGCATGCTGAAGCATGCCTCAGGTCCGGGTGGAGATCAGGAGAAACATCGGCCGCTCGCGCTCGATTGCCCAATCGGGATGCGCGGCGAGGTCGTCATCACTCGGCGACCACTCTTCGACATGGGCGATGATGAAACCGGACTTGATCAGGAGGTTAAGCGTCGTGCCCATCGTGCGATGCTGCTTGATGACGCCCTCGGCGAGCCAGTTCGTCACCCGCGGTCCCTCGATCTGATAGGCATTGAGCGGCCAGATCTTGCCACCCTCGGCATCATCGAGCCATTCCGGCCGTCGCGGCGCCATATAGATTGGATGCTCGATCGAAAAGATCAGACGCCCGTCCGGTTTGAGTGCTTGGCGGATGGTCGCCAAAAGGCCGGCGAAATCCTCGATATAGTGGAAGGCGAGCGAGCTGTAGACCAGATCGAAGCTCGCCTTGGGAAGCTCTAGCCTTTCAAGATCGGCCCGATCGTAGCGAACCCGCGCATCCGCCGTTTCCGTTCGCGCGCGTTCCAGCATTTTTTCCGAGACGTCGAGCCCCAATACGCTGGCCGCTCCCTGCTCGGCCGTCCAACGGCAGAACCATCCGAAACCACAGCCGAGATCCACGACGTCGAGGCCCTTCATGTCCGGCATCAAGGCACGGATCGCCGGCCATTCGGCCGCACCCGCCAACCCGTTGATGGAACGCTGAAGGCGGCTATAGCCCTCGAAGAAGCCCGGATCGTCGTAGATATTTTGTGTCATATTTGTCTTCCATGCCTCTCCGCAACATGCATTGGATCGGCAATATCGATGGCATTTCTTCACATAGACAACAAGGGAGCCGGCAGAAGCCGATGATGAGGAAGCCTCGTTCAGCGCCTGTCATGCTAACGGTTTCGGTCGCGACAACCATTCCGAATAGGGCTTTACACCGAAATCTGGTTCGGCGGCCTCCTCAAGCACATGGATGAATTCGATCGAATGCCCGTCGGGATCCGAAAAATATTGCGAGACGGCCGGCATCCAACCTAGAACAACGGGTTCATCGAGCGGCTCGCCATTGAACCCCTTCGGCTGAATGCCACGAGCCTTCAATGCGGCTGCGGAGCCGAGTACATCGGCGAGAGAGGTTCTGAAGGCAATATGAAGGCGCATCTTGAGCGGGGAGCAGCCCGTTTCCCAAAGGCCCAACATGCCCATGCGTTTATCGTCGATCCAAAGGAAGGCGACATTCCTGCTCTCGATGACGGTCCCGACCTCCAGCTTCAGAACGTCGCGATAGAAGGCGATGGAGCGCTGGAGATCGGCAACCGTTAGATGCGTCTCGTAAAGTCCCAGAATGCGGGGGATTGATGGATCGGCCGAATGCTCGAGATGACCGATCGTCATCACATCACCTTGGCTGCCGTGACCTCGACCTCGACCAGGAACTCGGACCGCGTAAATCCGCCGACGATCAGCAGCGTAGAGACCGGCGCGGGATTTTGGACATAGCGATCACGCACGGCCATGTAGGCGGGAAAATCCTCGCGCGTGGTCACGAAACCACCGACGCGGATGACGTCGGCAAACCCCATGCCCGCCTCCTCGAGGATAGCGCCAATCGCCTTGAAACACAGCTCGGCCTGACCGGTGACGTCAGGCGGAATGCGATCGTCGGCACCGATGCCGAGCTGGCCGGATGTGACCAGCAGGCTGGCGCCTGGCGGCACCAGCAGGCCGTGATTGTAATTGCCGAAAGGGCGGCGGACGGATGCGGGGTTGAAGACCTTTTTCATCGATTCCGACTCCTGATGACTGAACCGATTTCAGCATTTTGAGACGAAAGGGGCAAGACGGTCAGTGCGTCCGTGTTGATGTCACCACCCGATTTCGCCGTATTTCCAACAGGATATGTCCGAACAATGCGGCAAGCACGATCGGCCCGCCGATGAGTGTCGCCGTCGAAGGACGCTCGGCGAACACCATCCAGACCCAAAGTGGCGTCAGCGGCACTTCGAGCGCCGTCAGCAGCGCCGCATCCGAGGCCGGCACCAGCCGCGAGCCGAAGGTGTAGAGGCTGAGACCCATGGCGTTCTGGATGATGCCGAAGGCGATGATCAGGCCAAGATCCTGGCCGGAGATCGAAAGCGGCGAGGCGAACCAGAAGGTAATGGAGGAACACAGCCAGGCGGAAAGCGCCATGGCCGGTAGCATCGGCACATCGCGATGCTGGCGCATGACGACGGCAAGGCAGGCGACGGTCAGCGTCATGATGGCAGCAAGCCCCTTGCCGAGCCAGCTGCCGCCATCGCTCGCATGGCCGGAAAGCATGACGAGCACGCCGATAAAAGCAATGCCACTCGCAATCAGCGTCCGCAAATTTGGACGCTCGCGGATGAAGAGGAAGGCGACGCCCGCGGTTACAAAGGGCACGGTTGCATAGATGACCATGGCATCGGCGACCGACGTGTAATAGATCGAGCCGATGCCGCTGATCATGGATGCGGTGGAAAAGATCGTCGCCGCCAGCGAAGGACCACCCATGGAACGCAGGATGCGAAAAGCGTTGCGGCGCTCGATATAGAAAAACAGCGCGAAGACGCCGAGGCCAGAGACGATGCCACGGCAGAACAGAATGGTCATCAGATCGGCATGGATCGCCCGCACGAACAGGCCGGAGGTCGACCAGGCGAGCGCCGAAAGCGCCACATAGGCCACGCCCAGCCTGTATTGCTGCTGTTCCGCCAGCGTCACGATGAAATCCTCCGCCCTATAGCGGCAGAGCATTAGCGGGCGGCAAGGATCCCCACAAGCAAAGCTTGCGTCGCTGCGTGTCGCGGACGCCGGAAGATGGCAAGGGTTGCAGGAAGGCCACGCCCCTTCCCGCTGGCAACCAGGAGACGCCTACCTACCCATTGGTATTGGCTGGATCATATTGATCTTGAACATATTTGTGATCGCTCTACGGTTCTGGCGGTCCGCGTCGAAGGAGAATCAATTGCGCCTGCTGTCGGCCACCTTGTTTGCGTGCGGCTGCGTCAGCCTGGTCGACGGTCCGCTATGGCCGCCGGCGCAAACCTATGTCGACAAGACGGTGCAATGCAGCCAGAGCAGCAATCCCTCCCGCTGCGAACATACACGCGATAGCTGGAAGGCCGATTACGAGGAAGCCATAGCGGGCGGGTATCGAGCGCAGAAACATGTCGCTTTATGCCTGAGCACAGGCTGCGATCAGGCAATCCAACCCGACAGGATGCTCGGCTGCGCCTGGCGCATGGTCATTGTCGAGACAAGGCATGCGCTACCGGACAGTATGGATTTTGCCAATCTCAACCGCTTCTGCGGAACGGACTATATTGACCAGAAGGGAAAACTCGCGGCAGCCTCTCAAGCGAAGGCGATGATGCGCCTGATCGGCAAATAGCAGGCTGCGCAGCAAAATCTCTGCCGCGCAACCGGTGTTTTGCGCAGGCCCTAAGCGTAGGGCGCTAGGAAACTGCGGATTGCCTCGATTTCGTTGGGCCTGATATCGTGGCCGCCTGGATGCCAATCCAGAGTGACCTCGGCATTCTGCCGCGTAAAGTAATCGGCGAGTGCCTTGGTGACTGGAGCGGGTGCGATCGGATCGCGCTCGCCTGCCGTAATCAGCACGCGCTTGCCCTCCAGCCTTGCATTGTCCTGCGGCTGGAACGGGATCAGCGGATGCATCAGCACGGCCGCATCGAAGAGATCGCCATGCTCGATCAGCACATTGGCAAGGATGTTCGCACCGTTGGAAAAGCCCAGACCAAGTACCTGCGATGCTCCGTATTCCGCCGCCAGCTCCGAGACATAGGCGACCATTTTTTCCGTGGCGCGGGCAAGATCGGCCATGTCATAGACGCCCTCGCCCGTTCGGCGAAAGAAGCGCGCTGCGCCATATTCCGAGACATCGCCGCGTGGCGAGACGATGGTAGCGTCCGGCAATAGGCGGGTGGCGAAATCGAAGAACTGGTTCTCGTCGCCGCCGGTACCATGGAAGGTAAAGAAGATAGGCTTTCCGGGTGCACCGGCCTTCAGCCGGTGCACATAAGTCGTATCGGTCATGATATCTCTCCTGGCTTAGCCTTCCAGCGGTTCGAGATGCTGTTCGATCAGCCCACGCAGATGCGCATGCTGTTCCGGCAGCCTCAGCGCTTCGCCGAGATGGGCCGTATCCTCGTCACGATCGAAGCCAGGTTCATTGGTGGCGACTTCGAACAGCACGCCGCCCGGTGTGCGGAAATAGATCGCCCAGAAGTAGTCACGGTCGATGACCGGCGTCACCTGATAACCCGTATCCATCAGCGCCTTGCGTACTTCGAGCTGCTTTGCGCGGTTTTCGACCGCGAAGGCGACATGGTGGACGGAGCCGGCGCCCGGCAGCGCCCGGTTGATGTTCGGCATAGTTTCGAGGTCGACATAATCGGCACCGTTGCCGCCGGGAATGGCAAGCCGCTTGATGCCGTCATGCGTATCGACCACCTCGTAACCCATGTACTTCAACAACTCGGCCGTCGCGCCTTCGTCCCTGAGCCGCATGGCCACGGAGTGGAAGCCTCTGATGGCATGCTCGGCATCGACGCCACCATGCGTCCAGGGCTGACGCTTATCGTCCTTGACCTCGACAAGCGCGAAGCCATCGCCATCTGGACCGGCAAAATGCAGGCGCTTCTGGCCGAAGGATTCGTCGGTCTTCAGGCCCTCGACACCGCGCTGGCTAAGCCGTTCGGTCCAGTAGCCGATGGAACCTTCGGGAACGGAATAGACCGTATTCCCGACTTCGCCGGTACCGGGGCGACCGCGCGCCATCTTCGGGAACGGGAAGTAGGTCATGATCGTACCGGGCGTGCCGATCTCGTCACCATAGTAGAGATGATAGACATCGGGAGCGTCGAAATTCACCGTCTTCTTGACCCGGCGAAGGCCGAGCGTGTCGGTGAAGAACTTGTTGTTGGTGCGGGCGTCTTCCGCCATCGAGGTAACGTGGTGAAGACCTTTGATCTGGTTAAGCATCTTAAACCCCTTGTCTCGCCTGCACCCGCAGGCGTTTCTCATGGGCAGAAGATGGTCTTGTCGGCGGCGTTTCGATAGCCCTCAATAGCCAAACGGATTGTCTTCAATGAGTGAACGATAATTTTGAATCGTTCACACCAAGACCCGTCTCGCCTCATCTCTTGATTCTAAATACGAGCAGCATTACCTTTTAAGCTAGACAGTCTAGCTAGCGGGGATTTCGATGAATTGGCCATTGCAGGATGCAAAGAACCAGTTTTCCAAAGTCGTACAGAAAGCACGCAGCGAAGGGCCGCAAATCGTCACCTTGCGCGGCGAGCCCGCGGCGGTCGTTCTGTCTGCCGAAGACTACGATGCACTTCTGGCTGGCAAACCGAGCCTTGCCGATGACTTGCTGTCAGGGCCGGTTTGGGACGACGAAATGGCCGAAGCCGTATCTAAGCGAGATAAAACGCCAAGCCGGGATGTTCTTTTCTGATGTATCTCGTGGATACCAATGTCGTCTCGGAAATCCGGCGCGGTAATTCCCAAGCGATTGCGTGGCTGCGCTCAGTCGATCCCTCCACCATTTATCTGAGTGTCATCACACTTGGAGAGATCATGCGCGGGATTGCGCTCAAGCGAAGATCAGACCCGCGTACCGCAACTCATCTGGAGGAATGGTTGCGCAAGCTCCGGCACGACCACCGCAATCGCATTCTTCCCATTACCGATCAGATTGCGGTCGAATGGGGACGTATCGCAGCACAACGACCGCGTGGTGACGCCGATGGGCTCATCGCAGCAACGGCGATCGTTCATGACCTTATCGTCGTTACTCGCAACATCGGCGATTTCGACGACACCGGCGCTTCAATCGTCAATCCCTGGGATCAAACGCCTTACTGAGCATCCGGATTGCTCGGCAGCGCCCAATCGATCGGATCCCGGCCATGCGCGACCAGATAGGCATTGGCCTTGGAGAAATGCCGGCAGCCGAGGAAGCCGTTATGGGCCGAGAGCGGCGACGGATGGGCCGCCTTCAGCACCAGATGGCGCTCGGTATCGACAAAAGCAGCCTTCTTCTGCGCGTAGGAGCCCCAGAGCATGAAGACGACGCCGTCGCATTCGTCGTTGACTCTGCGGATGACCGCATCGGTGAAGCGCTCCCACCCCTTGCCTTGATGTGATGCGGCCTGGGATTCCTCCACCGTCAGTACGCTGTTCAGCAGCAAGACGCCCTGCTTCGCCCAGCTTTCCAGAAAGCCGTGGCGGGCCGGCGGAATGCCGAGATCGGTTTCCAGTTCCTTATAGATATTGACCAGCGACGGCGGAATGCGCACGCCGGGGCGCACGCTGAAGCAGAGCCCATGCGCCTGACCGAAGCCGTGATACGGATCCTGTCCGAGAATGACCACCTGCACCTCATCAAGCGGGGTCAGATCCAGCGCGCGGAAATACTCGCTGCCGCGCGGAAAGATCACCTTGCCGCGCTGCTTTTCCTCGACAAGAAAAGATTTGAGCTGCTGCATGTAGGGGCTTTCGAACTCCTGCGACAGCGCCTCTTTCCAGCTCTCCTCAAGCTTGATGTTCGCCTCAGCCATCGTTTCCGGCCTCCGTCTGTTGTCAGCATATCGATTGAGGATGAAAGAGCCGGCGTGTCAAGAAAATGGCGGACGCCGCGGTGGAGAGATCACAGGTTTTGGAGATAGCGCAGCCTGCCTCCGGGCTTATCTCGTAAATGACGTATGATAGCAGCAGGACACGCAAGCGTTGACAAGGCCGCTCACTTCCGCCAATGGAAGCCATCCCAATTTTCCGACCGGTGTCTCATGCTTCCCTTGCATTCCCTTGGCGAGCGCATCGTTGTGCTCGGCCCTTCCAATGCCGGCAAATCAACCCTGGCGGTCTCCCTTTCCAAAAAGTTGGGTTTTCCGGCGGTACATCTGGATCAGCTCCATCATCTGCCTCATACCGATTGGCAACAGCGCCCTGAAGCGGAATTCGCTGCGCTTCACGACGCGGCGATTTTGGGCGAACAATGGATTATGGAAGGCAATTATACGCGCCTGATGCCGCAACGTTTGGCCCGCGCTACCGGCGCCATCCTCATCACCTCCAATCATTGGCTGCGCTTTTCCCGCTATCTCAAGCGGACCCTGATCAACCGCTCAGATCGAGCAGGGCATCTCGAAGGCGCCAAGGACAGCATCAAATGGGAGATGATTCACTGGATACTCGTGAAGACCCGCAACAGCGGCGCCAAATACGCAAAAATCCTACAGGAATCCGGGTTGCCAACGGTAGAATGCCATACGGCGGAGGCTCTGAATAACCTTTATCAGGCGTGGGATCTGCCGAGCAGGCGATAGACCTCATATCAATCACCCCTTGATCCGTACCATCTGCGGATCATAAAGCGGCTTCAGCGACACCCGGCACGGCACGCGGCTCTGCGCGACATCGAGCTCATAGCGCCCCGAAAGCACGAAATCCTCGGTCACCCCTATGGGATCGCGGACATAGCCGTAGCCGATCGCCTTGCCGATCGTGTAGCCATAGCCGCCACTCGATAGCCAGCCGACGCGCTGGCCGTCGCGATAGATCGTCTCGCGGCCGAGAAGCACGATTTCGGGATCGTCGGGTACGAAGCAGGCAAGCATCTTCTTGACGCCAGAGGCTAACTGCCGCTCGATCGCCTCGCGCCCACGGAATGCGATGTCCTTCTTCGTCTTCACCGCCCAGGCAAGCCCGGCTTCAACGGGCGTGTGATCCGGCCCAATATCCGAGCCCCAGGCGCGATAGCCCTTCTCCAGCCTGCAGCTCTCGATGGCGCGATAGCCGGCATTGACGAGGCCGTGCTCGCGGCCGGCGGCCATCAGCACGTCATAAACGGTCGTGGCATATTCCACCGGCACATGCAGCTCATAGCCGAGTTCGCCGACATAGGTGATGCGCAGCGCCCGGACGGGGCAGCCGGCGATGCCGACGGTCTTCACCTTGCCGAAGGGGAACGCGGCGTTCGAAACGTCGGCCGAGGTCACGGCCTGCAATATCTCGCGCGACTTCGGCCCCATCAGCGACAGCACTGAATAGGCGGAGGTGACATCCACCAGCTCCGCATGCATCTCGGATGGAATATTGCGGGCGATCCAATCGAAGTCGTGCGTGGCGAAGCCGGTGCCGGTGGTGATGTAGAATTCGTTCTCGGCAATGCGGGCAACGGTGACATCGCATTCGATGCCGCCGCGATCATTGAGCATCTGGGTGTAGGTCAGGGCGCCGACAGGCTTGGCGACATCATTGGAAGCGATCCATGAGATCGCCGCCTCGGCATCCCTGCCCTTCAGCACGAATTTGGCGAAGGAGGTCTGGTCGAAGATCACGGCCGCTTCGCGCGCAGCCCTATGTTCGCGGCCGACCGCATCGAACCAGTTCTGCCGTCCATACGTGTACTCGTCCTTCGGCTCCTCGCCGGCAAAGAGATCGGCAAACCAGTTCGGCCGCTCCCAGCCGAGCTTTTCGCCGAAGCAGGCACCCTGCGCCTTCAGCCGATCGTAGAGCGGCGACTTGCGGCAGGGGCGGCCGCTCGAATGCTCCTCGAAAGGCCATGCCATGGTGTAGTGCTTGCCATAGGCTTCCAGCGTGCGGGTTCGCACCCAGTCCGTATCGAAATGCGGGCGACCGAAGCGTCTGATATCGACCGGCCAGAGGTCGTAAGGCGGCTCGCCCTTGGCGATCCATTCGGCGAGCGCCATGCCCGCCCCGCCGGCAGAGGCGATGCCGAAGGCGTTGAAGCCGGCACCGACGAAGAAATTCTTCAGTTCCGGCGCCTCGCCGAGAATAAAATTGCCATCGGGCGTAAAGCTCTCCGGCCCACAAAGCAGCTGCTTGACGCCGGCCGTCTGCAGCGCCGGCACGCGCACCAGCGCCTGCTCCATGATCTGCTCGAAATGGTCGAAATTGCTGTCGAGCAGCGTGTAGTGGAAATCTTTCGGAATACCGTCGAGCGCCCAGGGGATGGGATTGGGCTCATAGCCGCCCATGACAAGCCCGCCGACCTCCTCCTTATAGTAGGTCAGCCGGTCCGGATCGCGCAGCGTCGGCAGGTTGGAAGGCACGCCGAAGGATTCGGTGATGAGATATTGATGCTCGACGGAGACGAGCGGCACGTTGACGCCGAAGCGGCCGGCAAAGGTCCGAGTCCATTGCCCGGCGCAGACGACGACGCGCTCGCATTCGATACGGCCTTTCTCGGTGATGACGGCACGGATCCGGCCCTTGTCGATCTCCAGATCGAGAACTTCGGTATCCTCGAAGATCGACACGCCGCTCATGCGGGCGCCCTTTGCCAGCGCCTGGGTGATATCGGAAGGATTGGCCTGTCCGTCCGTCGGCAGGAAGGCGGCGCCGACGAGATCGTCGACATCCATCAGCGGCCAGAGATCGCGCGCTTCCTGCGGCGTCAGCAGGTGCATCTGCAGGCCGAAGGATTGCGCCGTCGTCGCCTGCCGCTTCACCTCCGTCCAGCGCTCCTCATTGCAGGCAAGCCGCAACCCGCCATTCATCTTCCAGCCGGTGGCAAGCCCCGTCTCCGCCTCGAGCTTCTTGTAGAGATCGACGGAATAGCCGAGCATCTGCGTGATATTGGCGCTGGTGCGCAGCTGGCCGACGAGGCCGGCGGCGTGGAAGGTCGTGCCCGAGGTCAGCTTCTTGCGCTCCAGCAGTACGGTATCGGTGAAGCCGAGCTTGCCGAGATGGTAGGCGGTCGAGCAGCCGATGATGCCGCCGCCGATGACGACGATCTTTGCTGTAGTCGGCAGTTCCTTCATGACGTCACCTCAAGAATTGCAAAAATCCTGCCAGGCGCTCTCGAACCGCCGCAGGTTTTCAGCTGTATAGGAAGAATAATCGAATTCGATGTCGGAATGGATTTCCGAAACCATGCTCCACATCGTCTCGCGCAGGAGTGAGGCGCATTTCATCGCCTGATAGCGCCGGCGCAGATCATCGCTGACAGAAGCATCGAAATAGGCCTCCAGCATCGCCTCTTCCTGCGTCTCGGAGAATTCATTGTTGGAGGCAAGGCCACCCAGATCGAAAAGCGGCGTGTTGAAGCCGGCATAATCCCAATCGATCAGCCAGAGCCGCTTGCCATCATCGAGGAAATTCGCCGCCAGCAGATCGTTGTGTCCGAAGGCGATTTCGAAAGGACCGGCTTCACGCTCGAGCCGCTCCGCGATCTCAAGAAAGGAACGCAGCCTCGGCTTGTGGCGACTGCCGCCAGCCTCCAGGAGAGCCGCATAGTCCCTGACCACGTGAAAGACCCAGAAGATGGCCGCCGGTCCGCGAAAATGCCTGGCGACGTCCCGATGGCAGGACCGGACGAGCGGCACGACCCGGCTCATCATGGCCGGCTTTCTTATATCATCGGCCGATAGCGGGCTTGCGTCGATATAGTCCAGCACCAGTATGCCGGGCTCATGATGGATCACAGCAGGTGAAAGACCGGCTGCATGGGCCGCCCTGCTTGCGGCCACCTCGTTGGTGCGGCTGATGTGATGAACCGGAATGTCCGATCCAAGCCGCACGACGAAGCGGCGACCATTATCGCCAACCAGATAGTTGCGATTGGTAATGCCGCCCACCAGCGGTTCGATGTCGATCGGCCCGCGCCAGATGCTGAGAGAATGTATCCTGTCTTCCGCCGTCGCAGTCATTCCCCCTCCGGTCCTGCTGCTGAGCATCTTTCCGATCTGAAAAGTTCCTCACAAACGTAAAGCTGTCAAGAACTTCCCCACAAAATGAAACGAATATTTGGCTTTTTGTGGAATTGAGGCGCCATCTCCAATCGGATGAGCTATGGATATCCCAAAGACTGCGCTTCACCGTAGGTGAGATTTGTCTTAAAAACTCAGGCGCGAAGCAACCAGATTGAGGTTGCGTGCATTAACGCCTCCGGCGGCAACGGAACCGGCCAGTCGAAAGCCACGCAAGTTTGGGATCAATACCCATAACAGGATCAGGAACCATGTCGGGCATATCCCAGCCACCGCTTCACTCCAATCATCGCGAGCGCGAAATACTGGAAGAGCTGCGTCTGGCAGGCGGCGCAAGCCGCATCCAGTTTCTGGCCGAACGGCTCGGCGTTTCAGAGGAAACCATCCGCCGCAACATCCGCAGCCTGGAGGCCAACGGCCTTGTGACCAAGGTGCATGGCGGGGTCCATATCAAGGACTCGATGATCGAGCCGCCGCTGCATCTGCGCATGAACGAGAATGCCGAAGCCAAGCGGATGATAGCCGCCTCGGTCGCCGCGATGATCGAGGATGGCGATGCGCTCTTCCTCGATGTCGGCTCGACCACCGCCTTCATCGCCGTCGCGCTGCAGAAGCATCAGAACCTCTTCGTCGTCACCAATGCGGTCGCTGTCGCCCATGCGCTCGCGACCCGCAACGGCAATCGCGTCTTCTTCGCCGGCGGCGAGCTGCGCGGCCATGATGGCGGCGCCTTCGGCATGGAGGCCGCCAATTTCCTGCGCCGCTTCAATGTACGCCACGCGATCCTTTCGGTCGGCGCCATCAACGCCGCCTCGGGCTTCATGCTGCACGATCTGGAAGAAGCGGAATATTCGCGGGAGGCAGCTAGCCGCGCCGAAAACCGCATCGTCGTTGCCGACAGCGCCAAGTTCGGGCGCAGCGCGCCGATCGTTCTGAGTGAACCGGAAAACTTCAACGTTCTGGTTACGGACGAACAGCCACCGGCAGACATTCGCGCCATGCTGGAGCGCAACGAGATCGAACTCGTCATCGCCAACCGGCAACGGGATGAGCGACGTTGAACTGAGATGCATCAGTTTTCTGAGGTAATCCTGACGCGACTGCATCGATAAGGCTTCAGTCAGGCAAGAGGAGGAGCCTCCTAATCGATCCTAGCATGAACGATCAGGCAGCTTGCTCTTGGTCTCGCTCGATTGCAGGTTCTTCGGAAGACTGTGGTGGGATCCAATGCGGCACCGCCGGACCTGCAAATTCGAAAGTTAGCCGAAGAATCCCACCGTAACCTTCCCATAACGAAGAAGGCAGGTGCGCGCGGCCGGCAGTCCAGCGCCGACGGCCATCCTCGACATAATGGAAACCATCATTCAGCCTATTGTCGTCAGCGAAAATATGCCTGGGCTCCGCTACGCCATCCTCAATGACCAATCTCGAAAAGCAGACGCCGAGCCGGCGGCCATCGCCTGAAGAACTGACGAGATTTGGCGCCCCCCATTCCGAGGCAAGCCATAGTTCCGATACTGACGACCGGACGCGGAACTCTGCCCTGCCCTCGTCGATCATGGGATCAATGCGTTGCCCGTCGGCAATGAGATGTATGTCGGCGAAAGGATCGTCACTCAAGGTCCAGCCCATATCCAGAGCGCGTGCATGGATTTGCATTCGCACAGCCTCGATCAGCGGTCCATCTGAGACATAGGTCAGGCATCTTTGTTCGTGATCGTTCACCAGCTGGATCGAAGCGCCCATCGTTTGAGAAAAGAAGCTTCGATTGCCATGATCGACGTAGCTTTCAGTCGGCAATCCGTTCGTCACGAGAATGTCATGCTCATCCAGTTCGACATGCCAGTATGTGACTTTTGCGCATTCGACATGGTCGATCGTTGCTCCATTCACGAGCACTGAAGCAGGCATCAGAACATCGGTTACGACAGTGACGCAAATTCCATGAGCCGGAGAGACGATGAGGTCATGCGAAGGCTTATTGGGCCCTAGAGCCCCCGCGGCAATACGAACCGGCCAGCATGCCCGAGGATCATTGGCACTGGCGCAATCGAGCTCCGTGCTTCCGATCCAGCGGATGGGGCGAAGTTGCGATGATGCCGTAATAGCAACATCGCCAATCCGCAAATCCTCGACCGGAATATCTCCCCGTGTCGTGCGGATGAGAGTCCCCGTGACAAAGCAAACGACGATCGTTCCTGTAGCCGCGTCCAGTATGAACCTGGAGGGGTCAAGGTCACCAGCGAAGTTGAGCGTATAGTTGCCAGCGGTCGTGACGAAGGTCGCTGTCTGACCATCGACCGAGATATTCGAGACCGCTCCTGGACCGTTATATGTAATGGTTGCCGCGTAATTGTTGAGCGTATCGACAGTCCCGTCAAATTGCGTGGAAAAATTAAAGTGCGCGCCAGGATTCAATTGGACCAATTGAGAAGAGCCAGACCCTCCCCATTGATAGAAGCCGTCAACAATCACCGTACCGACGGCAGAAGTAACGCCACTACCTGCTTCTATTTCAGACGAGGGGCCAATGTAGAGGGTCCCGCCGCCGGCAATCGGCCCATCTATCTTGAACCAGGACGGATGAACACCGCCATACGCGGAGAGCGTACTAGTGGGCGAAACAAAAACACCGGCGAGATCAGGGTGATTTCCCCAATGGGGGCCGATTGTATCACCATTGGCGATGATAACGGAATCTCCATCGCCGGGAACCCCATTGGGAGACCAGTTCCCAGGATCAATCCACACATCTTTGGAGATATTGCCTGTCCAGGTATAGGTTGCCATCGATACATCCTCGGATCCTGACGCCGGCCGAGTGCGCCTATCGGTTACCGAGCATCACGCTAGCATTCAACTCTCTTATTAGTCGAGTCGAATATACAGATTCGTCACCGTCAACCCCGGCACATCGCCTCCAGCGCCTGGGCTGCCTTGCTGGCATGACGCTCCTTATGGCGCAGCAGCCGGAAGCTGCGGACGGGCAGATCGAAGGTTGCTTGAACCAGCAAACCCTGCCCGAGGTAGGCCTTAGCCGCAGCACTGGAAACAGCCGCGGCGCTTTCCCCGGCACAAACCGCCGACAGTACGGCCTCATTCGAAGGAAGGACGAGCGCCACATCGAGATCTCGCGGGTTTGCACCAAGCCTGGCAATCGCGTTCTCGAATTCCGAACGCGTGCCCGAGCCCTCCTCGCGCATCACCCAGGACGTGCCGCTGATAAGGTCGGCGGTGGTCCGTTGCCGTCCATCCGCCCAGGGATGGTGTGGCGGCACGACGATCACAAGCGCATCCTGTGCGACGATCTTCATCGACAGCGCCGGCGCATCCACTTCCCCCTCGATGAAACCGAGCTCGGCCGCACCATCGATAACCGCTTCGGTGACGGTACGGGTATTGCCTATCGTCAGATCCAGCTCGATACCGGGATAATCGCGGCGAAACCGCATCAGCAAGGGCGGTAGCCAATAGCTGGCGATGGTCTGGCTTGCGCAGAGACTGAGCCTACCGCGCTGCAATCCGCCGAGTTCGGACAGCATCAGTTCCGCCGAACGTACGCGTGCGAGCGTCGCCTTGGCTTCTCCGAGGAAGGATCGTCCCGTCTCCGTCAGCTCGATCCGACGGCCGACGCGATGAAACAGCTCCACTCCGTAATAGGCCTCAAGGTTCTTGATCGCGGAGCTGACGGCGGATGGCGTCAGATGGATCGCTTCGGCGGCATTGGTCAGATGCTCTCGCTCCGCGACGGCGACGAAAATGGCGAGCTGTTCGAAGGTCATGGGAAATCATTCTAATTTATCGAATAAAACATAGGATAATATTCGATGGATGTCGACATCGACAGATGAGACTTTCCAGCCGTCACCAAATCACAAGACACGAATGACGGCACCCATGTCCATCGCTCAACGCGCAAACGAGATCCTTCCCGGCTTGGCCCTCACCTCGGCTGTAGCCCTTGTGGCCTATGCTGCGGATCATGTTGAAGTAGGCCTCCTCGGCGGACGGTGGATCGAAAGCCTGGTGCTTGCTATCGCCTTCGGCATCGCCGTCTGCACGATCAAGCCGCTGAAGCCGGCCATGAAGCCGGGCGTCGATTTCAGCGCCAAGTTCCTTCTGGAAATCGCCATCGTCCTTCTCGGCGCGTCCATCAGCCTTTCGGCGATCCGCGGCGCCGGCGTCTGGCTGATCGCCGGGATCGCCATTGTCGTCGTGCTGTCGATCGCCGCCACCTATCTCATCGGTCGGGCGCTCGGCCTGCCGCCGAAGCTCGCAACCTTGATCGCCTGCGGCAACTCGATCTGCGGCAATTCGGCGATCGTGGCCGTAGCGCCCGTGATCGAGGCCGACTCGCAGGAGATTGCCGCAGCGCTTGCCTTCACCGCCGTCCTCGGCATTGTCGCCGTGTTCCTGCTGCCGCTTTTCTATTTCCACTTCGGCATGAGCGTACCGCAATACGGGACACTTGCTGGACTGACGGTTTATGCCGTGCCGCAGGTCTTGGCGGCGACCGCGCCCGTCGGCCTGCTCGCTGTACAGACCGGCACGCTCGTCAAGCTCGTCCGTGTCCTGATGCTCGGCCCGGTTATCTTCCTGCTCGGCATCCTCACCAAGGCTGAAGCCTCAGGCAGCGATGAAAGCAGCGGCCATCACCATTCTCTGGTCCCCTGGTTCATCTGCGGCTTCCTGGGATTGATGACGCTACGCTCCTTCGGGCTGATCCCGGATATGCTGGTGACACCGATGGAAACTGTTTCGGGTATTCTGACCGTCATCGCCATGGCAGCGCTCGGCCTGTCGGTTAGCATCCGCTCCGTCGCCCATGCCGGCGGCCGCGTGATCGCGGCAGCGACACTATCGCTGTTGACGCTGGGCGCCATCAGCTATGGTCTGATCCTCGCCCTGCAGCTTCAGTAGCATGTGCGGCAACGCTGACTGAAGACCGCCCCGAGCTCGACGCCTCGGCCGATTTCAGCAATGCTGCAGTCTCGCTTTCGGAAGAAGGATAGCCGATAGCATAGCCCTGAAGTTCATCGCAGCCGACCTCGGCCAGAACGAGCGCGTGATCCTCGGTCTCGACCCCTTCGGCGACCACCTCGACATTCAATGTGCGTGCGATTTCGATGATAGAGCCGACAAGACGACGCTGCTCCTCGGACACCGTAACCGCAGTCACCAATTGCCGATCTATCTTCAGCCGCTTCGGTTTGAGTTTGACGAGGCCAATCAGCGAGGCATGACCGGAACCGAAATCGTCGATCTCGATATCGATTCCCATCTCCTTGATGCCGGCGATATTGGCAAGCACCGCCTCGTCGGGTTCATCCAGGAAAATGGTCTCCACCAGCTCGAAGGCGATGGCGTGGCGCGGTATTCTGAGCGCCCTCAATCCGTCGATCAGGTCGGGATCGGCAAGCCGGCGACCGGAGATATTGACAGCGATGCGCGGCGGTGAAAGACCCTGCGAAACCCAGGCTGCCCGATCCGCCAGTGCGCGCTTCAGCACGGCCGCATCGATCTCCGCGGTAAATCCATATTCATCGGCGACCTTGAGGAAGGCTACGGGGCTTAGCAATCCCCTTCCCGGATGCCGCCAGCGTGCCAGCGCCTCCAATCCGACGATGCGGCGGCTCTGCGCATCCACTTGAATCTGATAGAAGGGCTCGATCTGCCGCAGCACCGGCGCCAATCGCAACTCATCGGCCAGGCGGCGTTCTGCATGCAGATCGGACTGGAGCTGTGGCGTGAAGAACTCCACCCGGTTGCGGCCGAGTTTCTTGGCTTGAAAAAGGGCGACATCGGATTCTGCCAGAAGATTGCCTGCGCCACTCGTCTGGCCCATCGCCACGCCGATGGACGCGCCGATCTTCAGCATCTCGTTGCCGAAACGCACTTCGCGGCGCAATCGCGATAGAATATCGCCGGCGATCGCCTGAAGCCTTTCGACACTGGCGATATTGACCAGCACGGCCACGAACTCGTCACCGCCGATGCGGGCAACAATGTCGTTGGCAGTTATCGCTCCGGAAATGCGGGCGGCGGCGCTTTGCAATGTGGCATCACCGGCCGCATGGCCCCATTTGTCGTTGATCTCCTTGAATCCATCGAGATCGATATGGAGGATTGCAAGAGTGCCGATAGACGCATCGTTGCGCAATTCGGCCAGACGCCGGTCGAAATACCGGCGGTTCGGAAGGCCCGTGAGATAATCGTGATCGGCGGCATGTTCTATTCGCGCCCGGCTGTGCTCCAATGCAACGGCACGCGCTTCGGCGATAGCTTTTTGACCGCTCAGCTCGCGATTGAGCAGGACGTCGGCGGTGACGTCCCATTCCGCGCCGATGAAAGAAGGCGCCCCTTCGGCATCCTCATAATAATGCGCGCGCGAGCGCAGATGACGCACCTCGCCTCCGGGCAGGATGATGCGGAACTGAGAATTATAGAAACCCTTCCTGGCCAGCGCGACATCGAAGTCGTGGACGGCCCCTTCGATATCCTCCGGATGCAGCGCGTTCATCCAGACGTCGGAGGAAACCCTATGCTCGTGAAGTCCGGTCCCGTAGAGCTTGTGCATCTGCGAGTCCCAGAGCAGTTCCTGCTCGTTGACATTATGCTGCCAGACACCGATTTGAGACGCCTCGAGCGCCAGCTCCAGCCTCCTTAAAAGGTCCTGGAACTCTTCTTCGCTTCGTCCTGATGTCGTCTCTGCCAAAGAGCACCACCCCGTTCGGAAACTGAAGAGACTAACTAACCGCAGCCAATTATAGTTGCACTACTCCCTTTCGCGAACTTTAATGGCTGCGCAAGCTACCCAAATTAACAGCAGCACTGCAATCCTTGCCAGCGGCCGGCGCCTGTCAATGGTTATGCCGCGGCGGATTGGCAGCGATGTCGCGAAAATCGGCGGCGCCATCCAGCACGGCTCCGTCGGAAAGCTGCGTGACCGAACGACGATAGATGCGCTGCCACGGCGTCGCATCCGGCGGTACCACCGGAATGCCATCGCCTTTACGACGCGCAATCTCCGCCTCGTCCACCAGCATGTCGCAGCGCCCCTGATTGAAATCGATGCGGATGATATCGCCGGTCCTGAGCCAGGCAAGCCCGCCACCGGCCGCACTTTCCGGCGAGGCATTCAAAATGGAGGGGCTGTCGGCCGTGCCAGATTGACGCCCGTCGCCGATCGTCGGCAAGCTCTTGATGCCCCTTTTTAGAAGATGATCTGGCGGCTGCATGTTGACAACTTCGGCCGATCCCGGCCAGCCGATCGGCCCGGCGCCGCGAATGACGAGAATGGTCTTTTCGTCGATGCCGAGAGCGGGATCGTTGATGCGCTTGTGATAATCCTCGGAGCCGTCGAAAACGACTGCCCTGCCCTCGAACACGCCTTCGTGGCCCGGCTCCTGCAAATAGCGGCTGCGGAACTCCTCTGAGACGACGCTAATCTTCATGATGGCGAAATCGAACAGATTGCCTTTGAGCACCAGGAAGCCGGCGCGCTCCTTCAGCGGCTCGCCGAAGGGACGGATGACCTCGCGATCCGTCGCCTCCCGGCCCTTCAAATTCTCCGCCATCGTCCTGCCTGTCACCGTCGGACAGCTACCATCCAGCTTGCCGGCCTGCAGCAGCTCCCACATGATGGCCGGAACACCGCCGGCGCGATGGAAGCGCTCGCCGAGATAGGCGCCCGCCGGCTGGACATTGGCGAGCAGCGGAATGTCGAAGCCGTGTACTTGCCAGTCGTCGGGGTAAAGCTCGACGCCGGCATGCTTGGCCATAGCGGCGAGATGCGGCTGCGCATTGGTCGAGCCGCCGATGGCGGAATTGACCCTTATGGCATTGAGGAAAGCCTCACGCGTCAGCACGTCCGAAGGCTTGATATCCTCCAGCACCAGCTCGACCGCCCGCCGGCCTGTGCGATAGGCCATCTGGCCGCGCTCGCGATAGGCGCCGGGAATGGCGGCACAGCCGGTCAGCGACATGCCAAGCGCTTCCGCCATGGCGTTCATGGTCGAGGCAGTCCCCATGGTGTTGCAATGGCCGATCGAGGGCGCCGAGGCGAGCGAGGCTTCCATGAATTCCTCCTCGTTGATCTCGCCTGCCGCCAGTTTGCGGCGCGAACGCCAGATCACCGTGCCGGAGCCGGCAAGTTCACCCTCATGCCAGCCATCGAGCATCGGACCGCCGGAGAGAACGATCGCCGGAATATTGACTGTCGAGGCCGCCATCAATGCCGATGGCGTGGTCTTGTCGCAGCCGGTCGTCAGCACGACGCCATCGAGCGGATAGCCATAGAGCACTTCGACAAGGCCGAGATAGGCGAGATTGCGGTCGAGCGCAGCCGTCGGCCGCTTGCAGTTCTCGAAGATCGGATGGGTCGGAAATTCGATCGGAATACCGCCGGCATCGCGAATCCCGTCGCGCACGCGCTTGGCAAGATCGAGGTGATGGCGGTTGCAGGGCGTCAGATCGCTGCCGCTCTGGGCAATGCCGATGATCGGCTTGCCGGACCGCAATTCCTCCGGCGTGATGCCGTAATTCATGAAGCGCTCGAGATAGAGCGCCGTCATATCGATACGATCCGGATTGTCGAACCAGTCCTGCGAACGCAGACGACGCTTGGATGCACCCTTATCGCTCATCTCTTCCTCAAGCCTTTCCTCGGGCATTCTTGTCTTCCAGATGCTGCAGCAGGCCGCTGTGATCCTGCTCGCCACCGCCGTTTTCGACGAATTCGGCAAACTCCGCTCGAACGGCTTCGGTCAGCGGCAGATGAAGCGACAGGTTCTGCGCCGCCGCCAGCACCGTATCGAGGTCCTTCAGCTGGTTGCGGGCGGTGCCGCCAGGCTCGAAGTTGCGCTCGATCATGCGCTGGCCATGCAGCTCCAGAATCCGGCTTTCGGCGAACCCACCGCGAATAGCGTCACGAAACGCCTCGCGCGAACCGCCGCCGGCCTCGACCAGTAGCATCGCTTCCGCGACGGCCCCGATGGTCACGGCAACGATCTGCTGATTGCCGAGTTTTGCGAGCTGGCCTGTCCCGCTCGGACCGACACGGGTTACGCGCCCGAGAGGCGCCATGATATCGCGCACGCTGTCGATGACGCCGGCATCGCCACCAGCCATGATCGCGAGCGTTCCGGCGGCCGCCCCGACCACGCCACCGGAGACCGGCGCATCGATGTGTCGGATACCGCGCTCGGCGAGTTTGAAGGCATGTTCGCGGGCAACGGCCGGCGATATCGAGCTGTTGTCGATAACGATCGCGCCAGCCTCCAGCACATCGGCCACGCCGCTGCCGAACAGGACTTCGCCGACAGCTCCGCCATTCGTCAGCATTGTGAAAAGCACCGCGGCGCCT
The DNA here is from genome assembly GCF_007828675.1 of Rhizobium sp. ERR 1071. Lineage (NCBI taxonomy): Bacteria > Pseudomonadati > Pseudomonadota > Alphaproteobacteria > Hyphomicrobiales > Rhizobiaceae > Rhizobium > Rhizobium sp. ERR 1071. Next base: position 323,788 of record NZ_VITM01000002.1, on the reverse strand, counting down.
CGCGCCGCCTCCACCGCCGTATCTGCGACGGTTGCACCGTCGGCAGCCAGAGGTTCCGCCTTGCTGCGATCGCGATTCCAGACGGTCACGGCAAACCCGGCCGCCAGCAGACGCCGCGCCATCGGCGCCCCCATCAATCCCGTGCCGAGAAAAGCGATCTTCCTGCCGCTCATAGACTATCCTCCGAATGCGGCGCACGAGCCCCGAGGCTATATGCTATCGCCCTTTGGGTTTTTGCGCCGACGGGCCGCTCCTCATGCCCGATGTACGTCAATCAAATCATCCAAGAGCTTGATAAACCTATGGTGCCAGCATGCAAAGAAAATCGGTGGCCCGACCGAAAATTCTTCGGCACTGAATTCGCAATAGGCCGGTAGATAAGAAAAGGCGGGACCTTAAGGTCCCGCCCCTGGCCTGTCGAGGACTGGAGGTCGGTTCGGCACGGCCCCTATTCGGCGGCGATCGGGAGTACCTCCGCCGAATGCTCGTTGTCATTGTGCGGATGCTGCTTCAGCGGACGGTTGCCCGTCAGTCGACGGGTCAGCACGTAGAACACGGGCGTCATGAAGATGCCGAAGAAGGTCACGCCGATCATGCCGGCAAACACCGCGACACCCATGGCAGCGCGCATTTCGGCACCGGCACCGGTCGAGGTGACCAGCGGCACGACACCCATGATGAAGGCCATGGAGGTCATCAGGATCGGGCGCAGGCGCAGGCGACTGGCTTCGATCGCGGCCTGGACCGGCGTGCGGCCCTCGAATTCCAGCTCGCGGGCGAATTCCACGATCAGGATGGCGTTCTTTGCCGACAGGCCGACCAGCACCACCAGGCCGATCTGGGTGAAGATATTGTTGTCTCCACCCGTGAGCCAGACGCCGGTCAGCGCCGCCAAGACGCCCATCGGCACGATCATGATGATGGCGAGCGGCAAGGTCAGGCTCTCATATTGGGCAGCCAATACGAGGAAGACCAGGAGCAGCGCCAGCGGGAAGACGACGACGCTGGAATTGCCCGCCAGGATCTGCTGGTAGGTCAAATCAGTCCATTCGAAGTCGATGCCGGGCGGCAGCGTCTCGTGCAGGATCTTCTCGATCGCCGCCTGTGCCTGGCCCGACGAGAAACCGGGCGCCGGACCACCATTGATGTCGGCTGCCAGGAAGCCGTTATAGCGGTTCGTGCGTTCCGGACCGGTCGTGGCATCCACCTTCAGCAGGGCTGAAAGCGGAATCATCTGACCCGATGCCGAACGAACCTTCAACTGGCCGATATCTTCCGGCTGTGCGCGGAACTTGGCATCGGCCTGCACACGGACGCTGTAGGTGCGGCCGAAGGCGTTGAAGTCGTTCACATAGAGCGAACCGAGATAAATCTGCAGTGCCTGGAAGACGTCGGTGACGGAGACCCCGAGCTGCTCGGCCTTGGCGCGGTCGAGATCAGCAAAGAGCTGCGGCACGTTGATCTGGAAGCTCGAGAAAATGCCGGTGAGTTCCGGTGTCTGGTAGGCTTTGGCGATCACTGCCTTGGCCGCCTGATCGAGCACCTGGTTGCCGAGGCCGGCGCGATCTTCGATCTGCAGCTTGAAGCCGCCTGTCGTACCGAGGCCGTTCACCGGCGGCGGCGGGAACATGGCGATGAAGGCATCCTGGATGGCGCCGAACTTGTGATTCAGTGCCATGGCGATCGCCCCGCCCGAAAGGTCCGGCGTCTTGCGCTCGTCGAAGTCCTTCAGCGTTACGAAAACGATGCCCGCATTCGAGGAATTGGTGAAGCCGTTGATCGACAGACCCGGGAAGGCGATCGCATTGGCAACGCCAGGCTGCTTCAACGCGATATCCGTCATGCGCTTAATCACGCTTTCCGTACGGTCAAGGCTTGCGGCATCCGGCAACTGTGCAAAGCCGATCAGATACTGCTTATCCTGCGACGGCACGAAACCGCCTGGAACCGTTGTAAACAGGCTATAGGTCGCGCCCACCAGCGCGAGATAGACCACCATGACGATGCTCTTGCGCGACACCAGGCGGCCGACGCCCTTGCCGTAATATTTCGAACCGGCTCCGAACGCCCGGTTGAAGCCGCGGAAGAACCAGCCGAAGACCGCGTCCATGATCCGCGTCAACCGATCCTTCGGCGCATGGTGGCCCTTCAGGAGCAGGGATGCCAGCGCAGGAGACAGGGTGAGCGAGTTGAAGGCCGAGATGACGGTCGAGATGGCGATCGTCAGCGCGAACTGGCGGTAGAACTGGCCGGAGAGGCCGGAGATGAAGGCGAGCGGCACGAAAACCGCGACGAGGACCAGCGCGATCGCGATGATCGGACCGGAGACTTCCTTCATGGCCTTGTAGGTGGCGTCTCGCGGATTGAGCCCGGCCTCGATATTGCGTTCGACGTTCTCCACCACCACGATCGCGTCGTCCACGACGATACCGATCGCCAGCACCAGGCCGAAGAGGCTGAGCGCGTTGATCGAGAAGCCGAAGACATACATCACGGCAAAGGTGCCGATGATCGACACCGGAACGGCGATCAGCGGGATGATCGAGGCGCGCCATGTCTGCAGGAACAGAATGACCACCAGGACAACGAGCGCGATGGCTTCGAGCAGCGTGTCGATAACCTTCTCGATCGAGGCGCGGACGAATTTCGTCGTGTCGTAGACGATCTCATACTTGACGCCCGCCGGCATGGCCTGCTGCAGCACGTCCATGGTCGAGCGCACGTTGTTCGCGATCTCGATCGCGTTCGAACCGGGCGCCTGGAGAACCGCGACGGCGACCGCCGGCTTGCCGTCGAGCAGCGAACGCAGCGTATAGTCTTCCGCACCCAGCTCGACGCGAGCGACGTCGCGAAGGCGGGTGATCTCGCCATTGGCGCCCGTCTTGACGATGATGTTGCCGAACTCCTCGGGCGTGCGCAGGCGGCCCTGGGCATTGACGTTGAGCTGCAGATCCACGCCCGGCCGGCTGGGTGAGGCACCGATGATGCCGGCCGCAGCCTGGACGTTCTGGGAGCTGATCGCATTGCTGATGTCGCCGGCGGCAAGATTATGCTCGGCCGCCTTCTGCGGATCGATCCACACGCGCATGGAATAATCGCCGGCGCCGAAGACCTGCACCTGCCCGACGCCCTCGATCCGGGCGAGCCGATCCTTGATGTTCAGGGTCGCATAATTTCGCAGATAGGTGATGTCGTGGTCGGCCCCGTCCGAGACGAGGTTGACGACCATGATGAAGTCGGGCGAGCTCTTGACGGTCGTGATGCCGAGAGCACGGACTTCCGTGGGTAGGCGCGGCTCGGCCTGCGAAACGCGATTCTGCACGAGCTGCTGCGCCTTGTCCGGATCGGTGCCGAGCTTGAAGGTGACGGTCACATTAAGAACGCCGTCCGATGTCGCTTGGCTGGACATGTAGAGCATGCCCTCGACGCCGTTGATCTGCTCTTCAAGCGGCGTCGCCACCGTTTCGGCGATGACGGTCGGGTTAGCACCGGGATAGGTGGCACGCACGACAATCGACGGGGGCACGACCTCTGGATATTCGGAGATCGGCAGCGCTCTGAGGCCGATCAGGCCGGCGACCACGATGAGGACCGAAAGAACACCGGCAAAGACCGGACGGTCGACAAAGAATCTGGAGATGTTCATATCAAAGCCCCCTCTGGGGTAAGAACGGATGCAAAATTCCCGTCCGACGATTTGAGAGCCGCCGGCGGATCATGTGATTTTGGAATGTCGGCCTTCTGCCCACGGGCAGAAGGCGAAGTCTTACTGAGCGGTCGCGACCTTCTCTGCCAACTGCGGCGCGACGACCGCACCGGGACGGATGCGCTGCAGCCCGTTGACGACGATCTTTTCGCCGGCTTTCAGGCCGTTCTCGATCACTCGCTGACCGTCGACCACCGATCCGAGCTGGACCTGCCGGTAATTGACCTTGTTCTCGCCATCCACGACGAAGACGAACTTCTTATCCTGGTCGGTGCCGACTGCACGGTCGTCGATGACGATCTTGTTCTCGGCCTTCGGTTGGCCCATGCGAACCCGCACGAACTGGCCGGGGATGAGACGGCCGCCCGGATTGTCGAAGACGGCTCGAACGCTGACGGTGCCGCTCGCCGCATCGACCTCGTTGTCGATCAACTGCAACTTGCCCTTGATCGGCGTGCCGTTGTCGCTTGCCGTACCGATCTGAACCGGGATCTGCTCGACTGGCGGAACGATGCCGCCGGTAGCCGGCAGTTCGGACAGCGCCTGGGTCACGGTCTGTTCGTTGGCACTGAAGCTCGCATAGATCGGGTCGACCGAAACGAGCGTCGTCAGTACTGAAGAGGACGCGCCGGCTGCAACGAGGTTGCCGACGGTGACGGCGATCTTGCCGACGCGGCCAGCGATCGGGGCGCGGACCTGCGTGTAGTCGAGATTGAGCTGCGCTGTCTGCAAGGTTGCTTGCGCGGCCTTCAGATTGGCTTCCGCCGCAGCATAGTTGCTGGCGCGCGTGTCCATATCGCTCTGCGAGATCGTCTTGTTGTCGAAGAGCTTCTGGCCACGGTCGACCTCGACTTTCGTCAGGTTGAGAGTGGCTTTCGCCGCGCCGACCTGCGCCTGAGCCTGGGCGACGGCCGCCTCATAAGGTGCGGGATCGATCGTGACAAGCAGGTCACCCTGCTTGACCAAGGCGCCCTCGCGGAAATGCACGGACTGGATCGCCCCAGCCACGCGCGGCCGGATCTCGACGCGGTCAATGGCTTCGAGCCGGCCGGAGAATTCCTGCCAGGATGTGACGTCGCGCGGCTCGACGGCAGCAACCGTAACGGGGATAGCCGGCGGTGCCGCCTGGCTCGCCGCCTCGGTTGCCTGAGCGCCGCGCGGCAGCTCCAGATAGAAGGCTGCGCCTGCAACAGCCGCAGCAACACCCATGCCGGCGCCCCACAGGGCCCAGCTCTTACCGTTGGACTTCATGTTAGTCTCTCCTTTGGCCCCGGCTTGGGACACGGGACCACAAATTCCTATCGTCTCAATAAAATCAGGGGCCGAAGCACCGCGCATCCGCGTGACCATCGCTCCGGTCTCATGCCTTCGACATCAGTCCAATCCGCGCTCATCCCTCGCGGACCGCATACCCTAGTCGATCAAGCCTGCACGTCTTCGACAAAACCCTTGAAACAACAGCAGATATCCTGCTGCCATGAAGGCTTGTCCTTCGACTGCCCGCCATAGAGAGTGGGCCAGCCTGTCCCGGCGGGAAGGACTTGCTGGCGAACACGGACGCCAGCCGCTTTCAGCCGACTGCCGTATTCCATGCTCTCGTCGCGGAGCGGGTCGTCCTCGGCCGTGAGCACCAATGCCGGCGCGAGGCCCGAAAGCCGCGAACAGTATCGAGGCGCTGCATAGGGGTGACAGACACCGCCCAGGAAACCCAGGTAACGGTTCCAACCCTCCGTCCAGCGCTCGCGCATGCCGCTTTCCTCCGCCTGGAGGAAAGATTTCGACCCCATGAAGGGATCAAGCAAAGGCGATATCAAAACCTGTCCGTCCAACGAACCCGGTATTTGATCGCGCGCCTTTAAAGCGACGCCCGCTGCAACATTGCCACCCGATTCCTCTCCGGCGACAAACAGCAGCGATTTTTTCGCTCCGCCCAGCGCAAGCATGTTCCGCTTGTTGCTGAGGTAGGCGAGAAGCCCGTAGGCGCATTCCAGCACCTTCGGAAAAGCATTCTGATTGCAGCTGGTATAATCCGCCGCAACCACGATGGCCCCAGCCTCAGCGAGGCTTGCCGCCACCGGCCTGTTGGTCGCGTGACAGGTATCAAGAAAAGCGCCGCCGTGCAGATAGAGCACAAGGGGTGCCGCCTTCTTCAAACCTTCACCGTTGTAGATCCGCGCTTCCACCGGCCCCGTTGGCACGTTTTCCAGCACAACATCTTTCCACGGCGCACTCATCGACCCAAATCCCTGTCTGCTCGAGCGAATATGTTCCAATCCAAAAAGCGGTTTACCACGCTTTGCGACCATATTCTCGAAATGCGGTCTTTGGCGCCCCCATGCCGCATTGCAACAACTTACGAAACAACATATTGTTATTCCGCTTCGAGAATAAGTAGCCTATATTCGATCAGACTATTCACCATTACAAACAATCGACCTCTTTTTCATCGGGTCGAGGGACATCATGGAATGGACCAGTTATCAGCAATGCGGGCATTCGCGCGTGTGGTGGAGACGGGCAATTTTACCCGCGCCGCAGCCGCCCTCTCCATGCCGAAAGCGACGGTGACGACGCTCATCCAGTCGCTGGAGGCGCATTTGCACGCGAAACTCCTCAACCGTACGACCCGACGCGTCATGGTGACGACGGATGGCGCACTCTATTACGAGCGGGCGATTCAGATCCTCTCCGAGATTGAGGAACTGGACGGCAGCATCAGCAATTCGCAGAGCCTGCCAAGCGGCCGCCTGCGCGTGGAAATGGCCGGCGCCTTCGCCGAAAAGATCGTCATGCCGGCGCTTTGCGATTTCCACCAGCGATATCCGGATATTCATATAGACCTCGGCGTCGGCGACCGATTGGTCGACTATCTGGCCGAGAATGTCGATTGCGCATTGCGAGCCGGCATGCCGAGCGACCAGTCGCTGATCGCCCGTCGTGTCGGCGAGATCCATCTCGTCACCTGCGCCGCTCCGCTTTACATCGAGAAGCACGGCATCCCGGAACGGCCGGAGGAGTTGGAAACCAGTCACTACGCGGTCAGCTATTTCCGTGCGCAAACCGGCCGCACGATTCCTTTCCTCTTCGAGCGCGGCAACGAGTCGTTGGAAATCACTCCGCGCTACATCCTCTCGGTCAATGACAGCCGCAGCTATTTGCAAGCAGCCATGACCGGTCTCGGCATCGCGCAGGTTCCAAGCTTCATGGCGCGGGACGCCCTTGCCAAGGGCGACCTCGTGCCGGTCCTCTCCGGCTGGACTCGGCCGACATTGCCCATGCACATCGTTTATCCGCCCAACCGGCATCTGAGCAACAAGGTGCGCGTTTTCGTCGACTGGCTGGCGAAATTGCTGGCAACCTCGCGGGTCGGCGAAGCTTGAGAGGCAGACCACCTTCTTCACTCTTTCGGAAGAAGGTGGCGCCGATTGCGAACAATCAGTTCCAGGAAGCACCAGCCTGCTGGCGGACCGTTGAGTTCAAGCGATTCCAGACGTTGTCGATCGCAATCGCGACGATGAGGGCAGAGAGCGCCTTTTCGTCGTAGTGTCTTGCGGCCTCGTTCCAGATTTCATCGGTGACGGCATCCGGCCGGTCGGCAAGTCGGGTGACCGCTTCTCCGAGCGCCAGAGCCGCGCGTTCGGCATCGGAAAAATAAGGCATTTCGCGCCACGCGGAGACACCGACGATGCGCTCCATGGTCTCGCCATCTTTCTGCAGCTTGCGAAAGCCCATGTCGGTGCAGACGCTGCAGCCATTGATCTGGCTGACCCGCAGATGCACGAGATCCATGATGTTTTCCGACAAGCCGCGATCTTTAATCGAATTGCTGACGGCCAAGAGCGCCTGCAAGGTTTCGGGCAGAACGAGGACTGGGTTCTTCATACGAGCTTGCATAATTCTTTCCTCTGATTGTGAGAGCCCTGTTGCGGCTCATCTTCCGACGATGCATTTTCCCGCCGATCCGATGTCACACCGGCGGGATTTCGTTCGTCATGGGTTTGACGGAGCAGAATGAGGAGATGTGACCGATGGACGAAAAAAAGTGGCAGGCCGAAAAATTCGAAGCGAACCGGCCGCATCTGCGCGCCGTCGCTTACCGCATGCTCGGCTCGCGCACGGAGGCCGAAGATGCAGTGCAGGAAGCATGGCTGCGCCTGATGAGGAGCGATAGGTCTGACGTCGAAAATCTGAGCGGCTGGCTGACAACAGTCACGGCGCGTATCTGCCTCGATCTGCTGCGAGCTCGCAAATCCCGCCGCGAGGAGCAGCTGACGATCCATGCTCCCGAGCCGATGGTGGCGCCTGAGGCAGGAAACGGCATCGACCCGGAACAGGATGCCTTGCTGGCAGACTCCGTCGGCCTCGCTCTTCTGGTCGTCTTGGAAAAACTGAACCCGGCCGAGCGGCTCGCCTTCGTCCTGCACGATATGTTCGACGTCCCTTTCGATGACATTGCCCCGATTCTGGGGCGCACGACGGTCGCGACACGCCAGCTTGCGAGCCGCGCCCGCCGCCGTGTGCAGAATACGCCATCAACAACGGAGGCTGACCTTACCCGCCAGCGCCACGTCGTCGATGCCTTCTTCACAGCCTCGCGTGACGGCGACCTGCAGGCGCTGCTCGCCGTCCTCGATCCCCAAGCCATCTTCAGGCCGGATGTGGTTGCCGCCCGCACGGGGGCGGCCGGCGAAATCCGCGGGCGCGTGGATGTCGCCAAGACCTTCCAGGGCCGTGCGCGGGGAGCGCGGCTGGCGGTCATCAACGGCGCGGTGGGTGCCATCGTTGTCATCGACGGACAGCTGCGCATCGCTCTTCGTTGCACCTTCAATGCAGATGGCATGATTACCGTCATCGACGCGATGGCCGATCCGGAAGAACTGCGCAAGCTGGAGATCGTTTTGATTGAAACCTGAAATTAGCGCATCTGTGTCGGGCTTGTGCCAGTCAGTCTGCGAAACATGGCGATGAAGGCCGACGCATTGCCGTAACCCAACTGCGCTGCAATCCGATACACGGGCTCACCGGCCTCGATCATCGACAGCGCGGCAACGAGCTTCAATCGCTGCCGCCACTCGTTGAAGGAAAGGCCTAGATCCACCTGGCACCGGCGCGACAGCGTACGCTCGGTCGTCCCCATCCGGCGCGCCCATTCCGTCAGGGAATGCCGGTCGCCGGGATCGGCCTGCAATGCGCTCAGGACTGGACCGAGCAGCGGATCGTCGGAAAGCGGCAGATAGCTCTCGCAGCGCGGCGCCAGGCGAATCTGATCGACCAGAACCTGTGCAAGCCTGAGATCTTCGGCCGTTTCCGGTATGGTGACCTCGCGGGCCGCGAAATCCGCCAGAATCGCCTTCAACAGCGAGCTGATGCTGAGCGTGGAAGGTTTGTCCGGCAGGTCGGCGCAAAGGGCGCGTTCGATATAGACGGTCACATAGCGCAGATCGTGCTGGTTATAAGCACCGTGCATCGTATCCGGCGGCAGCCAGATGGCATAATGTGGCGGCGACAAATAGCGTCTGCCTTGAATATCGAAGTCGCAGACGCCGATAAGCGCATAATTGAGCTCGCCCCAGGGCTGGCTCTTTTTTGGAAAGACCGTACCCGCCCGATAGTTCTCGGTTCGGAAGGAAACCGGGTTCGGCGGATCGCCCTCGATGCGTGGAGGCCTGCTGGACATGTCCTCATTTCACTACCACTTGTCTTAATCTCGTTATATACCGGAATTCGGACAAGCGGTACAAGACCTTCGGGACGGCGAGCCCTATCCGCCTTCCTTTGTTTCGCCAGAAGCCAGAAGACGCAGAGACTATTCATATGAGCACCGAGCAGAATGCTTCCGCATCCATAATAAGCACCGCCGGGCTCGCGCCCCTGCTGACGGTGCTCATCTGGTCCGGCAATACCGTTGTCACCAAGGCATCCGCCGGCGTGATATCTCCAGGTTCCATCTCTTTCTACCGCTGGCTGCTCGCATTCATCGTCCTCCTGCCCTTCGTCGGCCGGGCGGCATGGCGCAACCGCGCGCTGATACGCGAGTACTGGCTAAAGCTTGCCGTTCTCGGCGCACTCGGCATGGTGATCTACCAGAGCCTTGCCTATGAGGCAGCTAAGACGACTTCCGCCGTCAACATGGGCGTCATTGTTGCTCTGATGCCGTTGCTGTCGACGTTTTTCGCAAGCCTGCTGGCCGCTGAAAAACTGACTGCGACAAGCCTTATGGGCGGCAGCATTTCATTGATCGGACTCGTCTATTTGACATCGCAGGGCGATCCGATGCGTCTTGCGAATGGCGGATTCCATATCGGCGATGGCCTGATGATCGTTGCCGTCCTTTCGAATGCGCTTTATGGCGTGATGCTGAGACGGTGGGCGATGCCGTTTCCGATGTGGCAGCAGCTTTTCTGGCAGATCGGCTTTTCAACCCTGTTGCTGATCCCGATCTTCCTGATGGGCGATATCTCGCCGATCACCACGGCCAACCTGCCGCTGATCCTCTATGCCGCGATCCCGACCTCTCTCCTCGCGCCCCTCTGCTGGATGATCGGCATTCAGAGGCTCGGAGCAGGCCGGACGTCGCTGCTGATCAATCTCCTGCCAATCGTCGTTGCAGTGCTGGCCTGGGCGCTGCTTGGAGAACAACTGTATTCCTATCACGCTATCGGCGGGGCACTCGCCCTCATCGGCGTTGGGCTCGGCTTACACAAGCCTCGGACGAAGAATGGCCCGGCCGATGACGAAGGCTGGGAGACCGAGGAAGCCTGACCGCCGCTCAGAGAACCCTTTCCTTCCGCCCACCCTTCGTTCTACCATGAACGAGTCCCGAAAGACGGAGAGGAAACAAGCGTGCGCATAGCCCTGGAACCGGTGTCCTCCAGAACGACGATCCAGGAGAGCGTCTATCAGCAGCTGCGAAACGCGCTGATGGCAGGCAATTTCGATCCCGGCCAGACGCTGACCATCGCCTCGCTCGCCGAAACCTTCGGCACCAGCAATATGCCGGTGCGCGAAGCCCTGCGCCGGCTGGCGGCCGAAAATGCGCTTGAGATTGCCGCCAATGGCTCGGCCCGCATCCCTATCGTCACGCTTGCCCGCCTGGACGATCTCTGCCGCGCCCGCATCGCCGTGGAAGGGCTCGCCGCCGAGCTCGGCATCCCGAACCTGACCCCTACAGATATCGCCGCACTGGAACGCATCGCCGGCGAGCAGCATGTGATCGGCCTCGGCGCCAACATCTACGACCTGATGGCCAAGAACCAGCAGTTCCACTTCACCATCTACCGCGCCTCTGGCTCCGAGGTACTGCTGCAGCTGATCGAGACCTTATGGCTGCGTTTCGGCCCCTATATGCGCATGCTCTCAGCCTCCGTCGAACCTTTGATGCGCAGCGGCGAGCTTGACCCTGCCGGCGAGCATGTTGCCATCGTCAAGGCGTTGAAGGCGGGAGACTTCGCCGCAGCTCGCGACGGCGTCGTCGCCGATATTAGACGCACCCACGAAATCCTGCAGGATTATTGCCCGACCACGCAGGACGAGCCGCGCAAAGGCTCCGGCCGCCGCTAAGCTTGCTAGAAGAGAATCAGAAATTTGGTTGAACCTTAAAGTATTTTGTGATCAAATGATCAAAATTGAGGTTCCAATCCCAACATCCAGAGCGAGATCCCATGAGCTCCGCCGCTTCCGCATCGCAATTCGCCGCTCACAACAGCTTCCCGGTCGACGAGGTTCGTGCCATGTTCCCCGCCATCCGGAAGGCGGGCGATTTCGTCTTTCTCGATAATGCGGGCGGCGCGCAGGTGCCGCAGTCTGTCGTCGATGCTGTTGCCAATCACCTCATCGATTTCAACGTCCAGCGCATGGCGAAATACCAGCACAGCCAGGGTGTCGACCGCAATCTGGAAGAAGCCCGCGAAAGCGTCGCCATGCTGGTCAATGCCTATCGCCCGGAAGAAATCTCCTTCGGCCAGAACGCCACCTCCTTCATCCGTCTTGTCAGCCTCGGCATTGCCAAGCTGCTCGGCGAACGCAACGAGATCGTCGTCACCGACATGGATCACGATGCCAACATCGCAACCTGGATGGCGCTGGAGGCCGATGGCGCCAAGATCGTCTGGTGGCGCATGCGCGAGGACGGCACACTGCATGTGGAAGATCTGAAGCCGCTGCTGAACGACAAGACCCGCCTCGTCGCCTGTACCGTCACCGCGCATTCCATCGGCACGATCGTCGATGTCGCAGCCGTCTGCAAACTGGCACAGGCAGCCGGCGCCGAAACCTTCCTCGATTGCGTCCATTACGGCCCGCATGGCCTGATCGACGTGCAGGCCTGGGGTTGCGACTATCTCGTCTGCTCCGGCTACAAGAATTTCTCGCCGCATATGGGCTTCCTCTGGGGCCGCTACGACGCGCTGGTCAAGCTTCCCACATTCAAGGAAGACTTCATTCCGGACGTCCCGCCCTATAAGATCGAGGTCGGCACCTTCACCTATGAGAACGTCGCTGGCATGAACGCGGCGGTCAAATATCTCGAAGCGCTCGGCCGTCGGTTCCTGCCTGATGGCAACCACAGCCGTCGCGAGGCGCTCGCCGCCGCCATGGGCGCAATCCGCCAATACGAACAGATGCTGTCGCGCGAGATGATTGCCGTGTTGAAGCGCCACGGTGCCACCATCTACGGCATCTCCGACGAGAACCGCCTGGAGCAACGCGTTCCCACGATCTGCTTCAACATGCCGGGCATCACGCCGCAGGAATTCGCAGACGAGATGGGCAAGCAGCGCATCGGCCTGCGTGACGGCCACATGTTCGCACCACGCCTGATGAAGCGCCTTGGCTTGTCCATGGAAACGGGTGCCATCCGCGTGTCGCTGGTGCATTATAACAAGGTCGAAGAGATCGCGCGGTTCGACGCGGTCCTGACCGAGATCATGGCGCGTCGCAAGTAAGCCGTGCCTCAGAGCGGTGGCGGCGCCCGAACAACTCCGCCACCGCAATGCTTCCGTGCCGCTGCTTGATGGCACGAAAAGCTGTTCTGAACGCAGAACAGATTGCCGTTTCGCAGTTGTATCTTTCGGTCTATCCCTCGTCGGGAGACCGCTAAAATGAGGATGACGATGAGCGATTTCCGCCGGAACTGTATCGAGCAGAAGCTGCTGATTGGTACGTTTGCGGCTATTCCGCATCCGGTCGCCATCGAAGTCACGGCAGCCTCCGGCATCGATTTCCTCTGCATCGACTGGGAGCATTCGCAGATCAGCCGCGAACGCATCGAGGATCTGATCCGCGCCGCCGATGTCCATCGCGTTCCCGCCATGGTCCGCGTGCCCGGCCATACGGCTGAGGATATCGCAACCGTCCTGGATGCCGGCGCTGCAGGCGTTCTCGTGCCGCGCGTTTCAACGGCGGAACAGGCGCGCGCCGCCGTCAAGGCCACCCGCTATCCCCCGCTCGGTGCCCGTGGCGTCGGCCCGGGTCGTGCAGCCGCCTATGGCTACCGCATTCCGGACTATCTCGCGAAAGCCAATGAAGAACTGCTGCTTGCGATCCAGGTCGAGACGGCCGAGGGGCTTGCCAATATAGCCGAGATCGTCGCCGTTGACGGCGTCGACCTCATCTTCATCGGCCCCGGCGATCTCTCCGTTTCGATCGACGCCATGGGACCAACCGGCAAGGACAGGCTCGATGCGGCGATCAGAACCATCACCGAAACCACTTTGGCCGCCGGCCGCGCAGTCGGCATCTTCCGCCCCTCGCCCGATGATATCGGCGCATGGTTCGAAGCCGGTATCAGCTTCTTCATTCTCGCGAGCGACACGATGTTTCTCGGCGCCAGTCTGGCCGCCGGTGTCGATGCCGCGAAACAGGTCAAGCATATGAAGGAGACGAAAGAAAGATGATCTCTTTCAGAGTGTTACCACTTCGAGGGGCAATAGAAAATCGAGCAAGACGCCAGACTTTTTAAGCTTAAAATTTGTCCTTGAAATACGACGGCTTTTGGATAACCATTCGAAATTGAGGGGTTGCTCAAGTGAAAGCTGCCGCAGCCGTTTGAACCCTCCAATACAGAATTCCCAGGGGAAATTTCTTGTCTCTACCGCAGCATAACCTGCCGAACGCGATGACGGGCCGCGATGCTCTTGAAGGCATTCGCGCCCAGATCCGCGACATGCGCACCGACAATATCGCCGTGCTCGCCAAGCGCGCCCGCGAACTCGGCGGCGTCATTCCGCTCTGGTTCGGCGAAGGCGATATCGTGACGCCGGAGTTCATCCGCGATGCTGCGAAGAAAGCGCTCGACGACGGCGCAACTTTCTACGTTCCGAATATGCGCGGGTTGGCGACGCTGAACGAAGCCTTATCCGACTATCAGACGCATTGGCACGGCCGCCCCATCCCGATCGAACGCACGACGGTCGCCCCCGGCGGCATGCAGGCGCTCTACATGGCGCTTGAACTGCTCGTCGATGTCGGCACCAATGTCGTCTATGTCGCGCCGCAATGGCCGAACATCCATAACGCCATCCATCTGATCGGCGGCGAGCCCCGCGCTGTGTCACTCGATTTCGATACCGATTGGCGCCTCGATCTCGACAAGCTTTTTGCCCGTTGCGATGCCCGCACCCGCGCCATCTTCCTGTCGACGCCCTCCAACCCCACGGGCTGGACAGCGTCGCGCGAGGAAATGCAGGCACTGCTGGATTTCAGCCGCCGCACCGGCATCTGGATCATTTCCGATGAGGTCTATGCCCGCCTCTATTTCGATGGCGACATTGCCCCTTCGATCCTGCAAGTGGCCGAGGATGGCGATCGCGTCATCGCGATCAACAGCTTCTCGAAAGCCTGGGCGATGACCGGCTGGCGCGTCGGCTGGCTGACACACCCATCTGCCGTTGCCGACCAGCTTGGCGCCATGACGCAGTATATCAACAGCGGCACCTCGGCCATGGTTCAGGCCGGTGCCGCCGCCGCCCTTCGTGAAGGCGAGCCGCTGGTTTCAGAAATCCGCGGGCGCATCAAGACGGGCCTCGATCTAGCCTATGAGAAGCTGCCGAAAATACCCGGCATTATCCTGCCGGAAAAGCCGCGCGGCGGCATGTATGCCTTCTTCGCACTGCAGGGCGAGCCCGACGCAACGGCGCTGTGCGAGCGCATTCTTGAAACGGCCCGCGTCGGCCTGGCGCCTGGATATCACTTTGGCGAGGCATCACGCGCGTTCCTGCGCATGTGCACATTCCGCGACACCGAACAGATGCGCATCGCGCTCGATCGCATGGTCAACACCATGACATGATACGGCCGCCGGTCGGGCGGACGGAATACCCCGCGGGTGAGAGGAAAAGCCCGCAGCCATAACCAGAGGGAGACCAAGAAAATGCCCATTACTCGTCGCAGTCTGCTGGTCCTCGCGACCGCCGTCGGCCTGGCCGGCGGAAGCCACTTCGCCTATGCCGCCGATGTGCTGAACGTCGGCTCCTATCCCAACAACCCGCCCTTCGAATACAAGACCGCGAATGGCAGCTTCGAAGGCTTCGAGGTCGACATCGTCAACGAAGCGGCCAAGCGCGCCGGCATGACCACTAATATCGCCGACTACGGCTTTCAGGCCCTGTTTGCGGCAACCAGTTCCAAGCGCATCGACGTGGCGATCTCGTCCATCACGATTACGCCGGAACGCCTGAAGTCGCAGTCCTTCACCCAGCCCTATTACGACTCCGATATGGGCGTCGCCGCCAAGGATGGCAGCGCGATCAAGGCGCTTGCCGATCTCAAGGGCAAAACTATCGGCGTACTTTCGGGTTCCACGGGTGAAAAATGGGCCAACGACAACAAGGCCGCGCAGGGTTTTGCCGACGTCAAGGGCTACAACTCGCAGCAGGACATGTTCCTTGATCTCGGCGCAGGCCGCATCGACGCCGTCGTCAGCGACATCCCGGGCATGCAGTATCTCTTCGTCAAGACCAAGGGCTTCGCCATCAAGGATCGCATCAAGACCGGCGAACAATACGGCCTGATGATGACCAAGGATTCGCCACTCGTCGCCAAGATCAACGATGCGATCACCGCGATGAAGAAGGACGGCACGCTGGATAAGATCCACGAGAAGTGGTTCGGCAGCAAAGCGCCTGCGGGCTCCTCCACCGTGACCGAACTGCCGATCCCCAAAGCGTGATCAAAAGATCATTATTGAAATGAGACTGCGCCGGTCGCGACGACCGGCGTGGATGCAGGAAACCTCGTCTTCGTTTCGCACGCGGGAGTGCCAATGTCTTTCGTCGATACCTTCTTCAATTCCGACGTCATGATCTCGGCCTTCCCGCAGCTGCTACGCGGGCTTTGGATGACCATCGCCCTCGGCGTGGTCAGCATCCTGATCGGCGTCACCGGCGGCCTCGTCGTCAGCCTGGTGCGCCTCTATGCCCCCAAGCCGCTGCAGCTCCTGATGATCGCCTATATCGACATCATGCGCGCCATGCCGATGCTGGTCGTGCTGATCCTGATCTATTACGCGCTACCCTTCGTCGGCATCAGCTTTTCCGCATGGTGGTCGGCGATCCTCGGCTTCTCGATCGTGCTGGCCGCCTACTCGGCCGAAGTCTTCCGCTCAGGAATCGAAAGCGTGCCGCGCGGCCAGTTCGAGGCGGCCGCCGCTCTCGGCATTCCCTTCCTGATCACGCTCTACAAGGTCGTGCTGCCGCAAGCGGTCCGCATCGTCATCCCACCGACGACGAGCAATTGCGTATCGATGTTCAAGGATACGTCGCTTGCTTCGACCGTGGCTTTGCCGGAACTGCTGAAAGAAGGGCAGAACGCCCAAGGCTTCTACGCCAACCCATCGCCGCTGATCATGGCCGCGCTGATCTACATCATCCTGCTCTGGCCGATGGTCCGCCTCGTCAGCGTGCTTGAAAAGAAGTTCAAGAGCGAACGTGCCAGATAAGGGCCAGCATCAATCGAAATCGACACCTGAAAGATGATTGCTGACGGATGATTTCACCGCACCGATATCCTGCCACAGCTCGCTAACGATTGCGGGCTCCACATCTGCCATCATGTCGCGCAGCCAGCCTTCATGAGCGGCAGCCATGGCGCTGAATTGGGTCTCGCCCTTCGCCGTGAGCTTGGCGACCGTCACGCGCCGGTCGCCATCGGGCGTCACGCGCTGCACGAGGCCATCCGCTTCCAGCCGTTCGACCAGTCCGGTGACATTGCCGTTGGTGACCATGGTGCGCTTCGAAAGCTCCCCGAGCCGCAGACCCTCCCGCTCGCGATAAAGCTGCGCCATCAGGTCGAATTGCGGCAAGGTCGCGCCGAACTCGTTGCGCAGCCGGCGACGAATTTCCTGCGAGATCAGCTTCGTCGTCGAAAGCATGCGCAGCCAGAGCCGCAGCTCCAGTTTTTTGCCTTCCTGCGCTCCCTGAACAATGATCTCCAGGTCAACGGTTGCACTCTCGGACTCTGTCATGACGTCGCCTCGGCCTATCATTCCGCATCATCAATCTAAGCGATCTAGGGGACGATATTTGAAATGTCAAAGGTTTGGCCGTCAAGTCGCATAACTGTCACTTTGCCAGCATTTTCCCCAGCATGAAGCCGGAGCCGGCGCCGGTTCCGGCGCCCGGCCATGTCGAAGCCCCGCACATGTAAAGCGATGCCACGGGCGTCCTGTATCGCGAATAGCCGGCAACGGGGCGGAACAGGAAATTCTGGTCGAGATGATGACTGCCCGAGAGATTGTCGCCGCCGACGAGGTTCGGGTTCTCGCGTTCGAGATCGACGGGCGAAAAGACTGAACGGCCAAGTATCTTGCCATGCAAGCCTGGGGCATAGCGCTCGATGATATCGAGGACACGCTCGGCATAGGCATCCTTGATCTCGTCCCAGCTTGTGCCGGTGATCTCGCCGGCGGCATCGCCGCGGAATTCCGCCGGCAGGACACGCACCTGTATCCAGAGCACATGCTGTCCGGCCGGCGCGCGCGACGGGTCGATGGCCGTCGGCTGCCCGATCACGAGCGCAGGCTCCGCCGGCAGAAGCCCGCCCATCGCCTCGGCATAGACGCGCGACATCATTTCGAGATCCGGCGCGATATGCACATAGGCGAAATTCTGCAGCGCCTGGCCTGCCGTCCAATGCGGAAGGCCAGACAGCGCCAGATGGATCATCATCGTGCCGGGTCCGGCCCGGAAGCGGGACACCTTGCCGTCGAACTCCCGGCGTGACGGGTCCTGGTCCAGAAGCTTACCGAACAGGATCTGCGGATGGACATTGGCGATAACGGCCCGCTTCGCCTCGTACCGGCGCCCGTCGGCGAGAACAACACCGGTTGCCCTGCCGCCCGACGTGACGATCTTGTCGACGCGCGTACCCAGCATCAGCTCACCGCCCTTGCTCGTCAGCACGGCCGCCATTGCCTTGATGATCGTATCGGCTCCGCCCTTGCCGATCACCATGCCGAAGGCCTGATTGGCCATGGATTCGAGATAGGGAAACAGCGCACCGCCGGCGACATCGGGCGCAAAGTCGAGATGCAGCCCCCAGGCGGCCATCATCGTCTTGAGCTTGGTATTCTGGAAACGGGCATCGAGAAAATCGCGCGGCGAGGCAAAGAGCATACGCGCGGTGTCATAAATCCAGCCCATTCCCTTTTCGCGCCAAGCCTTCCAGACAACCCTGGCGGCGGCCAGGGATGGCATGGGCGAGCCGAGCAGGCCGAAAATATGCGGGGCATCCGCACCGAACGTAGAGAGCATATTGCGCCAGGCTGCAGCATCCTGCGGTGAGATATCGGCGATGGCGCCAGCGGTCTTTTCCAGATCGGTGCTGACGCCGAGATAGGTGTTGTCGCGAAACACGCTAGCGAAACAATCCGCTGCAGGTATGAAGTCCAGCCCTTCGGCCGAAAGCTCGTTCTTATATTGCGCAAAGAAGGCCGAGCCGGCAAACATGGAGAGATTCATGGCACAAAGATCATGCCGGAAGCCGGGCAGCGTCACCTCACGAGTCTTGACGGCACCGCCAGGCTCTGCATTTCCCTCGATGACGGCAACCTTCCAGCCCTTGGCGGCCAAATGCACCGCCGCCGCCAGGCCATTGTGGCCGGCCCCGACTATGATCGCATCGTAGCTCATCATCTGCCCCTTTTTGGTTTGTGATTATTATTATCACATGCATACATTTTGAGTTTTAAGCTTCAAGTATCTGTTGGCGCGAGTCACAAGAGGCAAAAGCAACCAATGATGGTGTTTTGCCGAATTACCTAGAAGAATTCCGTTTTACTTCAGCAGTTTACAAACTCATGACGGCCGCTGATCTCAGGCCAAAATTGGCTCCGCGAACCCCAGCGGAATGCTTGCAATATCATATATTGTGACATAGGCTCCCCTTATTCCGCCGCCGCGCGGAGCCGGTGCCAGGAGGAAAGGCACCCCACGCCTGGCGATACCAACTTCATGCCTGATCCTGAACAAAAGACCCACAAAAAGGCTCTTTGCATGGATCATGCAACAACAAGGGGAACGCAAAATATGACAGCCACCACACTCGCCAGCCTCGCCTCGGCCCTTCTTTCGGGCTCCGTCAAGGTCGTCGATCTCACCGCGCCGCTCGGTCCGGATACTCCGGTGCTCTACCTGCCGCCACAGTTCGGCAAGAACACGCCGAACGTCAAGGTCCATACGATCTCGGAATACAATCAGGACGGCCCCTTCTGGGCCTGGAACTGGCTGGAGCTCGGCGAGCATACCGGCACGCATTTCGACGCGCCCTGTCACTGGATCACCGGCAAGGACCATCCGAACAACACGACGGACACCATTCCGCCGCAGAATTTTGTGGCGCCGGTCAACGTCATCGACCGCTCCAAGGAAGCCGCCGCCAACCCCGATTATTTGCTGACGGTCGACAGCATCAAGGAATGGGAAGCCCAGAACGGCGCGATCGAAGCCGGCAGCTGGGTACTGCTGCGTACCGACTGGTACAAGCGTAACGGCTCGACCGAGACCTTCCTGAATGCCGATGAAAACGGCCCGCATTCCCCCGGCCCGACGGCCGAAGCGATCGAATATCTGCTCACCAAGGGCATTATCGGTTGGGGCCAGGAGACCATCGGCACCGATGCCGGTTCCGCCGGCGGCATGAACCCGCCTTTCCCGGCGCACAACCTCATGCACAAGGCCAATCGCTATGGCCTCGCCAGCCTCTCGAACCTCGACCAGCTTCCGGCCAAGGGCGCTGTTCTCATCGCTGCGCCGTTGAAGTTCGTCAAGGGCACCGGCTCGCCGGTTCGCGCACTGGCATTGATTGCATGATAGGCTGGAGAGGCAGGAGCCTGGGGCAGGCTCCTCCTTTCTGTTCATCTTGCCAGTGAGGGGCGGCAGCAATGGGCGATCATGACTACATCATCGTCGGCAGCGGCATAAATGCGCTCGTCGCAGCCGCCATGCTCGGCAAAAAGGGGCACAAGGTTCTTGTCCTTGAGCGCAACGACCGCATCGGCGGCTGCCTGCGCACCGAGGAGATCACCGAGCCCGGCTTCATCCACGACGTCATGGCAACGACCATGGTGCTTTTCCTCACTTCGCCGGCCTATGGCGCCATCGGCAAGGATCTCGAGGCACGAGGCCTGGAATTCGTCCATGCCGACCTCCCCACGGGCGTGCTGAGACCTGGCGGTTCGCATGTGATCTTTTCCAAGGACCGGCGGCGCAATATCGCCACCTTCGATGAACTGTCGCTCGGCGATGGGCAAACCTTCGCGCGCGAAATGGATGCGCTGGCCGCAGATGCGCCATTCCTGTTTTCGCTGCTCGGCGGTGCATTGTGGTCGGGATCGATGCTCAAGACCATCGGCAAGCAGGGCTGGAACCGTGGCCTGCGCAAGCTCGCTGCCTGGTTTGGCGATGCTTTGACGCCGGCACGCGGCTATCTCGAAACCAGCTACAGGTCCGAGGATATCCATGCGCTCTGGGCGCCGTGGGTGCTTCATTGCGGCCTTGGGCCCGAAAGCTCCTATTCCGCCGAAATGCTGAAGGTGATCGGCTTCGCATTGGAATTGGGCGGCGCGCCGATCGTCAAGGGTGGCGCCGAAAAACTGCTGACGGCCTTCGAACGGTTGATCACCGACAATGGCGGCGAGATTCGCGTGAGTGCCGATGTCGAGGCCATCATTCCGGACGCCAATCGCAGTGCCGATGGCATACGTCTTGCGAACGGCGAAACCTTGAGAGCAAAGGCCGGCGTAATCTGCTCGGTCACACCCAATCAGCTTTACGAGCGGCTGATGAAGGATTGGCCGGATCCGCTGCCGCCGGAGGTCAAATCAGGCGTTGCCAGTTACCGCTACGGCAAGGGCGATATGCAGATCCACTATGCGCTTTCCGAGCCGCCGCGCTGGAAGGCCAATGCCGAACTCGGCAAGGTGGCACTGCTGCACCTCACCCCCGGCCTCGACGGCGTCTCGCGCGCCGCCAACGAATGTGAGCGCGGGCTTCTGCCGGCCGAACCGACGGTCTGCGTCGGGCAGCCTGTCGCGCTTGATCCCAGCCGCGCACCAGAAGGAAAATCGATCCTCTGGCTGCAGCTTCCCGAAGCGCCGCGCCATATCAAAGGAGATGCCGCCGGCGAGATCGAAACGCCAAGGGACGGCCGCTGGACGGAAGAGGTGCGCGAGCGCTATGCCGACCGTATTGAGGCGCTTCTATCCAGCCATATCGAGAACTTCTCCGGCATAAAACTCGCGCGCCGCGCCTATTCTCCTGGCGATCTGGAGGCGATGAACATGAACCTTGTCGGCGGCGATCCCTACGGCGGCTATTGCGGCATCGACCAGCTTTTCATCTGGCGTCCTTTCAAGTCATCTGTTAACCACCGCACCCACATATCGGGCCTCTACCACATCGGCGCTTCGGCGCATCCCGGTGCAGGCCTTGGTGGGGGCTCCGGCTTCCTGCTCGCATCATCGCTGAAGTAACACGTTTCCGGAGGAGGAATTTCGTCGATGGAGGAACGGTTTTCAGGCACCATTTTGAGGCGCAAGCGGGATGAGAACGCGAAGCGCCCGACCATGGGCGAAATCGGCCTCAATCACTTCGCGCCCTATCTCATGAACAGGCTGATGGCGCGCTGGAACGCCAATCTTTCGGAAGAGCTGCGCGAATACGATATGACGACCGCCAAGATGCGGGCGCTCGCCGTCCTCAGCGTCTCGTCCAGCGTCACCATCAACGAGCTTTCCGTCTTCGCCGTGACCGAGCAATCGACGATGAGCCGCACCCTGGATTCGCTGGAGCAGCAGGGTTACATCCGCCGCCAGCCGCGGGCCGAAGACATGCGCATCCGCGATGTCTCCATCACCGAGGAGGGCCGCGCCGCCTTCGAAAAGGTGTGGCCGACCATGTACGACCTCTTCCTGCAGATGTTCGACGGCGTCGATGAAGCAGAATACCGCACCTTCATCTCGACCCTGCATAAGGTGCTGCACAATATCAGGAAGCACGAGATCTGAGCGGCCTGATAGATTCCGCTCCGGTTCGGATCACCGCCTGTTCGGTATCAACGCCGTTGCCAATGCCGCGATGGCGGCAACAATGGCGAAAATATAGAAATTCCATTCCGGGCCGACATTCAGGCTGGCGATGTATCCACCCATCAAGGGGCCGGAAAGCGCGCCGATGCGCGAAAAGCTCAGCGCCCAGCCGGTGCCGGCTGCCCGCACGAAAGGCTGCAGATAAGCGGCAAGATAGCCGGTGAGGATCAGCGATCCCGAAACCGTGCCGAAACCGGCAATGGCGACGACCGTGTAGTTCAGCCAGATGGATCCCTTGAAAGCGAGAAGCGCTATACCGACGGCGCCAAGCAGATAGGATAGCGTCACGGTCAACCGCACGCCAAAACGATCCGCCCATTGGCCAAGCACGATGCCGCCGATCGCCGAGGTGAAGCTGAAGACGGCGAGGAAGAGCAGGCTGTCGCCGAGATCATAACCACTCTTGCGCATGATCTGCGGCAGCCACTGGGCCAGCCCGTAGACGAGGAGCAACCCCATGAACAGTGCGATCCAGAAGCAGGCGGTGGCGAAGGCGTTTCTCGGCGAAAAGATCTCGCCCAACACTACGCGCCAGCCGAGGCCAGTTTCCCTGGGCGCGCTTCCCGCAGGGACGGGAACGCCAAGCCGGGCAGCAAGCCGCCTCGCATTCTCGCCTCGCCCCTTCGCAACGAGGAAATCAAGCGACTCGGGCAGCAACCATGCCATAATAGGCACGAACAATACCGGGAGCGCGCCGATAAGAACGACCGGCCGCCATCCATAATCCGGCAATAACCATCTACCGACGAGCGCAGCGGCAAACAGGCCCAGCGAATAGCCGGAATACATGATGCCGTAATTGAGATTCTTCTTCGCGGTCGGCGAATATTCGATGGTTAGCGCCGCCGCCAACGGAATGATGCCGCCGAGGCCAAGACCGGCGGCAAAACGGCTGACACCGAACCATGTTGGCGTCGGTGACCATGCGGTGACAGCCGTGCAGACGGCAAAAAGCGAAAGGCAGGCGAGAAACATCGGCTTGCGGCCGTAGAGATCGCTGAGCGTACCGACGACAATGCCACCGACAAGCATGCCGAAGACGGTGTAGCTGCCCATGGCCCCGAGCTGGAGCGGCGTGAGGTGCCAGACATTGTCGGTGGACAGCGCCGGCAGAATGGCGCCGAGAACGCCGACATCGTAGCCCTCCGCAAAGATCGCCAGCCAGCAGATGAGCACGACGACGAGGCTTCTGGCATGCGAGATCTCACCGCCGCGAGGACTTGAAAGGTCCTTCGCAGCGCCATTTCGAAGAGTGTCCATGCGACTGTTCCCTTTTGGAATTGTCGGTCTTGGCCGATATTATTTGCGTCCGGCGTGGTCGTGTCAGAGCGTCCCGACCGTTTTGAGCGCTCCGTCGAGCGCCGTACCCTTTTCGTCCAGAAGTGCAGCCTGCCGCAGCCGTCGCATCCACGCGGCTCCATCCTCGCGCTCGCGCAGGAGCGGCAGCGCCGACATGACGCGATCGAACTTGGAAAGACCGCGTGCATGCGTATCGGAATAGCCTTTGACGAGGCGGCGATTGCCGAGCACCTCGACGGCAAGATCGTAATTCGCAGCCAGCAGATTGGATGCGGCTGCCAGCCAGGCCTCGCGATGCTCCACCTCGCGCGCATGCCGCAGCGTGCCGCGACGGAAGCGCCGCAGCGCCGAGACCAAGTAGAGGCCGAGGAACCAAAACAGCGTAGCGGTCTGAACCCGGCGTCCCTTGTTGATGAAGCGGTCGAACCGGGCAAACAGGCGCGGCCGGCTTTCAATCCAGAGTCCCATACCCTTCGGCATCGTGCCGCAGACCTCATCCATGCGCGGATGCATGTATTCGGTCATGTAGACGATCTGGTCGTCCTTGGCGCCGACTTCCTTGCGCACGCGCTCGAAGCGCGAGCCACGCACCTTCAGATCGGCAACGCGTATGACGTCGTCATAAGCCATGGCGACTGCGACATATTTCGCCGCCTGCACGGTGAAGGCGAAATCCTTGTTCGCACCGCCGCCCTTGCGATCCAGCGCATGAAGTGCCGCGACGCGGCTCAGATACTCATCGGCATAGGCCGGATCCTGATAATCGGTCAGCTTCTTGACGCCTGCAAACAATAGCGGCCAGGCAACCTCCGGAAATTCGGAGCGGATGCGGTTGACGAGGCGATCCAGGGCCGGATGACCCGCCGTCTCAGGCAGCGCATCGAAATGCTTCGGCGGCGTTGCGGAAACCGCATCGCGCGGCTTCTCCTTGACCCGGTCGAAGGCGGCATTGAACGCTTTGAGGCTGGGCTCGATACCCTTGCCGCCGGCGCGGATCATCGCCTCGAAAGCCTGCTTGCCGAAGGGCAGCGCACCGGAGGCAGCCAAAGCGCCGAACATGGAAGCGGAAATCACGCTGCCGTTCCTGACGGCCATCGTTTCCATATCGAAGGCGATGGTGCGCTTGGCGGCGAAATCCGTGGCATCGACCACCACCTCGGCATTGCCGATGCCATCGCCCGGCTTTTCCTTTTCGGCAACCGCAAAGGAGCGATGCGTCGAGGCGATCAGTAGCGTCTTGTCCGGCGTGACTAAGCCGCGCAGCACGGAGCGGCCGGCTTCCATCAACTCGGCCGCCATGACGACATCGACATCGCCCGGCGTCGGCATCAGAGAGAAGATCGGCGCGTGGCCATCCTTCGCCGGCAGCATTTCAATATAATAGATCGTCGCGCCCGTCCGCTGGGCAACGCCGGGCACAGAGGTCGTCTGCGCCATCCAGCCTTCGGCTTCGGCAAGGCCGACGATCCAGTCGGCCAGGACACCGCCACCCTGCCCGCCCATGGCGAGAATGGCGAGCGACAGCGGCTTATCCGTAGAAAGCCTGGCAGCGCCGAGATCATTCATGCTCACATGTTCGTTCATCTCGCCCTCTCAATCTGAAAAGACGATGCGGCCAGCGCGGCGACGCGCCTGCAGCCAGCCGATGATGCTGGAACGCATGCGGGCGACGAACCGATCCCAACCCGTCGGGTTGTGAATGATGTCGGCCCGGTAGAAGGAGGGACAGAGCACCGCCGCCTCCGAGACCTCGCCGCAATTGCCGCATCCCACGCAATTATTGTCGATCGCCGCCACCGGATCGTCCTTCAGCGGATCATCGGTATGCTTGACCGACAGCGAAGGACAGCCGGAAAGGCGGATGCAGGCGTGATCGCCGGTGCAGACATCCTCGTCCACGCCGAAGCGTTCCTTGACCATGCGCTTGCCGTCCTTGACAGCCTTCGCGAATTGCGGCTTCACGCGGCGCTGCTTGTTGAGCATGCATTCCGAGGAGGCAACGATGATCTTCGGCCCCGGCTCCTTCGAGGTCAGAGCCTCGCGCAGCGTATCGCGCATCTTCGCGACATCATAGGTCCGATCGATCTGACGCACCCAGGTCGCGCCGATGCCCTTGACGGCATTGACGATGGAATTGTTGGTTTTGCGGCGCGGATTGAGAGCGCGCGAAGAGGGTATGTCCTGCCCGCCGGTCGCCGCCGAGTAATAGTTGTCGACGACGAGGATGACGCCATCCTGCTTGTTGAAGACGGCATTGCCGACCGAGGTCGCAAGCCCGTTGTGCCAGAAGCCTCCGTCGCCCATGACGGAGATCACGCGCTTGTCGGCTTCGACATTGAAGGCTGAGGCCGCGGCCGGTCCCAGCCCGTAACCCATGGTCGTGCTGCCGATATTGAAGGGCGGCAGGATCGAGAAGAGGTGGCAGCCGATGTCGCCGGAGATATGATGCTGGCCGAGTTCGCCCTCGACCATCTTCATGGCAGCGAAGATCGGCCGCTCCGGACAGCCGATGCAGAAACCGGGCGGCCGCGGCGGCACGACTTCGGCTAGCGCCTTGATCTTCGGGTCGTTGAGAACAAGCGTCGGATCCGGCAGCGGTGGCTGGTTGCCGAGCAGCACACGCTGGTGAACTTCCAGAAAGTTCTTGATGCCCTTCATCAGCACCGGCGCGGTATATTCGCCGCCCATCGGCAGCACGTCCTTGCCAGCGACCTTGGTCTGGATATCGCGGCGGCGCAGGATGGTATTTAGGGATTGCTCGATATATTCGGGCGCCCCCTCCTCCACCATCAGCACCGCCTTCTTGCTGGCGCAGAACTCAGCGATCTGGTCATCCACAAGCGGATAGGCGACATTCAAGACATAAAGCGGCACGGCGGAGTTGCCGTAGACATCGGCAAGGCCGAGCTGCTGCAGCGCGCGCAGCACGCCATTATACATGCCGCCAAGCAGGATGATGCCGACATCGCCCTCCGAGGGGCCGAAATACTCGTTGAGCTGGCGTTTCTTGATGAAGTCAACGGCAGCCGGCCAGCGCTTCTCCAGCTTTTCCTTCTCATGCAGGAAGGAGGCCGGCGGCAGGACGATACGGTTGACGTCGCGAACCGGATTTTCCAGCGCCTGCTTCAGCGTATAGGCCGGCCGCTTGTTGTCCTTGGCGACGAACTGGCCATGGACATGACAGCTACGGATCCCGACCTGCAGCATGACGGGCGTGTTCGACACTTCCGAAAGCTCGAAGCCCTCTTCCACCGCCTGCACGATCGACGGCAGGTTAGGGCGCGGATTGAGCAGCCACATCTGCGATTTCATTGCATAGGCATGGCTGCGCTCCTGCATGATCGAGGAACCCTCGCCGTAATCCTCGCCGATAATGATGAGCGCGCCGCCAGTCACCCCGCCCGAAGACAGATTGGAAAGCGCATCGGAGGCGACATTGGTGCCCGCCGTTGATTTCCAGGTGACGGCGCCGCGCACCGGATACATGACGGAGGCGGAGAGCATGGCGGCGGCGGCGGCCTCCGAGGCCGAGGTCTCGAAATGGACGCCCAGATCCTGCATCACATCCTTGGCGTCAGCCAGCACGTCCATGAGATGGGAGATCGGCGAGCCCTGATAGCCGCCGACATAGGAGACACCGGATTGCAGAAGTGCCTTGGTGATCGCGAGAATACCCTCGCCGCGGAAGATATCGCCTTCCCCGAGCTTCAGATCCTCGACCTCGCGCGCAAACGATCGCTCGGCCATGACGTTACCCCTTTACCCTTGCGGGCTTGTTTTAAATCATTTGCAAAATCATATTTTGAACTTCCTTGAACTGTCAACGAACAATTATGCGATATCGCCGCATCATTTTGCGATATCGGCTGGGCAGCAATATGCTGACGCCAGCCGTTATTGTTGACTCGGATATCTCCGTTGCACTCAAATGTATGCGTATGCATAAAATTTATGCGAACATGTGAAGCCGAGTAAGAATTGCGGACCGGGATTTTACGGAAGCACCAGAGAAAGCGCTTGCCGCTCCAAAATATGTATTTTAAGATTAAAACATTCCGACAATAAATCGCCAGCGGCAGTTGGGCGTCATGCTTTTCTGTCGCTTAACAGGGGAACGGAGTGACCATGACAACGCTTACTCGGCGCGAGGCCCTGAGCCTCGGCGCAGCCGCATTCATGACTGGGATTTTAGCCGGCAGAACGCCTGTGGAAGCAGCGGAAGCCGGCACACTGACCATCGCTTTCAACGTCAATTTGCCCTCTTTCGATCCGACGACAGGCCCGTCGGCCGTTAATCCGACGATCCAGGCGATCTATCGCTCGATCTTCGACCAGTATATCGGCCAGGGACCGGACCTGAAGTTCCAGCCGGGCCTTTTGACGGCCTGGGGCTGGAACGATGACAAGACAAAAGTCTGGATGGACGTTCGCGAAGGTGTGACCTGGCACGACGGCTCCAAGTTTACACCGGATGACGTCGTCTGGTCGCTGGAGCGCGCCGCCAAGCAGGACACCGGCAACCCGATCCAGTTCATCTGGTCGACCGCCAACAATTACAAGGTGGAAGGCAACCGCATCACCGGCGATGTCGTCCGTTTCGAGCCGACCTATTTCAAATGGATGGCCTTTCTCACCGGCTATGTCCTGCCCAAGGACTATTACACCAAGGCGGGCGCGCAGGGCTTCGAAAAGAAGCCGATCGGCACGGGCCCCTATATGGTCGATGCCTATGAGGGCAATTCCTATCTGCGCCTGAAGGCAAACCCGAACTATTTCGGCGGCAAGCCCGCCTTCGATACCGTCATCTTCAAGTTCGTGCCGGACACGACGAGCCGTGTCGCCGAAATCGAGTCCGGTTCGTCCGACGTGACGCTGGAAATCCCCTATGAGGATTTCGACCGGCTGAAGAAGAAATCCGGTCTTGCGGGCGTCGCCACCCCAATCTCCGATATCGGCATGATCTTCATCAGCAATGTCGATCCGATGCTCGACAAGAATGTCCGCCTCGCCGCGAATATGGCGATCGACAAGGAAGCGATCATCAAGCGGCTGCTGCGCGGCTACGGCAAGCCGCTATCGACACTGGAGGCGCCGGAGTACGAAGCCTACGACGCGTCAGTCAAAATCCCTTACGATCCGGAACAGGCCAAAAAGCTCCTGGCCGCCAGCGGCTATTCGCCGGACAAGCCGGTGAAATTCACCATCAAGACGACCCGCGGCTTCAAGCCGAAGGATTACGAGATGATCCAGGCGATCGTCGGCATGTGGCGCAAGGTCGGTATCGAGGCTGAGATCGAAGTTTACGAAATCGCCAAGCATTATGAGCTGCGCGCCGCCCATCAACTCGGCCCAGCCGCCTTCTACAACTGGGGCAACGCCATCGGCGATCCGACGACCTCGACCGGCTTCGCCATGTTCGGCCCCTCGCCGCACTCAGCCTGGAAAACCAAGGATGTCGACGACATGCTGGGGCCGCTCTGGGTGGAAAAGGACGAGTCCAAGCGCATCGCCGGCTGGAAAGCGGCGATCAAATATATCGCCGAGCAGGGCTACGTGATCCCGTTGCTGCAATATGCCCAGCCGATCGTTTATAAATCGAGCCTGAAGGTTACGCCGAACGTTTCCGGCGCCCTGCAGCCGACGCTGGTGTCGAAGGCTTGATGCGTCGAGCTTTGATCGTGCAGCCTTGCCCCACACCCTAGCCCTCTCCCCGTCCTGAGCTTGTCGAAGAGGCGGGGAGAGGGGACGACCTTTGTATCCTCGCCGGAGCACGTTGTTAGGGGTAGGCTGCAGGTGCCTCTTTCCCCTTCTCCCCGTCAAAACGGGGAGAAGGGGCCCGCCCTTCGACAGGCTCAGGAGGGCGGATGAGGGGCTTAGGACTCTTCAGCGCCACAGCCGTGCCATCGGAACTCATAACGCATGATAGCAGTCTCCATTCTCAACCGGCTGATCATGGCCGCGATCACCCTCTTCGGAGTGGCGGTGATCGTCTTCGTCCTGCTGCGCGTCGTACCGGGCGATCCGATCGCGATGATGATCTCGCCGGGCGCAAGCCCTGCCGACATCGCCGCGCTGCGCGTCCACTATGGGCTCGATGCGAGCCTGACTACGCAATTCTGGCTCTGGCTGAAATCGGTCCTGATAGGCGATTTCGGGACATCGATCTCCCTGAAGCGCGATGTGCTCTCCCTGCTCGGCGAGCGCCTTCCCGCAACGCTGGAGCTTGCCTTTGCTGCGCTGGTCCTGGCGGTTCTTCTCGGTGGCACGGTTGCCGTCGTTGGCACGCTCGCCCGCCGCACGATTTTCGAACCTGTGATCGACAGCCTGAACGGCCTTTTGCTGGCTGTTCCGGATTTTGTCTGGGCGCTGGCGCTGGTCCTTGTCCTCGGCGTTCTTTTTCCGCTTTTCCCACTCTCCGGCCGCATCGATCCGAGTATCGACGCGCAGTTCACGACCCCCTTCTACCTCATTGAAAGCCTTGTAACGTTTCGCTTCGGTATCTTCACGGACATCTGCGCCCATATGGTCATGCCGGTCCTGGCGCTCGGCCTGCCGCTGGCGGCCATCATCGCCCGCGTGTTGAAGGCCGCTCTCTCCGAGGCCATGGTGCAGGACTATATTCTGCTTGCCAAACTTAAGGGCATGTCCGAGCTGCGGCTGGTGCTGCAGGAGGCGCTGCGCAATGCCGTCGGCCCGACCATCGCGCTGACCGGCGTGCAATTTACCTTCCTGATCGGCGGCACCGTTATCGTCGAACGCATCTTCGCCTATCCCGGCATCGGCAACATGGCGATCGATGCCGTCATCAACCGCGACCTGCCGCTGATCCAGGGGCTGGTGCTGGTCTTCGGCGCTCTTTTCATTCTCGTCAATCTGGCGGTCGATCTGCTGGTCGCGGCCTTCAATCCGAGGCTCGCCCATGGCTGACGTCACCTCGCCCGCCATATCGCGCTCGCCTTCCAGAATGACGAAACGCATTCGCGCGCTGCTCGCCGAGCCGAAAGTAATCTTCGGCGGCGGCTTCATCCTCATCCTAATCATCCTTGCGATCTTTGCTCCTTACATCGCACCGAAGGACCCGCTGGAGCAGGATCTGATGTCCGGCACCTTACCGCCGGCATGGATCGAGGGTTCCGATCCGGGCTTCCTATTCGGCACCGACGATCTCGGCCGCGACGTGCTGTCGCGCGCCATCTTCGGCACACGCATCGCTCTCACGGTCGCCTTCGTCGCGGCCGGGCTTGCGGCCCTGATCGGCACGCTGCTCGGCCTTCTCGCCGGCTGGTATGGCGGCTGGATCGACAAGGCGATCTCCCGCCTCGTCGATATCTGGATGGCCTTCCCGCCGGTGCTGCTGTCGATTCTGCTGGTTGCGGTCTTCGGTTCCGGCGTGCACTCGGTCATCGCGGCCATCGTCATCATCGACTGGACGCGCTTCTGCCGTGTCGTGCGCTCGGAAACGCAGGCGCAGGCGCGGATGGATTATGTGACCGCCGCCCACACGATCGGCTTTTCGCGGGCCAGAATCCTCTTCAGCGAAATCCTGCCCAATGTGACGCCGGTGCTGATCGCCCTCGTCAGCCTGGAAATGGGCATTGCCGTCATCGTCGAAGCTATCCTGTCCTTCGTCGGCCTGTCGGTCGCTTCCGATACGCCGACCTGGGGCGGCATGATCGCCGAGGGGCGGCAGATGATCTATCAGGGCTGGTGGGTACTGGTCGTACCGCTGATCGCGCTCTTCGCGACGGTGCTTGCCTTCAATCAACTCGGTGACGGTCTGCGCCGCGCCCTCGATCCGGTGATGCGCCGATGACATCTCCGCTTCTCTCCATGACGGGCCTCAGCGCCATATCCGACCGCGACGGCAGCGCACTGATCCTGCGTGATGTTTCCCTGACGCTCACGCGCGGCGAAGTGCGCGGTCTTGTGGGCGAAAGCGGCGCCGGAAAATCCACCATCGCCAAGGCCCTGCTCGGCATACTGCCGCGCAGCGTCCGCATCACAAACGGCTCGATATTGTTCGAGAACCGCGACCTGCTCACGCTCTCCGCCAGGGAATTGCGAGATATCATGGGCAGCGAAATCTCGCTGATCCCGCAGGACCCGCAAACCGCCCTCAATCCCGGCCGGCGCATCGAGGCGCAACTGACCGACGGCCTGCGGTTGAAGCGGGGCCTATCATCGGGCGACGCCCGACTGCGGGCACTAAAGCTGTTGGAGGAAGTGCATATCCGCGATCCCGAGCGTGTACTGCGCGCCTATCCCCACGAATTGTCCGGAGGGATGCGGCAGCGCATCCTGATCGCCGCCGCCTTCGCGCTGGAGCCGAAACTGGTGGTCGCCGACGAGCCGACCACCGCGCTCGACGTCACCGTGCAGAAGCAGATCCTGCGGCTGATCCGCGGCCTGCAGGAAGCGCATGGCACTGCCGTCATCTTCGTCACCCACGATCTCGGCGTCGTCGCCCAGATCTGCGACAGCGTGACGCTGCTCTACGCAGGCAAGGTGATCGAAGACGGACGCACGAGCGACGTGCTGACGCATCCCAAGCATATCTACACGAAATCATTGCTATCGGCCGGGCCGCGCTACGACCGGCCGGATGCCGGGCTGACGCCGGTGCCGCAAGCCGTTTTCGAACAATTGCGCCGCGAGATCGGCATTCCGGAGGGAAGTCGATGAGTGTTTCCGAGCATCTGCTGTCGGCCAAAGGTATCGAGGTCACCTATGGTGCCAAGAAACATCTTTTCGGACCGCCAGGCCTTGGCATCAAGGTGCTGCACGGCGTCGATGTCGATATCCGCCGTGGCGAAACCGTCGGCATCGTCGGCGAAAGCGGTTCGGGCAAAACAACGCTCGGCCGCGCTCTGCTGCGGCTGGTCGATGTGACGGCAGGCAGCATTCATTTCGATGGCCGAGACATCGCGCATCTGCCCGATTCAGAGATGCGGCCGCTACGCCGCCGCATGCAGATGATCTTTCAAGATCCGATGGCCTCGCTCAATCCGCGCCACACGATCCGCCGCATCCTCGTCGAGCCGTTACTGCTACATCGGCTGGCTTCGGACCGGAAAGAAGCTGAGCGGCAGGTTGCCGCAATTCTCGAACGCGTGACGCTGCCTCAGGCATGCCTCGACCGCAATCCGCATGAACTCTCTGGTGGCCAGCGCCAGCGCATCGGCATCGCGCGTGCCGCTCTGCTGAAGCCGGATTTCGTACTCGCCGACGAGATCGTCTCCGGCCTCGACGTGTCGACCCAGGCCCAGGTTCTGAATCTACTGAAGGAGCTTTCGCGCGATCTCGGCCTCTCAATGGCGTTCATCAGCCACGATCTCTCCGTCATCCGCGCCGTCTGCGACCGCGTCTATGTCCTGCGCCATGGCCGTGTCGAGGAGGAAGGCGATTGCGAGCGCGTCTTCACGGCGCCGGCTTCCGCCTATACGCGAATGCTGCTCGACGCCATTCCCCTGCCGGAAATCGATCCGCATTGGCTCGGTCGCGAGACGGGCCAGGAAAACGCTGCCTGATAAGCACTCGGACGTTCAGTTGCGCAGGCGGAAACGCTGTATCTTGCCCGATTCCGTCTTCGGCAGAGCTTCGACGAAGATAATGGAACGCGGATATTTGTAGGGCGCGATGACCGCCTTCACATGATCCTGCAGCTTGCGAACCTGCAGATCCGAGGCAACGATGCCGGGTGCCAGCACCACATGCGCCTGCACGATATGGCCCCTTTCTTCGTCGGGCTTACCGACGACGCCACATTCCAGCACATCGGCATGCGAAAGAAGGGCTGCTTCTACTTCCGGTCCGGCAATATTGTAACCGGCCGAAAGAATGATGTCGTCGGAACGGGCGGCAAAATGGAAATAGCCGTCCTCATCCTGAATGAAGCTGTCGCCCGTCAGATTCCAGCCATCTCGCACGTAGTCGGCCTGTCTGTGGTCGGCGAGATAACGGCAGCCGATCGGCCCGCGAACGACGAGTTTGCCGATAACCCCACGCGGAACCTCGTTCATATCGTCATCGACAACGCGGGCCTCATAGCCCGTCAGCGGCTTGCCCGTGCAGTTCGGCTTGGCGTCGGACAGGCGGTTGGAAATGAAGATATGCAGCATCTCGGTCGAGCCGATGCCATCGAGGATGGGCTTGCCGGTCTTGCGCGTCCATTCCTCGAAAATCGGGCCTGGCAGCGTCTCGCCGGCCGAAACGGCGATACGAAGTGAAGACAGATCCGCCCCCTCTTCCATCGCCGCCAGCATGGCGCGATAGGCCGTCGGCGCCGTGAAGCTGATGGTCGCGCCGTACTCCTGGATGATCTCGACCATATTCTTCGGCGAGGCGTTTTCGAGCAGCGCCGTCGATGCGCCGAAGCGCAAGGGGAAGACGACCAGACCGCCGAGACCGAAGGTAAAGGCGATCGGCGGCGAGCCGATGAAGACGTCATCCGGCGTCACCTGCAGGACTTCCTTGGCATAGGCGTCGGCAATGATCAGGATATCTCGATGAAAGTGCATGGTGGCCTTCGGCACACCCGTCGAGCCCGAGGTGAAGCCGAGCAGCGCCACATCGTCACGCCCGGTTTTGACCGGCTCGAAGCGAACGGGCTTGTTGAGCGCGATCCGGTCGAGTTCGGCATCATGGTTGGCGGTGCCGTCGAAACCGACGACCTGCTTCAGGAACCGACTGTCTTTGGCGGCTGTGACGAGTTCCTCCAGTAGCCTCGTATCGCAAAGCGCAAAGGAGATCTCCGCCTTGTCGATGATCTTCGAAAGCTCTCCGGCCCGCAGCATCGGCATGGTATTGACGGCGACGGCACCGACCTTCGTCACCGCCAGCCAGCAAGCAATCATGGCTGGGTTGTTGCCGGAGCGGATGAGAACGCGATTGCCCGGCTTGACGCCGAAATCCTCGACAAGCGCGTGGGCGATGCGATTGGTCCAGTCCGCCAGTTCCTTGTAGGTGCGACGACGGCCATTACCGATCAGGGCCACGTGATCGGCGAAACCCTTTTCGACCATCCGGTCACTGAGTTCGAAGCCGGCATTCAGCCATTCCGGATAATCGAAACCCTCCATCCGCAGTTCCGGCCATTGGTCGAAAGGGGGCAGATTGTCTCGCGTGAATGTATCGGTATGACCGGTCGGTCCCAGCATTGCCTTGCTCCCACATTCTTATCGATCGATCGCCACGACAGCCGTTTCCCCTCGGCGCATGTGGCATTGCTAAAAAAAGATCGCACCGAAGGCTGCAATGTTCAAGCAAGAAATTTTAAGCCTAAAATATTTTTGGCTTCTGATTGATTCAAAAAGGCTATTTTCGATTTTCCTGCTATTATGAGTGCCCACAGGCTGCATATTGGAGCAGGAAAAGCCTTGACGAGTGGCTCCAACAAGATATTTTAAACTTAAATTATTTTGAGGTCGGCTCCAGCCGAATAAGGAGGGAAAGCGATGCGCATCGTCTGTATCGGCGGCGGCCCCGCAGGGCTCTACTTCGCGCTTCTAATGAAGAAGCTCCATCCTGAACACTCCATCCGCGTCGTCGAGCGCAACCGTCCCTATGACACCTTCGGCTGGGGCGTCGTCTTCTCCGACGCGACTATGGTTTCGATGCGGGAATGGGATCCGGAAAGTGCTGCCGAGATCGAGGATGCCTTCAACCATTGGGACGATATCGAGGTCCTGTTTAAGGGCACCCGCCAGCGCACGTCCGGCCACGGCTTTGTCGGCATCGGGCGAAAGAAGCTGCTCAATATTCTGCAGCGCCGCTGCGAAGTGCTCGGAGTCGAGCTCATCTTCGAGACGGAGGTCAACTCCGATCTCGACTATCCCGATGCCGATCTGATCATCGGCTCGGACGGCCTCAATTCCAAGATCCGCAATCATTATCCGGAAGTCTTCCAGCCTGACATGATCACCCGGCCGAACCGCTATATCTGGCTCGGCACCAACAAGCTTTTCGACGCCTTCACCTTCGATTTCCGCCGCACCGATCACGGCTGGTTCCAGGCGCATATCTACAAGTTTGACGACAAGACCTCGACCTTCATCGTTGAGACGACGGAAGAGGCCTATCTTGCCCATGGCCTCGACAGGATGGATCAGGACGGCTCCATCGCCTTCTGCGAAAACCTGTTCGCCGAAGTGCTCGAAGGCGCTTCGCTGATGACCAATGCCCGCCATATCCGCGGCTCGGCCTGGCTGAATTTCAACCGCCTGATCTGCGGCAAGTGGAGCCATTTCAACGGCAATTCCCACGTCGTTCTGATGGGGGATGCCGCCCACACCGCGCATTTCGCCATCGGCTCCGGCACGAAGCTCGCCATCGACGATGCCATCGAGCTAACCCGGCAGTTCCAGATTCATGGGCACGGCAAAGACAAGATACCGGCCGTCCTCGAAACCTACGAGGAAATCCGCCGCGTCGATGTCGCCCGCATTCAGAACGCCGCGCGCAATGCGATGGAATGGTTCGAAGTCGTCGGCCGCCGCTATGCCGATACGCTCGAGCCGCCGCAGTTCATGTATTCGATGCTGACTCGCTCGCAGCGCATCAGCCACGAAAATCTCCGGCTGCGCGACAAGACCTGGCTCGAAGGCTATGAGCGCTGGTTCGCCGAAAAATCCGGCCTCGACGTCGGCAATGATCGCTGCCTGCCGCCGATGTTCACGCCCTACCGACTGCGCGATGTCCAACTTATCAACCGTATCGTCATGTCGCCTATGGCGATGTACTCAGCTGACAATGGCGTGATGAACGATTTCCACATCGTCCATCTCGGCTCTCGCGCGCTTGGAGGTGCAGGGCTGATCTTCGCGGAAATGACCTGCGTTACCCCAGACGCCCGCATCACCCCCGGCTGCCTCGGTCTCTGGAATAACGAGCAGGTGGCGCAGTGGAAGCGCCTCGCCGATTTCGTGCACACGAACAGCGCCGCCAAAGTCGGCATCCAGCTCGGCCATGCCGGCCGCAAGGGCGCGACGAAGCTCGCGTGGGAGGGCATCGACCAGCCGCTCTCCGAAGGCGACTGGCCGCTAATCTCGGCATCAGCAATCCCCTACCTCAAGAACAGCCAAGTGCCGAAGGCCATGGACCGCGCCGACATGGATCGCGTCAAGGCCGACTTCATCCGCTCGACCGAGCTCGCCATTGAGACCGGCGCGGACTGGCTGGAACTGCATTGCGCCCACGGCTATCTGCTTTCGAGCTTCCTGTCGCCGCTCACCAATCTGCGCGACGACGAATATGGCGGCAGCCATGAGAATCGCGCTCGCTATCCCCTGGAGGTCTTTAGGGCAATGCGCGCCATCTGGCCGGCGGACAAGCCGATCTCCGTTCGTCTCTCCTGCCACGACTGGACTGACGGAGGCAACACGCCGGAAGATGCGGCGATCTTCGCCCGCATGTTCAAGGAGGCCGGTGCCGACCTGATCGACTGCTCTTCGGGCCAGGTGTCGAAGCAGGAAAAGCCCGTCTATGGCCGCCTGTTCCAGACGCCCTTCTCCGACAAGATCCGTAACGAGATCGGCATCCCGACGATCGCCGTCGGCGCGATCTCGGAAGCTGACCACGCCAATTCGATCATCGCCGCCGGCCGCGCCGATCTCTGCGCCATCGCCCGCCCGCATCTGGCCGATCCGGCCTGGGCACTGCATGAAGCTGCCAAGATCGGGCTGACTTCCATTCCCTGGCCGAAGCAATATCTTTCCGGCAAGACGCAGTATGAAACCAACCTTGCCCGTGCGGCCACGGCAGCCCCGGCGAAATGAGGATGAAATGACGATTTCGGGCAAGCTCGCCGGCCATCACGCCCTCGTCACCGGGGCCGGCAGCGGCATCGGTGCCGCGATCGCCAAGGCGCTTGCCGCCGAGGGCGCGCACGTCAGCCTCGCGGGTCGCCGCCGCGAGCCGCTGCAAGCAGTTGCCGCCGAAATCGGCGCCCAGGCATTCGTGGTCGATGGCTTCGATGTCACCAGCCCTGAAGCCGTCTCCCAGGGCCTTGCCAAGGCACGTCAGAAGTTCGGCTCCGTCGATATCCTCGTCAACAATGCCGGTGAGGCACCGAGCGCAGCCTTCGAGAAGACGAGCCTCGAGGCCTGGAACCACGTCCTCTCGGTTGACCTGACAGGCGTCTTCGTGGTGACGCAGGCAGCCCTTACCGACCTAAAGGCTTACGGTCCCGGCGCGCGCATCATCAACATAGCCTCGACGGCCGGCTTGAAGGGATACGGTTACGTTTCGGCTTACGTCGCCGCCAAGCATGGCGTCGTCGGCCTGACGCGCTCGCTCGCACTGGAACTGGCGAAGACCGGCATCACGGTCAATGCCGTCTGCCCCGGCTTTACCGACACGCCGATCATCCAGCGCTCGATTGAGACGATTGTCGCCAAGACCGGTCGAACAGCGGAACAGGCGCTTGCCGAATTCACGAAATCCAATCCGCAGGGACGGCTCGTCACGTCGGAAGAAGTTGCCGATACCGTGCTGTGGCTGGCCTCGCCGGCTGCGGCATCGATCAATGGACAGGCAATCGCGGTTGCCGGTGGGGAGGTTTGAGGGATGAGCGATCGGGACATGACGATGAAGGGACATTTGAAGCCCTTCAAGGATTATAAGCCTGATCATTTCCTCTGGGATGTCAGCGAAGATGGCCGTGTCGCCACCATCCGCCTGAACCGTCCGGAACGTAAGAACCCGCTGACCTTCGATAGCTATGCCGAACTGCGCGATCTGTTCCGCGACCTCGTTTACGCTTCGGATATCCGCGCCATCGTGCTGACGGGCGCGGGTGGCAATTTCTCCTCCGGCGGCGACGTCTTCGAGATCATCGAGCCGCTGACGCGCATGGCGATGCCCGAGCTTCTGGCCTTCACACGCATGACCGGCGATCTCGTCAAGGCGATGCGCAAATGCCCGCAACCGATCATCTCGGCGGTGGACGGCATTTGCGCCGGCGCCGGCGCCATCCTTGCCATGGCCTCTGACCTGAGGCTGGCAACGCCCGAAGCCAAGACTGCCTTCCTCTTCACCCGCGTCGGCCTTGCCGGCGCGGACATGGGCGCCTGCGGCATCCTGCCCCGCATCATCGGCCAGAGCCGCGCCGCCGAGCTTCTCTTTACCGGCCGCTCGATGACATCTGCGGAAGGACAGGCCTGGGGCTTCTATAACAGCCTGCACGCCAGCGCCGAGCTCGAAAACGAAGCGCTCAAACTCGCCCGCTCGCTGGCCGACGGCCCATGGTTCGCGCACGGCATGACCAAGACCATGCTGAACCAGGAATGGGCGATGGGCATTGACGAAATGATCGAATCCGAAGCGCAGGCGCAGGCGATCTGTATGGCGACGCAAGATTTCCGCCGCGCTTTCGAAGCCTTCGCGGCCAAGCGCCGGCCTGAATTCCAGGGGGATTGAGCTGATGTCCACGGCAAGCAGCCTCCCCGGCCCGACCCGCGATCATCTGGATTGGCCCTTCTTCGAGGAGCGCCATCACCGTTTTGCCGCCGAGGTCGACGCCTTCGCGAGGTCGGGCATCATGGCTTCCATCGATCACGCCGATGTCGATGGCGCATGCCGCACGCTGGTCAAGGTGCTGGGCGAAGCCGGGCTTCTAGCGGCCGCGACAGGCGCGTCCGATAGCGAACCGCTGATCGATTCCCGCATGGTCTGCCTCGCCCGCGAAACCCTGGCCTGGCATGACGGCCTTGCCGATTTCGCCTTTGCCATGCAGGGGCTCGGCACCGGCGCCATCGGCCTTTCCGGCTCGCCCGAATTGCGCTCGACCGTCCTGCCCAAGGTGCGCTCCGGCGAATGGCTCGCCGCCTTTGCGCTGTCGGAAAAGGATGCCGGCTCCGATGTGGCCGCGATGAGCTGCGCTGCCCGCCCCGATGGCGATCACTATGTCCTCGACGGCGAGAAGACCTGGATTTCCAATGGAGGCATTGCCGACGTTTACACCGTCTTCGCGCGCACCGGCGAAGCGCCGGGAACCCGAGGCATCTCGGCCTTCGTCGTCTTTGCCGACGATCCCGGCTTCTCGATTGCCGAGCGCATCGAAGTG
This sequence comes from Rhizobium sp. ERR 1071, assembly GCF_007828675.1. Classification (NCBI taxonomy): domain Bacteria; kingdom Pseudomonadati; phylum Pseudomonadota; class Alphaproteobacteria; order Hyphomicrobiales; family Rhizobiaceae; genus Rhizobium; species Rhizobium sp. ERR 1071. The sequence continues at coordinate 284,143 of NZ_VITM01000002.1, read as the reverse complement.
ATCGCGCCGCATCCACTGGCGACGATCCGTTTTCATAATTGCCGCATTCCCGCATCGCGCCGCCTCGGCGCGTCAGGCGAAGGCTTCAAGATCGCCATGCGCACGCTCGATATCTTCCGCGCCTCTGTCGCCGCTGCCGGCCTCGGCTTTGCCCGTCGCGCGCTCGATGAATCGCTTGCCCATGCGCGGTCACGTCCGATGTTCGGCGCGGCGTTGGCCGACCTTCAGTTGACGCAGGCCGCCCTCGGCGATATGGCGACCGGCATCGACGCGGCGGCACTGCTCACCTACCGGGCGGCCTGGCGCCGCGACGTGCAGCGCTTACCGACGACGCGCGAAGCCGCCATGGCCAAGATGACTGCGACGGAAACCGCGCAAAATGTCATCGACCGCGCCGTCCAGCTTTTTGGCGGGCGCGGCGTGAAATCGGGCGAGATAACGGAAAAACTCTATCGGGAGATCCGCGCGCTTCGCATCTATGAAGGTGCAACAGAAGTTCAGAAACTCATCATCGCGCGCGAACTTTTGAAGACCAATTAATGGGAGATACCAGCATGAGCCGCGAGATTTTCGACTGGGCCGATCCGTTCCGGCTGACGGAGCAGCTGAGCGACGACGAAAGGATGGTGCTGGATACCGCGCATTCCTACGCGCAGGAAAAGCTCGCGCCCCGCGTCCTCGAAGCCTTCCGCCATGAAAAGACCGATCCGGCGATCTTCCGCGAAATGGGCGAGCTCGGCCTGCTTGGTCCGACCATTTCTCCCGAATATGGCGGCGCCGGCCTCAGCTATGTCGCCTACGGCCTTATTGCTCGCGAGGTCGAGCGCGTCGACAGCGGCTACCGCTCGATGATGAGCGTGCAGTCCTCGCTCGTCATGGTGCCGATCGAGACCTTTGGTTCGGAAGCGCAGAAGCAGAAGTACCTGCCGAAGCTGGCGACCGGCGAATGGATCGGCTGCTTCGGCCTCACCGAACCGAACCATGGCTCCGATCCCGGCTCGATGGTCACACGCGCAAAGAAGGTCGATGGCGGCTATAGCCTGACCGGCGCCAAGACCTGGATTTCGAACGCGCCGATCGCCGATGTTTTCGTCGTCTGGGCGAAGACCGAGGATGGTCTTATCCGCGGCTTCATCCTTGAAAAGGGCTGGAAGGGCCTCTCCGCACCTGCCATCCACGGCAAGGTGGGCCTGCGCGCCTCCATAACGGGTGAAGTCGTCATGGATAATGTCTTCGTGCCCGAGGAAAACCTGATGCCGAATGTATCCGGCCTCAAGGGTCCCTTCACCTGCCTCAACTCCGCACGCTTCGGCATCGCCTGGGGTGCGCTCGGCGCCGCCGAGGATTGCTATGCCAGGGCACGCCAATATGTGCTCGACCGCAAACAGTTCGGCCGTCCCCTCGCCGCCAACCAGCTGATCCAAAAGAAGCTTGCCGACATGGTGACGGAAATCACGCTCGGCCTACAGGGTTGCCTGCGCCTCGGCCGCATGAAGGAGGAAGGCCATCCGCCTGTCGAGCTGACCTCCATCCTCAAGCGCAACAGCTGCGGAAAGGCGCTGGATATCGCCCGCGCCGCCCGCGACATGCTGGGAGGTAACGGCATCTCGGACGAATTCGGCATCGCGCGCCACCTCGTTAACCTCGAAGTGGTCAACACCTATGAGGGCACCCACGACATTCACGCCCTCATTCTCGGCCGCGCCATCACCGGCATCGCCGCCTTTTCGAACTGAGGCCCGCCGTGGCATTCAAGACCACCAGACCTCTGCGCTTCGGAGATTGCGATCCCTCGGGGATCGCCTATTTCCCATCCTATCTGAACATCCTTGTCGGGGTGCTGGAAGACTATTTCGCCTCGATCGGCTTCTCCTGGCGAAAGTTGATCGACGACCGCCGCATTGGTGTCCCCACCGTGCGGCTCGATCTGACCTTCATCAAGCCGGGCCTGCAGGGTGACGATCTCGAATTCGTCCTTGCAGTCCGTGGTGTCGGCCGTTCCTCGCTCGATCTCGAACACCAGGTTTCGGCAAACGGCCATGTGCTGTGGACGGCCAAGCACCGCGTCGTCGCCACTTCGCTCGATACGCATAAATCCCTTGAATGGCCGGAGGATATCCGCGCCGTACTGACCTCTCATCTGGAGACGACCGATGCACACCATCCTGCAACCTGAGGGCTGGGCCAAGCCGATCGGCTATGCCAATGGCATGGCGGCCACGGGCCGCATGGTGTTCGTCGGCGGCCAAGTCGGCTGGAATGCCGCCTGCGAATTCGAAAGCGACGATTTCGTCGAGCAGGTGCGCCAAACGCTGAAGAATGTCGTTGCAATTCTTGCAGAAGGCGGCGCCGAGCCGAAGCACATCACCTCGATGACCTGGTATTTCACCGACAAGCAGGAATATCTCGGCAATCTGAAGGGGATCGGACAGGCCTATCGCGAGATCATCGGCCGGCATTTCCCGGCCATGGCCGCTGTGCAGGTCGTCGCCCTCGTCGAAGATCGTGCCAAGATCGAGATCCAGGCAACGGCAGTCATTCCGGAATAATATAGGCGGTCAAGATCATGTCGGCATTGCGCTTTTCGGACACCATCTCAGCGGCGCTGACCGACGGGATTCTCGTCGTCACCATCAACAATGCGCCCGTCAACGCGCTCTCTGCCGATGTCCGGGTCGGCCTGATGGCTGCATTCGACCATGCGGAGAAGGATGGCAATATTGCCGGCATCGTGCTCACCGGTGCAGGCAACAGCTTCATCGGCGGCGCCGATATCAAGGAATTCGGCAAGCCGCCGGTCGAGCCGCATCTACCTGATGTCATCGCCCGCATCGAAGCCTTTGCCAAACCCGTTGTCGCCGCGATCAATGGCGTGGCCCTCGGCGGCGGGCTGGAAGTGGCGCTCGCCTGCCATCACCGCCTTGCCGCGCCGACCGCGAAGCTCGGCCTGCCGGAAGTCAAGCTCGGCATCATACCCGGCGCCGGCGGCACGCAGCGCCTGCCGCGCCTCACCGGCATCGCTGCCGCCATCGACATGATCGCCAATGCACGCATTATATCGGCTGCCGAAGCACTCAAGCTCGGTATCGTCGACGGCGTGGCCAAAGATGAATTAATCGCCGAAGCTGTCGCCGACGCCAAGGCGGCCAACGTCGCATCGTTACGCCGCTCGGGATCGCTGACCGTTCCCCCGGAAGCTGCAGATGCGATCGACAAGGCGGCATCGGACGCATTGCGCAAGGCGCGCGGCCAGTGTGCACCGGCCGAAGCCGTCCGTCTCGTGCGTTTGGCGGCGACGATGCCTTTATCGGAAGGGCTTGCCGAGGAACGCCGCACCTTTATTACCCTCCGCGACAGCGAAGAGGCCGCGGCGTTGCGGCATGTCTTCTTCGCGGAGCGTGCCGCTGGCAAGGTCGAGGGACTGGAGGGCGTCGCTGCTCGCAAGATCGAAACCATCGGCATCGTCGGCACCGGCCTGATGGGTTCGGGCATCGCGGTCTCCGCTCTCAACGGCGGCTACCGCGTCATCGGCGTCGAGCAAAATGCCGAAGCGGCTGACAAAGGGCGCGAGCGCATCGCCGGCCTACTCGACAAGGCCGTGCAATCCGGTCGCCTCGATACAGCTGGCCGCGAAGATCGCCTCAGCCGGCTGACCGTGACGGCGGAGATTCAAGAGCTCGCAAAAGCCGATATCGTCATCGAAGCCGTTTTCGATGATCTCACCGTCAAGACCGAGCTCTTCCAGCGCCTCGATGCGATCGTTCGTGCCGATGCGATCCTTGCGACCAATACAAGCTATCTGAATCCAGACGTAATCGCCGCCGCAACGCAACGACCAGAGCGTGTCGTCGGCCTGCACTTCTTCTCGCCCGCCAATATCATGCGGCTCCTCGAAGTCGTGCACTGCAAGCAGACGGCGCCTGACGTGCTGGCGACAGCCCTTGCCCTGGCAAAGGGGCTCGGCAAACTGCCTGTCGTATCGGGCGTCACCGAAGGCTTCATCGGCAACCGCATCTTTTCCTCCTATCGCCGCGAAGCGGAATATATGATCGAGGATGGCGCGTCGCCGCAGGAGATCGACGCAGCACTGGAGGCCTACGGCTTTCCGATGGGGCCTTTTGCTGTGTTCGATATGGCAGGTTTGGAAATCGCCTGGGCGCGCCGCAAGCGGCAGGCCGCAACACGCGATCCCTCGGAGCGCTACGTCGTCATCGCCGACCGGCTCTGCGAAGCCGGCCGTTTCGGCCAGAAGACCGGCCGCGGCTGGTATGCCTATCCCAACGGCAAACGGACTGTTGATCCCGAGGTAGCGGCCATGATCGAAGCCGCTCGCGCCGAAAAAGGCATTGTACCGAGGAGCTTCACCGCTGAAGAGATCGTCGGGCGCCTGCTGAAAGCCATGGCCACCGAAGGCGAGGTGTTGCTTGCGGAAGGCATCGCCGCCCGCGCCAGCGATATCGATCTCGTGATGATCAACGGCTATGGCTTCCCTGCAAGCAAGGGCGGCCCGATGTTTGCGGCCGACCGCCGCTGAAAGCAGTCACGGCAGAGGGATCAGGCCGCCGAAGAGAGCAGCGTGAACAATTCCTGCGGCCGCTTGACGCCGCGCAGTGCATAACGGCCGACGGAAACGAGATCGTTGCTTTGCTGGCCTGCCAGCGCCTCGACGAAATTCGACGACATCAGGATGTTACGGTCAGCCGATCGGCACATCGAAGCGATACGGCTGACTTCGTTGACGGCCGGCCCGATGACCGTGAAGTCCAGCCGGTCCATGCTGCCGATATTGCCATAGAACACGTCCCCGATATGCAAGCCGAGATAGACGTCCGTGACCGGCCGGCCCTCGATCTGCCGCTGCGAATTGAGGTCACGCAGCCGCTGGCGCAGCAGCGATTCCGCCATCAGCGCGGCGGTGCAGGCGTCAGCGGAATTGCGAGCCTTGAAGATCGCCAGCGTGCCGTCGCCGATCAGCTTCAGCACGTTGCCGCCCGCCTCATGGATCGAGGAGATGACCGCATCGGCATAGGCATTCAGCATCGGGATGATTTCATCCGGCTCGGCCGTATCGGAGATGCGCGTGTAGTTGGCGAGATCGGAAAACCACAGTGCCGCCGAAATCCGCTCCGTCTTGCCTCGGGTGATCTTGCCTTCAAGCACATGCCGGGCGGCGTCTTCGCCGAGATAGACTTCGGCAATGGTACGGGCGATACGGCTCATGCCGGTGCATTTGATGGCGAGGGCGAGCGCCGGCGTCAGCTTGCGCAGCACGCGCAAATCCTCTTCCGGGAATCCCATTTCGGCGGCGGTGGCGAAGTTGGAATAGAAGCAATCCATCTCGCCGATCGTGCCGCCCTCTTCGAAGCGGTGGATCATGGCGATGTAATCGGTGTGACCATCGGCCAGCAGCGTGTCGAGCCCGTAGAAATCGGTCGGATCACCGAAGCCGATACGTCGGCGCACCTCGTCTCCGCCTGTCGTCAGCATATGATAGAAGGCGGAACGCTGCCAATTCTCGGAGGCGATCCCCTGTTGCGTCGGGCCATATTCGAACTCGCGCTCGATGATCTGATTGCCGTCCCAGCGGAACGCGCGACCCTCATAGACCGGATGCAGCGTATCCATCAGCGCCATGGCCCGATCGATGTTGAGACCATGCTGACGGCACTGCTCGCAGAAACCCGAGAGGATATCGACTTCCGTCATTCCCTTGAGACCGGCTTGCATGAGCCAGCTGGCAATTTCGCCAATGTCCTTCGCGTCCATGGATATCTCCCGACCCTCTGAAGGATTCGCTTTAGTACGAAACTCTAAGGCTTGGAATGCTGTACAACGCAAAATAGCCCCGATGCACGCAACAGATCGCCGCTTCTGTGGCACAGAAGCGGCGATTTGACACGTTCCAAGGATGATTGCGGGCCTTAGGCCTTTGCATGCGGCTTCAGCAGGTCTTCCAGACCGATGCGCCGGAAAAGCTCCGCGCGAACCCGATCGGCAACACCATTGACGATCTCAGCACCATCCTCTGAAGGATCTATATGGGTACGGAACGGCCGCGTTCCAAACGGCATGTCGACAATATCAACGATTGCCGTCGCCACCGAAGCCGCATCGGCATCCGCCGGTTCCAGCGAGGCTAGACCCTTCAGCGCCTGATCGGGAACGCCGGCATAAGGACCATTGTCATATTCCGCAGCGCGAGCCTTGTCTGCCGGCGAACCGGAATGGGCAAAATGGTTGGTGCCCTTCGTAAAAGCGCCTGGCACGATGATGGCGGTCTCGATGCCCCAGCGTGTCAGCTCCGACGCGTAGGAAACCGCAAGCGAATCCATCGCCGCCTTGGCTGCGAAGTAGGGTGAGAGATAGGGCGGCGTGCCGCCGCGCGTGCTGGACGAGGAGACCCAAACGACCAGCCCCTTTCCTTGCCTGCGCATATGAGGCAGCACGGCACGATTGACGCGCTGGGTGCTGAGCACATTGATGTCATAGAGCTCGGCAAACTGCTCGGGCGTGAAGGCTTCCGCCGGGCCGAAGGACATATGGCCGGCATTGTGTATGATGGTGTCGATGTGGCCCTGCTCGGCGATAACAGCGGCGATGCCGACTTCCACTGAAGCATCGGAGGCGACATCCAGTTCGACAGTCCTGAGATCGACGCCGTTCTCCGCAGCGAATGCCGCAGCTGCTTCGACCTGCGGCGCATTGCGCCCCTTGGTTTCGCGGATGCCGGCATAGACAGTGTGGCCTGCCTTAGCGAGCGCGCGTGCTGTCAGAGCCCCGAAGCCGCTCGATGCGCCAGTGATTACGATGACTTGCTTGCTCATGGTCCTGTTCCTTTGCTGAATTGGCTTTAGCTGACGATTGATTGAGAGAGGGAGGCAGGCGGCAGGCATTGCCTGCCGCCTGATTGGCTCAGATCATGCCGCCATTGGCGCGCAGCGTCTGACCGTTGATCCAGCCGCCATCCGGGCCGACGAGGAAGGAAACAGCGGCGGCGATATCCTGCGGCGTGCCGAGGCGCTCCAGCGGGTTCATCTTGGCCATGCGGTCGATCAGCTCGTCGCTCTTGCCGTTCAAAAAGAGATCCGTCGCCGTCGGGCCGGGCGCGACCGTATTGACCGTGATCGAGCGCCCACGCAGTTCCTTCGCCATGATGCCGGTCAAAAGCTCGACGCCGGCCTTGGTTGCGGCGTAGACGCCGTAGGTTTCGAGCTTGAGGCCGACGATGCTGGTCGAGAAATTGACGATGCGGCCGCCGTCACGCAGGCGCTTGCCGGCTTCGCGCAACGTATTGAACGTGCCCTTGAGGTTGATAGCGATATGACGGTCGAAATGGGCGTCGTCCGCGTCGGCGATCTTCGCAAGCTGCATGATGCCGGCATTGTTGACGAGGACATCGACACCGCCGAAGGCGGCTTCGGCTGCGTCGAACATGCGGCGCACGGCTTCGACATCGGAGACATCGGCTTTCGCGGTCAGCGCCTTACCACCCTTTTCCTCGATCTTGCGGGCCAGTTCCTCGGCTGCCACCTCGCTGCCGGAATAGTTGATGACGACGGTGAAGCCATCCTCGGCCAGACGCTCGGCGATCGCGGCGCCGATACCGCGCGATGCGCCTGTCACGATCGCTACCTTATTAGAATTGCTGCTCATTTTCCTCATCCTTCGTTGCTTTGCGCCGCAGCGCGTTTCGATGAGGAGAAGATGCCCCTTTTCATGGTGCGGATAATCAGCCAATAATCGGCATCACTATCCGAATTTAGCGAACAAATAATATGGACAAATTCGATGCCATGCGGGTGTTTTGCCGGGTCGTGGAACGGCGCAGCTTCACGCTGGCCGCCGAAGACACAGGTCTGCCCCGCTCGACGGTGACGGATGCGATCAAACAGGTCGAGGCGCGTCTCGGCGTACGCCTGCTGCAGCGCACGACAAGGCATGTCAGCCCGACACTCGATGGCGAGGCCTATTACCAGCGCTGCCTGCGCATCCTCTCCGATATCGAGGATGCGGAAGGCGCCTTTGCCGGGGCGAAGCCGAAGGGCGTCCTGCGCGTCGACGTACATGGAACGCTCGCGCGGCACTTCGTCCTGCCGAACCTGCCCTCCTTTCTCGAAACCTATCCCGATATCGAATTGCAGATCACCGAGGGCGACCGGTTCGTCGATCTCATCCGCGAGGGGATCGATTGCGTGCTGCGCGTCGGCACGCTGCAGGATAGCGACATGGTCGGCCGCCGCGTCGCCATGCTGGAAGAAGTGACGCTTGCGGCACCTGCCTATGTTGAGCGCTTCGGCATGCCCGCCCATCCGGAGACGCTCGCCGGCCACCGCATGGTCGGCTTCCGCTCCTCCGCAACCGGCGGATTGCTGCCGCTGGAATTCCAGATCGACGGCGCCGTGCGCGAAATCACCCTGCCGGCCACCATCTCCGTCAACGCTGCCGAGAGCTATTTCGCCGCGGCAAAGCTCGGCCTCGGCCTGATCCAGGTTCCGCGCTATCACGCCGAGGAAGCCCTACAATCAGGTCAACTGCTGCATGTGCTGAAGGATTATCCACCAACACGGACGCCCGTCTCGATGCTCTATCCACGCAGCCGCCAGCTTTCGCCGCGAGTTCGCGTCTTCATAGACTGGCTGGTCAAGGTTTTTGCCGGACAGAACAGCACTGAAGTCGAGGCCGGATGAATATTCCGCGAAAGCGATCAAATAAATGAAATCGGCTCTTTGAATGCGCGGCCAGCACGCCTACGTCGTAGTGCATTACCCTACGGGCAATGCCGTCACTACTTCATGACGGCCTGACGATTTTCGAGAGAGAGCCCATGACCGAACAGAAGCAATTGAAGCTCGGGGCATTCATGCGCCCCGTCAGCCTGCATACCGGTGCCTGGCGTTATCCCGGCGCCTATCCGGACGCCAACTTCAACTTCCAGCACATCAAGAGCTTCGCGCAGGAACTGGAGAAAGCGAAATTCGACGCCTTCTTCATGGCTGATCACCTCGCGGTCCTCAACATGCCGATCGAGGCTTTGAAGCGCAGCCAGACGGTTACCTCGTTCGAGCCCTTCACCCTGCTTTCGGCGCTGGCCGCCGTCACCGATAGGATCGGCCTCGTCGCCACGGCGTCAACCACCTTCGACCTGCCCTATCACATCGCCCGCCGCTTCGCCTCGCTCGATCACATCAGCGGCGGCCGCGCCGGCTGGAATATCGTCACGACGTCCAATCCCGATGCCGCCCTTAATTTCGGCCTCGAAGAGCATATGGAACATGGCGAGCGCTACCATCGCGCCCGCGAATTCTACGACGTCGTCACCGGCCTCTGGGACAGTTTTGCCGACGATGCTTTCATCCGCGATCCCGAAAGCGGCATCTTCTTCGATCCCGAGCGGATGCATGTCCTCGGGCACAAGGGCGAGGAACTGAGCGTTCGTGGTCCGCTCAACATCGCCCGCCCGCCGCAGGGCTGGCCCGTCATCGTTCAGGCCGGGCAATCGGATGCCGGCCGCCAGCTTGCCGCCGAAACGGCTGAGGCCGTCTTCGCAGCACCCCGAAACCTTGTCGACGGCAAGTCGATCTTCGCCGATATCAAGGGCCGGATGAAGGCGATCGGCCGCAATCCGGATCATCTGAAGATCCTGCCCGCCGCCTTCATCGTCGTCGGCGACACGGTCGAGGAAGCAAAGGCCAAGCGGGCAAAGCTCGACAGCCTCGTCCATTACGATAGCGCCATCGCATCCCTGTCGATCGCGTTGGGACACGACGCTTCCAAATTCGACCCCGATGGCCCGCTGCCGGAGATTCCGGAAACCAATGCCAGCAAGAGCGGCCGCGAGCGCGTCATCGCCCTTGCCGAAGCCGAAAAGCTCACCGTGCGCCAGCTTGCTCAGCGCCTCGGCGGCTATGCCGGCCTTGCCTTCGTCGGCACGCCTGAGAGCATCGCCGATGAGATGGAGCAATGGCTGTACGAGGAAGGCTCGGACGGTTTCAACGTCGTCTTCCCCTTCCTGCCGCAAGGCCTGCTTGACGTGACCACGCGCGTCGTTCCAGAGCTGCAGCGCCGCGGCATCTTCCGCCGCGACTACGAAGGCACGACATTGCGCGAACACCTCGGCCTGCCGCGCCCGGAAAACCGCTTCTTCAAAGTTGCTGCCGAAGCCGCGCAGTAAGAGAGCCCATCACAAGAGAATAACATGAGTCATATCGCGCCGATCGATTACGAGACCGCTTCCGAGGCCGTGCGCGCCGAGCATGATCGCGAAATGCAGCTGCGCGGCCGCATGACAAATATGAAGCGGACATTGCTGCACTCGCCGGTGGCGCATCGCATCTATGCGGAATGGTTTCCTTTGCGCGAGGAATTGCGCCCGGCGCTGGACGATCGTGCCGTCTGGCTGCTCTGCCATGCCATAGCGCTCGAATGCCGCTCGATCATCCCCGTCGGCTTCTTCCGGCGCGCGCTGATCAATGCCGGCCTGACGCCGGAAACGATCGTGCCGACGGAAGAGGAAGCGCTATTGATCGAATTCGGCAAGGCGATCGTCAGGGATTCCAACGCCATTCCGGAGGAGATTTGGGATCGATTGAAGGCCTGCTACGATGAGCCAACGCTTGCCAATCTCGTAGCCTTTGCCGGGATCATGATTGCGACGGCGATCTACAATAATGCGGTAAAGGTAGATATCGATCCGGAGCTTGGGCCTTATCTTGAAGGGTTTGAGTTTCCGGCGGAATGAGGGGCAACGGCGGACACCGAACCATCTCGCCCTTGGCGGGCGAGAAAGCAATTTCATTGGTTTAGGAATTGCGACACGGAAGGTCACACATATTCAGAATGATAGCGCAATTTCTAAGCCATTGAAATCGCAAGAGCGGGGGTCCGTTACTTGTTGCTATTGCACTAGGAAAGCCGGTACGCACCTGCCTACCCCCTCCCTTGCAAAATCTAGCACTTAGCCTTGCGGCTAAATGCTGATTTTGCTTTCCCGCCCGCCAGGGGCGGGATAGAGCTAAAACTCACCCCGAAATCGTTGTCGAAAACTGCGGATTGCCGCGGATCGTGTTGCTCACCGTGCAAATCTCATCTTCGGCGGCATGCGCGATCGCGTTGCGGATTTCATCGCTGAAATCACCCTTGATGGTGAAGGCGATATTGAACTTCTCCACGCGAGAGAGGCCTTCGGTCGCCTTCTCACCCGTGACGACGGCGGTGACTTCGGTGAGCTTGTCGAGCACGCCAAGGCTGCTTGCCGCCATGCGGGCGCTCAAGACCAGGCAGGCCGAGAGCGACGAGTAGAGCAGATCGAGCGGATTGAAACCGGGCTGCGACGGCGAGGTGACGATGTCGATTTCGCCGCCGGTCACCGAGGTCACATGCGGAAAACCGGTGCGGCCGACCGTAGCGGTTGCGCCCGTCTGCCTCGTCTTCACTTTCAATTCGGCCATATCGAAAAATCCTTGAAATAAAAAGCGTGAAACTCTTTCTTTCTAAATAGGGATTCGTCGCGCAAGACACAATTGCGGTTCCCTCCTCTTGCGTCTTTCCTCCAGTTAAGCCACCAAATGGTTACAAGCACATCGCTGACAGGCAGTTCGACATGACCGTTTCCGATCCCCGCGCCTTCCTGACCTCGTTGTTCGATGCAGCCGTGCGCGCCGCCGATCCGCTGACGGGCATCCGTACGCATCTGCCTGCTAAGCCAAAGGGCCGGATGATCGTCATCGGCGCCGGCAAGGGATCTGCCCAGATGGCGGCCGCGCTGGAGCAATGCTGGCAAGGCCCACTGGAAGGTCTTGTCGTGACGCGATACGGATTTTCCGCCCCGTGCCGGCAGATCGAGATCGTCGAAGCAGCCCATCCTGTGCCGGATGAAGCGGGCCTCATCGCTTCTCGTCGGCTTCTTAAACTTGTCGAGGGCCTCACGGAGGACGATCTGGTAATCGCTCTGATATCAGGCGGCGGCTCGGCGTTGCTGCCCTCGCCCGCTGGCGGCTTGAGCCTTGCCGATGAAGTCGCAGTCAACAAGGCGCTGCTTGCCTCGGGCGCACCAATCTCTGCGATGAATGTCATTCGCAAGCATCTGTCGACCATCAAGGGCGGCCGGCTGGCTGCCGCGGCCCATCCCGCCAAAGTCGTCTCGCTCGTCGTCTCGGACATTCCCGGCGACGACCCTGCCCTGGTGGCCTCCGGCCCGACCGTACCGGGCGCGGGCACGCGCGCGGACGCACTCGACCTCATCCGTCTCTACCGCATCGACCTGCCGCCGGCCGTTCTCGCCCATATCGAGAAAGTTGAAGCGGATGCGCCGCGCCCGGACGATCCGCGCTTTGCCGGCAATGAAGTGCATCTTATCGCATCTGCCGGCGTCTCGCTGGAAGCCGCCGCCGAGGTAGCACGTGCCGCTGGCATTGAAGCCGCCATTCTCTCGGACGCCATAGAGGGCGAGGCCCGCGAAGCGGCCCACGTCCACGCTGCCATCGCCCGCGAAGTACTTCACCGCAACCGCCCCTTCACCAAGCCGGTCGTACTATTGTCAGGCGGCGAAACGACGGTGACCTTGAAGGGCAACGGCAAGGGCGGACGAAATTCGGAGTTCCTGCTGTCGCTGGCGATCGACATCGACGGCCACGCCGGCATTCACGCCATGGCGGCCGATACAGACGGCATAGACGGCAGCGAGGACAATGCCGGCGCCTTTGTCGATGCTGGTACGGTGGCGCGTTTGCGCAAAGCCGGAATGGTACCGGCCGAGATGCTGGCAAACAATGATGCCTGGACTGCTTTCAATGCCATCGGCGATCTCTTCGTCCCCGGCCCCACGGGAACGAACGTCAACGACTTCCGTGCTATCCTGATCGCGTAACCATCGGAACCGATGGCTTAGACAATCGCAGTGCAATCGTCACAGCGCCAATAGGCGGCTGCCGTCGATGCCCATCGAAGGAAATGTCGGCTGCAATGGTCGCATTCGATTTCCACGACATGCGTCCTTTCGCCAACGATGAATGGCCTGCTCTTGATCCTGCGCTCGCTCTTCCATTGCTCGAGCTTCGTCACGGCCATGATTACCCTCCACGCAACACTCGCCTCGACAAGCAACAATCTAAAATAGATTCAACTAATAAAAGACTATTGCAAGTGCGAAGCGTTTTTCTGCGTGGCAGGAGGACCAAAATTATCCGTAGTATTGCATGGAAGACATAGCTGATCGGATTCCGGCCCATGGCGGGATCCGCTCCATTAAAAAATTGTGACAGCGGATATCGCCATTTTCATGCGCGACGCCATGTCATTCGTTGGCGATTTTCCATCAAGATAATAATGGGAGGCATACTCATCATGCGCCACTTCCGCCAGCGGGCGATTTCGTCGGTAACCCTGGTCACATTTGCTCTCTTTTCCGTCACCGCCAGAGCTGCCGCGCCGCCACCGGTCGAGGCGGAGCATGGCATGGTGGTCACCGCTCAACATCTCGCCACCGATGTTGGCGTCGAGGTGCTGAAAAATGGCGGCAATGCCGTCGATGCCGCCGTTGCAGTCGGCTATGCGCTGGCGGTGGTCTACCCGACCGCCGGCAATATCGGCGGCGGTGGCTTCATGACCATCCGCATGCGCGACGGCAAGACGACCTTTCTCGATTTTCGCGAACGCGCACCCCTGGCGGCGACCAAAGGCATGTATCTCGACGACAAGGGCAATATCGTCAAAGGCGCCAGCACGGATGGCTATCTCGCCGTGGGTGTCCCCGGCTCGGTCATGGGCTTCGAGACCGCCCGCGAGAAATACGGCACAAAGTCCCGCCAGGATCTGATCGCGCCGGCCATTCGCTATGCCAAGGAAGGCTTCACGCTGAACCAGGCCGACGCCGCCGAACTGAATGAGGGCAAGAAGTGGCTGTCGCGCGATCCGGCCACCGCCGCGATCTTTACCAAGTCGGACGGCAAACCCTTTGTCACGGGCGACAAGCTGGTGCAGCCGGATCTCGCCAATGCCCTATCAGGCATTTCCGATCAGGGGCCGGATGGCTTCTATAAAGGGCCGGTCGCCAACGCCATCGTCAAGGCAAGCCAGGACAAGGGCGGCATTCTCGCAAACCAGGATTTCGAACAATACAAGGTCCGCGAACTCGAGCCCGTGAAGTGCAATTATCGCGGCTACGAGATCATCTCCTCGCCGCCGCCCTCCTCCGGCGGCGTCATCATCTGCGAAATCCTCAACGTGCTGGAAGGCTACCCGCTCTCCTATACCGGTTATGCCTCAGCCGACACGGTCCATTACATGGTCGAAGCCATGCGTTACGCCTATGTCGACCGCAACTCGGCGCTCGGCGATCCCGATTTCGTCGACAACCCCGTCAGCAAGCTGCTGGACAAGGCCTATGCCCAGAAGATCCGCGATGGCATCTCCCCCTATAAGGCCGGCGTCTCCAAGGATCTGATGCCGAAGGGCCTCGGCGAAAGCCACGAGACGACGCATTATTCGATCATCGACAATGACGGCAATGCCGTCGCCGTCACCTACACGCTGAACGGCTCCTTCGGCGCCGGTGTCGTTGCGCCCGGCACGGGCATCCTCTTGAACAACGAGATGGACGACTTCACCTCCAAGCCCGGCGTGCCCAACCTTTACGGCCTGGTGCAGGGTGAGGCCAATGCCATCCAGCCGAAGAAGACGCCGCTATCGTCCATGAGCCCGACGATCGTCACCAAGGACGGCAAGCCCTTCATGGTGATCGGCAGCCCCGGCGGCTCGCGCATCATCACCATCACGCTGGAAGCGATCATCAACGTCATCGATTTCGGCATGAACATTCAGGAAGCCATTGACGCCCCGCGCATCCATCACCAATGGCTGCCGGATAAAGTCTACATGGAGCCGCGCGCACTTTCGCCCGATACGATCAAGCTTTTGACCGGCATGGGCTATACGGTTCAGGTCGACAATAGCTGGCCGATCTGGGGCCAGGCCGCGGGCATTCTCGTGGGCGGCAAGAGCCTCAGCGACATCGCCAAGGGCGGTGGCGCCCGCTACAACGGCGCCATGGACAGCCGCGCCGGCTCGGGGCTGGCCGAAGGCTACTGATCGCCTCGGTGCCTGCTGAAAACGATGATTCGGATCGGTGCCATCACCAACTGGCACCGGTCTTTTTGCCTATGGCATCCGGCCAAACGAGCACATTATCTTACGCGAACAAACCAAGCGTGAGCATTTCGGCGCGATATCGCGCCTATTCATTCACCTCACGTTCATTTGATGCCGTTTGCCCCTGCATGTGCGTCATTTTTTTCATCCCATGAATGGGATTTGCGATTTCTGATATAGCAATCGCGTGCAAGCAGGAGTATACAAACCGCCGTTCAAATAGGCCTTCGCGCCATGACCAGACTTGCGGTTCTGTCTTAGGACCCCACCGCACCATCGAGAGCGATCCCCGACAATGTCGGATCAGATATTCCAGGCCGCCCCCGTCAGGCGGGCCGCACCGAATTTTCGTGTAGTAGCGCTTATCGTAGCAAGCGCAATGTTCATGGAACAGCTTGACGCGACCGTGCTCGCAACAGCCCTTCCGACCATGGCGAGAGACTTCGGCGTCAGCGCGCCGGCCATGAGCATCTCGCTGACTTCATACCTTCTCAGCCTCGCGATCTTCATTCCCGCCAGCGGCGCGATTGCAGACCGCTTCGGGTCGCGCACCGTCTTCCGATCCGCCATCGCCGTCTTCGTCGTCGGCTCGCTTCTCTGCGCGCAGGCGCCGAACCTGTTCTTCCTCGTGATTGCGCGCCTCCTTCAGGGTCTCGGCGGCGCGATGATGCTGCCCGTGGGTCGCCTCGTGCTGATGCGCAGCGTCGCCCGCAAGGATATGGTCAACGCCATGTCCTGGCTGCTGATTCCGGCGCTGGTCGGCCCCATTCTCGGCCCGCCGATCGGCGGCATGTTCGTCACCTATCTCGACTGGCGCTGGATCTTCTACATCAACGTGCCGATCGGCATTATCGGCTTCATCCTGGTGACGATGTTCATCGAGGAGGTGAAAGGCCCGCGCACCGGCCGCTTCGATCTCTCGGGCTTCATCCTCTCGGGCATCTCGCTCGGCTCTCTGCTCTTCGGCTTCGAGATGTCGAGCCGCGAGGGCGAAGGCTATCTCGCGGTCTTCCTGATCTCCATCGGCCTGCTCTTCGGCATCGCCTATTTGCGCCATGCCCGCAAGCACCCCTCACCGATCATGGATTTCTCCTTGATGAAGGTGCCGACATTCCGCACCTCCGTCATCGCCGGTTCGCTGACGCGTATCAGCCAGGGGGCTCATCCCTTCCTCATTCCGCTGATGCTGCAGCTCGGCTTCGGCCTTTCGGCAGCCGCAGCCGGTCAGATCGCCATTGCGACCGCGCTCGGCTCGATGGCGATGAAGCCGCTGCAGGTCCGCATCCTTCGCACGCTCGGCTTCCGCACCGCCCTTATCATCTTCGGCCTGATCGGCACGCTCGGTTACGGCATGTGCGCCATCTTCAAGCCGGATTGGCCGCTACCGGTCATTTTCGTGATCCTGTTCTTCTGCGGCTTCTTCATGTCGTTCCAGTTCACGGCCTACAACACGATCGCTTATGACGAGATCGAGCGCGACCGCATGAGCATTGCCACGAGTTTCTACTCCACCTTCCAGCAATTGATGCTGTCCCTCGGCATTTGCGTCGCCGCCCTTGCCCTGCATGGCTCGACGCAGTTCCTTGGCCACGCCAAGCCCGAGATGATCGACTTCTCCGTCGCCTTCATTGTCGTCACGGCCATTGCGCTTCTCGCAGTCATCTGGAACGCCAGCTTTTCGCGCACAGCCGGTTCGGAAATCAGCGGCCACCGCCGCAGATCGCCCGAAGACAGCCTCGGCGAGCACTGATGCTCGCCGCCTGCCAAGCCAGGCAATAACCTGTTTTGTGAACAGTGCCTCCACGGACGGCGCATTGCATTGAACAATGACGCCAGCCTAAATACCACCAGAACGAAATAACGGTCTGGAGCATCCCATGGTCGCCGGCATCCACCACATCACGCTGATCACACGTAAGGTCCAGGCGAATGTCGATTTCTACGTCGGCTTCCTCGGCCTGCGCCTCGTCAAGCGCACCGGCGGTTTTGAGGATGCCACGCAGCTTCATCTCCTCTATGGCGATGCCGTGGGCTCCCCGGGCTCGCTGATCACCTTTCTGGTTTGGGAAGATGGTTCTCCCGGCCGGGCCGGCGTCGGTCAGGTCGGCGAAATCTCGCTCGCCATCGATCCGGCCAGCATCGGCTTCTGGCTGACACGCGCCCTGAGCGCCGGTCTGAAGCCGGAGGGTCCCTCAGAGGAATTCGGCGAGCCTGTGCTTCGGCTGAAGGATCCGGACGGCGTCATCGTCAAACTGGTGGGAACGAACACGCTGCAGGCCGCAGCTCCTTGGACGAGCGACACCATTCCGCAGGAGCACGCGATTGCCCGCATCCGCGGCGCAACGCTGTTCACCGAAACGCCAGAGGAGACGCGAGCCATGCTGGTCGATTACTTCGACTACCGTCCGCTTGCCACCAGCGGAGCGATCAGCCGGCTCGTCTCGGAGCCCGGCGATATCCTCGATATCCGCGATGCCCGCGGTTTCTGGGCAAGCGCCCCGGGCACGGGCACGGTAGATCACGTCGCCTTTCGCGCCGCGGACAATGCCGAATTGCAGTCGGTCCACACCGCACTCCAGGCGATCGATTCCGGGCCGACGACGATGCATGACCGCAAATATTTTCGCTCGCTTTACGTTCGCGAGCCCGGCCGTATCCTGTTCGAACTCGCGACGGACGCGCCGGGCATGTTGATTGACGAGGACGAGGCAACGCTTGGCACGCGCCTCTTCGCTCCCGGCGACAGTCCGAAGCTTTTGGCCGAGCTGAACGTGATTCTGCCGCAGTTCTCCATGCCCGGCGAGCCCCGCGTCATCTATCGCGATCTGCCCTTCATCCATCGCTTCTTCACGCCCGATGAGCCCAACGGCAACATCTTCGTCCTGCTGCACGGCTCGGGTGCCAACGAAACAACCATGCTGCCGCTCGGTCACAAGATCGATGCCGACGCGACCTTGCTCAGCGTACGTGGCCGTGCACTCGAGGAAGGCGCCCCGCGCTGGTTCCGCCGCAATGGGCCGATGTCCTTCGATCAGGCCGATATCGCCAGCGAGGCCGAAGCCTTTGCCGCCTTCATTGATGGCGCGGTCCATGCCTACGGGCTTGATCCGGACCGCATCGTTTATATCGGCTATTCGAACGGCGCCAACCTGCTGAACGCCATGCTGTCGCTGCACCCGCACCTTATCCGCCGCACGGTGCTGCTGCGCTCCATGGCGGCCCTCGAAAATCCGCCTGCAGCGGACATGTCGGATGCCCAGGTGCTGTTGGTTGCCGGAGAGAAGGATCTGTATGGTCCCTATACTCAACCGCTAGCCAAACGTCTGCGGAATGGCGGCGCCGTGGTTGAGCTTGCAACAGTTCCAGGCGGTCACGAGTTTGACGATGCGGACGTGCCCGTTATTCAGGCTTGGTTGAACAAATCCGCCTGAGGCGGATCTTCCGAATGTAAACGACAAAAGCCCGCCAGATGGCGGGCTTCTGCTTCGAGCAAGCCAGCAGTTTCAACCCTTGAACGTATATTCCGCGATCGATTCCGGCTTCATCTCGATCGAGAAGCCCGGCAGGCTCGGCGGCATATAGGCTGCGTCGCGGATGATGCAGGGGTCGATGAAATGCTCGTGCAGATGATCGACATACTCGATCACGCGGCCGTCCTTGGTGCCCGAGACGGCGATATAATCGATCATCGACAGGTGCTGCACATATTCACACAGGCCAACGCCGCCGGCATGCGGCCAGACCGGCAATCCATACTTGGCGGCGATCAGCAGCACCGCCAGCACTTCGTTGAGACCGCCCATGCGGCAGGAATCGATCTGCACGATATCGATCGCGCCCTCGGCGATGAACTGCTTGAACATGATGCGGTTCTGGCACATCTCGCCGGTCGCGACCTTCACCGGCCCGATGGCCTGGCGGATCTTGCGGTGTCCCGCAACATCATCCGGGCTTGTGGGTTCTTCGATGAAGAAGGGTTTGGCGAAGGCGAGCTTCTTCACCCAGTCGATCGCCTGATTGACTTCCCAGACCTGGTTGGCGTCAATCATGAGATAACGGTCGGGGCCGATCACTTCGCGGGCAATGGTCAGGCGGCGGATATCGTCTTCGAGATCGCGGCCGACCTTCATCTTCACATGGTTGAAACCGGCGTCGATCGCCTCCTGGCACAGGCGGCGCAGCTTGGCATCGTCATAGCCGAGCCAGCCGGCAGATGTCGTGTAGCAGGCATAGCCCTCGCGCTCGAGCGTGGCGATGCGGTCCGCCTTGCCGGCTTCCGCCTTCTTCAGGATAGCGACGGCCTCGTCGCGGGTCAGCACATCGGTCAGGTAATGATAATCGACGATATCGGCGATCTGCTCGGCATCCATCTCCGAAACTAGCCGCCAGACCGGCTTGCCGGCCTCCTTGGCAAGCAGATCCCAGACAGCATTGACGACCGCGCCCGTCGCCAGATGCATCGCGCCCTTCTCCGGGCCGATCCAGCGCAGCTGGCTGTCGCTGGTCAGATGCCGCCAGTATTTGCCGGGGTTTTCCAGAACCGTCGCAAGCTCCGTGCCGACGACAAGATGCCGCATCGCCTCGATCGCCATGCAGCAGATGTCGTTGCCACGGCCAATGGTGAAGGTCAGGCCGTGACCGGCAAGACCTGGTCTGTCGGTCTCGAGAATGACATAGGCTGCCGAATAATCCGGATCTGGATTCATCGCGTCCGAACCGTCGAGGCTCTGCGATGTCGGGAAGCGCAAATCGAAAACGCGAAGATTGGTGATGCGCGTCATTGGAAAACTCCTTCTAAATCCATCGCGGCCTCTCGACCCCTTTAGCCAAGGTCGAACTCCTCCCAGAGTGCCGCATTATGCTCGCCAACGTGCGGGGCCGCACGCTCGAATTTCGGTCGCTGCCCATCGATACGGATAGGCAAGCGGGTGGTACGCAGGCTGACGCCATCATCGCGCCCGACCGTCTGCAGCATGTCAAGAACGCGAAAACCTTCACTGCCCAGAAGCTCCGGCCAGTTCAGCACTTTTGCGCACCAGATGTCGGCAGGTTCGAGGATCGCTAGCCAGTCGTCAACGTTGCGGCTGGCGATGCGCGCAGCGATCAGCGCTTTGATTTCATCGCGCGCCGTGAACCAGCTTTTCTCATGATCGCGATAGGCCGCAAGCTCGTCTATCCCGAGCAGATCGGCAAGTTTGGAAATCGGCGTCATAGCGATGGCGAGATAGCCGTCGGCGGCGGGATAGACGCCATAGGGGGCGGAAAGATAGGCATGAGCGCTACGAACATGGGAGCGCTCGGGCAGCTTATAGCCATTATTCATGTGAACGCTCAGCACCTCAACCTGCAGATCGACCAGGGCTTCCAGCAGGCTGGTCTCCACCAGTCCACCCTCGCCCGTCACGCCGCGCCGCACCAGCGCCGCCAAAATACCCTGGGCGGCAGCCGCACCCGCCAGCATATCGCCGATCGCGAGACCAAAAGGCACGGGCCCCTGTCCCTCGTCGCCGTTCAGCCACATGACGCCGGAACGCGATTGCGCCAGAAGATCCTGCCCCGGCCGCCCGACCCATGGTCCCTCTTCGCCGTAGCCGCTGATCGAGCAATAGACGAGACGCGGATTGAGCTTGCTTGCGGCCTCGTAATCCAGCCCCAACCGCTCGATCACACCGGGGCGAAAGTTCTGAATAAGCACATCGGCCTTGGAGACCAGCTTGCGCAGCGCGCTCATATCGCGCTCGTTTTTCAGATCGACCGCGAGGCTTTCCTTGGAGCGGTTAATCGCGTGGAAGATCGTCGAATCACCGCTTTCATCGTCGCTGAGATAAAGCCTGCGCGAAAGATCGCCGCCACCGGGACGCTCGATCTTGATCACCCTGGCGCCGAGATCCATCAGCCGCAGCGAGCAATAGGGACCCGACAGAAACTGGCTCATGTCGACGACGACAAGTCCGGCCAGCGGCAAGTCCCTCTTCAGTGTCATTGATATTCCCGCTCCCCGACATCACCCCGGCCCAAAGCGCCTCTCCGCCTTGAGGATTATCCTCGTCACCGGTTCCTGCGTCAGCCTCAATCTTCTTATGTGAATAGTATTTTCACATATGGATGACTTTTGCAAACGAAAAGAGGAAGGATAATGGAAGCTCCCGCGCCCAGGTCGTCAGGAAATAGATTATGGTTCCACATAATGAGAGCTGATGAAATGAAGGGAGATAAGGAATGGCGACGGTCAAGTTACTCGATGATGCGGAAGCCGAGGCAATCCCGGCGGTCAAGGCTGTGTTCGACGACATTCGCGCGGTGAGAAAATCCGATTTCGTCAATAATTTCTGGCGCGGCCTCGCCAATGATCCTGCATTGCTTAAGCGCACCTGGGAGGGCCTGAAAGCGGTCATGGTGGCGGACGGCGCACTTGATCCGCTCGTGCGCGAGATGATCTACATAGCAGTCTCCACGGCCAACGGTTGCACCTATTGCGTCCATTCGCATACCGCAGCCGCCAGAGCAAAGGGCATGACTGACGCCCAGCATGGGGAACTGCTGGCGGTTATCGGACTTGCCGGACAGACCAATCATCTCGTGACGGCGATGCAGATCCCCGTCGATCCGGAATTCGATGTCGGCGGCCGATGACACGCAAAAGGCCCGCGGGCACATGCCGGCGGGCCTTCCATAAACAATCTTCGCTGTTAGCGATCCGACGTTTCCGCCGCCTGGGTATCTGCCGCAATGGCAGCGACGTTGACGCCGTTGTTCACGACCAGCAATCTTTTGCGAACCAGAACGCCCATCACGCGGGCGGCGGTCGAAAAGGTCATCGTGTCGAGCGGACCCTCGCCCTCCCAAGGCTTGGTCAGCCGCTCTGTCACGGCCGAGACGATATTGTTGGGCACGATATCAGTGCATTCGCGCATAGCTTCGAACACGACGCTAATGGGATGGATACGTCCCTCGAACGTCACGATCGGTTCGGTTACTTCGCTGTCCCATTCCTCGAAGGCATAGAGCGCTTCGCGGAAGAGCTGCTGCAGGGTAATGGGGGCATGACCCTCATGAAGGGGCGGCAAGGCATTCGACATGTCTGTCTCCTTTCAATTGGAAGTCCGGCGCATATATGAAAGTTGATGGTCTCTCCTCCGAGACCCAAGCGCTGCTTCTTCAGTTTGGCGCGCCTTAAATGGGGGGAGCGGCGCGGCAAACCATCTTGTGACCGGCGCAACGCGGGACGCACACGAAATGTTCCCACCGGTCATGTAACTTGATCAAGTCTATAGATTAATCTCGACTTGAAAAGCCTCAATGATAACTTTCTGCAATTCTCTTTATTTTTGAATGGCTTCACGTAGAGTGAAATGACAGCGCATCTGTGGAAGGCATGCGAATCTCCATTCAGGGCCGAAAGGACGCGACCATGTGCGGCGATCATGAACACGAGCATCAACACGGGCACGATCATAGCCACCAACAGGTCGATTGGCGTGAATATGGCGTCAAGATCATTCCGGGCAATGCCCTCGACCCGAATACGGCGCAGACGCCGGGCATGAACCGCGCAACAGCAATCAATCATGCCCGCGCAGGCGCTGAAAAGATCTGGGCGGGAACCGTGACGATCCACGCCAACGCCAAGACCGGCGCCCATCATCACGGCGATCTCGAAAGCATCATTTATGTGGTCAAAGGCCGGGCGCGGATGCGCTGGGGCGAGAACCTGGAATTCGTCGCCGAAGCCGGGCCTGGCGATTTCATCTTCGTGCCGCCTTATGTGCCGCACCAGGAGATCAATGCAAGCCGCGACGAAACGCTGGAATGCGTGCTTGTCCGCTCCGGGCAGGAGCCGGTCGTCGTCAATCTGGATATCGAACCGGTCGAAAAGCCGGAAGAGGTCCTCTGGAAGGACCCAATCCATCGCTGAGGCGATCAATTTTTGAGCAAATGCCTATTTTGCCGCATAAGTAATCTATAGTAATTATAGAAAATAAGTTTGCTCTTTTGCGTTGCACTGAAAAGAGTTTTTCAGAACCGCAGTGCACAACGCATGATCCTGCTTCGCGGATTGAGCACGCGTCTGAAATGATCCTGCTGTCAACGAGAGAACGATCTCGATCATCTGGAACAGGATTTCCCATGACTGAAAAGCTTTCTAGAGGTTTCGCTGCGCTGCGCCTTTCCCGCCGCGCCGGCCTTGCCGCCATCCTCGCTTCCGCTGTCGCCGTCTTCGGCCTGACAGCAACCGCCATGCCGTCTTTCGCTGCAGACAAGACGATCAAGGTCGGCATCATGAGCGGCGAGGACGAGGATGTCTGGCGCGTCGTGGTCGCCGAGGCCGCCAAGAAGGGCCTGAAGGTCGAGCCGGTCGTCTTCAACGATTATACCCAGCCCAACGAAGCACTCGAGCGCGGCGAAATCGACGCCAACGCCTTCCAGCACAAGCCCTACCTCGACAACCAGATCAAGCAGCACGGCTATCACATCGCGATTGCCGGCTACACGGGCATCTGGCCGATCGGCCTCTACACGAAGAAGTACAAGACGGTAGCCGACCTTCCGAAGGGTGCTGCCATCGGGGTGCCAAACGATCCGTCCAACGAAGGCCGCGCATTGCTCGTTCTGCAGCATGAGGGCATCATCAAGCTCAAGGAAGGCACCGGCATCCTCGCCACGGTTGCCGATATCGCTGAAAACCCGAAGAACGTCGACATCAAGGAACTGGATGCCGGCATCGTCGGCCGTTCGATCGATGATCTCGATGCAGCCGTCGTCAACACCGACTGGGCACTGAAAGCAGGGCTCTCGGCGAAAGACCGCATCGCGCAGGAGCAGACCGAAAACAATCCGTACCGCAACTTCATCGCCGTCAAGCAGGGCAGCGAGAATGAAGCTTGGGTCAAAACGCTGGTCGCCTCCTATCAGAACGACACCGTCAAGGCCGAGTTCGACAAGGTCTACAAGGGCACCGGTCAGAGCGCCTATTGATCTCAGAACGGCGCGGGGGACAGCGCTGAACGGCGGGCGGCCAGGGCATCTTGCCCGGGCCGCCTTTGATGTTTTCCCCGGCAGGATGCGATGAAGTGTAACTGAAATTGGCCGAGAAATTCGTGGAGAGTGTGCACCCCCTCTGTCCCTTTCGGGACATCTCCCCCACAAGGGGGGAGATTGGTAATATTTGGCAAGCCATTGCCAGAAACACGCATCGCATCTGCTGACACATTGCGGATTGTTCTGCTAAGCGCGCAACAAACTCCCAACGATCTCCCCCCTTGTGGGGGAGATGTCACGAAGTGACAGAGGGGGGTACAATGGCCTCAACGAACTCGGAGGCCGCTTTTATACAAAGAGAAGCACTATGAATTCTTTCACCCCAGCCACATCGATCGACGGACAGGCACCGCCTGAAGCGACAGGCGACGAGATCGTCCGCCTGGTCGATGTCCGCCGCCGGTTCGGCGCGACGCCGGCGCTGGATGGCATATCGCTGACCGCACGCCGCGGCGAAATCGTCGGCATCATCGGCCGCAGCGGCGCCGGCAAATCGACGCTAATCCGCTGCCTGAACGGGCTGGAGCGTGTCGATAGCGGCGAGATCCACATCGAGGGCCGCGATATCGCCCGCCTTTCGGAGAAGGAGCTGCAACCGCTGCGGCGCCGCATCGGCATGGTCTTCCAGCACTTCAATCTGCTGTCCTCCAGGACGGTCGAGGAAAACATCGCACTGCCGCTGAAAATCGAGGGCGTCGCCAAGGCGGAACGATTACAGCGCGCCCGCGAACTGCTCGAACTCGTCGGCCTTGCCGACAAGGCCAAGGCCTACCCGTCCGCCCTGTCCGGCGGCCAGAAGCAGCGCGTCGGCATTGCCCGCGCCCTTGCCGCCCGGCCCGCAATTCTCCTGTCGGACGAAGCCACATCGGCGCTCGACCCGGAAACAACCCGATCCATTCTGGCATTGTTGAAGGACATCAACCGCAAGCTCGGCCTGACGATCCTGCTCATCACCCACGAGATGGAAGTGATCCGCTCGATCGCCGATCGCGTCGCGGTCATCGATGCCGGCCGGATCGTCGAGGAGGGCTCGGTATGGACGGTTTTCGCCAATCCCCAGCAGGACATCACCGCGAGCCTGCTCAGCGGCGCGCGCCCGCAGCTTCCAGACCATATTGCCGCCCGCCTTTCCCCGACATCGGGTGCCGAAGCCATCCTCAGCATCGATCTTGCCGGCCCTGCCGCGCAGGGTGCGCTCTTTGCCGAACTCTCGGCCGCTCTTCCCCGCTCCTTCCGGCTGGTCCATGGCGGCATCGACCATATCCAGAACCAGCCCGTTGCCCGCTTCTTCGTCGCGGTGCCGACGCGCGACGCGACCTTGCCGACCCAAGTCGGTGACTTCTTGAAAGCCCGCTCCGCACGGGTGGAGGTTCTAGGCTATGACAACTGATGTAATCCTCGGCCTGCTTTGGCGCTCCTTCTGGCAAACCGTTTGGATGACGGGCGCCTCCGGCTTTCTTTCCCTCATCATCGGCCTGCCGCTCGGCCTTGCTCTTGTCGCTACCAGCCGCGGCGGCATCGCCGAACAGGGTGCGATCAACCGCGTCCTGGGCATCCTGGTCGACGGCTTCCGCGCCGTGCCCTTCATCATCCTGCTCATCGCCTTAATTCCGCTGACGCGCCTGATCGTCGGAACCGCGCTCGGCACGACAGCCGCGATCGTGCCGCTGACCATCGCCGCGATCCCCTATTACGCGCGCGTCGCAGAGGTCTCGCTCCGCGACGTCGATCGCGGCCTGATCGACGCCGTGCGCGCCATGGGCGGCAATCGCTGGACGATCGTCCGCGAAGTGCTGATACCGGAAGCGATGCCCGGCATCGTCGCCGGCTTCACCGTGACTATGGTCACACTGATCGGCGCTTCGGCCATGGCCGGCACGATCGGCGGCGGCGGCCTCGGTGACCTTGCCATCCGCTATGGCTATCAACGCTACGAGACGAGCGTCATGATCGCCGTTGTCATCATCCTGATCATTCTGGTCTGGGGCATGCAATGGCTGGGCGATCGCCTCGCCAATAGGCTTGATCGCCGCTAGCTTCGTCGATACGAATCCACTCCCGGTACAGAAAGACATTGCTCCGGGAGTGAAGACGAAAGATCAGTTGCGCGTCACTGGCCTCGAGCGCATGCGCGATACCGTTTCCCGCTCGGCGCGCTTGCAGCGCATCGGCGGCAGGCCGCGATCCATCCGATCCATATCCTCCAGCACCATGTCGCCCATCTTCTTGAAGGCGCTGTCGAGCGCACCGGCACGATGGGCGGAGCGGAGGAAGCCCTTGAGCTTGCGTACCGGGTGATCGGAGCCGAGCGGCTCCTCGGGGTAGACATCGCTTGCCGCCACGATATGGCCCGAGGCGACAGCCGCCATCAGTGCATCGAAATCGACGACATCGGCCCGGCTGAGCAGAATGAAGGCCGCGCCCTTGCGCATCCTGGCAAAAGCCTCGGCACCCAGAAATCCCTTGTTCTCGCTGGTGACTGCGGCAACAACGAAGACGAAATCGCTGTTGGACAACACCTCATCGAGCCCAGCGGGCTGCACGCCATGCTCCTTGAGGATCGACGGCGGCATCCAGGGATCGAACACCCTGATATTGGCGCGGAAGCCGGAAAGCACGCGGTTCAGCGCCTTGCCGAGATCACCGAAGCCGACAATACCGACATCGCTGCCGGCAACGAGCCGCGCCTTCGCATTGCCATCGCTACCCCAGAGTTCCCTGCCCTCGCGGAAATCGACATCGGCATCGACGATCCCGCGCGCCAGGCTCAGAGCAAACCCCAGGCCGATCTCGGCGACCGGCTCGGCAAAAACGAGGCCAGTGGTCACGACGTGGATGCCGCGCTCGAAAAGCACTTCATAGGGCATGTTGTTGATGAGATTGCTCTCGACATTCAGGATACAGCGCAGTTGCGGCATGCGGTCCAGCGTTTCCCTCAATAGTGGCGGCTGGCCGATGATGTAGCGCGCCTCAGCGAGCACCTCGTCGCCCAGTCCGGCGATATTGTCCGGATCCGCCTCGACGATGCGATATTTCGAATGAAGGAGCGACAATGCATCCTTGGTGAAGATAAGCTCGAGCGAGCGCGGCTCCGGCGCGCTGATGGCCAAGGGTCTGCTATCATTCGTCATTCTGCTCCTCCAATCTCGCGGCGCGATCCAACATCATTCGATGGATGAGATCAATCAGGCCTCGTCCTCTTCTCCCGGCATTCCGACGGAGAAGGCGCAGATGCGCGAGAGATAAGTCATCGGTAGGCCCGTCTCGACGTGCCAGGCGCTGAACTGATCCTGGATCAGTCGAAGATCCTTCTTGGTGGGCTTATTCTCCGAGATAGGAAGGCCGGAAAGCCGCAGGCAGACGAGAACGTCATGGCTCATGACGAAGCTGTCGCGGCCGATTGCCCGCAGGAGATACTGCCCGGTCATGCCGCCGAGCCGGTTCGCCTGCTTGTCCAGGAGAGCAAGCAGGCCGATCTGATCCTCCAGCGGCCAATCGGCGAAGAAACGGCCGACGCTGCCGTGCTCATCTGCAATCGCGCGGATGAACTGTGCATTGGCCCGCACCGACATGATCTTGGCGCCGTTGCGGATGACCCGTGCGTCCGAGGTCAGATCATGCCAGTAATCATCCGGCGCCAGATTGAGAAAAGCGGGGTCGAAGCCGGAGAATGCCGTTTCGAAACCAGCCCATTTCGAATCGATGACGTTGCGCACAAAACCCGCATAGAAGATGTAGCGCGTCATCTCCGACAAGATCCGATCATCGGGCAGAGCACGCAGCACTTCATGGTTCGGCGCCTTGGGCATCAGCGCCTTTAACGCGTCGGCGCCTCCCTTGCGCTTCTCGGCCCGCTCCCTGATCTCGGCAAAGCTTCCCATCACCCTCTCCTGTCGGCCACGCTGTGGGCCAAGTCTTTTATGATCTCATCGCCCAGTGCAAGTAATCTCCGCGCAATGATTTCCTGTGAAAAACACGACGTCGAAAGTTATGACTCGAAAGTTGATCACACCGGCATTCGAATTGATTTCCCGACGATTGAAACAGTTCCGGAGTGCTCCAGATATCGTCTTGAAATTAACTTGAGATTCCGCACACCGTAGCGTTAATTTCGGCGGCGTCGGATCGGAGCCTCCTGCCATGAACAATAAAGACTGGAATTATCCCATCATGGTCATCTGCAAGCGCACCGGAAAAGTCTATACGGTCGCGAACACCAAGGAAGCGCTGGACATGCTGCTGAACGCATGGCCTGTCGCAGAGGGCAAGGCTTTCATGATGGCTCTGCAGGTCTGTGCCGACGTCGAAAGAGGCCAGGGACAACCGCTGGAAGCCCGCAATAGCTTTGTCGCTGCAGCATCGGAGGCTGGCGTCCCCCTTGAGATGCCGGTGATTCAGTAGGAATTGCTGCCCTGTTTCGAGACCTGCTGCGCACCGTTTTCACAAGGCTTGATTGGGGTATGTCCGGTAGGCTGCCACACTGTTGAGCGCCGCACCGCTCCTACAGAAATGGTGCGGACCGATTTTCCGGAAATTGCGAAACTTTTTGCCGTGGCGGGAGTTTCACTCGCAATGTCGGAGCATCATCGAAATGAAAATGACCTTTAGGGCCGGCGCAAGCCGCTGGCCAGAGCCCGTATATCTGCGTATCGGCCACGGCATGCCGGAAGCAATTCGAAGCCCGAAGGAAGCCCACAATCACCGCCTTTTCCGCTGGCCGACCGTCAGAGGCGAAAAATACGATTCGGCCAGAAGCCTCTGCCTTGAAGCTGTGACCGACCCCTTTCTTTGCGAGTACGCCAGGAAGGTGTTCATCGAGGCCTGCATCGAAGCCGGCGTGCTCGACTAGATAGCGATACTGAACCTGTTGCCGATCCGTGTTTGAGTACGCAAGCTTCCGTGCTCTGCATGCGGTATCTCGGCATAGGGCCGTCGGCCACCGCGCGTGCGTGACCACAAGCTCTCCCAAGATCTATCCAATTCTGCGGGAGAGATACGATAATTCGCCGCACTTCTACAATCATTGCGAGAATTTACGAGGTGAATTTGCTCGCCACGTACCAAGGAGCGGAACCTGTTTCACTGACCTCGGCCGGAAAGCGTCCGAATCGGAACGCTTCTTGCTGTGTTACCGAAGCATGAACGTTTCGGAGGTAATGCGTTTTGAAACGAAACACTTTACGACCATTTCCAGCTGTCACGCTTGTCATGGGTGAGAATGGCGGAACCCGCCGCGTCAATTCGGTGCATCAGGTCGCAGAGCTGCTGCTGGAACATTGGCCGGTGGCAAATGGCGAAGACTATGTCGCAGCGGTACGGGTCTGCCTCGAAGCTATGCTTGGCGCCGTCCCTGCCGAAGCCGTAAGAGAGGCCTTGATCAAGGCTGCTCGGGAAGCAGGCATATCCGTAATGCAGTGAATCACCCATCCTTCCCGCGCCACGCGGGATCTCTCTGACATTATTCACTTTTTGTGAACGAGTGCCGGCGATCTTTGCCAACAGAGGCAGGCGATTCGCCCCTGCCGATGACGGAGAGAATATGTCGCTTCTACCATTCCCGGCCGACAGGCGTACCAGTGATGTCAGGCGGTGTGCCACAGCCCTTCAGCAGCTACATGGTGAGGCGGCAAACCGCTTCTGGCGCTCGGAAATGGCACTCTTTGCCAACGCCTTGCGCGAACAGGGAGTGGAAGACGGCGAAATCTCGCGGCAAGCCGGCCTCTTCATGCATGCGGTCCAGATGGAACTGCAGCTTGCCTATGCCGAAGAGGAACTGAACGCCTCGGCCTGACGGCGTTAGAGCTTCTCCGCTTCCTTGAATTGCGAGAACGCTCTATCTCTTTGTTTTTTCGCAGTTCCGGACGGAAAACCGCTACGCAGTTTTCCTGGAGTTGCTCTATTTCGGCAATCTGCAAAATGCGATGGATTTGTCGCCGCTGGTCGGTGACTTGATCTGCACGGTCCATTCTCCCCCGGGAAAATGGAGCCCCTTTGACGAAACCACGCCGGTGATCTGCGCGCAGGCCTTCCTGGCATCGGCGTTCGGCAGATCTATGGTCGCCATGACGGCGTACCTCCGGCTGGAAACCTGGCAAGGTGCTGTAAACAAGCCGGTATTGTCGATCATCTTGCAGACCCGGAACGCATTGCTCACGGCATCGTCTGCAGCCATCGCGGAATTTGCGATCACCAGCATGGTGGCCGCTGCCAAAAACAATCTCATTGAAAATCCCGATCCCCTATGGCGGCACGGTGCCAGAGCATGTTTCGTCTTGCAAGAGATGTTGCATGGATTTCCATTGGCCGTTTGAAAATACAACGCAATTGACGGCAACTTGTTCGCCGGTGGCTGCCTTCATCCGACATCGCTGAGATATTCCGCTTGCGATCAAACCGGAGAGACAGGCTCTCGAAGATATGGCGGTGCCGATGCGCCACAGGCTGGGCCCGCCCCCGTCCTGCCGGCATCTTGCCAATGCCCGCCACTCCCCTTCGCTACATCTGACTGCGGGAAGCGCTCAATTTGCGACTTCCCGTTAATATCTTCGATATTAGAACATGCCATATTAGTGAAAAACAGGACTGAAGGAGCCAGCGCGATGACGGCATTCTCACCCGAAGGCCGGGTAGCCACCCGAAAGCGAACGCTTCTCGGCGCGAAAATCATATTTAACGACGGCCACTCGGTCTTCGATTGCCTCGTCCGAAATCTGTCCGATACCGGCGCCATGATCCAAATCGAAAACCCACTCGCCGCACCCAACGCCTTCAAACTGCAACTTTCGGACGAGAGATTATTGGCCTGCGCAGTGCGCTGGCGAAAAATCAACAGCATGGGCGTCGAATTTGTATGAGGCCGTCCCTCGGCGGCTAATGCCTCTGGCCGCCTTGCAAAACATAGATACCGGAAGAGCTATCAGCCAAATCTGATCGATATGGAGTTGCCGGCGATATCCCAAATCGCAGTTGCCGCCCTGCCGATCAGGTTCGCCCGGAACAAATAAGCCGCAGCCTGCATTCCCAAACATATGGCGCTCTGCCGAATTGGTTTGTGAAGGAGACGGCTATGAACCAAGACACTATCGATCGGCTCGATACCATCAGCCAGCAGCTTCATGATCGAGCTCTTGCTCTGTCCCAATCGCAATCCCAGGAAGGCCAAGACCACGCCCTCATGATGTCGGCACTAGCAACCTTGGCAGTAGCGGTGCGAACTTTGGATGACGACGTCGCTCGTCTCGACGGCCCCAAGGGGATTGGCGCGGCCGGTTCTTGAATTCAGCCCTTTCAAATGTCGAAAGGGTTTAGCTTTCGCGCCCATAACAAACGAGCGCTTTCTTAGGTAGCCGTGCAGAGTTGTTGGGGACGTATGGTAGCGGAGGAGGGATTTGAACCCCCGACACAAGGATTATGATTCCTCTGCTCTGACCTACTGAGCTACTCCGCCACGCTGCGCTTGATGTCGAACACCAAACACAAAGGTCAAACGAACCGCCCGCTCGAAAAGCGCTGGCTCGTCGGTTGAGCGGCTTATAAGGTGCGGTTCGGCTCGGTGTCAAGCGGATGATTTGGAAAAATCAGTGGTTTCTCCAAACCGATCTTGTCTATCGTTTAAGCTGCGACCGGGCTTGCCAGCAGCGCCTTCAAGGAAGCTTCCGCCATCGGCTCGCGTTCCGAGCGTTCGATGAAGCCGCCGCCATAGACGCGGGCGTCGTCGCCGGGTGCCGAATAGAGCGCGCAGGCCTGGCCAGGAGCGACGCCGGCCTCGCCAACCGTAAGATCGACATAGACGCCGCTGGCATCGGCGTGCAGCACGGCCGGCGACGGTGCACGGGTGGAGCGGACCTTGGCGAAGCAGGCAAAGCCTTCGCCGGAAGCGGCCTCGATCAGCGGCTTGTCGCCCAGCCAGTTCACATCTCGCAGGTAGACGCGATGCGTTTCCAGCGCTTCCTTCGGGCCGACGATGACGCGGCGCGAGCGGGCGTCGAGATAGACGACGTAGAGCGGCTCGCCTGTAGCCACACCGATGCCGCGGCGCTGGCCGATCGTATAATGCAGGATGCCCTCGTGCTGGCCGAGCACGCGGCCGTCGAGATGGACGATCTCGCCGGCAAGCGCCGCATTCGGCTTCAGCTTGGCGATGACATCGGAATATTTGCCCTGCGGCACGAAACAGATATCCTGGCTGTCAGCCTTCTTGGCAACGACCAGACCCATCTCCTCGGCAAGCGCGCGGGTCTCGGCCTTTGGCATGCCGCCGAGTGGAAAGCGCAGATAATCGATCTGCTCCTGCGTTGTCGCAAAGAGGAAATAGCTCTGATCGCGATCGGCATCGGCCGGGCGATAAAGCGCGCGGCGATGCGGATGTTCAGCGGAGGGATTCGGGCGCGAGCGGATATAATGCCCTGTTGCCAGCGCATCGGCGCCGAGTTCCTTGGCGGTCGCCAGTAGATCGGCGAACTTGACGGTCTGGTTGCAGGCAACGCAAGGGATCGGCGTTTCGCCGGCCACATAGCTCTCGGCAAAGGGATTGATCACCGTCTCGCGGAAGCGCTTTTCATAGTCGAGTACGTAATGCGGGATGCCGAGCGTTTCGCAGACGCGGCGCGCATCGTCGATATCCTGGCCGGCGCAACAGGAGCCGGCGCGATGCACGGCGGCGCCATGGTCATAGAGCTGCAGCGTGATGCCGAGCACGTCATAGCCCTGCCGCTTCAAAATACCGGCAACGACGGAGCTGTCGACACCGCCCGACATGGCGACGACGACGCGGGTATCTTCCGGCCTCTTGTCAAAATCCAGTGTATTCACGGTCGTTGCCGCCAGTCTTGAACGATCTTCGATGCTGCCGAGCGGGATGACCTTTCTTCGAAACGTCGTCACGCTCTCACGATTTCATTTCGCACGATCTGATCCAAAAACCGCTGCACACTTTTCGGGATCATGCTTCTTGCCGCCGGATGCCATGCAAAAGCGGCGAATTTTCATCACAAGGGCCTTTAGCCGCTCTTTGCAGCCTGCCTCAATTGTGGACGGATATAGAAAGGATTGCCAACCCATGCAAGGGGTGAGCGAAATCGCGGATCATCCCTTTGCCTTCAAATGCCGGATCAGATTGCGGCTGCGCCTCAACACCGTGACCGCCGAGCCGATGGCGACGATCCAGAGCGCAACGGTCAAAACCCAGCTGCCGCCGCTCAATAGCGCTTCGACGAGCGAGAGCAAAGCCGCCGTCGTCGCAACCGCCATGCGGTGCTGCTTGGCCATCGGGCCGACGAAATCGCTGGGATTGCCGGTGGCGCGGCCAAGCTCGCGCACATAGGCCGTCAGCACAGCAAAGGCAGCCGCCGCCCAGCCGAGGCCTGGCATTGTGATGCCATAGCCAATACCGGCAAAGATGAGGATATCGGCGATCCGATCCGGAAATTCGTTCCAGAACGGCCCATCGGCTTCAGCCTTTCCGCCTTCGACTGCCACCATGCCATCGAGCAGATTGCAGAGCAGACGCAGCTGGCAGAACAAGGCGGCAAGGATCAGCAGGACCACCCGCATCCCGACGCTTTCCGCGACGCCAGAGAGCCAGAACGAAGCCCCTGCCAGCGCTGCCATGAGCATGCTCGCTTGTGAGATCTGGTTCGGCGTTACCGAAAGCGCGGTCATGCGCCGCGCCAGCGTCTGAGCCCATCGCGTGTTGCGGCTCGCCAGCGGTCGTCTGTCGCCCATCCCCTCGCCTGTCATCGCCCCTCACCTTTCATGACTTCGCGGCATTGCCTGAAATTGAATAATTATAGATCGCCGCATAGCTGGAGGAGACCAGCAGTGGCACGGCGATGGTCTTCAGGATCTCCGGCGTGCCGCTCAGCGCGTGGATGACAACCAAGATGGTCGCCGAGCCCAGGCAGGCGATCAGTGGCGGCGCCCAAAGGCGCACAAGGCCGCTGAATCGCCGCGACAAAGCCTCGACCACGGATTTCAGGAACAGCGTCAGGCAGCCAGAAAGCACGCCCTGCACGAGGCCTGATACCAGCGGCCGCGGCATCGGATGCATACGATTGGCGAAGACGGCCCAGCCGCCCATGGCAAGGAAGGCGAAAAGCACGTGCACGATGCTGCTGCCGGCAAGCGCTTTCACCTTTCCGCTCATGACAATGACCACCAGAAGCGCACGAGATGGAAGAAGATCGGCGCGGAAAAGACGACCGAGTCCAGCCGGTCGATCAGCCCACCATGCCCTTCGATGAGATGGCCCCAATCCTTGACGCCGCGATCCCGTTTAATCGCCGACATAACAAGCCCGCCGAAGAAGCCCATGATGGTGATGATGAAGGCGAGAAGCCCGGCCTGCAGCGGCGTGAACGGCGTCACCCACCAGAGCGTCGCCCCGATCAACGAGGAGCTGATGACGCCGCCGACAAAACCCTCGACCGTCTTCGATGGCGACAGACGCGGCGCGATCTTCGTCTTCCCGAAGAGCTTGCCCCAGACATATTGCAGGACGTCGCTGAGCTGCACGACGATCACCAGGAAGGCGATCAGCAGCACGTTGCGGCCTTCATATCCCGGAATATGCAGCGTCAGCAGCGCTGGCACATGCGAAGCGCAGAAGACGCAGATCATCAGCGCCCATTGCACTTCGGCGATGCGCACGAGAAACCGCTCGGTATCTCCGCGCAGCACCGCGATAATCGGCATGAAGAGAAAGGCGTAGACGGGAATGAAGATCGAATAGATACCGTATTGCTCGGCCCAGAGCAGGTAATATTGCACCGGCAGGGCGACGAAGAAGGCGGCGGCAAGCGCCCAATGATCCGCCCGTTTCGTGTTGATCAGCGTCACGAATTCGCGCAGTGCCGCAAAGGAGCAGAAGGCAAACAGCAGGATGACGCCGGCACGCCCGGCAATGAAGGCGATGCCGATCAGCACCACCATCACCCACCAGGCCTTGATGCGCGCGTTCAGGTTTTCGATTGCAGCATTCGATCCGTCGGGCGACAGGCGCTGTTCCAGCACATAGCCGATGATCGAGGCGACGATCAGAACGCCGAAAATGCCGAGAACGAGATGGATCAGATCGGCGCTTGCCGCACTCATGCTCAGTCTCCTGCCCGCTTGGGCGCCAGCGCCAATAAGGCCGCTTCGGCTCTTGCCAGGAACTCCGCCTTTTCCTCGGTCTCGCCGATATGCAGCGCCTCTCCGAAGGTGACGGTGCAGATCAGCGGAATAGGCACGAACTCGCCCTTAGGCATGACGCGATTAAGATTGTCGATCCAGACGGGCACGAGATCGATATCGGGGCGAGCCTGGGCAAGATGGAAAAGCCCGCTCTTGAAAGGCTGCAGCGGCTGATCGGTCAGATTGCGGGTGCCTTCCGGAAACAGGATCAGCGAGGAACCGGCGTCGAGCGCCTGCGTCATCTGCGTGACCGGATCCTCCTTGCGCGCTTCGCGATCGCGCTCGATCAGCACGGCGTTGAAAACGTCGCGGCCGATGAAGCTGTTCAGCGGGGATTTCAGCCAATAATCCGCGCCAGCTACCGGGCGAACGCGTCGGCGCAATCGTGGCGGCAGGACAGTCCAGATCAGAATGAAATCGCCATGGCTGGAATGATTGGCGAAATAGATGCAGCGGCGGGTTTGCATGCCGCTCTCGGGCCAGATCGCCCGAACGGCGGTGATGGCGCGCGCAAACAGCACGATCGCCACCGAGACCGGCTTTGCCAGCCATTCGATCGGCGTGCCCATTCCTTCCCCGAGGATGTTCTTCCGCAAAGCCTCCATAATATAGAGATAGGCGCGTTTCCTTGCCCCCGATAGTCTGCGCACCGGGCTTATCCACAACCCTCACAACAATAAAGAAAGCCCGGCGCAACTCGCGTCGCACCGGGCTTTCAGACTGGCTCTTGGGAGGAGCGAACTCTGTAGCTGCACCCTTCTTCAGGGCGGGCAGGCTCAGTCGACGTTGAAGACCAGCGGCTTTGCCTGGCGGATCGCCTGATGCGCCGTCAGCTTACCGAGCACCTCATCGCTGATCGGGCCGTCGACATAGAGAAGCGCGATGGCATCGCCACCCTGCTTGTCGCGGCCGAGCTGGAAGTTGGCGATGTTGACGCCCGCGGAGCCGAGCGTCGTGCCGATGAAGCCGATCATGCCGGGAACGTCGGTATTGGCGATATAGACCATGTGATTGCCGACATCGGCATCGAGGTTGATACCCTTGATCTGGATGAAGCGCGGCTTGCCGTCCGAGAAGACGGTACCGGCGACGGAACGCGTCATGCTGTCGGTGGTCACCGTGAGCTTGATATAGCCGTCATAGACACCGGTCTTGTCACGCTTGACTTCGGCAAGCACGATTCCCTTTTCCTTGATCATGATCGGCGCCGAAACCATGTTCACATCGGCAACCTGATTGCGGATCAGGCCGGCGAGCAGCGCGCTCGTCAGAGCCTTGGTGTTCATGTTGGCGGTGACGCCGTCGTAGAGGATCTCGATTTCCTTGATCGGATCGTCCGTGACCTGGCCGACGAAAGCGCCGAGAACATCGGCAAGCTTGATAAACGGCTTCAGGATCGGTGCTTCTTCCGCCGTGATCGAGGGCATGTTGATGGCATTGGAGACGGCACCCTTCATCAGGTAGTCCGACATCTGCTCGGCGACCTGAAGCGCGACGTTTTCCTGGGCTTCGGTCGTGGAAGCACCGAGATGCGGCGTGCAGACGACATTCGGAAGGCCGAAGAGCGGGCTTTCCTTGGCCGGCTCGACTTCGAAGACGTCGAAAGCGGCACCGGCGACGTGGCCGGACTTGATGGCGGCAGCAAGGGCTGCCTCATCGACGAGACCGCCGCGGGCGCAGTTGATGATGCGCACGCCCTGCTTCATCTTGGCGATGGCCGAGGCGTCGATAATGTTGCGGGTCTTGTCGGTCAGCGGCACATGCAGCGTGATGAAGTCGGCGCCGGCGAAGAGCTCATCGAGCTCGACCTTGGTAACGCCCATTTCCTCGGCGCGTTCCTTCGACAGGAAGGGGTCGTAGGCCAGGACATGCATCTTCAGGCCGAGGGCGCGGGCAATCACGATGGAGCCAATATTGCCGGCGCCGATGATGCCGAGGGTCTTGCCGGTGATTTCGACACCCATGAACTTCGACTTTTCCCACTTGCCGGCCTGTGTCGAGGCATCGGCAGCCGGAAGCTGGCGGGCAACGGCAAACATCAGTGCGATGGCGTGTTCGGCGGTCGTGATCGAATTGCCGAACGGCGTGTTCATGACGATGATACCGCGGCGCGAGGCAGCAGGAATATCGACATTGTCGACGCCGATACCGGCGCGGCCGACGACCTTCAGGTTCTTGGCCGCTTCGATGATCTTCTCCGTCACCTTGGTGGCGGAACGGATGGCAAGACCATCGTAATTGCCGATGATTTCGAACAGCTTGTCCTTGTCCTTGCCAAGCTGCGGCTGGAAATCGACTTCGACGCCGCGATCGCGGAAGATCTGGACGGCGGTTTCCGACAGTTCGTCGGATACGAGAACGCGAGGTGCCATGGAGGCCTCCTGAAAAGTCAGCTAAGACGAGCAATCCCACAAAATGCGAAACGGCTTTCCGGTCGGAATTGCATGAAAATAATGAGAATTCGGAATGCTGGGCTCCGCCTCACCGGCGGAGCCATAAACGCGTCAAACCTCAGGCAGCAGCCTGGGAGAGCGTCGCCTTCTGCGTTTCGAAAGCCCAGGCGAGCCAGGGCATCAGCTTCTGCATGTCGGAAGCTTCGATCGTGGCACCCGCCCAGATGCGCAGGCCTGACGGCGCGTCGCGGTAATGGCCGACGTCATAGGCGACGCCTTCCTTTTCGAGAAGCGCAACCAGGCCCTTGGCGAAATTCGCCTGGCCATCGGCATCGAGAGCGACGACATCCTTGTCGACGATCTTCAGGCAGACGGAGGTGTTGGATTCCGTCTCGGCCTTGACGGCGAGATTGGCGATCCAGTCGTTGGCGGCAACGAAATCGTGGATGACCTTGGCGTTGGCATCGGCGCGGGCGATCAGCGCCTTGAGGCCGCCGAGATCCTTCGCCCAGAGGAGAGCGTCGATATAATCTTCGACGCAGAGCATCGAGGGCGTGTTGATCGTCTCACCGGTGAAGATGCCTTCGATCAGCTTGCCGCCGCTGGTCATGCGGAAGATCTTCGGCAGCGGCCAGGCCGGCTGATAGGTCGTCAGGCGCTCGACAGCGCGCGGCGACAGGATGATGACGCCATGAGCGCCCTCGCCGCCAAGTACCTTCTGCCAGGAGAAGGTGACGACATCGAGCTTGGCAAAATCGAGGTTCTGAGCGAAGGCTGCCGAGGTGGCGTCGCAGATCGTCAGGCCCTTGCGATCGGCGGGGATGAAATCGCCATTCGGAACACGAACACCCGAGGTGGTGCCGTTCCAGGTGAAGACCACGTCGCGGTCGAAATCGACAGCGGAAAGATCGGGCAGCTCGCCATAGCCGGCTTCGAGCTTGCGGACGTCCTTGAGCTTCAGCTGCTTGACGACGTCGGTAACCCAGCCGGCACCGAAGCTTTCCCAGGCGAGCATGTCGACGCCGCGTTCGCCGAGCAGCGACCAGAGCGCCATCTCGACGGCACCGGTGTCGGACGCCGGAACGATGCCGATGCGGTAATCCGCAGGCACTTCCAGAATTTCGCGAGTGAGATCAATGGCCTGCTTCAGCTTTGCCTTGCCGACTTTCGCGCGGTGCGAACGGCCAAGAGCCGCGTCGGAAAGAGCGTTAAGCGTCCAACCGGGGCGCTTCGAGCATGGACCAGAAGAGAAATGGGTATTATTCGGACGGATGTCCGGCTTGGCGAGCTTAGTCATGATGCTATCCTCTCAGATAGAAAGCCCTTCGTTGGGGAAGGGTGTCCCGCCGCCGGATATATTGGAAGCCGCCCGCAAGCGCAATAGTAAAAATTACGGATGGCACTCCCTCACGAAGTCGTGCAGAAAGTGTGATGACATGCAAGTTACGCGCAATGGAAATAAGCCAAATTTGGCTCCATAAAAGCTGGATTCCGTGCAGACGCGCAATCATATAAGACGGTGAGCGCGCCAATTTTGCGCCGATAGAAATAACAAGTGTGCCCGATGTCCCTAACTGCACTCGCCGAAAACCCTTTGATGCCCGTACAGGCCATGCCGGTCTATTTGATCAATATCGATCGCGCGGCAGAGCGGCTGGCCGAGATCCAGCGGCAAAGCGATGAATTCGGCTTCCGATTCGAACGCATCGATGGCATCGATGGCGCGCTCGTCCCGCGCGACCAATGGATCGATGTCGACCATGTCCGTTTCCAGCGCCGACATGGCCGGACCATTCTGCCCGGCGAATACGGCTGCTACCGCAGTCACTTGACGGCTCTGCGCCAGTTTCTGGCAAATGGCGGCGAAATAGCCATCATCATCGAAGACGATGTCGCCTTGGATGCCGAGTTTCTGGCACGTGCCGCGGCAGCCAGGGAAGCCGCGCCAGCCGCCGATCTCATCAAGCTTGTCAATCACCGTTGGAACGGCTTTCGCGCCATGGCGCGCAGCCTCAAGGGAGATATCGTCGGGCGTTGCCTGTTCGGTCCACAGGGTTCCACCGCCTGCTATCTCGTCACGCGCCACGGCGCCGAGAAGATCGTGAAATCGCTCTCCGTGATGTCGCTGCCCTGGGATGTGGCCGTCGAGCGCGGCTGGGACATGCATATATCCATCGTCAGCACGCGCGCGAATATTGCCGGTTTCAGCCGGCTGCAGAGAACGACCATGATCGGCTGGCGCCGCGATTATCGAGCAGCCAAATCTTCTGCCCTGCGGCGTTTTCCGGCGCACATTTTTCGAACTTTGGATTTCTTTCGCCGCATCGCCTATGTGCTGACGACGCCATAGGCGATGAGCCTTACCAGGTGGTGATCCGCAGGCCGACACGAATTTCGTGACGCGACAATGCCCCGTCGCGGCCTGTGGTGGCGCTGGCCGCAGAATCGCCAAACATGTCGCCGCCGGCGATATGGGAGAAGCGATAGCCGAGATCGACCTTGACGTTCGGCGCGACTTCATAGGCGACACCCGCCATCAAGGCATAGGTCATGCGCCAGTCACTTTCGCCAGGATATCGAGCACTGACCGACGCAGCACCGCCACAACCCGATGCGCCATCAAGACAGGAGCCGGTGACATTGACGCTGTTCCAGGAAACCCGCGTGGCACCAAGACCGGCGCCGACATAGGGCGTGAAACCCGCAAGCGTCCCGAGATCGACATAGCCGTTGACCATGAGGCTGCCGGCCCTGAAGGAGGAACGGGCCTTCGTAGAGCATCCCGTGCCGCTGGCCCCGCCGGAACAAGGCGAATCGCTCGAAATGCGGCCATTGAAATCGCCGCTGAAGAAATCGCCTGACACGTCGGCGCGAAACAGATCGTTGAATTGATAGCCGATACCGAGGCCGCCGGAGAAATCACTGCCGAACCGGGTGGAATCAAAGCTGCTCGAACTGTAATCGCCACCCGCAGGATCATAGGCACGAAGTCTCGTATCCGTGCGGCTGGCGTTGACCGAATAGCCCACATCGCCGCGCACATACCATCCCCTGGCATCCTTGACGCTGACCTCCGGCATCTTGATTTCCGGTGGTGCTGCATCGGCCGCAAAGGCAATACCCGCCGATGCGCCTGCCATCGCTGCGGCCAGCGCCAAAGCGTCAAAACGGATCATTACCCCTCGCCTTCCATCCTCGGGCCGACGCCCGCGCGTCGAATCGGCTGGCCTGTGCTTCCTCGCAATATCCTCAAAAAGAGGATCCGATGCAGGAAGGCGGCCATTCTCATTTCATTAACCATAGGGAATTCATGGTTAATGAAGCTTTAAAACAGCGCGGAATTACTTAACGGAATGGGAAAAAGAAAAAGCCGCCCGGAAGAAACCGGACGGCTTTTTAATAACGTGGATTGGATATTGCTTACTTGTAGACCGACGGCTGAACCGGGATATCGGCCGGCGGCATGTAGCTTGCGGTCTGGCAGCCGCCGAAGGTGTAGCGGGCACCGATGCGGGCTTCGTGCAGGTTCAGACCCTTGTCGTAGCCAGGACCGCCATTCTCGTTATAGCCGAACATGTCGCCGCCTTGAACGTGACGGTAGCGATAGCCAACATCGGCCTTGAGATTGCAGCTCAGGTCGATGGATGTACCGGCCATCAGCGCATAGGTGAAGCGCCAGCTGCCGCGGCCATTATGCGTGACCGAGCCGTCGCAGGAATCCGGGTTGGCGTCCG
Source organism: Rhizobium sp. ERR 1071 (assembly GCF_007828675.1). Lineage (NCBI taxonomy): Bacteria > Pseudomonadati > Pseudomonadota > Alphaproteobacteria > Hyphomicrobiales > Rhizobiaceae > Rhizobium > Rhizobium sp. ERR 1071. The sequence goes on along the minus strand of NZ_VITM01000002.1, from coordinate 242,661 downwards.
AGCACGACGTGTTCTTCAGATTGCTCCACTTGACATAGGTGCCGCCGAGACCGCCACCGACATAGGGGGTGAAGATGCCGTAAGTGCCGAGATCGACATAAGCGTTGGCAAGCAAGCTATAGGCCGTCAGCGAAGCGAGATCGCGAGAGGTCGCCGCGGTCGGAGTAAAGCCCGGGCCGCAGGCGCCGCAATCGCCCTTCGTGGAGCCCTTGAAGTCGGACTTGAAGAGATAATCGAGCGTCAAGTCCGTGCGCAGGTAGTTGTTGATCTGGTAACCGACACCGCCGCCGAGCGTGACATTGCCGTCCAGCTTCGCACGATCGAAATCGACCAGGCTGGAATTGGAGCCCTGGAAGTAGTTGGCACCGCGCAGGTTCGTGAAGGCATAGCCGACATCGCCGCGCAGATACCAGCCGCTGGATTGGGCGACGGTCACTTCCGGCGCCGGCTGAACCGGTTCCGGTGTATAGAGATCAGCAGAAAAGGCCGACGTGCCAACAAGCAAAGTGGCAAGTGCCCCTATCAGGGTTTTCATCATGGCTTTGGCTCCAAATTTCTTGCCCTTGGCACAGCAAATGCTTGCCAATTGAAAAGACATGACAGGGATAATGATGAAAAGGAGTTAAAACCTGATTAACTACGAATATTTACCCTGTTTATTCAGAAATTATACTTTATTTTATATATTAGAGAACATTGATTTTTAAATAAAGAGAATGGGATACGATTACCCGCTTCCTCTATTTCCTCACAGGAACACAGCGTCCGGGCACAAAGCCAGGCCCGACCCTCTAAACCAATTGGCAAGAAACAAACCATTACAGTGCTTCGGCCGGGAGATAATTCAGGAGGAAGTCGCTGACTTACCGTCGAACAATATGGGCCGGCCTGGGCCTTGCTCTTATCTTCTTGAGCTCCGTCACACTGGCAGGCACGATGCCGGTCAAGCCGGCGGCAGCCACGGCCACTGCTTGGAACAAAGGGCGCGAGACGGGCTTGCCGATCCCGCGCTACGTTTCGCTCCGAGCTCATAAGGCGCGCATGCGCGTCGGGCCTTCGACGATCTATGCCACGAAATGGATCTATATGAAGCCGGGTCTTCCCTTGGAAATCATCGACGAATATGGCCATTGGCGACAGGTGCGCGATGATACCGGAGTGACCGGCTGGATGCACAGCGCCCTGCTCTCCGGAACACGGACGGCCGTAGTCGCCCCGTGGCTGACGAAGAATGCCATGCTGCGCACCGATCCGAATCCCGCCGCCAAGGCAATCGCGGAGCTGCAGCCGCGCGTACTGGTCTCGCTGCAATCCTGCACTGGGACCTGGTGTCGTGTTTCGGTCCGGGAGCATTCCGCCAGAGGCTATGTCAGGCAGGACAAGCTTTGGGGCGCCTATCCCGGAGAAATGTTCCAGTAGGCTGACCATCATGCCGAAACTGAAAATACTATGGCCGCCTCGACGAGGCGGCCATAGTATTATTCCGGAATTACTTCTTTCGTTTGCTCAAGCGGCCGAACGCACATTCGAGATCACGTCGATCAGTCCGCCGACGATACGTTCGATCTGGCCGCGATCGTCGCCTTCCGCCATGACGCGGATCAGGGGCTCGGTGCCGGAAGGGCGGATCACCAGACGGCCGTTGCGGGAAAGCTCGCTTTCCGCATCGGCAATTGCCTGGCGCACCTGAATGTCCTCCAGTGGCTTGCCGCCGGAAATGCGGACATTGCGCAGCAGCTGCGGTACCGGTTCGAAACGGCGACAGACTTCACTGACCGGCTTGCCCGTGCGCTTCACCGCAGCAAGGATCTGCAGCGCAGCCACGAGGCCGTCGCCCGTCGTGCCATAGTCGGACAATACGATGTGGCCGGACTGCTCGCCGCCGACATTGTAATTGTGCTGGCGCATATGCTCGACGACATAGCGGTCGCCGACGGCCGTGCGCGCAAGCGACATGCCACGATCGTCCAGGAAGCGCTCGAGGCCGAGATTGGACATCACGGTTGCGACAATACCATTGCCGCGCAGCGTCTGGCTCTCGGCCCAGCTTTCGGCAATGACGGCCATCAGCTGGTCGCCGTCGATGATCGTGCCGGTCTCATCGACGATGATGACACGGTCGGCATCCCCATCGAGCGCGATACCGATATCGGCGCGGACTTCGTCCACCTTTTTCTGCAGGGCAACGGGGCTGGTGGAGCCGCAGTTCAGATTGATATTCGTGCCATTCGGCTCATTGCCGATGGTGACGACGTCGGCGCCGAGCTCCCAAAGAGCGGCCGGAGCGACCTTGTAGGCGGCGCCGTTGGCACAGTCGATGGCGATCCGCAGACCCTGCAGCGTCACATCGCGCGGCAGCGTGCGCTTGGCATGTTCGATATAACGGTCATGCACGCCATCGATACGCTTGGCGCGACCGATATTCTCCGACTTGGCAAGATGCTCCGACATGTCCTTGTCGAGCATCTCCTCGATTCTCATTTCCAGATCATCGGAGAGCTTGTAACCATCCGGCCCGAAAAGCTTGATGCCGTTATCCTCGTAGGGATTGTGCGAGGCAGAGATCATCACGCCGATATCGGCGCGCAGCGAGCGCGTCAGCATGGCGACAGCGGGTGTCGGGATAGGGCCGAGAACGAAGGCATCGACACCGGCCGCGGTAAATCCCGCCACCATGGCATTTTCCAGCATATAGCCGGAAAGGCGCGTATCCTTGCCGATAACGACGCGATGGCGATGGCTGCCTCGATGGAAGATCGTGCCGGCAGCGATACCTACGCGCATGGCAAGATCCGGCGTCATCGGATAGATATTGGATTGACCGCGAATTCCGTCAGTTCCGAAATAACGACGTTTCATATGCACTCCTGTCGTTGCCGCGTCCTCATCGGGACTGCAGCGGCATCGATATCGCCGCCCCAAAGCAAGCGACACTGCAAACATCGATGCTTGTGGCTCATGCCACAGATTGTAAAACTCGGCACTTAAATTACCGAGAACGCCTATTACAACGCGTTACCATTAATAAGCACTAAAAAACCGTACCAGGTCGAGACCGACAATAGTCCAATTCACAGCCTACTGCCTCCGCATTACTTTGCCCACCCGCCAGTTGCCACAAGGGCTGATCAACATCGGAAGCGTTACGCCTTTCTGCCCTCTCCGAAACAAAAGGCCAGTCACCTGAAACAGGTGGCTGGCCTCTCAACCGAGATTGAACGCCTCGCGCCTTTAGCGCGGCTGTGGTTCGAAACCGCCTTCGGGTTCATCGCCCTTGGCACCGACTGAACCGTCCTTCTTGGCGCCGGTCTTCGGGACGGCCGAACCACGGCTCGGCGGCGTATCGTCACCGAGGTCGCGCGCCGGCTTTTCGCCGCGGATCAGCGCCTTGATTTCCTCGCCCGTCAACGTCTCATATTCGAGCAGGCCTTCCGCCAGTGCGACGAACTCATCGTGCTTGGAGGTAAGGATATCCTTGGCCTGCTGATAGGCTTGGTCGATCAGACGGCGAACCTCGTTATCGATCTTCTGAGCCGTCGCTTCCGAAACGTTCTTGGATTGCGAAACGGAGTGGCCGAGGAAGACTTCCTGCTGGTTCTCGCCATAGGCGACCTGGCCGAGCTCGTCGGAGAAACCCCACTGCGTGACCATCGCACGGGCAAGCTTGGTCGCCTGCTCAATATCGGAGGATGCGCCGGAGGTGATGTTCTCCTTGCCGAAGGTCAGCTCCTCGGCAACGCGGCCGCCCATCATGATGCAGAGGCGCGACACCATCCACTTGTAGCTCATCGAGTAGCGGTCGCCCTCGGGGAGCTGCATGACCATGCCAAGCGCACGGCCGCGCGGAATGATCGTCGCCTTGTGCAGCGGATCTGCGACAGCGACATTGAGCGCCGTAATCGCGTGACCGGCTTCGTGATAGGCGGTGAGCTTCTTTTCCGCCTCGGTCATGGCCGAAGAGCGACGCTCGGCGCCCATCATAATCTTGTCCTTGGCGTCTTCGAATTCCTGCATCGTCACCAGTCGCTTGTTGCGGCGGGCGGCCATAAGAGCGGCTTCATTGACGAGGTTCATCAGATCCGCACCGGAGAAACCGGGCGTACCGCGGGCAAGCGTCTTGAGATCGACATTCGGAGCCAGCGGCACGTTGCGAGCGTGAACCTTGAGGATGCGCTCGCGGCCGACGATATCCGGGTTCGGCACCACAACCTGACGGTCGAAACGGCCCGGACGCAGCAGCGCGGGGTCGAGAACGTCGGGACGGTTGGTCGCGGCGATCAGGATGATGCCTTCATTGGCTTCGAAGCCGTCCATCTCGACCAGCAGCTGGTTGAGCGTCTGTTCGCGTTCGTCGTTGCCACCGCCGAGACCGGCACCACGATGACGGCCGACGGCATCGATTTCGTCAATGAAGATGATGCAAGGCGCATTCTTCTTGGCCTGCTCGAACATGTCACGGACACGGCTTGCACCGACGCCGACGAACATTTCGACGAAGTCGGAACCGGAAATGGTGAAGAACGGCACGTTGGCTTCGCCGGCGATGGCGCGCGCCAGAAGCGTCTTACCGGTACCGGGAGGTCCGACAAGCAGCACGCCGCGCGGAATACGACCGCCGAGGCGCTGGAACTTCTGCGGATCGCGCAGGAATTCGACGATTTCTTCCAGATCCTGCTTGGCTTCGTCGACGCCGGCGACGTCATCGAAGGTGACGCGGCCATGTGCCTCCGTCAGAAGCTTTGCCTTCGACTTGCCAAAGCCCATGGCGCCGCGCGAGCCGCCCTGCATCTGCCGCATGAAGAACAGCCAGACGCCGAGGATCAGGAGCATCGGCAGCAGCGTGCCGAGATAGCTCAGGAAGCTCGAGGAGCCATCCGATTCCGGACGGCCGACGATGTTGACGTTCTTGCTTTGCAGGCGTTCAAGCAGGCTGTCATCCACGACCGGAGCATAGGTCTGGAAAGGCGTTCCGTTTTCGACATAGCTGCCGACAACGCGGTTGCCCGTGACGGTCACGTCACGAACACGACCGGAATCCACTTCCCGGAGGAACTGCGAATACGGTATTTCCCTGGAGCCTGTTTGTGCCGGCGCGTTCTGAAACATGCTGAACAGGGCAATCAACAGCAGAGCTATGATTGCCCACAGAGCGAAATTACGAAAATTAGGGTTCATCGAACTCCCCAGCACTGAAACTTCCGCCGCTTGAGCGACGGCATTACTTGATCCCTAACATAGGGTTGCGCCAAGCCCTTGCCAAGGCAAACCGCATCGCCGCATGTTTTTTCCGTCTATAGGACCGAAAGCGGCAGCCGCATATAGGCTTCGCGGCCAAAGGCCGCAGAAAGGCGATTGGCGAATGTGAGGTCAAATCGTGTCAAAAAGCGGTCGAAGGGCGCAAGATAGGGCACAACCGTCACCGCTGCCGCCTTTGCCTCCCCTTCCGTCACCGCGAGCGGCATCGCCGCCCGGGCGCGCAGCACCACGCCCTTCGGCATAGTCGCCGGAAAAATAATCATATTTTCCGTGCCTGCTGCGACAATCCGAACCGGGGCGTTGCCCGAATTACTGATCTCGAAACGACCGTCCCAAATGCCTTTCTCGCCCGGCAACAGCCTCAGCGGCGCGATATTGCGGCTTTCCCGCATAAGATAGAGTCCATCGCGCCTGAGGTCGAAGACCACGCCGCCGGCCGTACGTCGACCGGGGCTGGCACTGTTCACAAATTCGAGAACGCGCTCCATTTGCACATGTCCAGGCGCATACGCCTTGCCGCCGAAGACGGCAGCAAGATAGGAAAGCGCATAAGCGACAGCTGCCCGATCCGCCGAAAGTCTGGCTCGATCGATGACACAAGACGCCTGTGCGTGAATTGTGACCCAATCATCGAGCCATGCAGCCGCTCTCTCGGAAAGAGCTGCGCGATCGGCGCCGATATCCACAGGCACACCAGCCATCGGCTCCGCTTGGAGATCTCTGCGCGTACGCACACGCTCGTATTTTATATCCTCATTGCTCGGGTCGTCGAACCAGGATAGGCCATGCCTCCCGAGAAAGGTCCTGATATCCGCCCGCCGACAGGCGAGAAACGGCCTGACGATCCAGATGCGCCGATCGAACAAGACCGCATCAGCAATGCCTGTGCCATGACCGCCCTGCCCGCGGCGCGCGCTGCGCATCGCCATCGTCTCGCGCTGATCATCAAGCGTATGGGCTGTTACGATCACATCGGCCGAAATATCGGAGGCCAGGTCTGCGAGCAATCCGTAGCGCGCTTCACGCGCAGCCGCCATGATGCCGGTCTCGGGCTTTTCCCCCTCCCAGCGGCGGACGAAATGCGGAATGCCGCGCGAAGCACAGAATGCCGCGACCTCGCGCGCCTCATCTGCTGCTGCGGCGCGCAGACCATGATCGATGGTCGCAGCGCTCAGAGTAATATCTTTGTGAGGATGAGATTTCAGCCGCTCGGCAAGGGCAATCAGAAGCCCGGTGGAATCACTGCCGCCGGAAACGGCGACCAGAACATGAGCAGGCTTCGAAAGAGAATGAAGAAATTCCGTCGCGGCGGCTTCGGGCATCAGGACTGTGGCACCGCTGGTCACAGCGTCAATGGGCATGGCAATCAGCAGGCAAGCCGCTTCTCTTCGCTGGCAACCTTGCCGGTCACAGCCTTGGAGGCCTTGGGATAACGCTTGGTCACTTCGCGAAGCGTGGCGCAGGCCGTGTCCTTGTTGTCGAGCGCCGCGAGCGACATGCCGAGCTTCAGCAGCATTTCGGGCGCCTTTTCGGAGGTGCTATATTTCTGATGCGCATTTAGAAAAGTCTTGGCGGCCTCGTTATACTTGCCTTGCGAATAAAGCGCTTCGCCGAGCCAGAAATTCGCATCCGCAGCCCGGGAGCTGCTCGGGTAGCTGTCGAGATACTGACGGAACTCCTGTTCGGCGACGCTATAGTCGCCGGACAGGACATGACCGTAGGCAGCCTTGTATTGGTCGTTCTCGCTGCCGAGCGAAGCCGTCTGCGAGCCGGAGCCCGCGCTTGGCGGCGCGCCCGAACCATTGTTGGCCCCCGTCATCGAGGAACCGATCTGATCGCCGCTCTGGTCGAACTGGATAGAGCCAAGCTGGCTCGGCGGCTTGCCACCGCCGGCGCCGCGCGGCGCGGCGCTGCCGTTCTGCGAATCGGTAATGACGCCGGCAATATCGTCCTGCTGGCCGCCGCTCTGCGCGGGCACGTCGGCCTCGCTCTTCTTCATCGTCCCACCGGCAGCCGGCGCAGCACCGCCGCCGCGCTTTTCAAGCTGCTGGAAGCGGAATTCATTGTCTTCCTGCGCCTTGCGGATCGTCTCCTGCATCTGCAACAGCTGATAGCTCATTTCCTCGACACGGCCATTCAGCTGGCGCATCTGGTCCTCAAGCTGCTGCAGGCGAACTTCGGCATCGCTGTTTTGAACGTTGATGACCGGCGCCTGGCCGTATTGTGCTTGTCTTTGGGAATTGCCGGAAGCCGATTGCGCGGAAGCCTCGCGGCCCCCGAGATGGATTCCGAACAACGACAAGGCAGAAGCATCGCGTTCGCTACCCACGACGGCAGCGAGACAAAGCATGCTCGCCACGACAAGTTTTTTCATATGGATCGTCCTGTCCTATTGATTCTTCGGGCCGGAGGGCTCGAACAGGAGATTTTTACAATTACTCTCAAAAAGCAACGGAGTTCGGCCAAAGTGTGGTCAAAAAAGTAAAGGCGGCCAGGAGGCCGCCTTTTGCATTTCGATCAGTCTTTCTTCGCCTATCAGGAGCCGGCGCCGTTGAGCACGGTGACAGCGCGGCGGTTCTGCGACCAGCAGGATTCGTTGTCGCAAGTAGCGACCGGGCGCTCCTTGCCGTAGGAAATCGTCTTCATGCGGTTCGCGGGAACACCGCGCGAAGCGAGGTAGTTTTTCGCAGCTGCTGCGCGACGTGCGCCAAGAGCAAGGTTGTACTCGCGCGTGCCGGTCTCGTCGGCATGACCTTCGACCGTGATGGAGTAGTTCGGATAACGGGCGAGCCACTGGGCCTGACGATCGAGCGTCTGGGCAGCTTCGGAGCTGATGGAGGAGCTATCAACAACGAAGAAAACGCGGTCGCCGACATTGACCGTGAAGTCCTGCGGCGAGCCCGGAGTAGCATTGCCGGCACCGTTCAGGCCAAGACCGTTGGCATCGTTCGGCAGACCCTTCTTGGAAGCGCAGCCAGCCAGAGAAAGGCCGACGAAAAGCGCGATCATGATCGGGTTGCGTGCGAGGTTTTGCATGTGGCCAACGGCCTGGGTTGCGGTACGGCTCATGGCCGGTCTCTCCTATAAGTCTCTATCAGGGTTGCCAGACTGTAACCGGGTTCGGTTAATCCGATTCCAACAAGTATGGTTAATGATGTCCTAAAATTGTCGCCAAACGGTCCAGTCACAGGACTTTGCGGCGATAAAGTGGCGAGCCCTTCATTACTCGAGAAGCGGCGACCATGCCGGGTCCGAAGCGAAGCCCGGCGTCGGGATCTTCTGTTCGTTATAACCGGTCAGGTCGATCGAATAAATTTGCGGCCCGCTTGCGCCGGACGGCGCGCGGAAGAACATGATGACGCGGCCGTTTGGCGCCCAGGTCGGTCCCTCGCTGTAGGAGCCGGAGGTCAGGATTCGCTCACCGGAACCGTCCGGCTTCATGACACCGATGGAAAAATTGCCGCCGGCACGCTTGGTGAAGGCGATGAGATCACCGCGCGGCGACCAAACCGGCGTGGAGTAGGAGCCGTTACCAAACGAGATGCGGCGCTGGTTGGAGCCATCGGCATTCATGACATAGATCTGCGGCTGTCCACCGCGGTCGCTTTCGAAGGCAACCTGCGTGCCATCGGGCGAATAGGACGGCGAGGTATCGATCGCGGCCGTCGAGGTCAGGCGTGTCGTGGTGCGCGAGCGCAGGTCCATCGTGTAGATATTGGCATTGCCTTCCTGCTGCAGACTCATGATCACGCGCTGCCCGTCCGGCGAGAAGCGCGGCGAAAAGGTCATGCCGGGGAAGTTGCCGACCAGTTCGCGCTGGCCCGTCTGCAGCTGCAGCAGATAGACGCGCGGCTGCTGGTTGGCGAAAGACATGTAGGTCACTTCCTGCCGGTTCGGCGAGAAGCGTGGCGTCAGCACGAGGTCACTGCCGTCGGTCAGCATGCGCACATTGGCGCCGTCCTGATCCATGATGCCGAGCTGCGTCTTGCGGGCCGTCTTCGGGCCGCTTTCGGCGACGAAAACGACGCGGGTATCGAAATAGCCCTTTTCGCCGGTGATCTTCTGATAGATCGCATCGGCGATGATATGCGCGACACGGCGCCAGTTATCCGGCTGGGCGAAAAACTGCTGGCCGATCATCTGGCTGTTGCCGAACGTATCCCAGAGGCGGAATTCGGCGCGAAGGCGGCCGCCTTCCTGCGTGACGCGGCCGGTCACGAGAGCCTGCGCGTTGATCGAGGTCCAGTCCTGGAAGCGCGGGGTCGAATCCGGATTGGTGATCTTCTCGATGAAGGCCTGCTTGTTGATCGGAGCGAACAGTCCGGAGCGCTGCAGGTCGGCGGCGATCACGCTCGAGATCTGCGGGCCGAGCGTATCATTCGACAGAAGGTCTGTGATAGCGATCGGCATGGGCTGGACGTTGCCCTTGTTGATGTTGAGCTCGACCACGGCATAGGCCGGAGTGGATGCCACAGCCATCAAGCCTGCTAGCACCAGCAGGAGACGAACGAGGGAGTTTCTGATCATATGTATCAAGCCTTTCAGCATTAATTCGTCAGAGAGCCGGTTCGAAGTTGAGGGTGACTTCTTTCCAGTCGTCATAGTGATCTGTTGGCAGATTCTTGAGCGGGGCAGCCCGGAGCACGGCTCGCATTGCGCTTGCCGCGATGGCTTGCTGTGTCGCCTTGGGACCGCCGGTTACGGTAACCTTTGGCGCGCCCACGATTTCTCCGCTTCGGCTGAGCTTGAGATGCACATGGACACGGACATGCTTCGCACCCTCCAGGCCGGGAGCGACGTTCCAGTTTCTCGCGACGGCGTAGCGGATACTGTCCCTGGTCGAATTTTCATGCGGCTGCGTAGGGCTTGCAGCCTGCACCGACATGGAACTAGCCAACATCATCCCCAAAGCCGCAAGCAAGCTCATGCCGAGACGGGGACAGTGGTTCGTCAAAAGCCGCACTCCCCGCATCACATCCCCAGATCCGCTGCGCTGAAGTTGACGACGACTTCCTGCCAATCCTCATATTTGTCCGCCGGAAGAATCGTCATGAACTCCGATTGCGCGCGAAGAACCGCGCGTACAGCGGCAGATTGCATGGCACCTTGTGTCGAAGCCGGTCCGCCATTCGTCGTGGCTTCCGGCTGACCGACGATCTGTCCGGATTTGTCGAGCTTGAAGTGCACCTTGATTCGCACGTCGCCAGCGCCTTCAAGGCCGGGTGGGAGGTTCCAGTATTTCTGGATCAGATCGCGCAAACCGTCCTGCTGGCTCTGGCTGAGCTTTCCGGCGCCAAGCGACTTCTTGCCGCCAAGCGAAGCGACCTGGGTATCGGCGCCTGCGGAAGCCTGCTGCGATGAGCGCTTCGCGCCGCCTTTCGACGAGGTGTTGTTGAGAAGATCGTTGATCTGATCGGCGAGACCATCGTCAAGGCCCTTGCTGGAGGCCTTTGGAGTCTGGCGCTTCTTGTCGGCGTCCTTCTTGCCGTCGTCTGCCGAGGTGGTCTTGCTTGTACTCTGCGTCGTTGTCTTGTCCGTCGGCTTGGCGTCGGCGACCTTCACGTCCGGCTTCGGCGTCGGCTTTACTTCCGGCTTCGGCTCGGCAGCCTTCGGCGGCGTCGGCTGCGGCTTCACATCCGGCACAGGGACGTTGTTTGGCAGCTGAATTTCAGCTTGCTCCGTCGGCTGCGGCGTCGGCGGGGTCGGCGTGGCGTCGGCCTTCGGGGTCGGCGGCGTGGGATCGGGCTTCGGCGTCGGCACTACATCCGGCTTCTGCTGCGGAATGGCGGCCACTTCCTTGGGCGCAGCCTCCGTTTCCTTCTGTTCGATCGTCTTGACGTCGTTCGGCTTCGGATCGTCCTGCGGAACGGGCGCATCCACCTTTTTCGGCGCCAGGGCCGCAGTCTCGCTCTCCGGCCTTTGCGTCGGCACGACCGGGTTCTTGATGTCGACTTTGTTCTCGCCGGTATTCTGGGCGTTGGCGACCTGATCCTGCTTGGTCGTCGGCTTGCGTGCGGCGTGATCCGTCACCGGCGCCTTCTTTTCGCCCTGCTGCAGCTGATCCGCCGTCACGATATCGACATCCATCGCCGTGCTTTCCGGCGTCTCAAGCGGCGCCGGCGCACTCAGCGTCACCATGGCGCCGATCAGCACCAGGATGTGAATGACAGCAGAGGTAGCAAGACTGCGCTTCATGTCGGTTCGTCAGTGGTCCGTTATCTGCTGCGTAACCAGGCCGATATTCTTGTAACCGGCTTCCTGGATGCGCGACATGACGTCGGCAATTACGCCGTAGGGCGCCTTGCCGTCGCCACGCACGAAAATGCGTTCGTTGTAGCCCGTGGTCGCGATCGCCTGCAGCTTGGCGGCGATTTCGGCGACGTCGATCTGCGTTTCCTGCAGGAACACCTGGCCATCTGCCTTGATCGAGATGGTGATGGGCTGGGTCTGGGCGTTCAGCGCGCCCGCCTGCGTTTGCGGCAGGTCGATCGGCACGCCCGACGTCATCATCGGCGCCGCCACCATGAAGATGATCAGCAGCACGAGCATGACGTCGACCAGCGGCGTCACGTTGATATCGGCGATCGGGCCGCCCCGGCCGCCGCCGCGACGACCGCCTCGGCGGCCACCGCCGCCACCCTTGCCTCCAACAGACATTGCCATGTGAATTACTCCGGTTCTGTCCGCTACTTACTGTGCTGCCTGACGCGGCTGCAGCTTCTCATCGATCTGACGCGAAAGAATGGCGGAGAATTCATCCGCAAAACCTTCCATGCGCCCCGAGAGCTTGCCGGCATCGGCCGAGAACTTGTTGTAGGCGATAACCGCGGGAATAGCCGCGACCAGACCGATGGCGGTCGCGAGCAGCGCTTCGGCGATACCCGGCGCAACGACCGCAAGGTTGGTCGACTTCGAACCGGCGATCGCCTGGAACGAGGTCATGATACCAACGACGGTGCCGAAGAGACCGATGAACGGGCCAGCCGAACCGATGGTGGCAAGCGAACCCAGGCGGGCGACCAGATGTTCCGATTCACGCGCGAGCGTCACGTCCATGGCGCGGTCGATACGCATCTGCAGGCCGATCGGCGAACGGGCGCCGCGCTCGAAGGATTTCTTCCATTCGCGCATGGCCGCGACGAAGATGGCGCTGAGGCCCGTATTGTTGCGCTCCGAAAGCGTGCGGTAGAGCTCTTCGAGCGACTGGCCAGACCAGAAGACCTGCTCGAAATGATCGAACTGCCTGCGTGCCCGCGCGTAGCTCAGATATTTGTCGATGACGATCGCCCAGGTCCATACGGACGCTGCCAGCAGGCCGATCATAACGAGCTTGACCACCAGGCCCGCCTGCATGAAGAGCGACCAGAGGGTGATGTCCGGTGTGGTGGCCGCTGCCAGTGCTACTTGTTCCATTGATCCAAAATCCCCGAATCCAAACGCCCGGCGCTAGACCGGGCGGCTAAAAGTGATCTCACAAGAATTGTTTGGCAGCCGCCGCTGAACGCCCTGGTCAAGCCTTCCAAGCTTACAACTGCCTTCTTGCCGTCAAATTTGGTCAAAGGAAGGCGTGCACCGCACAAACTCCGACATAACCAGTAAGACACTATTATGGTTAAAAGAATGTTAGCGTCGAAACATGAAGGATTTAACGGCGGCGAAGGTTATTCTAGCTCCAGGGAAGAACTGACCGGACGAAACCGGCGGCAAACGCAGACAAATCTTGCGCGGCGAATTCCTTCACATAAAACTCAAGTTATTGCAAGCTGCCAGTTGCCAATCACCGTCGGCCCTCGACGAGACCGTCGTCACCGATCGAGGAGAACTTGAGTTCAACCGGCACTTTCCGATGCGGTCAGCATCTGTGCCGCCAGCTTTTCCGGCAGCCGGCGCGGGCGCCCCTTGGCGTTGATGACAGCGATGATGACCTTGGCTGCTATCAGCAGCATATCGTCGCGCCGGATCTCCTGGGACAGTACCATCTTGGCGCCGCCAGCCTTTTCGGTGACGGTCCGGATCGTCAGCACGTCATCCATGCGCGCCGGCCCCTTGAAATCGATCTCCATGCGATGGACAACGAAAACCAGCCCCTCCTCGTCGGCATTCAGGAGTTCACGCTGTTCCACGCCGAGACAACGCAGATAGTCCGTGCGTCCCCGCTCGAGGAAATGAAGGTAGCGCGCGTGATAGACGAGCCCGGAAAAATCCGTATCCTCATAGTAGACTCGCTGCACCAGCCGGTGGCTTCCGGCTTCCAGTTCCCCAGCAATCAGAAAGGGGCTGTTCATCGTTGCCGCATCTCCTTGAATGTCCGGCACCTCTTTGGCCGAAGTTCTGCCATCAAGCAAGCTTTGAACAATTGTCATAAACTCCGACTATCCGGAATCGCACCGGCTAGCGGATCGGCATGGAAGGAAGATCCTATGAAAATTGCGGTTATGGGCGGTGACGGATTCATCGGTTGGCCAACCTCTCTTCACCTCTCCGACGCCGGTCATGAGATCCACATCCTCGATAATCTCTCTCGCCGATGGATCGATACCGAGCTGGGTGTCCAGTCGCTGACGCCGATGGATTCGATTCAGGAACGCACCCGCATATGGCACGCCGAAACTGGCCGCCGGATCCATTTCCACCTGATCGATTTGGCCAAGGACTATGAGCTCCTGAAGAAGTGGCTGGCCGAGCATCGCCCCGATGCCATCGTGCATTTCGCCGAGCAGCGCGCCGCCCCCTATTCGATGAAGAGCGACCGGCACAAGAACTACACGGTCAACAACAACGTCAACGCCACGCATAATCTCCTGAACGCGCTCGTCGAGCTCAACCTCGACTCGCATCTCGTGCATCTCGGCACGATGGGCGTCTATGGCTATTCGACGATCGGCGCCGCTATCCCCGAAGGCTATCTACCGGTCGGCATCGAGACGACCGATGGCCGCACCGTCAGCCAGGAGATCCTCTATCCGGCCAATCCTGGCTCCATCTACCATATGACGAAGTGCCTCGATCAGCTGCTCTTTCAGTTTTATGCCAAGAATGACGGGCTGAGGATTACCGATCTGCATCAGGGCATCGTCTGGGGGACCCATACGGAGCAGACGCGCCGTCACGAACAATTGATCAACCGTTTCGACTATGACGGCGACTATGGAACGGTGCTCAACCGCTTCCTCATCCAGGCGGCGATCGGCTATCCCTTGACCGTACACGGCACCGGCGGCCAGACCCGCGCCTTCATCCATATCCAGGACTCGGTGCGCTGCATCGAACTGGCGCTAAAGAACCCGCCGGCCCGCGGCGCCCGCGTCGAAATCTTCAACCAGATGACGGAAACGCATCGCGTGCGCGATCTCGCCGAGATGATCGCCAAGATGAGCGGCGCGGAAGTCGTGCGCCTGCCCAATCCGCGCAAGGAAGCTCCGGAGAACGAGCTGATCGTCAAGAACGACAAATTCCTCGATCTCGGCCTGGCGCCGATTACACTCGAGGCGGGTCTCCTCGGCGAAATCGTCGATGTCGCCAAGAAATATGCCTATCGCGTCGACCGCTCGCGCGTGCCGGCCATCTCCGCCTGGACCAAGGATCTCGCCGCGACGGTCAACCATGATCCCGAAGGCAAGAGGTTGAAATCCGTGTCATGATGCCGGGTAGCGAAATGCTGCAGGGATTGCGCCCGCAAACCCGGCCCCGCGCCGGCCAGGCGTTTGTGACACTGGTCACGAACGCCGACTACGCGATGGGTGCCGTTGCGCTGGCGCGCTCGATCGTCCACAGCGGCACCAAGGCCGATATCGTCGTGCTGCATACGGAAGGGGTTAGCGAAAACGACCTCGCCCCATTGGCAGCACTCGACTGCCGGCTGGTGGAAGTCGAGCATCTTCCCTTGTCGGATGCCTTCAACGAGCGGCATGCCCGCGGCAACCTGCACACCGCCGCCCCCTTTACCAAGGGTCGCAAGCCTTCCTTCCACACGCCGCTCGACAATTTCTGCAAACTGCGGCTCTGGCAGCTGATCGAATATGACACTTGTGTCTTCATCGATGCAGATGCTCTGGTGCTGCGCAATGTCGATAGGCTCTTCGACTATCCGGAATTTTCGGCAGCACCGAACGTCTACGAAAGCCTTGCGGATTTCCATCGGTTGAATTCCGGCGTCTTCGTCGCCAAGCCGTCGCTTGCGACCTTTCGGCACATGCTGGAACTGCTCGATCGCCCCGACGTCTTCTGGCGGCGCACGGACCAGACCTTTCTCGAGGCCTTCTTCCCGGATTGGCACGGACTGCCCATCTTCATGAACATGCTGCAATATGTCTGGTTCAGCATGCCTGAGCTCTGGAACTGGAACAGCGTCTCGATCCTGCACTATCAATATGAAAAGCCCTGGGAGGAAAACCATCCCAAGGCCGAGCAGCTGAGACCGCTGATCGAGCTGTGGCATAGCTTCCATACCGGCCGGAACCTGCCCGATATCGCTACACTTACAAATCCGCAGGCCGCGGCATGAAGGTCCTCATCTCGGGCGGAACAGGCCTCGTCGGCCGATACATCGCCGAAGAGCTGCTATCAGCCGGATACAAGGTTGCGATCGGCGGGCGCAATCCGCCTCCCTCGGGCCTCTTTTCGCAGCCTGTCTCTTTTGTCCCCTTAAGCCTTGATCCGACGGGAAATCAGAGCGGCGCTTTCGACGATGCCTATTTTTTTGTGCACGCCGCCTTTAGCCATGTAGCCGGTAAATATCGCGGTGGCGAAGGGGAAGATCCGGAAGGCTTTCGCCGGCTCAATCTCAATGGGACGGTTAAGTTGTTCGAGACGGCGCGGAAGGCCGGCATGCGTCGCTGCATCTTTCTCTCCTCCCGCGCCGTCTATGGAGACGGGATTTCCGGAGAGGAGCTGACCGAGGCGATCAAGCCGATGCCAAACACGCTCTACGGCGAGGTGAAGCGCGACGCCGAACACGCACTTTTTTCTCTGTCCGCACCCGGTTTCATAACCGCGAGCTTGAGGGCGACGGGCGTCTATGGTGACCTGCGGCCCAATAAATGGGATGACCTGTTCGACGATTATCTGGATGGCAAGCCGGTTCCTTTCCGGTCAGGAACCGAGGTTCACGGCCGCGACCTCGGTCGTGCGGTTCGTCTTCTGCTGGAAACAGAAGCCGGCCGCATGGACGGTGAGGCCTTCAACTTGTCGGATATTCTGACCGACACGCGCGAGATCCTTAGCCATCTCCAGACAGCAACCGGCTGTCCACACGCGCCGCCAGTTCCAGCGGAGCGCGGCGCAGTCAATGTCATGGATACGTCAAAAATCCAAGCCCTTGGCTGGCGAGGCGGCGGAAAGGCCCTGCTCAAGCAAACAATAGAGACACTGGCTAAATCGGCGCACCAAAAGGCCGGTATCAACGCATCAGCTTCGTTTCGTCCCAACCAAGCGCTGCCAATTCATCGCCCCTGAAGCGCGCATCGTCTGAAACGATGAACTCGTCGAGCTGCGGCGGCGCGACGCTGGTTCCGGCCAGCATGGCATGCACCTGACCGCGATGATGCGTCTGATGCTGGAACAGATGGTTCAGCACATCATCCGCCCTCTCGCGCTGGATGCGGCCGTCGCGTTGGATATCGATGATCCACATCGCAGTCTCCGGCGTCAGCGCCTCGCAGAACGCGACCAGCCTGCGATCGACATCGGCCTGTTCCTGGCTCAGCTCGTCCAGCCGATCATAGGGCTCCTCGATGTCAAAAGCTTTGAGGCCCAGAGTCCCGCCTTCCAGCGCATCGACATAGAACCAGTCCACCGTCAGAATATGATTGAGGGTTGCCTTGATCGACGGAAAGAAGCTCACGCGCTTGGCCTCAAATTCGCCGGGCCGCAGGGCCGCACAGGCACGATGCAGTCGGACATTCGCCAATGCGCTGTTATAGGCAAGCTTGCGAAAGCTGCGAACCGGATCGAAAGCGGACATAAAGCCTCCTCGTCAAGCCTTGTCGAGATCACCATCCCGCCAGACGAGATGGCGAGACATCAGCGGCAGGTTTTCGATTTCTTCGGCGATGAAATAGGGCGGGATATCGAGCGCCACCAGCGCTTCCCGCGTCGCTCGTACCCATTTGAACTCCAGCTCATCATCGCCATCCTGGATTCGATGCACGATCTTCGTGGGATCGAAGGGAAAATCCGCCGGAATCTCCATCAGGTAATAGAGGCCGAGCTCATGCCAATCCATCTCTTCGTAATGGAAGAAATTCTCGACCGACCAGAGCAGACGCCTGACCGTAACCTCGACGCCAAGCTCCTCAACCATTTCCCGCCGTAACGTCTCCTCCGAGGTCTCGCCGATCTCCGCCCGACCGCCCGGAAAGGTCCAAAACGTCTCATGCACGGCGCGATGCACCAGGACATGGCCGTCGCGAAATCCAAGCCCCGCGATGCGCATCTGGAAGCGCTGGGAACCGGCATTCAATCTGATGAGCTTGCGTTTCGACATCATCCCTATCCCACGTCGATCACGACGATTTCAGGCGGCACGCCGAAGCGTACCGGCGCGATGGAGCAGCCAAGGCCGCCGGACACGATAATATGGCGCTCCTCCTCGACGATATGGCCATAAACATACCGGTCACCGTAACGCGAGGGCGAATAAGGCGACCAGCCGAAAATCCTCACCTGCCCGCCATGCGTATGCCCCGAGAAAGTGAGCGAGACACGCTGGGGAACGGCAGGAAAGATATCTGGCTCATGGGCGAGAAGGATGACCGGTGCGTCGTCGCCGATCTGCGCCATCGTGCCGCCGAGATCGTCCAGTCCTTTGGTAAGCGGCCTCTTCCAGCGCATGCTGCGGCGCAAGGCCAACTGGTCCTCGACGCCGGCAAGCCAGAAGCCTTGTCCATTCTTCTCCAGGCGCGCCGCGCGATTGGAATAGACTTCGATCCCGACAGCTTCCAATGCCCGATGGCTGAATGTCGGCCCATGACCGGTTCTCTGGGCGGTCGCGTCATGCCACCAGTCGTGATTGCCGATAATGGCGTGGACGCCAAGCGGCGCCTTCAGCTTCGCGAGCTCTGCCGCCCAGATGCGATGATCGACACGGTTGGTAATGAGATCTGTTCCTGACGTGTAATCGCCGAGCAGCAAGATGATGTCGCCACCAAGCTCATTGGCGCGGGCACAGATCGATGCAATGCGCTCGGCATTCATCCACGGCTCGCAGGCATGGAAATCGGCAAGCGCGACGATCCTGAGCTTGAGCCCAGGCGCCCATCCGGGTGGAGTCAGCGCATAACGCGTAACGTTAAGGCGAACGACCGGCTCGTATCCGAGGGCATATCCCCCGAGTGCCATCAATCCGAATATGCTGCCGCCGAAAAGCTTCAGGAAGGCACGACGGCCGAGCATTCAATCTTCCTCCCGGAACAACCCGAACTGCGCGGCCTCCAAATCCTTGGGCGGCTGCATGCCGAGATGTTTCCAGGCAATCGCGGTCAAAACACGGCCGCGCGGTGTACGCTGAATAAAGCCCTGCTGGATCATATAGGGCTCGATAATATCCTCGATGGCATCCCGCGGCTCGGAAAGCCCGGCTGCAATAGTTTCGATACCGACAGGCCCGCCGCCAAAATTGACCGCGATCATATTGAGGTAGCGCTTGTCGAGCTGGTCGAAACCAACATTATCAACGAGAAGCCGGGTCAAGGCCTCGTCGGCAATCTCGCGCGTCACCGCTTCGACCTTGGCGACTTCGGCGAAATCGCGCACGCGACGCAGCAAGCGGCCGGCAATGCGCGGCGTGCCGCGAGCGCGTCTTGCAATCTCGCGCGCGCCCTCGTCGGTCATACCGAGGCCCATCAGCCTGGCACCGCGCCGAACGATCAGCTCCAGCTCCTCCACCGTATAGAAGCTCAACCGCACCGGAATGCCGAAACGGTCACGCAGCGGCGTTGTCAGCAGGCCGAGGCGGGTAGTCGCGGCGACCAGCGTGAACTTGGCGAGATCGATCTTCACCGAACGCGCCGCCGGGCCCTCGCCGATGATCAGATCGAGCTGGAAATCCTCCATCGCCGGATAAAGAATTTCCTCGACAGCCGGATTGAGACGATGGATTTCGTCGATGAAGAGCACGTCCCGCTCTTCTAGATTGGTGAGCAGCGCCGCAAGATCACCCGCCTTGGCGATGACCGGACCGGACGTCGAGCGGAAATTGACGCCGAGTTCCTTTGCCATGATCTGCGCCAGCGTCGTCTTGCCGAGGCCGGGCGGGCCGACGAACAGCACATGGTCCAGCGCCTCACCGCGGCCCTTGGCCGCTTCGATGAAGACCTTCAGATTGGCGCGCGCTTCCGCCTGGCCGGTAAACTCGTCCAGCGATTGCGGCCTGAGCGTCGCATCGATGTCTTCGCCCCGCTTTTCCGGCGATATCAGACGTGCGGCTTCACTCATGTCAGAGGTTCCATTCCCGGTATGCGTTTCGCAGGTCCCGCGCCGAAGGCAGCATTCGTTCTGCCGCACTCAAAATAGTCTTCGACAACAAAGCACCACATGTCGATCTCCCGACGTTGCGACAATAGTCAGGATTGCGGAAGGTGCAAAGCCTCACCGCGACAGTTCCTTCAAGCCGAGCCGGATCAGCTTTGCGCTGTCGGCGCCCTCACCGGCCGTTTTCATCGCCGCGGCAATGGCGTTGGCGGCCTGATCGCGGGAATAGCCGAGATTGGTGAGCGCCGAAACCGCGTCGGCAACGGGTGCTGCGGCAACACCCTCCCCAAGCTCTTGCTTGAGCCCGATATTGGCGGCATCGCCAGCAAAAGCGGGGGCCTTGTTCTTCAGTTCCGTCACGATACGCATCGCAACCTTCGGACCGACACCCGGCGCTCGCGAAACGGCGGCGCGATCCTGCAAGGCGATCGCATTGGCCAGCTCGGCCGGCGTCAGCGTCGACAGCAGCGCCAGCGCCACCTTCGCGCCGACGCCTTGAACCGTCTGCACGATGTTGAACCATTCGCGTTCCAGCGCCGTCATGAAGCCGAAAAGGCGGATCTGGTCTTCACGGACATAGGTCTCGATGAAGAGAATGCAGGCCTCGCCGATGGAACCGAGCTTCGACAGCGTCCGGGCCGAGCAATAGGCGACGTAGCAGACGCCGTGCACGTCCACGAGCACATAGTCCTCGCCGATCTCTTCGATTGTGCCTTTCAGCTTGCCGATCATGGATAATGTCCGTCAGGGATGGGTTTCTGGGGTGATGAGGTCGAGCGAGGGGAAGTAGGAGCGGTAGCCCTTGGGATCTCGCGTCAATATAGAGTAGCCCCGCACTGCAGCGTGTGCTCCGATCAGAAAGTCTGGAAGAATGTGCTCTCTCCCACCGCCAGCCTGACGATAGACCCTAAAAGCCGCCGCTGCGGCGAATGCTGCTGGCCAGGGAAGGCTTTCACGGCGAAATTCGCTTTGCGGCAGCAGCTCATCCACTTGATCCATGCTGCTATAACGCACAGAGAATTCCGCGTAGATAATGGGGTTGATAACCACCGGTCCTCGCTTGAAAGCGGAAAGAACCTGACCACTGGACCAGCCGTGCCAGGCTGAACCAGATATCGCCAGGTCAACCAACACATTTGTGTCGACGATGGTGACCATGCCTACCGGTCACGCGTCATCGACATCAGCGCTTCGGCGTCGATATCCTGATCACCGGTGCCTTCCAGGCGCTTGAGGGTAGCCATGAACCGATCGAGCCGCTGCCGATCCTCGATCTCTCGCTTGCCGTTCTTGGGCGAGACAACCAGCTTTCCATCCTCGATGGAGAATATGACCTCGCTATTGAGCTCTATGCCAGCCAACTGACGCAAGTCGCGGGGGATGGTCACCTGTCCTTTGGATGTCACACGCATTCTTACTCTCCAATTACAGAGTAAGAATTATCATTACCATAGGAACAAGTCAAGAACAAACTATCCTGCCAACGCCGCCTGCCGCAGCCGGCTGGCACCGCGGTTGTGGGCATGACAGACAGCAATGGCGAGCGCATCCGCGGCGTCATTACCCTTGAACTCGACCTTGGGCATCAGGATCTTCAGCATCATGTGGATCTGCTGCTTCTCACCGTGGCCGACGCCGATGACGGCCTTCTTGACCGCATTTGGCGCATATTCCGACACCGGCAGGCCGGCGCGTGCCGGCACCAGCATGACGACGCCACGCGCTTGGCCGAGCTTCAGCGTCGCCACCGCATCCTTGTTGACGAAAGTCTGTTCGACGGCAGCCTCGTCCGGCTTGTAGCTGTGAACGACATCAGCGAGCCCGTCATGAAGCTGGCAAAGGCGGGATGCGAGATCCATATCGCCATCCGAGGTCACGGTCCCCGACGCCACGAAGCGCAGGGAATTGCCAAGCGTATCGATGATACCCCAGCCGGTGCGGCGCAAGCCCGGATCGATGCCGATGATGCGAATCGTATTCTGCATGGGTCAAACCTATCTTTCGGGCCTGACATGTGCCAGCAAAATGTGAACAAAACAAAAACAAGGCACAGATTGCGATTGTCGGAGCCGCGCTGAAAACATCGTGACGAAATTGCGGCGTCAGGGTTTGGAATGAGGAAGTCGCGCTCCTACATGTGCTAGCAACCCTCCCTTCCACCACGCAGGTTTCTTGCCATGGTCCCCTTTTCCATCCTCGATCTTTCGCCCGTTGCCGAAGGCAGCACCATCAGCCAGTCCTTCGAGAGTTCGAAGCGCATGGCGCAGAAGGCGGAAGAACTTGGTTACAATCGATTCTGGCTAGCCGAGCATCACGGCATGCCGGGTGTCGCCAGCGCCGCGACATCGGTCGTCATCGGCCATGTCGGCGCGGCAACCTCGCGCATCCGCATCGGTTCGGGCGGCGTCATGCTGCCGAACCATTCGCCGCTCGTCATTGCCGAACAGTTCGGCACGCTGGAAGCATTGTTCCCCGGTCGCGTCGATCTCGGCCTTGGGCGCGCACCGGGCACCGACATGCGCACCGCGCAAGCCCTTCGGCGGAATATCGAGGCCGGTGCGCAGAGCTTCCCTCAGGATATCGTCGAACTACAGCATCTCTTCAGCCCAGCCGACGACAACCAGATCATCCTCGCCGTTCCCGGCCATGGCGCCAACATCCCTATCTGGCTGCTCGGGTCCAGCCTCTACAGCGCCCATCTCGCCGCCATGCTCGGTCTCCCCTACGCCTTCGCCTCGCATTTTGCACCGGAAGCCCTGATGGACGCCATCGCCATCTATCGCGAGCGCTTCACGCCTTCGGCCACATTGGACAAGCCCTATGTCATGGTCGGCGCGATGGGTGCTGTGGCGGATACGGATGACGAGGCGCAATATCACTTCACCTCCGCACAGCAGCAATTCGTCAATCTCCGCCGCAACGTGCGTGGCCCCTTCCCGCACCCACGCAGCGACATGGACGATTTCTGGACGCCGATGGAAAAACTGAATGTGGAAAATACGCTGCGCTATGCCGTCGTCGGTTCGCCGGCGACAGCGGAGGCGAAGCTTTCACAGTTCATCAAGGACACGGAAGCCGATGAAGTCATCATTTCGATGCCGATCCATGACATCGAGGCGCGCTTGAAGTCGGTAGAGCTGTTCGCATCGCTTCCCAGCTTTAAGAAGGTCTCCTGACTTTCAGGCAGACTACGCGGTGAGCCGATCTCATATACGCGGCTCACCGGGTGCTCGATATGCTCAGGCCACCAGCCTCGTCTTCCAATGACGCCGGATGAGCATGTCGAGCGACAGCTTGCCGGCGCCGGCGACGATCAGAGCAAACATACCGCCCGCGATCGCCAGATCCTTTTCGAAATGCAGCAATTCGTTGTGGCTGGCGAAGTTCGTGTGAAAGAGCAGCGCCGTCAACAAGCAGAACAGGCCCAAACCGAATGCCGCCAGGCGGGTCATCAACCCGAACGCAATGGCAAAGCCGGCGCTAAGTTGCAGCACGATGGTTGCAATCGCGACGGGAGCGGTGACGCCAAGCTTGGCCATAGCCTCCAACGCAACGTCAAAATTGCTGGCAAGTTCGATACCCTCTTCCAGAAAGAGCAGCGATAAGAGGATGCGGCCGAACAGCAGCGCCATATCGGCGAAGTTGACCAGAATGGCATCCTCCTCTTCGAATTCCATGACCTTTCTCCTTCCCGTGATAAGTTCACCGAAGCTCCGATCATCCCCGGCAGCACCTCCAAGACATGGTCAAAGGGAAATGCCGCCGGAACGATGGAGATCGGGCCTCAGTTGCTGGCCTTGGCTGATATCGCCTTGGTCAGATCCTCAAGCTCCTCGCATCCATTAGGGCAAAGCTTGGTCAGCGTTGCCAGCTGCTCGCGGGCCTTGGGCATGTCGCCGGTCTCGACATAGAGTTCGCCGAGATATTCGTGCGCGCCCTTGTGATCAGGCTGTAATTCGAGAGCCTTGGTGTAGTAGGTGAGCGACGTCTTGAAGTCGCCGGTCTTGCGCAGGGTGAAGCCCATCAGATTGTAGACATCAGCCTGCTGGTGCTCTTCGGCGATATCGCGAAGCTCGGCAAGCGCGCCGGCATAGTCCTTCGCGTCGATCTTGGCACGCACGGAGGTCAGGTCCGGTGCATCGGTCGATTCCATATTATCGACGGCAAAGGCAACGCTTGCCGTTGCGGCCGGAAGAATGGCAACGGCACACAGGCCGGCGATCCCGAAAATGGCATGTCTGAACATGGTAGTTGCTCCTCTTTCTGGCCGCTCAGGCCTGGATGGTGGGGGTGAAGCCGTACGCATTGCCGTCCTTGACGAAGGTGCCGGAGCCCGGGAATGGGAAGTGCGAGCCGCAAATCCTGATCTTGTCGGCAATGACGCGGTCGATCAGCCTGCGGCGGGTGGCGACGGCCATCGGGCCGTCCTGGTCGTAGGCGCCTTCCCATTCCGGATGAGGTGCAAGCAGCGCCGGCACATACATGATGTCGGCTGAGACCATCAGCTGTTCGCTGCCGCCATCGATGAGGAAGACCGAATGGCCGGGTGTGTGACCATAGGCGGCGAGCATATGCACGCCCGGCACCACTTCGGCATTGTCGTCGACCAGCTTCCAGTTCTTCCATGTCGGAAAGAAGGAGGCGATGCGCCGGCCGGCTTCCTTGCGGCCCTCCGCCAGCTTGTCGACACGGCCGGGATCGGTCCACCAGTTGTATTCGGCCGCGTTGACGATCAGCTCGGCATTCGGGAAGACGGCCGCATTCGTTCCCTTTTCCATTAGGCCCCAGACGTGATCCGGATGGAAATGCGAGATCATGATCGTATCGATCTTCTTGTAGTCGATGCCGGCGGCAGCCATGTTGGCCGGCAGATGCGTGGCATTGGTTTGCCACTGTCCGACACCGGAGCCGGCATCCATCATGATCTTGCGGCCACCGATATCGAGAACGACGACGGTCAGCGGAATGGGCATGAACTCTGTAGTGAGACCGGCCTTGGAAAGCGCTTCCTTGGTGTCTTCGACGGAGGCGTTCTTGATGAAGGCCGGATCGTGCGGCTTGCGCCAGATGCCGTCATAGATGGCCGTGACCTCGATCGAACCGACCTTGTATTTGTAGAAGCCGACCGTCGGCTCCAGCGGCGTGGCGGCAAAGGCTTGCGGTATGAATTCGAGCTTCGACGACAGCCCGAAGACTGCCGCAGCTGCAGCCGTGCCGAGCACGGCGCGGCGGGTCATATCAAACATCGCAATATCTCCTCAGGGTTATGGCTTTCGGGCCAGGCGGAGGTCGCAAGCAATTGCGGCCGTCCACTGAGGAAGAAGATCGATGGTGATGAGCGCTTATTCCCCCTCGACCGAAGATTTCTTGCAAGCCATTGAAATCCATTCGATTATTTTAGCGATGGGAGATTGACGGATGGGACGGCGGACATTCCGCATTCCTTGGCTTCGACTTTTTTCATCCGACCGGGAATAAAATCCGCGCAAGCGCGATCTAGCCTCTTAGGCAACATTGCAAGCGCCTCATCCGAAGCTTACAGTCGGCATCGGCGTTTTGCGGGGATCATGATGACAGACGCCCGACTTGTGAGTTCGATAACGCTCGGCGGCCAGCTCCACCCATGGACATGGCACTCGCCGCAAAACACCGCGATCAGCAGGTTTGCGCGATTTCTGGCTCGCCTGCGTCGTTTCATTGCCGAGGCGAAGCCCAGCAATCACGCCGTCCAGATGGCGGTCGCTCAATCCACTGCCAGCGCGGCGCCATTGAAACGTGTGATCGTCTCGCCTGACGAGAGCATGCGCCGTTTCCAGCAAACGATCATCCCGCATCTCGACGCCGCCTATAACTTTGCGCGTTTCCTGAGCCGCGACGCCGATGCCGCGCAGGATATCGTGCAGGAGGCATATCTGCGCGCCTATCGCGGCTTTGGCGGCTTTCGCGATGGCGATGCCCGCGCCTGGACCTTCACCATCGTCCGCAACTGCTATCACGCCTGGCTGCAGGAGGGGCGGCGCAAGAGCCGCTATGAGCAGCCGATGACGGACGAACGGGATTCGGATGAGGGCTTGTCCTCTCCTGATCCTGCCTCCGAAGAGGACACGCCCGAGGCCGCCTTCATCCGCAAGTCGGAAACGCAGCGGGTGCGCGAGGTCATCAACCGGTTGCCTGATGCCATGCGCGAGGTTCTGGTTCTGCGCGAACTCGAAGATCTCTCCTACAAGGAAATCGCCGAGATCATCGACGCACCGATCGGCACCGTCATGTCGCGCCTTGCCCGCGCCCGCCACGATTTCGGCGAGGTCTGGCGCAGCCTCGAAGGACCGGAGGCGGCACGATGAGCGGCGGAGACCACAATGATCACGGCGAATGGAACGATCTCCTGCACGGCTTCATCGACGGCGAACTGGACGCAGCCAATGCCGCCCGCTTCGAGGCGCATCTGGCGACTTGCCGGGACTGCGCCGGCGAGATGGAGAATGCCCTGATGGTCAAGCGTCTTTCCGCACGCGAGGGTGTGAAATGGCAAGCGCCTGATACCATCCATGCCCGCGTGCAGGCGGCACTCACGCTGGAGCAATCCATGATGAGGCGTGCAACCGGAGCCCCGAGCCAAACGGAGAGCCCATGGCAGCGCGTTTGGCGATTGGTTCGCGAATGGAGCTTCGTGCCCTCGCTTGCCGTTCTCGCCGCCAGCCTCATGCTGTTACTGAACCTTCCGCAGCAGAGCCAGACGATCGAAGATCAGCTTCTCGCAAGCCATGTGCGCTCGATGCTCGCGGATCACCTGACCGACGTGCTGACCTCGGACCAGCACACGGTCAAACCATGGTTCAACGGCAAAATCGATTTCTCCCCGCCCGTGGTCGATCTCGCCACACAGGGCTTCCCTCTCGTCGGCGGCCGGGTGGATTACCTCGATGGTCGCGTGGTGCCGGCGCTGATCTATCGCCGGCACGGCCATGTCATCAATCTCTTCATCTGGCCGGGTGCTGCGGGAGCCAAAACCAATGCCGAGAAGGAGGGCTATAATTTCGTCGAATGGCATGCGGATGGACTGGTCTTCTGGGCCGTCTCCGATGTCGCCGCACCGGATCTCTCCACCTTCCGCGACGATTTTATTCGCGCGACAGCCCCATAACGCAAAAAGCCGGCCGCATCGCTGCAGCCGGCTTTCTTGAATAACTACAAAGGATCAGGCCGAGAGCTTGGCCAGAACTTCGTCCGAAACTTCGAAATTCGAATAGACGTTCTGGACGTCATCATCGTCTTCCAGGTTTTCGATGAGCTTCATCAGCGACTGGGCCTTTTCTTCGTCGACCGGCACGTTGTTCTGCGCGCGCCAGATCGCCTTGACGGTTTCGGCTTCGCCGAGTGTCGCTTCGAGCGCCTTGGCAACTTCGCCGAGGGATTCGAAGGCGCAGATGATCACATGGCCTTCTTCGTCGCTTTCGACGTCATCGGCACCGGCCTCGATCGCCGCTTCCATGACCTTGTCGGCATCGCCGGCGGAAGGCTTGTAGGTGATTTCGCCGACGTGATCGAAGGAGAAAGACACCGAACCGGTTTCGCCCAGCGCACCGCCGGCCTTGGTGAAGATCGAGCGGACGTTGGACGCCGTGCGGTTGCGGTTGTCAGTCAGCGCTTCGACGATGATCGCCGTGCCGCCCGGACCATAGCCCTCGTAACGGATCGCATCGTAATTCTCGGTGTCGGCACCGGAAGCCTTCTTGATGGCACGATCGATGTTGTCCTTCGGCATCGACTGCGCCTTGGCGTTCTGGATCGCCAGACGCAGGCTCGCGTTCATGGCCGGATCGGGCAGACCCGTCTTGGCAGCGACCGTGATTTCGCGCGCCAGCTTCGAGAACATTTTCGAGCGCACCGCGTCCTGACGGCCCTTGCGGTGCATGATGTTTTTAAACTGTGAATGGCCAGCCATGGCACCCCTGTTCACGTCTTTTGTTGGGAATGGCCGCCTTATAAGAGCGAAGCGGCCTTCATTCAAGTGAAAAGCCGGATAATGGGGATGGAGAGCGGTCGCGATCGAGAAGATCTCAAAAGTGATCGCGATGGTCAAAGCCCCTTGAGCACATAGATCAGCGGCTTGTGCGGCAAGCTCTTCACCGAGACCGTGACGCTCGGGGTCGGAGCATAGGCGACGTCGAAGTCGGGACCGAACAGGGCGAGAAACTGATCAACCGGTGGACCCCAGCGATGCATGGGCAGGATCAGCGAGGAACGCAGCCTTTTCACCACGCGGCTCATGCTGTCGGCCCCATGGTCAGGCCGCCATCGACCGGCACCATCACCACGTCGAGCCGACCGATCTCCGCATATTGCTGGTCGGTGAGTTCGAAATGCAGATGCCCGAGATGGCCGATACAGAGACCAGCCACCTCGAAGATGAAGATCGAATTGCCATTGGCTTCGATGTCGCCGCCCCAGGAGCGAATGTCGGTGACGACATTGCGGATCAATGTATCGCCAACGGTCATGCGGATCTTTGCCGGCTCCCCCGGCGTGTCGCTCCAGCCGTGCAGCACATATTTGATCGCCGGGTCCGGCGTCAGCGTGTAGTGGCTCGGATGCGCCTTGTTCATCGTCACGACCTCAGGCGTATAAGGCGGCGGATAGGCGCCGCTATAATCCGTGGCGATAGAAACGCCGCCTGGCGTTTCGATGAAGAGCGTGGCATGGCCAAGGAAGGTGATCTTCACGTCGCCATTAACGGGATCATCGGCGAGCGTCGGACCGGGAGAAGAAAAGCTGGCGAAAGTTGCTCTCGGAAGAGATTGCGCGATCGCCTGGCATTGGCTGGGTTGCGGACGAGAAGGCTTTTGCTGGGCGTCAGCCGCGCTCCAGTAAAAAATCAGCGCCAGGAAAAACGCGGCAAAGACAGGAAATCGCTGTAACATGCCATCCCCTCAAGCCAGATAATGGCCGAAGGATGCGGCACGATCGGAAACGGGTCCAGCGGCAATCAGACAGGATTGCTCACAATCGCGTCATCATATGGCGATGCTGAATTACCGTGCAGCAATCAGCGCCAGAAGTCCGGAATGGTTTCCGCGAGGCGCGGTCCAAGCCGCAGCGGCGCGATCTTTTCGGCCAGCCCGGTCGTGTCGGAGATCTCGACACCGACGCCGCAGATGGTGGCAGGCCCGGAAGCCGCTTCGAAACGCCCCTTCGGCATCTTGGAGATGAAGCGATTGAGCGGCTCTTCCTTCTCCATGCCGAGGGAAGAATCGTAATCGCCGCACATGCCGGCATCCGACATATAGGCGGTGCCGCCGTTCAGGATCTGCGCGTCCGCAGTCGGCACATGCGTATGTGTGCCGACGACGAAGCTCGCACGGCCATCGACGAAGTGGCCGAAACACTGCTTTTCGCTCGTCGCCTCCGCATGGAAATCGAAGACGATGGCATCGGCCTGTTCCTTCAGCGGACAGGCATCGAGAATGGCCTCGGCCGACTTGAAGGGATCGTCCAGCTCCGGATGCATGAAGACGCGACCCATGATGTTCGCGACAAGAACGCGAGCGCCGTTGCGCGCATAATAGAGGCCGGAGCCGCGGCCGGGCGTGCCGGCCGGATAGTTGGCGGGGCGCAGGAACTGGTCGTGGCGCTCGCAGAAAACGACAGCTTCCTTCTGGTCCCAGACATGGTTGCCGGTCGTCACGACATCGGCGCCGGCATTGATCGTTTCCAGGAAGATATCCTCGGTGATACCGAAGCCGCCGGCGGCGTTTTCGCCATTGACGATGACGAAATCGAGCTTCAGGTCGGATACGAGGCCCGGCAGGCGTTCCCACACCGCGGTCCGTCCCGTCTTGCCGACCATATCTCCCAGAAAAAGCAGCCGCATTCGCTATCCAATCACTTCCGAAACGAAATTGAGCCCGCTCTCGGTCAAAATCGCGTCAAGACGGACGTCATGCGGCTCAGCCGGCACTGATGGCACTTCTTGGCAATCGAATGCAATGCCGATCAGCCGCGGATTCAGGCCTTTTTGATGCAAACGCTCGATTGCGCGGTCGTAGTGACCCGCTCCGTAGCCGATACGATGACCGGTCCTGTCGAAAGCGGAAAGCGGCACCAGCATGACATCGGGGTCCAGCTCAGCCGCTTCAGGCCCCGGTCCAAAAGTTCCGAATCCGACCGGAACCAAGGGCGCGCCTGCAACAAGCTCGCGAAAGACGATGGTGTTGCGATCAAGAATGACAGGTACGCAAAGCCGCGCGCCGCGCTCCCGCAACCGCGCCATCAACGGCCTTATATCCACTTCGGAACGTATCGGCAGGAAACCGGAGATGATCTCCCCCGGCCCGACATCGATTGCCTGGCCACCATGCGTCGCCATCGCGAGGGCTTTTTCGATACGATCTTCCGCTGGAATAGCGTCTCGCGCCGCCAGGCGCTCGCTGCGATATTGGGCTTTCAGCTCTTTGAGGCTCATCGGATCTTCGCAAATATCTATGATATCACGAAAACATAATGAGCCGGCCGCCCGTTGCAAAGCGCGAAAGCGACATCCAGCCGTCGCAGAAGGAAGTCCGCTCTTTCAATCCTTGCGGATGATCGACAATTTTCCGTCGCCATCCACATGCACGCGGACATTTTCGTAATTTCGCAGCATCGTGTGATCGGTTTCGATCGGATGCGAATGCGTCGCCGTGATGACCACCACGTCGGCACCGGCCGCTTCGCCAGCCTTGACACCGGCCAAGACGTCTTCAAACACCAGGCATTCCGAAGGGCTGAGGCCAAGGCGCTGGGCGCCAAGAATATAGCCCTGCGGATCAGGCTTGCCGACCTTCACGTCTTCGGCGGTGACCATGAAGCGTGGAACCGGGATCCCGGCCGCGTCCAGCCGCGCCAGCGCCAGCCGATAGGGCGACGAGGTAACGATTGCCCAGCGCTCCGGCGGCAGCGATGCAAGAAAATCGACGGCGCCTGGCAGTGCGATCACGCCCTCGACATCGGCAATCTCGGCTTCGGTGATCTTCAGCGCTTCTGCGACCGGATCGACACCAGGCAGGTTCAACTGGCCGATCGTATCGACACCGCGCTTGCCATGCATTGTCGGCATGAACTTCTCGACATCAAGACCCTGAGCGCGAGCCCAGTTGCCCCAGACGCGCTCGGCGGCAGCAATCGAATTGATGATCGTGCCGTCCATGTCGAACAGGAAGCCGGAAAAGGTCTTGGTGAAGGCAGAATTCGTTGCGGCGGACAAGGGCGGACCTTTCTGGATGAGACGGTGAGCACCTGCGGCAAACGCGGCGCTCATGATATGCCCTTCTCGACTAACGGCAGCCGTGGAAAGAAGCAAATAAATGCTGCACAGGACGCTCGAGAAAGTCGGCTGGAGACGGTGGGGAAAGATGAGAAAGGGCGCGCGGCAATGATACATGCCGCGCGCCGCTTGCAATTATTCGCCGAGGCGGCTCTTCAGACCATTGATGATGTGGTTCGCCAGCGCCTCATAGTCGTCGTCGAAATGGTGACCGCCATCCATGGCGATGACTTCCGCGCCGGTGCCCTTCAGCAGCGGGCAGGCAACATCTTCATCGTCGTCCTTACCATAGACGCATTGCACCATTTTCGGATTGATCGACTTGAGGTCGTTGACGGGATTGCCGCCCTTACCCTCGCTCGAAGCACCAAGCCAGCCCATGACCGAGATCACGTAGTCGACCTTCTGCGACAGGGACAGCAGCGACATCTGTACGATCTTGTCTTTTTCAGACTGTGGCAGGCGATTGTAGCTCGCCGGCAGCACATCGGCGCCAAAGGAATAGCCGACCAGCACCACATGCTTGACCTTGAAGCGCTTGGTGTAGAAATCGATGATCCGGCCGAGGTCGTTCGCAGTCTGCTGCGGGTCCTTCTCGGTCCAGAAATAATGCAGCGTATCGACGCCTACGACAGGAATGCCCTGGTCCTGCAGATAGCTGCCCACTTCCTTGTCGATGTCGCGCCAGCCGCCATCGCCCGAATAGACGATTGCAAGCGTATCTTCGGTCGGCGTCGTTTCCATGATGTCGACGGGCAGCCCAAGCGGCGACTTGGAGCTGTCGATCGTCTTCATCAGATCGGCGAGCGATGCCTCAAGCGTCGCATAGGTGTCTGCATTGTCCGAATTCGTGGTTTGGACTTCGGGATGGTCCTTCTGGATCTCCTCGACGTGGTCGCGTCCGTCCTTCGGCGCATTGGCCGTGAACGTCACGAGGATCGGGTTCGGCAAGGCGCCTTCCTGCAGGCCGAAGGACACCATGTCGCCATCGGTTTTCTTCTCGGCCGGCGTGCAAAGCTCCTGCTTCAGCGCGATGCCCGCGGTCGGATCGACGGCCAGCGTACCGGCAACTGTCGCATCGGGGGTCTGCGCGGCAATCGTCAGCGCCATGGCACCACCGGCGCCGACACCGGCGATGATAGGCAGCTGGTAGGTGCTGTCGGCAAAGGACCGCTGCACCTGCTGGCTGAGCGACTCCAAATCCGAGACGATATAGATACAGCCGTCGTTCTGGCTGACATCGTATTTGTTGAGCGAAGCCAGGAAGGACGGATAGTCGATACCGATCACAAGCGAACCGTTGGCGACCAGCTTGTCGGCAACCGCTTTTTCCTTGTCGCCCCAGCCGGCGAGATCGGAAATCAGCACGACTTCGTTCGAAACCTTGCCCTG
Source organism: Rhizobium sp. ERR 1071 (assembly GCF_007828675.1). Lineage (NCBI taxonomy): Bacteria > Pseudomonadati > Pseudomonadota > Alphaproteobacteria > Hyphomicrobiales > Rhizobiaceae > Rhizobium > Rhizobium sp. ERR 1071. The sequence continues at coordinate 210,242 of NZ_VITM01000002.1, read as the reverse complement.
CGGGCGCATGATGTGCGGAGCCGGGATCATGCCCAGATCGTATTTGGCATCGTCGGCTTCCGCGCGTGCCGGACCCGACACCAGCAGGCCCATCGACACCATGCATGCGAAAGCCAATGACATTGCGTATTTCAAGATCATTTCCTCACGACCCCCTTAAGTCCGCCCCCGATGAGGAATGTGGCATCCATCAACGCGATTATTGGACTTACACCTCCCGAAACAGCCAGGTAACGCGGCTGCCATTCGGGATGGAACTTGGATTTGAAGGCACGAAGCCCTTTGAAATTATAAAACCGCTCGCCATGTTCGAAGACAGTCCCCCCGACCCTATCCCAAACCGGCGCCGATTCCCGTCTCGACATGCCCGATAGCGGTGCCATGCCGAGGTTGAAACGCTGAAAGCCCTGGCCCTTGAGGTATTCGAGGATCTGCACGAACAGAAAATCCATCGAACCCTTCGGGGCATCGGGCGAAAAACGCATCAGGTCGACGGAGCCCTCCTCCTTGGTCTCCGTCATCAGGATATTCGCAAAAGCGACGATATTACCATCCTTTTTCAACACGCCGATCGGCTGCGAGCACACGTAGTCCGGATCGAACGCGCCAAGCGAGAAGCTCTTTTCCTTGGCATTGTGATCGGCAAGCCATGTGTCGGACACATGGGCAAGCTGATCCATGACTTCAGGTATATCTTGAGGTTCGATAACGGCAAATTCTAGTCCGTCGCGAACCGCGCGGCTCGCCGTCTGTCTGAGGTTCGCCCATTTGCCGCCCTTGAGCTCGAAATTGGCAAGATTGACCACGGCCAATTCACCGAGCTTGTAGGCACGCAGGCCCGCATCGGCGCAATAGGACAGAAGTGCGGGCGAGATCTGGTAGAACACCGAGCGGCAACCTGCCGCGCGTGCGGCCTCCACGAAACGCCAGATCAGATCGGGCAACGCCTGACGTGGGCCGACCGGATCGAACAACGCGATCCACGAACGGCCCTGCTTGCCGTACATGATGAAGGCATCGCCCTTTTCCGAGAACATGATGTTCTTGTCGCCCATGCGCACCAGATTGGCATCGGCCACGCCTTGCTTACGGACGATTTCGACGGCACGCGTTACCGCATCGTCCGTAACGGGCTCCAGACGCTTCGTCGCCGGGCGCAGAAGGCTGAAGATCGCGATCGCCGAGGACAGGATGGAAATACCAAGGGCTGCGCGAAGTCCGCGCGGCGCCTCGTCCGCGAATTCGAATTGCCACCAGAGCTGATTGCTGTATCCGACATCGCGATAGACAAAGAACAGCACCACGATCGCGCCGATGCAGATGACGGCAATGGCCGTCAGCCATCCGGCCGTCAGCGTCTGGTTGAGCAGCGAGGCCGGCCGCTTGAACAGGCGGCGGCTGACGACGAGGCTGAAGACAAAGAAGGCCAGCAATCCCGCTTCGACGATGGCGATGGCCTTCAGCAGCGACAGGAACAGAGCAAGCAGCGCCGAAAAGCTCGACACCCACCAGGCGCCGTCCAGGCGCTGGCTGAGACCGCGCGCGGCCACGATGATCGTCAGCCCGAGAAGGCTGGAGAGGAAATGCGCGCTCTCGACCAGCGAGAGCGGCAGATAGTCGGACAGCACGATCAGGTTCTGATCCGGCGTCGGCGTGACGCTTGAGAAGACCAGCATCATGCCGAGCAACAACGCGAAGGCCGACAAGAGCTGCGGCATGACGCGCGCGCCGATGCGGCGCATGCTGGAAGCCACCGGATGATCGACGAAACGACGCAGCTCCGCCACCGAGATCGCGGCGATCGCGATAACGAGCGGGATGACGTTGTAAATGACGCGATAAAGAACCAGCGAACTCAGAACGGCGTCTTCATTCACGGAACTGCCGAGCCAGGCGATGATGATCGTCTCGAACACACCGAAGCCGGCCGGAACGTGGCTGAGCACGCCGAGGCCGACAGCGATGGCATAGATGGCGAAGAAGCCGGGCCACCCGATAGAGGTTTCCGGCAGCAGCACATAGAGCACGGAGGCCGAGGCCGCGATATCGAAGGCGGTGACTAGAAACTGCCGCGACCAAGTGCGCGAATCCGGCAGCCGAACTTCGACCGGCCCGATGCGCACCTCGCGGCCGTTGCGGCCGGCATAGACCACGAAGGCGAGCGCCGCGAGAATGGCGATGGCGATCAGCCGCAGCCACAAGCCATCGACGCTGATCAGCGGGCCGATCTCGTCGGCGATGATCAGAAGCGCGATAGCACCGACGGCAGCCAGGCCAAGACCGAAGGCGAGCGTGACGAAAGCAATGACGCGGGTAATGTCGTCCGGCGATAGCCCGAGCCGGGTATAGGCACGGTAACGGATCGCACCGGCGCTGAGCGCGCCGAAACCAGCCGTGTTGCCGACCGCGTAGGCGCTGAAGGAGGTCAGCGCCACATGCGGAAACGGCAGCCGCTTGCCGATATACTCGAGCGCATTCTGGTCGTAGAAGATCAGGGAGGCGAAGCTCAGACCGGTAAACAGCAGCGCCAGCAGCACCGAGGAGATCTTCGTTGTCGTCAGGGCATGGACGACGTCGTCATAGCGCACCTCGGTCGTCAGGTCGTAGATCGCATAGGCGGCGATGCAGAAGACGGCCACAGTGAGGAGAGCGACGATCAGCGCCCGGTAGCGGTTCAACAGACCGACGATACCGCCACGTTCTTCCAATTCCTCATCGGCATTTTCCAGATCGATTGGGCTCGACATGCTCTACCTGTTTTTAATGATCTTCGCCGGTTCCGACTGTTCGGATATTCAGTAATATCGACGACGCGTCTTCGAATTGCCGTATACACTTCTTTCGACAAGCCCGTTGTGACGCGCGCTCCCATCCTTCTGAATTTAGGCAATTTTGGCGCAGGCCCCGTCCCTGCTGCAATGAATCTGTTATTATTTAAAGGATTTTGTCATTCACTCGGCTTTTGAGCTTATCCACACACAAAAGTGATCTTCCCATCCCGTCCTGAGCGCCCTCGCCGCCGCCGCTGCCCTTCTTCCGATTATCCAAAGCCTACTACAACGTGAGATGGACATCCATCGCATGCCATCAACCGTACTTCCGAGTAGCTGAATCCGGAAACAGATAGGCCCGGCGCCAAAATCGGCACCGGGCCACTGACTGATAGCCGGGAAAGGGATCGGGACGGCGGTGACCGTCGATAAGGATTTGCCGGAATTCAGCGATCGGGCGCTTCCGCCGGTTCGCCGCGCATCTCGCTGAGGAAGAACCCTTCGCGCAGATTGATACCGTATTCGACGAAGGCCTTCATGCAGCAGAGCATCTGCGTCCAGCCCTCGCAGTTCAGATAGGTGCCGCGGCGGCCGGCCTCATCCTCCCGCCAACCCGATTCCTCGATGATGACAAGCGTGCCGCCATCGTCAAGCGCGTCGAAGGTCATCTCCACCTTGGTTCTGTAACGGACGCCGTCCTCGCCGGTGCCGCCTTCCCAGTGCAGGACGATGCGCTTGTTGGCCTCCACTTCATTGACCTCGACAGGGGCGTTCTTCCACCAGATGACGGTCGTTCCCGCCACCAGGGGCGCGCTGGCCCCGCCGACGGTAGTGAAATAGCTCGAAAGCTTCTTCGGGTTGACGACAGCATCGAAGACTTCATCCACCTTGCGGCCGATCCGTCCTGAAATCCGAACATTCAATGTCATGGCATCTCCTCCACTGTTTGTCTGTCGTTATCGCTCCATTGCGAATGACCCTATTATGTTATAAAAATATAACATGTCAAACGAATCGGATAGCGACCTCATTTTCAAGGCCCTTGCGCATCGTCGCCGGCGCGAAATCCTGGACATGCTCAAGGATGCGCCACGCACGACAGGCATGCTCTGTGAGGCTTTCACGGATATGGACCGCTGCACCGTGATGCAGCACCTGAAAGTGCTTGAGGATGCAGACCTCGTGATTGCCAGGAAAGAAGGACGCGAGCGCTGGAACCATCTGAACAGCTTGCCGATCAAGCAAATCCATGATCGCTGGATCAGCGCTTATGCCGGCCATGCCCTCTCCATTCTCGATCAGCTGAAGAACGATCTGGAAGGCTAAGAGAAATGGTTGGGTTCGGAGGAAGCTGGATTTAGGCTGCGCCGGCGCGGCCCAACAGTCGTTTCAGCTTGTCGCTCGTCCCGTCCTCTTCGAGCGGTGTATAAACCACCAGCTTCATGTCGGCACGGTCCATGACGGCAAGCGCAGTATATTCGAATGTCATCAAGCCGCCCTCCGGATGGCGCAGCCGCTTGTGACCTGTCAGCGGCCGCAACACATCCTGTCTCGGCCACCACGCACGAAATTCGGGGCTTGCCTGCGTCAAGGTGGCGATCAGCCGTTCGAAATCGGGATCGCCGGCATAACGGGCACTGTCGGCGCGAAACATCGCCAGCGAATTCGCCGCCACGATCTCCCAATCGACAAGGAGCTGCCGATGCGCAGGATCGGTGAACACCCGATGGACGCTGTTGCGCGCATCCCCCTGCAACAAGGCATAATCGCCGAAAAGCGCGACGGCTGCCGCATTCCAGGCGAGCACGTCCCAACGCCTGCCCAGAACATAGGCCGGTTGGCCGGCAAGGCTCGCAAGCATGCGCACCAGTGCGGCCGGTACCTCCTCAGGCCCGCGCGACGGAACATCAACAGACGGCCGATCGCTGAGGGTGAAGAGATGCCGCCGCTCGACCGGATCGAGTCGCAGCGCATCGGCCAGCGCCGATAGAACCTCTGCAGAAGGGCGGACGTCCCGGCCCTGTTCCAGCCATGTGTACCAGGTGGTGCCGACACCCGCCAAAAGCGCCACTTCTTCGCGCCTGAGCCCCGGCGTGCGCCGCCGGAACCCTTCCGGAAGTCCAACGCCGGCGGGCGTCAGCTTTTCCCGACGCGAGCGCAGAAAGGCGCCGAGCTCGCGACGCCTGGCTTCGAGGATGGTCTGGCTCTGATTGATGGTCATGCCCCATCATAGCAGGATCAATACTAGGATAAAGTCAGAACTGTTTGCCGCGTCCGCAAGCTGCCACATATCATCATGCAGACAACGAGAAGGCGGTTGCTATGGATATGAGCGGCAAGACGGTCCTGATTACAGGCTCGACGGATGGGGTCGGGCGCCGAGTTGCGGAACGACTGGCAGCGGCAGGCGCGACGGTGATCGTTCACGGCCGCGACGGGACCCGCGCGGAAGAATTGGTCTCCCGCATCCAGGATAAGCGCGGCAAAGCGGCCTATTATCTCGCCGACCTTTCCTCGCTGGAAGAGGTTCGCATCCTCGCCGACGCCATCGAGCGCGACATCGATCGCCTCGATGTTCTGATCAACAATGCGGGCATCGGTACCAGCGGCGGCGGCGGACGCCAGGTAAGCCAAGACGGATACGAGCTGCGCTTCGCGGTGAATTATCTCGCGGGCTTCCTGCTGACGCACCGGCTCCTGCCTCTGTTGAAGGCAAGTGCTCCCGCCCGCATCGTCAATGTATCCTCTGTTGGCCAGCAGGCGATCGACTTCTCCGATGTCATGCTGACGCGCGGCTATAGCGGAGTGCGCGCCTATTGCCAGAGCAAGCTGGCGCAGATCATGTTCACCTTCGATCTCGCCGAGGAGCTTGCCGGCTCCGGCATCACCGCCAACTGCCTGCACCCCGCGACCTATATGGACACGACCATGGTGCGCCAGGCAGGCGTTTCACCGATAAGCTCCGTCGAGCAAGGGGCGGATGCCATCCTCAATCTGGCCGCCGGTGCCGCCCTGGAGGGACACTCCGGCCTCTATTACGACGGACTGCGCCCATCCCGCGCCTCTGCTCAGGCCTATAACGCAATGGCGCGACAGCGCCTGCGAACACTCAGCCAAAGCCTTTCCGGCCTCGCCTGAACCACACCCTCCCACCACTCTCCGTCCTCGAAAGGAGACACGCATGTCGTCTCAACACGTCGCTATTATCGGCGGCTCCTCCGGCATCGGTCTTGCGACCGCCGCCCATCTTCGCGAAAAAGGCTATCGTGTCACCATCACGGGTCGCGATGCCGCCAAACTTCAGGCAGCCGGGCAAAGCCTCAACGGCGATATTGCCACCGTGACCATGGATGCTGCCGACTTTGCCGGCCTCGCCGAGGCCTTCCAGGCAATCGGACCGGTCGATCATCTCGTCCTGGCATTGGGTGGCGGCAATGGCGCCGGCCCTTTCGCCACGGTAGACCTCGCCGATCTCAGGAAAGGCTTCGAACAGAAGACCATGGCGCATTTCGCCTGTGCCCAGGCTTGCCTTCCGCATCTTTCGAAGCAAGGCAGCATCACCTTCGTCTCTGCCGTCTCGGCACAGGCGGCGATGCCCGGAACCGCAGGACTCGGAACCATCAATGCCGCCATAGCCGCCCTCGCGCCGATCCTCGCGGTCGAGCTCAAGCCGATCCGGGTAAATTGTGTGTCGCCCGGCGTCGTCGATACTCCCTGGTGGGATTTCACCGCGGAGCAGAAGGAGCAGACCTTCGCCGGATTTGCAGCCCGCACGCCCGTTGGCCGTGTCGGCCGCCCTGAGGAGATCGCCGAAGCCATCGCCTTCCTGATCGGTAACGGCTTCACCAGCGGCCATACGCTGATCTGCGACGGCGGCATCCGTTTCGGCCAATAATCGCCCCGCGCCATTGCCGGTATCACCGGGCAATGGCGCCCTCAGTCGCTACGAACGCCGGCCTGAAGCTGCGTGAGGATCTCGATCAGCCGCGGTGCCATCTCACGGATTTCGGCCAGATGGATCGAGCTCAATGTTTGCAGAACCTCTTCGGACTTTTCCGTCAACTGCAGCGTCTGCCGGCGCTTGTCCGTTGGATCTGGATGGCGGGTGACATAGCCGCCGTCGATCAGGCGCCCCACAAGTTCCGTCGCCGTATGCGGTGCGATCAGCAGCTTTTCCGCGAGCATGCCGATCGTCATCGCCTCGGCCGTTCCATTGCCTTTGATCGCCAGCAGCGCCTGATGCTGTTGCGGCGGGAGGCCTGCCTCCTGCGCGGCCGACGTGCTAAAATCCATGAACTTGCGCAGGGTGTAGCGCAGCGTCGCCAGCGCCTCATAGTCAGCCTGCGAAAGAGCTTCATCCACACGTCGCACCATCAAATCGTCCTCATTGCCGCTGTTCGCGGTCCTAAAGCATGTCGCGCAAAATCTTCAGCGGTTTTGCGGCAACCGCATGCTCCGGATCAAGGACCAAAAGCGCCGAAAACGAATCTTGCAGATCGCAATGCCCTTGAGTTGATTTATATCGTATTACGATATATTTGCCATCTCGAAGCGGGCAGCGGCTGAAGGACAGCCCGCACGCTTGGAGCATTCCAGGAAAAGTGCGCAGCGGTTTTCCGTTCGGGATGCGTAAGAACAGGAAGATGGAGTGCTTCCGCTTTTCAAAGAAAAGCGGAAATGCTCTGGCGCAGAAGGCCTCCCATGCAGGACACGTCAATCCAACCAAGTCACAATCACGATTTCTCCGGCGGGGCCTCCCGCAAGGACAATGGCGATTTCACCACGGACAAGCGCGTCCTGGTTCTGATCGCCATGGCGCTCGTCGTCGGCACCGGCGGCGCCTTCGCCGCCTGGGTACTCATCAATCTCATCGCGCTCGTCAGCAACGCCGTCTGGCTGTTCAAGATCAGCACCGAGCCGCTCTCCTTCGCCACTGTGGCACGCTCGCCATGGATGGTGGCCGCTCCCATTCTTGGCGGCATCGTCATCGGCCTGATGGCACGCTTCGGCTCGGAAAAGATTCGCGGCCACGGCATTCCCGAAGCCATCGAGGCGATCCTGATCGGCGGCAGCCGCATGTCGCCGAAGGTGGCAGTGCTGAAGCCCCTGTCATCGGCGATCTCGATCGGTTCCGGCGGGCCGTTCGGCGCGGAAGGTCCGATCATCATGACCGGCGGCGCCATCGGCTCGCTCTTCGCGCAGCTCTTCCATCTGAGCGCCGCCGAGAGAAAGACCCTGCTTGTCGCCGGCGCCGCGGCGGGCATGACCGCGGTCTTCGGCACACCGATCGCGGCCGTCATGCTTGCCGTCGAACTGCTGCTCTTCGAATGGAAGCCGCGCAGCTTCATTCCGGTCGCGGTCGCGGCCTGCGTTTCGGTCGCCTGGCGGCCGCTGCTGATCGGCGGAGGCGCACTCTTCCCCGCGCATTTCGAGATGTCGCTCTCCTGGTGGGGCATTCTGCTCGCCGCCGGCCTCGGCATCGTCTCCGGCCTACAATCCGGCTTGCTGACGACTTTGCTCTATAAGATCGAAGATGCCTTCGAAAAACTGCCCATCCACTGGATGTGGTGGCCCGCACTGGGCGGCCTCGTCGTCGGGCTCGGAGGCCTGATCGAACCGCGTGCGCTGGGCGTCGGTTACGACATCATCGCCGATCTCTTGCATAGCCATATCACCGTTGCTGCGGTGCTCGCGATCCTGCTGGTCAAGGCCGGCATCTGGCTCTTGGCGCTGTCCTCCGGCACCTCGGGCGGCGTCTTGGCGCCGCTGCTCATTCTCGGCGGCGCTCTCGGCTGGCTCCTCGGCCTCGCCCTGCCGGGCGATCCCGGCTTCTGGGCAATGCTCGGCATGGCAGCGATGATGGGCGGCACTATGCGCGCTCCGCTGACGGGCACCTTCTTCGCCGTCGAGCTGACGGGAGACACGAGTGCGCTGGTGCCGCTGCTGGCGGCAACGGTCGCGGCCTATGCCGTCACCGTCCTTCTGCTGAAACGATCGATTCTGACGGAAAAGATCGCAAGGCGTGGCCAGCACATTACCCGCGAATACGGCATCGACCCGTTCGAGCTGACCCGTGCCCGCGACATCATGATCGCCGAGGTGGACACATTGCCAGCCTCCATGCGCCTGTTGGAAGCGCTGGCGCAGATGACGGAGCGGCCGGATGCGCATCGCTTCTATCCCGTCGTCGGAGAGAATAACCGCCTCGTCGGCATGATCTCGCGCGCCGATGCCTTGCGCTGGCAGAGCGAACCGGACCTCATGGATCAATCGCTCTATGACGTGATCTCGGATACGTCTCTTCCGGTTGCCCATCTCGAAGATACGGTGGGGCGCGTCGCCGATATCATGATCCATGCCGATACGGGACGTGTTCCGGTCGTCGAGCCGCAGACCGGCCGCCTCGTCGGCCTTATCGCCCGCAAAGATCTGCTGCGGCTGCGCAGTGCGACCAATCGCGCCGAACTCGAGCGCGGCGCTTACCTGCGATCCAAAGGTTAAGGGGAGGAGGAGTGGCGTCAGCGCGGCGGAAGAACTGCGCGGCGCCTTCCTTGGCCATCCGCCAGGAAGTTGGCAATCAGCCAGGAGGATTTAAGAGCGATCCACGACGACCGATGGATGTTTACGATCCTGGGCGCCTACAAACGTAGGTGGGCACCGTGTGTCCAGGCCCACGGGCCTGGTCAGGGACAGCTCCCTTTGGATCGAGTATGGCCCCAGGGATTGTGGTTCCTGTCGGGAAGCGCAGACCGCCTGAACTATATAAAGAGCTTTGAAGCTTTCTACCAGAGGGCTGCGACGGGCAGCCCCAGAAATAACTCAAGCCTGCTCGACGCCCGGCCGCTCTAAAAGCTTCTCGGTGATGCCGTGAATGCGCGTCGTCACTTCGTCGATCACGCTCGCCAGCGTCTCCTCGGCGCGGGCGTTTGCGGCGAGCGCCGTATCACGATTGCTGGTCAGGGACTCCAGCTCGGCTTCCAGCGCCGAGACCCGCCGCGTCAATTCCGATACCTCGTCCATGATCATGATCCCGGCCATGACGGTCAGCCTGAGATCGCCGATCTCACCGAACTGGCTCTTCAAATGCATGACATAACGGTCGAAGCGATTGGCGAGATCCGTCAGATGGTCTTCCTGGCCCTCTTCGCAGGCCATCCGGTAGGCTTTGCCGTCGATCGTTACCGTTACTTGTGCCATTCGACTTTCCGATCACTGCCGCACTGCGACGGCTGCCTCCCGAGGGATCAGCGGTCCAGCACGGCTCTTATGGTTTCCATCGCCGTCACGAGCCGGCGCGACACTTCGCGATTGACCTCCTCCAGCCGGTTCGCGCGGAACTCGGCCTGATCCAGTTCCTGGGCAAGGCGGGATCGATCGGCGTGAACCCTACGGACCTCGCCTTCTATATCGCTCTGCGCCCGTTCCCGCTCGAACCGTCCGTCGACGGCACTCTCCAAAGTCGAAAGCGCCTGGCGCAATTGGGCGAGCGCCGCGTCCACCGTTTTGCCTGAAGGTGTCATACCCTTCGCATCTCCGCGCAAGGCCCGAATCAAAACATCCGGCCACTTGTCTGATTTCGCAACAATATTCAACTCGGCAACAGCACGTCAATAAAGGCTGTCATGTGGCAGCCCCCCTATTCTGTGGATGAATGCCGCCTTTGCCGCTTACACAGGCCTTGTCGCATGATTGTCGTCTTTTGTAAAAGTGAACGGGCAAATGTCAAAAAATTGCCCCGAGAGGCTCGTATTGAGCCCTCGATTTATTGACTTGCTCGCCCCAACTGCTATGTCTCGACCGCCTGAGGCGACGTTGAAAATGGCGTTCGGAAGAGCGTCTCCCCTTCACCCGCCTTTCAACCGATGGCCCTCCCTCCCAAGCGTGTGGCCATCCCCCGAACCCGGAACACTGCGGAAAAACCCATGAACTCTCGCGAACAACACGACCGGATGGCGAATGCGATCCGTTTCCTTGCCATGGATGCTGTCGAGAAGGCCAATTCCGGTCACCCCGGTTTGCCGATGGGGATGGCTGATGTTGCCACCGTTCTCTTTAGCAAATATCTGCGCTTCGATCCGAAGAACCCGCTGTGGCCGGACCGCGACCGCTTCGTCCTGTCGGCTGGCCACGGCTCGATGCTGCTTTATTCGGTCCTCTATCTGACCGGTTATCCCGACATGACGGTCGAAGAGCTCCAGCGCTTCCGCCAGCTCGGATCCAAGACCGCCGGCCATCCGGAATATGGTCACGCCACGGGCATCGAAACCACCACCGGCCCGCTCGGCCAGGGTATTGCCAATGCCGTCGGCATGGCGATTGCCGAACGCAAGTTGCGCGAGGAGTTCGGCGCCGAGCTTCAGGATCACTACACCTATGCCATGTGCGGCGACGGCTGCCTGATGGAAGGTATCAGCCATGAAGCGATCGCGCTGGCCGGCCACCTGAAGCTCAACAAGCTGATCCTGTTCTGGGACAACAACTCCATCACCATCGACGGTGCCGTTTCGCTTTCGGACTCGACCGATCAGGTCGCTCGCTTCAAGGCTGTTCACTGGAACACGATCGAAATCGACGGTCACGACCAGGCCGCCATCGCTGCCGCCATCGAAGCCGCCCACAAGTCCGACCGCCCGACGCTGATCGCCTGCAAGACGATCATCGGCTTCGGCGCTCCGAACAAGCAGGGCACCCATAAAGTCCACGGCTCGCCGCTCGGCGTCGAGGAAATCGCCGCGACCCGCGTTGCTCTCAACTGGCCCTACGAGCCCTTCGTCATTCCGAACGACATCCTCGGTGAATGGCGCGCTGCCGGCGAACGCTCCATCGGCACCCGCGAAGCCTGGGAAGGCCGCCTTGCCGCCGCCGACCCGGCCAAGAAGGCTGAATTCACCCGCCGCTTCGATCACAAGCTGCCTGATGGATTCGACGCCGCCATCAGCGACTACAAGAAGAAGCTCGCGGAAACCAAGCCGACCGTCGCAACTCGCAAGGCTTCGGAAGACGCGCTCGAAGTCATCAACGGCTTCATTCCGGAAACGCTCGGCGGCTCCGCCGACCTGACGCCGTCGAACAACACCAAGACCAGCCAGATGAAGTCGATCACCCCGACCGATTTCTCCGGCCGTTACATGCATTGGGGTATCCGCGAACACGGCATGGCTGCTGCCATGAACGGCATCGCGCTCCACGGCGGTCTCATCCCCTATAGCGGCGGCTTCCTGATCTTCTCGGATTATTGCCGCCCGCCGCTGCGCCTCGCCGCCCTGATGGGCATTCGCGCCATCCACGTCCTGACGCATGATTCCATCGGCGTCGGCGAAGACGGCCCGACCCACCAGCCGGTCGAGCAGGTCGCCAGCCTGCGCGCTATCCCGAACTTCCAGCTGTTCCGCCCGGCCGACGCCACGGAAACGGCCGAATGTTGGCAGATCGCCATCAAGACGACGAACCGTCCGTCCGGCCTCGCCCTGACGCGCCAGAACCTGCAGGCCGCCCGTACGGAATATAGCGAGAAGAACCTCTGCGAACTTGGCGCCTACACGCTGGCCGGCAATGCCGGCGCCAAGGTCACGATCTTCGCTTCGGGCTCCGAAGTTGAACTCGCCGTTGCTGCCCGCGCGGTCCTGGAAGGCAAGGGCGTCTCCACGCGCGTCGTTTCCGTTCCCTGCACCGAACTCTTCTTCGAGCAGCCGGACGCCTACCGCAAGGAAGTCATCGGCAACTCGCCGGTCAAGGTTGCCGTCGAAGCCGGCGTTCGCGAAGGCTGGGATGCCTTCATCGGACCGGAAGGCGCGTTCATCGGCATGAAGAGCTTCGGCGCTTCCGCTCCCTACAAGGACGTCTACAAGCATTTCGGCATCACGACGGAGGCCGTTGTCGCCGCCGCTGAGGCAAAGCTTTCCTGAGGGCGCTGACAAGCGCTCTCAAATCCAATAGATAAACACCCTGAGTGAACGGGAGTGACATTCAATGACTGTAAAAGTTGCTATCAACGGCTTTGGCCGTATCGGCCGTAACGTTCTGCGCGCAATCGTCGAATCCGGCCGCACCGACATCGAGATCGTTGCCATCAACGACCTTGGGCCGGTCGAGACCAACGCCCACCTGCTGCGTTACGATTCCATCCATGGCAAGTTCCCCGCCGAAGTGAAGGTCGAAGGCGACACGATCATCGTTGGCGGCGGCAAGCCGATCAAGGTCACGGCGATCAAGGACCCGACAACCCTGCCGCACCGCGATCTCGGCGTCGATATCGCCATGGAATGCACGGGCATCTTCACGGCTCGCGACAAGGCCGCCGCTCACCTGACGGCCGGCGCCAAGCGCGTCATCGTTTCGGCTCCTGCCGACGGCGCCGATCTGACCGTCGTTTTCGGCGTCAACCATGACCAGCTCACCAAGGAGCATCTGGTCATCTCCAATGCATCCTGCACCACGAACTGCCTAGTTCCGGTCGTTAAGGTTCTCGATGACGCCGTTGGCATCGACCATGGCTTCATGACGACCATTCACTCCTACACCGGCGACCAGCCGACGCTCGACACCATGCACAAGGACCTGTACCGCGCCCGCGCCGCAGCCCTGTCCATGATCCCGACGTCGACGGGCGCCGCAAAAGCTGTCGGTCTCGTTCTGCCGCACCTCAAGGGCAAGCTCGACGGCACGTCGATCCGCGTTCCCACGCCAAACGTCTCGGTCGTCGACTTCAAGTTCGTGGCCAAGAAGGCAACGACGGTCGGCGAAATCAACGAAGCCATCAAGGCTGCATCGAACGGCAAGCTGAAGGGCATCCTCGGCTATACCGACGAGCCGCTGGTTTCCCGTGACTTCAACCATGACAGCCACTCGTCGATCTTCGCGACCGACCAGACCAAGGTCATGGAAGGCAACTTCGTGCGCGTCCTGTCGTGGTACGACAACGAATGGGGCTTCTCGAGCCGCATGTCAGACACGGCAGTCGCCTTCGCCAAGACGATCTGATCATGGCCTTCCGCCCGCTCCTTCCGACGACAGTCCGCTGGCGTCCCTTGGAAGGAGACGGGCTGGAGCACCTGACGATCACCCCTCTCGATAATGCCGGCAGCACGGCCATCCGTGCTGCCGGCATTATCATTGGTGCCCGCGGAGGCACGCCTTATGGCGTTTCCTATCGCATCGATTGCTCCGCAGGCTGGGCCGTTCTTTCCTTCTCGGTCGAAACCACCGACGGACGCCGCCTCGCGCTGATCTCGGACGGCAAAGGACATTGGCGCACCGAGGATAGCGAGCCCCTGCCGCAATTCGATGGTTGCGTCGATATCGATCTCTATGGCTCGCCCTTCACCAACAGCCTGCCGATCCGTCGGCTGGAAATGACGCCGCAAGATGGAACTGCCAAGCTCTCCATGCTCTATATCCCGTTCGAAACCTTCGAACCTGTGTGCGACAGACAGCATTACACCTGCATCGTGCCGGAAAAGCTCTACCGCTATGCAGCCGAGGACCGGGATTTCACCGTCGATCTTCCGGTCGACGAAGATGGGCTGGTGATCGACTATCCGATCTATTTCAGGCGTATGGATATTTGAGCTTCGCCCATGCTGACGGCTCCTACCCATTTATGCCATGAAATCATGCGCGCTTGTGCTGGATCCCCGGATCAAGCCGAGGATCCACACAAGCCTTTCGGTTTCGAACGGTAGGATAACTCTGAGGTCTCAGCAGCCCCCATCGCAACTGCCCTTCAAAAGCCCCAATCTTTGCTCTCCCTGCCCTGCTATGGTCCAGATTTACCAATAAATTTTGGTAGGAAGTCTCCCAGTGTATTCCAAGCCGCTTCGCCGTTCTGGCAAAAGCGCATCACACCATGCTGTTGCAATCGTCAGGGCGGGCTCAGTCGTAAAGCTCTCCTCTGATTAAGGCCATATTTGCCAATATGGTCGGCAGGACTGCATGATGGGATGACGAAGGGATTTCCGCATTCCGGGCTTTTTGGCCCCAGCAGCGGCGCACGGAAAAGGGGAAGAAAAGGTGGAGGCATTTTATATTATCGTGCTGATCAGCACGGTTCTCATTCTCATCGCGGCTTTCTCCAGCCTCCTTGCTTTCCGTTTCGGCGCTCCCCTGCTGCTGCTCTTCCTGATGATCGGCCTTGCCGCCGGCACGGACGGCCTCGGCATCGAATTCTCCAACAATTATCTCGCCTATATTCTCGGCTCTCTGGCGCTAGCCATCATCCTCTTCGACTCCGGCTACGGCACTCCGATCCAGGCCTTCAAGCTTGCTGCGGCACCCGCGCTGACCATCGCTTCCGTTGGCGTCGTCGTAACGGCGGCATTGTTCGGCCTTGCCGCCACCTGGCTGCTCGGCTTCACTTGGCTGCAGGGCCTGCTGCTCGGCTCCATCGTCGCCTCGACGGATGCGGCCGCGGTCTTCTTCCTGCTGCGCATTGGCGGCATCAACATCCGTGACAAGGTACGCTCGACACTGGAAGTCGAATCCGGCACCAACGATCCGATGGCGATCTTTCTGACGCTTGCCTTGGTCGAACTCCTGGCAAATGGCGAAGGCTATGCCGGCATCAACCTCGCCATGCTTGCCACCTTTGTCCAGCAGATGGGGCTGGGTGTCATACTCGGCCTGCTCGGCGGCATGATGATCGTCCTCATTGTCAGCCGCCTGGAAACGGATCGCGGCCTGACGCCCATCTTCGTGCTGGCGCTCGCGCTCCTCGTCTTCTCGTTTACCGGCGCTGTCGGCGGCAGCGGCTTCTTGGCCGTCTATGTCGCAGGCATCTATGCCGGCAACCGCAAGCTGCCCGCATCGGCCTCGATCAAGCGTTTCCAGGACGGCATGACCTGGCTGGCGCAGATCATCATGTTCCTCGTGCTCGGTCTGCTCGCCACGCCCTCGGAATTTCCGGCGATCGCCATCCCCGCCATCGCGCTGGCACTGTTCCTGATCTTCGTTGCCCGGCCGATTGCCGTCTGGCTCTGTGTGCTGCCGTTCGATTATACGCAGCGGGAAACCGGCTTCGTCGCCTGGGTCGGTCTGCGCGGTGCCGTCTCCATTCTTCTGGCCATCATGCCGATCCTCGGCGGCCTGCAGGCTGGCCAAACCTATTTCAACGTCGCCTTCATCGTCGTGCTGGTGTCACTGCTCGTACAGGGCTGGACCATCAAGCCGATGGCGCGCCGGCTTGGCCTCATCATTCCCCCGCGCATGGGCGCGATCGACAAGGTCGAGGTCGACCTGCCGGGCACGGTCAACCACGAACTCCTCTCCTATCGTGTCGTGAAGGACAGTCCGGTCCTGCGCGGCGAGCGCATTCCGCGCTGGGCAACACCATCGCTGATCGTTCGCGACGGCAAGTCCATGCGCTATCAATATGCCGGGCGCCTGCGCGAAAATGATGTCGTCTATCTTTTCGTCTCCCCCAATTATTCGCGCCTGCTCGACCGCCTCTTCGCTAGCCGCGCGCCGGTCGATCCTGAGGATGCCGAATTCTTCGGCGCCTTCTCGATCTCACCGCTTCGCCCTGCCGCCGATCTCGATGCTGCCTATGGGCCGGGCCTGCTGAGTGAGCAGGAGAAGGGACTGACCATAGCGGAGCTCATGCGCCATCGCCTCGGTGGCAAGGCCGACTATGCGGATCGCGTTCGTCTGGGCGAGATTATCCTCATCGTCCGCGATCTCGACGAGAACGATCATATCCAATCCGTCGGAATGTCGCTCGAGGCGGTGGAACCGCCCGTCATCATGCCGATCTTCATCAATCTCCATGATATCCTGAAGAGTATCCGCGCCTACCTGCAGAAGCGCCGCGAGCGCGCGCATGAAGTCGTTTCAAGCGATTCGACGACGGGCAAAAACGACGTCTGAACGCCTTGCGTCTGCGATCATCCGTAGTATGGTCGGCCCGCTTTTCGCCACCAACAATATTGGATCCTCCCATGGCAGCCTTCAAAACCCTCGACGATCTCACCGACATCTCCGGCAAGCGCGTATTGGTGCGCGTCGACCTCAACGTGCCGGTCAAGGATGGCAAGGTCACCGATGCGACCCGCATCGAACGTGTCGCCCCGACGATTCTCGAATTGTCCGAAAAGGGCGCCAAGGTCATTCTGCTTGCCCATTTCGGCCGCCCGAAGGATGGCCCCTCCCCGGATCTCTCCCTCGGTCTCATCGTGCCGGCCGTCGAAGAAGTTCTGGATCATGCCGTTCTGTTCGCCTCCGATTGCATCGGCGCTCCGGCGGCCGACGCCGTTGCCAAGATGAACAATGGCGACATCCTGCTGCTGGAAAACACTCGCTTCCATAAGGAAGAGGAAAAGAACGACGCAGCCTTCACCAAGGCGCTTGCCGCCAATGGCGATATCTACGTCAACGACGCCTTCTCGGCCGCGCATCGCGCCCACTCTTCCACGGAAGGCCTTGCCCACCTGCTGCCGGCCTATGCGGGCCGCACAATGCAGGCGGAACTTGAAGCCCTGGAAAAGGGCCTCGGCAATCCGGTCCGCCCTGTCGTCGCCATTGTCGGCGGTGCCAAGGTCTCCACCAAGATCGACCTCCTGATGAATCTGGTGAAAAAAGTCGATGCGCTTGTCATCGGTGGCGGCATGGCCAACACCTTTATCGCCGCCCGCGGCACCAATGTCGGCAAGTCGCTCTGCGAACATGATCTCGCCGATACCGCAAAGCAGATTATGATCGAAGCCGCTGCCTCCGGCTGCGCGATCGTGCTGCCGGAAGACGGCGTTGTCGCCCGTGAGTTCAAGGCCGGTGCCGACAACAAAGTCGTCGCGATCGAAGCGATCCCCGCCGATGCCATGGTGCTCGATGTCGGTCCGAAGTCGATTGAAGCAATCAAGAACTGGATCGGCCGCGCCACCACGCTCGTCTGGAACGGCCCGCTCGGCGCCTTCGAAATCACGCCCTTCGATGCCGCAACTGTCGCAGTCGCCAAATACGCTGCTGAATGCACGAAAGCTGGCAAGCTGACCTCCGTCGCCGGCGGCGGCGATACGGTTTCGGCGCTGAACCATGCGGGCGTTGCCGACGACTTCACCTATGTCTCGACGGCGGGCGGTGCCTTCCTCGAATGGATGGAAGGCAAGGTCCTGCCGGGTGTCGCAGTTCTGCAGGCCGGCAAGTAAACAGCAAGCCTTATCGCCGCGAATGATACCGGCCGCGAAAGCTAAAGCTTTCGCGGCTTTTCCATGAGTGCTAGGATTACATGAAAGACTTTCAAACGGTTGAAATCATTTCAATCGTTTCAATTAGTTAGCCTGCCATTTCCCTCCTTCTACACTTCTGTTATCGCCGATCTATATTGTTCTTGTCGCCGAATGAAATCGCCTTGGAGAAACAAAATGAGCGAACGAATTGAAGACATTGCCGTAAAGATGGTTGCTGGTGGCAAGGGCCTCCTGGCGGCGGATGAATCCACCGCCACGATCAAGAAGCGCTTCGACGCCATCTCTCTCGTATCAACGGAAGAGAGCCGCCGCGACTATCGCGAGATGCTCTTCCGCTCCGACGACGCAATGAAGAAGTACATCTCCGGCGTCATCCTCTATGAGGAAACCCTCTTCCAGAAGGCCGCCGACGGCACCCCCTTCGTCGATATCATCAAGGCTGCCGACAGCATTCCCGGCATCAAGGTCGATGTCGGCGCCAAGCCGCTCGCCGCCTTCCCCGGCGAAACCGTTACCGAAGGCCTGGACGGCCTCGCGGATCGTCTGGCGAAATATTATGACGCCGGCGCCCGCTTCGCCAAGTGGCGTGGCGTGATCGCCGTTTCCGATACGCTGCCGACCTATGGCGCCATCAAGGCCAACGCCCACGCGCTTGCCCGTTATGCCGCCCTCTGCCAGCAGGCCAAGATCGTCCCGATCGTTGAACCGGAAGTGCTGATGGATGGCGAACCCGGCACGCAGAGCCTCGATCGCAGCGAGGAAGTCACCCGCTGGACGCTGCAGATCGTCTTCCAGGAACTCGCAGAAGCCCGCATCAAGCTCGAAGGCATGATCCTGAAGCCGAGCATGGTCATCGACGGCAAGAAGGTCCGCAAGGCCTCGGTCGAGCAGGTCGCCGAACGCACCGTCAAGGTTTTGAAGGAAACCGTTCCGTCGGCCGTTCCCGGCATCGCCTTCCTCTCCGGCGGCCAGTCCACCGAAGAGGCGACGGCCCATCTCTCCGCCATCAACTCCGGTTATGAACTGCCCTGGAAAGTGACCTTCTCCTATGGTCGCGCCCTGCAGGACAGCGCGCTGAAGGCATGGGGCGGCAAGCCGGAAAACGTTGCCGCCGGCCAACGTGCTTTCACCCATCGCGCCGAGATGAACTATCTCGCCGCCAAGGGTAGCTGGACAAAGGATCGCGAACAGGCTGCCTGATGTCAGCTGGAGCAATTCCAGGAAAAGGGCACTGCAATTTTCTCGGAATTGCTTGGAAACAAAGGGATAGAGTGGTTCGATGACGCTGTGAAAAGCTGAACCACTAGAGTATTCGAATGCACGAAAGGCCCCGGTCGCGATGCGACCGGGGCTTTTTTTGCTTTCGGGGAATAGCCAGCCGGGCATTCAGAACAGAGCAAGTCACATCTGTCACAATGACAAGAATAGGCTTGCCGTGATATCGGAAAGCAATCCGTGTCAAATGGATGTTACGAAAACACGGCACTGGATTGTCCCACTTATAATAAAGGGGCCAAATAGAGGGGTTGCCATATGCTTGCTTGGCGCAGTTTTGTTGCTGTTCTTTCTGTATTCTTAGTTGCACAAATAGACACTTCTCGCGCCCAACAATTGCAGACGGCCGTTCCCGTCTTTTCCGCGACAGGACCGGATGCAGAGGCTTACGGTGAGAAACTCGGCTATCCCGTCGGCCTGCCGCTGAGCGAACAACGGAACATGATCGGCAATTTCAGTCACGCCGATAAGCTTGCGCCAACGCATATGATCGCCGCCGCCGAGCATCCGCTACTCCTCTTACGCGCGCCGTCCGAGATTTCGGTCAAGTTCACGTTCGGCACGGAAACCGGCTCCTTGTCGAAATATCTCGCCACCAATCCCACCACTGGCCTGCTGATTGCCCACAACGACACGATCCTGTTCGAACATTACCAATATGGCCGCACCGACCGCGACCGGCTTGTCTCGCAATCCATGGCGAAAACCTTGACCGCCATGATGATCGGAATTGCGATTTCCGAGGGCGCCATCCATTCGATCGACGATACGGTTGAGACCTATGTGCCGGAACTGAAAGGCACAGAGATGGGCGTTACGCCGATCCGCGCATTGCTGCATATGGCTTCCGGCATTGCCTTCACCGAAAACTTCGGCAACCCCGACGACAACGTTCATCTCAGCAATTCATTGCTCGGCCCGGAAAAACTCGACCCCATTACGGCCGTATCGCGGTTCAACAAGCGGGTCGCTCCTCCCGATACGGTGTGGCACTATAGCAATCTTGACACCGAAGGGCTGAGCTTGGTCCTGACCCACGCCACCCATATGAGCATGGCGGATTATCTCCAGACCCGCATCTGGCAGCCGATGGGTGCGGAAGCCAGCGCGAACTGGCAGGTCGACAGCACCGGCCAAGAGGTCGGCTACTGCTGCTTCAGCGCGACACTTCGCGATTATGCCCGCTTTGGCCTGCTGCTCGCGCATGACGGCGCCTTGAACGGCCGGCAAATAATACCCCGCCAATGGCTGTTGGATGCCACGGAGCCGGTCAAGCAAGGCTCGTTCCTGGCGGTCAATCACGAAACGAACCCCTGGGGCTACGGCTATCAGACCTGGCTGATGCCCGGTCCGCGCCGAACGTTTTTCCTGGACGGCAAAGCCGGCCAGCGCATCCTGGTCGACCCGACGACACATCTGGTTCTCGTACACACCGCGGTCCGTGCGAAGCCCGGCGATGTCGGCAGTGCCGAGCTCGTCGAACTCTGGTCCAGCGTGCTCAAACAGTTCCAGAGCAATTGAAGCGATCTTCATGCGTGCTGCAGAAAACCCGTTCTCCCGTTGAGGAGAAGGGGTTGGGATAAGAGGCTATCTTCGCCAGAACCGTTAGCCAACTTGTCACGGACACAAGTTCCGGCTTTCAAGCTTGCCCGAGCAGCGGCTAAATCCTGGCAGTTCCACCAAAGCTGCCGGGAGCCGTCATGAACACCGTTGCCTACGTCACCGTCGACGTCTTCACATCCGAACGCTTCGTCGGCAATCCCCTGGCCGTCATTCCCGATGCCCGCGGTCTCGACAGCGGCGCCATGCAGAAGATCGCAGCCGAGTTCGGTTATTCGGAAACGACCTTCGTGCTGCCGGCGGAAAACCCGGAGCATACGGCCCACGTCCGCATCTTCACGCCCACGGCCGAAATCCCTTTTGCCGGCCATCCCAATGTCGGCACCGCCTTCGTCCTCGGCCAGCAGCAAGCGATCTTCGGAAAATCCATAAGCGACAGGCTGATCTTCGAAGAGGATGCCGGGCTTGTCGAGGTAACGTTGTTGCGCAACGGTGGCAGCGTCTCCGGCGCAAGCATTCGCGCACCGGGCAGGCTTACGATCGGCGAAACCATTGCCGACGAACTGATTGCCGCTTGCGTGCAGATCGATCCGCAATCGATCCGCCACACAACCCATGCGCCGACTTTCGCGTCCGTCGGCCTGCCTTTCGCCTTCGCAGAGCTGGATAGCCTCGAAACGCTCGCCAAGGCATGGCCGAACGCCGCCGTTTTTGCTGAAGCGGCCGCACGCCACAAGGAAGACAAGACCGGCTTTTCGCTCTTTCTCTATGTGCGCTCGGCAGAAAATCCGTGGGCTATTCGCGCCCGCATGTTCGCGCCGCTCGACAACGTCACGGAAGACCCGGCGACCGGCAGCGCCTCTGCCGCGATCAGCGCCTATCTGACTTCCCTGCTGCCGGCACGGGATGCGGAGGTGAAAATCACTATCGAACAGGGCGTGGAGATGGGAAGACGCAGCCTTATCGGCGTTGATGTCAGGAAATCTGCCGGCACGGTAAACGAAGTCTTGCTGTCGGGCAGCTGCGTCTCCCTCATGCGCGGAGAGATCCAACTTTAGGCAGCCGCGCGTGGCGGCGCTGAAGCCCTGAATTTAGCCTAAAATGCGCTAAAACACCTCGTTGATAACGAGCGCCACGGTCCAGACGGCAAAGGCGAAGATAGCGATCTTCCAAAAATCGGCCCTGCGCCTCAGGCCCGGCAGCCCCAAAGGCTTGATGATGTGCACCGCCATGGCGAGCAGAAGCAGCATCGCTATGGCTTTTGTCACGCTATTTTTCCCCGTTTATGCAAGAGTGAGGGCAGCCGCGACCAAAAACCGCTGCACGCCTTTCGCGATCATGCTCTAATCGTCATAGGACGGACATTTTTCCGCGCCAACAGACTGTTTCTACAGGCCGATAGCGGCAATCCGGGACACAATCAATAGCGAATGCAGGCAGGGCACGATCCTGTCTTTCGGCTCCTTAAATGGAGCGGCATGAAGGTGGGGAGCATGAAAAGAAACATATTGCCGGTACTCGCTCTGCTGTTCGGCACGCTGTTCCTGTTTACGGGCAATGGCCTGCACAGCCTGCTGCTGCCTGTGCGCGGCACGGCCGAAGGCTATGCGACGACGACGCTCGGTTTGCTCGGCACCACCTGGGCGACGGGCTTCGTGCTCGGCTGCCTGACGGCGCCGAAACTGGTCCGGCGCATAGGCCATGTGCGTGCCTTTTCGGGCTTCATCTCCGTCATCGCCATTATCGCGCTTTTGACCGGCATTATCGTCGACCCCATCTGGTGGGTGGCGCTGCGCGCGGTGACCGGCTTCTGCACGGCCGGCACTTCGATGATCATCGAAAGCTGGCTCAACGAACGCGCCACCAATGAAAGCCGTGGCGCGATCTTCTCACTCTATATCGGTATTACGCTGATCGGCGCCGTCGCCGGGCAGATGATGGTGCCCTTCGCCGATGTCCATACGCCCATCCTCTTCATGGTGTGCGGCATCTGCTATTGTATCGCCATGCTGCCGACCACGCTGTCGACCGCCGCCTCGCCGCAGCCGCTGAAGGCCGTCAGCCTCGACCTGAGAGCGCTCTACCGCAATTCGCCGGTCGCCTCGATCGGCATCCTGCTCGTCGGCATCGCCAATGGCGCATACGGCACGCTTGGCGCCGTCTTCGGCGCCAAGGCCGGCCTTTCAGAAGGCGATATCGCGCTGATGATGAGTTCGACCATCTTTGCCGGCGCTGTGATGCAGCTGCCGGCCGGCCGCCTGTCCGATCGCATCGACCGCCGCTACGTGCTTGCGGGCATGGCTGCAATCGCAGCCCTCGACGGCCTGCTGCTCTTCCTGTTGAAGCCGGGCAGCCCGGCTTTCCTCATCAGCATGGTCGTCATCTACGGCGCCGTCGCCAACACCCTCTATCCGATTGCCGTCGCCCATGCCAATGACTTCGCCGCGCCGGAGGATTTCGTTAAGGTGTCGGGCGGCCTGCTGCTGCTCTATGGCATCGGCACAATCATAGGGCCGACGCTGAGTGGCCCGGTCATGTCCTCCATCGGCCCCTACTCGCTGTTCTTCGTCACCGCCATCGCCCATGTGCTGATTACCTCCTATTCGATCTTCCGCAGCCGCATGCGTGCCGCAAAGCCGGTGGGCGATCGCGACGCCTATACGACCATGCCGTCGGCCAACGCGCAGATGATCACGCCGGAGAGCATGGCGCTCGCGCGCAGCGAGACTTCAAAAAAGGACGATATAACTGTAAATTACGGCACCTGATCCCTCGACAAGGGAAAGGAGGAGCCGAAATGAGCCTATTCGATGATGATCGTCCCAAGCAGCCGTCCGCCCATGAGATCGGTAGTGACCTGTCGTTACTGTCGGTGGACGAGCTGAAAAGTCGCGTCGCATTGCTTCAGGGCGAGATAGCCCGGCTGGAAGAGGAAATCGCCACCAAGACCTCCGGCCGAAAAGCGGCGGATAGTCTTTTCCGCTTCTGACGCACCGTTCCAAGGTGGCTTGCCATAGCACGAAATCCGTGCGGGGGAGTCCAGGATCAAGGCATGGTCAACTCAATATTAAGCTTTACGACATATTACTATGACCATCCAGATTCGCTCTGGACTCAGACAGTTCCTCCACTTGGCGAATTGGTCTGATTTTTCTCCCTGTTTTACCTTGAGAGCCGCTTTTGCGGCTCTTCTTTTTTGTCCTGTATCGCGGACCTCGCCGAAACTGTGGAGATTAACCCTTTCTTAAGAATCGCCTTGCGAATTTCAGTTAAAACAACCATCTTAAAGTCATAAAAGCGGATGCCGAAAGCTCTTAGGGACTTGACCGGCTTTTCCTGAACAAAAGTGTTGCGTGAAGCAGGGATTTATTCGATGTCGGAACTTGGGTTGAACACGATCAGCTTTGCTGGCCACGCCGCATCGTCGGCGCAGTTCAGGGCGCTTTATTCTGAAGGCATGTCGCTGGTCGAAGAAACCGCCGGTTATCTCGACGGCCAAGGCCGCGCCGCTTCCAAAGTTCTGCCGCGCATGGCCTCCGTGCTTTATGCCGCCGAATCCATGCGACTGACCACCCGTCTGATGCAGATGGCCTCCTGGCTGCTCCTCCAGCGCGCCGTCAACAATGGCGAAATGTCGCGCGATCAGGTATTGGCCGAAAAGAACAAGGTTCGCCTCGACGGCTTCAACGTCGACCGCAACGCGCCGGGCTGGAATGACCTGCCGGAATCCTTCCGTGATCTCGTGGAGCGTTCGCTGCGCCTGCAGAATCGCGTCGCCATTCTCGATCGCGAAATCTACCGCCCGACGGAAGCTGCTATCGTTCCGGACAACCAAAACAGCGTCAAGGCACAGCTGACCCTGCTGCAGACCGCATTTGGCGGCAACTGAGCTTCAGACAATCCGCAATGATTTCAAACCGGCCGCGCCTGACGTGGCCGGTTTTGTTTTGAGCAATCATCCAGCCCTCCGAAAAGCCGTGCGCAGAGTTAGGCCTGAAGTCGAAGCCGGGCCAAACTTGACGGATTCCGTGAAACCTCTGTAAAAAAGAGTGCATGCTTCTCTCAAGGGAGAAGCAGGCCGATATCGAATGTGCGTGGAGGACCCAATGCGCCGACTCACTTCTCACGAAAATCAAATCCGAAATTCTGAGAAGATGATGAACCATGCGCACATTGAATCTGGGCATCCTCGCCCATGTAGACGCGGGCAAGACTAGCCTCACGGAACGGCTCCTTTTTGACACCGGCATAATCGACAAACTCGGCAGCGTCGACGCCGGCAGCA
Organism: Rhizobium sp. ERR 1071; assembly: GCF_007828675.1. Taxonomy (NCBI): domain Bacteria; kingdom Pseudomonadati; phylum Pseudomonadota; class Alphaproteobacteria; order Hyphomicrobiales; family Rhizobiaceae; genus Rhizobium; species Rhizobium sp. ERR 1071. The sequence goes on along the minus strand of NZ_VITM01000002.1, from coordinate 185,175 downwards.
CGCAGACCGATAGTCTCGAACTCGAAAGACAACGCGGCATCACCATCGCCGCGGCGGTGGTTTCCTTCATCGTCGGTGACGTCACGGTGAACCTCATTGATACGCCTGGCCATCCGGACTTCATCGCCGAGATCGAACGGGTGCTGCAGCTGCTCGATGCGGCAGTGGTCGTCGTGTCTGCAGTCGAGGGCGTGCAGCCACAGACGCGCGTGCTTGTGAAAGCATTGCGACGCCTCGGGATACCCTTCATATTCTTCGTCAACAAGGTCGACCGCCTCGGCGCACGCTATGATGAGGTGCTTGAGGATATGGCGACCCAGCTGGCGGTCCGCCCCATTGCAATGTCGATCGTCCATGCTGCCGGCAGCAGGCTCGCCACCGTGGAAGCTGCCGATCTCGGCGGCGATCCGCATTTCTCGCGCCTGTGTGAAGCACTTTCAATCAACGACGAGGCTTTGCTGGAAGATTATGTTGTGGCTCCCGAGCGCCTGACACGACAGAGGCTGGAACAAGCCTTGGCCGATCAGGTAGCGAAGTCCTCTATCCATCCGGCATTTGCCGGTGCGGCGACGCGGGGTCTCGGGATCTCTGCCTTGATCTCGGCAATCGAAACCCTGCTGCCGAGCCGGCAGCCGAACCATGACGACCCGGTTTCCGGGACGATCTTCAAGATTGAACGCGGGTGGGGCGGCGAGAAGCTCGCCTACCTCTATCTGGCATCGGGCACGATCAACCTTCGAGATGACATCGAAACTCCTCGCGGCTCGGCGAAGATCGGCAGTCTTCAGCTTTTCCGCGATGGCAAAGCGGACAAGGTTTCACAGGTTCACGCGGGGCAGATCGCCAAGGTCGGCGGGCTCGCAAATGCCCGTATCGGAGATTGGATCGGCATCGAAGGGCCGCTCGGCACGCTTCGCCACTTCGCGCCGCCGACCTTGGAAACCCGCATTCGCGCCCTGCGCCCTTCAGAAAACGCAGCACTCTGGCTGGCTCTGGGGCAACTTGCAGAGCAGGATCCGCTCATCAACCTGCGCGCCAATGAGGAAACAGGCGACATATATGTCTCGCTCTATGGCGAAGTGCAGAAGGAGGTCATCCAGGCAACCCTCTCGACCGAGTTCGGCCTCGACATCGCCTTCGAGGAAAGCACCGTCATCTATGTCGAAAGGCCGGCTGGAACGGGAAGCGCGGTTGAGCACATATTCAAGGAGCCCAATCCGTTTCTCGCAACCATCGGCTTGCGCGTCGAGCCACGGCCGGAAGGCAGCGGAAACAGCTTTGCCCTCGAGGTGGATGTCGGCCAGATGCCGGCAAGCTTCTATCGGGCAGTCGAGGAAGCTACGTTCGAAACGCTCAAGGAAGGTCTTTTCGGCTGGCAGATCATCGATTGCCACGTCGCCATGACGGCGGCGCGGCAAAGTTCGCCGGCGAGCACGGCGGTCGACTTCCGCAAGCTGACGCCGCTGGTGCTCGCATCCGCGCTTTCATCCGCACAGACGATCCTATGCGAGCCTATCGAGCATTTTCACGTCGAGATACCGGCAACGGCGTTGGCTGGCGTGCACAGCCTGCTCGCGAAATCCGGCGCATCGATGAGAAGATCGCTGATCGACGATGGTATCGCACGACTGGAGGGCACGGTGGCATCATCGATGATCCACACGATCCAAAGGCAATTGCCGGGATTGTCGGGCGGAGCCGGCGTCCTGGAGCACGCCTTCGATCACCATATGCCCTTATCGGGTCCGCACCGTGTACGGGAGCGCGCAGCGGCAAATCCGTTCGACCGTGCCGATTACCTGCGGCGTGTGCGATGAGGGTGCGAGCTCTGTATCAACGCAAAAAAGCCCGGCAAAACCGGGCTTTTTTCAAGCGGCAAATCGCAATGCGATTAGATGCCGAGACCGCCGAAGCGCTTGTTGAACTTCGAAACGCGGCCGGCACGGTCCATCATCTGCTGGTTGCCGCCGGTCCAAGCCGGATGGGACTTGGAGTCGATTTCGAGGTTCATGACAGCGCCTTCAGAACCCCAGGTCGAGCGGGTTTCATATTCGGTGCCGTCGGTCATGACCACCTTGATGGTGTGGTAGTCGGGATGGATGTTGGCCTTCATAACAATCTTCCTGTCATGCCAGGGTCCATTTGTCGCAAGGCATTGCGGCAACCGAACCGATTGAATAAATGAAGCCGCAGTCCGTTAAAGGCCACGGCTTCCAATTAAGATGGCGTGCCTATACATGAAGGCAGCGGCGATAACAAGGGGCGAAAACGTCGAGTCCCTTGCTGATATGGGGATTGGAGACGACTTGTCAGAGACTGGCCAGGCTGAGGAAAAGAAAACCCGTTCGATCCGTCCTCTCGGACGACTGGCGCCATACCTCAGGCGATATCGGGGCATGGTGGCAGGCGCAATCATATCGCTCGTCATCGCCGCCGTTACCTCGCTCGCCTTGCCGGTCGCCGTCCGCCGTATGATCGATCACGGCTTCGATCAGGCCGATCGCGGTCTGATCGACAGCTACTTCGTAGCGATCATGATCATGGCCCTGTTGCTCGCGGCTGCAAGCGCGCTGCGCTATTACTTCGTCATATCCATCGGCGAGCGCATCGTCTCCGATATGCGCCGCGAGGTCTTCGACCACGTGACGCGGCTGTCGCCCTCCTTCTTCGACGTCAATCAGTCCGGCGAGATCGTCTCGCGGCTGACGGCGGATACGACGCAGATCAAGTCTGCGGTCGGCGCCACCGCCTCCGTTGCGCTGCGCAACCTGATTCTCTGTCTCGGCGCAGTGATCATGATGATCGTCACCAGTCCGAAGCTCTCGAGCATCGTGCTGATCGCGATCCCGATCATCGTTCTACCGCTGGTCAGTTTCGGCCGTTCCGTGCGCAAGCGCTCGCGAGCCGCGCAGGAGACACTGGCGCAGGCATCCGCCTATGCCAACGAGACCATCGCGGCCAACCGCACCATTCAGGCCTACAACGGCGAGAACGCCGCCGCTCTGCGCTACGGCAGCGCCGTTGAGGATGCCTATCAGGCGGCACGTGCGGCGATCAAATCCCGCTCGCTGCTGACGGGCTTTGCCATTGCCATGGTCTTCGGCAGCATCGTCGCGGTTCTCTGGGTCGGTGCGCAGAATGTGCTCGCCGGCACGATGTCGGCCGGCACGCTCGGCCAGTTCCTGCTCTATTCCGTCATCGCCGGCTCCTCGTTGGGCTCGCTGTCGGAAGTCTGGGGCGAGCTCTCCCAGGCTGCAGGTGCTGCCGATCGCCTGGGCGAGCTCCTTGCAGAGGTATCGCCGATCGTACCTCCGGCCAATCCCCTGCCCTTGCCGCAGCCGCCACAGGGTCGCGTGGAATTTTCCGACGTCCATTTCTCTTACCCGTCGCGACCGAACAGATCGGCACTGCATGGGCTCTCCTTCTCCGTGAAGCCGGGGGAAACGGTCGCAATCGTCGGCGCGTCGGGCGCCGGCAAGAGCACCATCTTTTCGCTGCTGCTGCGCTTTTACGATCCGCAGAAGGGCCACGTCGCCCTGGATGGTGTCGATGCGCGCGATGTGCTGCCGGATGCCCTGCGTGAGCGCATCGCAATTGTCCCTCAGGACACCACCATCTTCGCAGCCTCCATTCATGACAACATCGCCTTCGGCCGCCCTGGCGCCTCGCGCGACGAGGTGCGCGCCGCCGCCATCGCCGCTCAGGCGGACGAGTTCATTTCACGCCTCGAACAAGGCTATGATACGCAGGTCGGCGAGCGCGGTGTCACTCTTTCAGGCGGCCAGCGCCAGCGCGTCGCCATTGCCCGCGCCATCCTGAAGAATGCGCCGATCCTGCTGCTCGATGAAGCAACCTCCGCTCTCGATGCCGAAAGCGAGACGCTCGTTCAGAAGGCGCTGGAGGGCTTGATGGAGGCGCGCACGACCCTCGTCATCGCTCACCGCCTGGCGACCGTCCTCAAGGCCGACCGCATTCTGGTGCTGGATCAGGGCCGTATCGTCGAGGAAGGCACGCACCAGAGCCTGATTCGCCACGGCGGGATCTATGCGAAGCTCGCCCGCCTGCAATTCGATGCCGGCATCGAGGAGCATATGCTCATTGCGAAATAGCGATAATCGGGCAAGTCGTGCCAAATACAACCTTGTAGAAATAGTTTCAAAGTTGAGCTAGATTTTCGGCGTTATCCCGCGCTGACGCGATTCTAGGAGACGAGAACCATGTATAAATTTGAAGTCTACAAGGACAAGGCTGGCGAGTTTCGCTTCCGCTTCAAGGCCTCGAACGGCGAAACCATGTTCGGTTCGGAAGGCTATAAGGCGAAGGCCTCGGCCCTGCATGCCATCGAATCGATCAAGGCCCACGTCGGCGGCGCCGTCATCGACGACCAGACCACCGCCACCGCATAATTCTCGCGTCACGCACTCGCTGCAAAGCCATCAACGGCTGGCTGCCCTTCGGGCATGCCGGCCGTTTGATTTTTCGGCCACAAATTTCAAAAAATCTTTCCGCGAGTGTCGAATTCACGCAGGCTCACGGCTCATCATATCGAAGCGGCAGGAAGCCGTTTTGCCAGCGGTGTTGTATATTCCGGCATTCAGCTTTGCAGGTTACGCCGTTCGGCCATCGTCAAAACTGCAAATGGGAGACTTTTCTCATGCAATATGCTTTGATTATTCGTGAATCAGCCGAGGATTTTGGGCGTCGTGCCGATCCGACTTATAAGAACGGCTGGGTCGCCTATACGCAGGCCCTTATCCAGGCCGGCATCATGACGGGGGGCGCGGGATTGACGGCGCCGGAAACGGCAACGGTCGTCCGTCGCCAGGGCGAGGACCATGAGGTAAAGGACGGTCCCTTCCCTGAAGGTAAGGAGCAGCTTGGCGGCTTCTACCTGATCGACGTGCCGGATCTCGATGCCGCGCTGGAATGGGCGCTGCGCGTCCCGATCTCCCAGCAGGGTTCGGTCGAGATACGGCCGCGACTGCAGATGTAGCCATCACATGACGTTGGATGCCGGACGCGCCGCCGAGCAAACGGCGCGTCAATCCTACGGCAAGCTGATTGCCTTTCTCGCCACACGCTTCCGCGACGTGCCGGCGGCCGAGGATGCTTTGTCCGATGCGATCGCTGCAGCGCTGAGTACTTGGCCGGAACGTGGCATTCCCGACAATCCGGAAGCCTGGCTGCTGGTTGTAGCCAAGCGTAACCTCCTTCGCCGGGTCAGGCACGAAAGCGTCAGGGCCGGAGCGCGCGACAGGATCATGATGGCCTTCGAAGAAGCGGAGGAACGCATGAATGCCGACAATTCCGCCTTTCCGGATGAGCGTCTGAAACTCCTCTTCGTCTGCGCCCATCCGGCTTTGGATCGCTCGGCTCACACCCCGCTGATGCTGCAATCCGTGCTGGCCGTCGACGCCGCGACCATCGCCAAGGCCTTCCTCGTTTCGCCGCAAGCCATGAGCCAGCGGCTGGTACGGGCAAAAATCAAGATTCGCGACGCACATATTCCCTTTATCGTTCCGGAACGGTCCGTGTTGCCGGACCGATTGGAAAGCGTGCTCTCGGCGATATATGCCGCCTATGGCCTCGGCTGGGACGGGGTCGACGGAGAGATCGGCAAGCAAGGATCCCTAGCGGATGAGGCGATCTGGCTTGGCCGCACTCTGCTTGCGACCTTGCCCGAGGAACCGGAGGCTGCGGGCTTGTTATCGCTGATGCTCTACAGCCAATCCCGTCGCGCGGCACGGCGCGATGCGAATGGACGATATGTCCCTCTCGACGAGCAGGACATGGCCCTTTGGGATGCCGAAATGATCGTGGAAGCCGACAATCTGTTGCGAAGGGCCGGTGCATTCGGGCGTTTCGGTCCATTCCAGTGTCAGGCTGCGATCCAGTCCGTGCATGCCGACCGGCGACGCTCGGGCATGACAGACTGGGCCGCTCTTGCCAGACTCTATGAAGCGCTTGTGATCATGAAGCCGACGACCGGCGCGCGCGTCAGCCACGCCGCTGTGACGGGCAGAGTGGAAGGCCCTGCTGCGGGCTTGGCTCTTCTTGACCGAATGGCCGGGCGCGACATCGTCAACTATCAGCCTTACTGGGCCGTACGCGCTCATCTGCTGACCGAGACTGGCGATATGGAAAACGCCACCAATGCCTATCGGACCGCAATCGGCCTCAGTGACAGCGAAGCCGTGCGGCAATTCCTGCAAGCGCGCCTCGATAGTATCGCATCGCCGGAGCGATGACTGATTATTTTTCCGTCAGCTTCAGCTCGATGCGGCGGTTGGTGGCACGGGCATCCGGCGTATCGCCTGGTGCGATCGGCTGGAACTCACCGAAGCCCGCCGCGACCAGCCTGTCGGCAGGCACGCCCTGCGAGATCAGGAACTTGACGACAGCGATGGCGCGCGCGGATGACAGAGCCCAGTTGTCCGGATAACGCCCATTGCCTGAAAGCGGCACATTGTCGGTGTGGCCATCGACGCGCAGTACCCAATTGATCTCGGGCGGAATTTCCTTGGAAAGATCGATGAGAGCCGCTGCAAGTTTGGTCATCTCCGTTTGGCCGGCCGGATTGAGATCGGCAGAACCCGATGGGAACAGCACTTCGGATTGGAACACGAAGCGGTCGCCGACGATGCGGATGTTATCGCGGTCGGAAAGGATTTCGCGCAAACGGCCGAAGAAGTCGGAACGATAGCGGTTCAGCTCCTGCACACGCTGCGCCAGTGCCACATTCAGCCGCCGGCCGAGATCGGCAATCTTCACCTGCGATGACTGATCCTTGGCTTCCGATGCCTGAAGGGCAGCTTCGATAGCGGCGATCTGGCTGCGCAGGGCGGCAATCTGTTGGTTGAGCAGATCGACCTGGCTCATTGCCCGCGCGCTCACCTGCTTCTGCTCGTCAAGCTCCTGCGAAAGCGATCCGGCCCGCTTTTCCGCGGCCTGGCTGCTGCCCGAGCCTGCTGCAAGCAGGGCCTGCAGCCGCGAGCGCTCTGTCTCCGCAGAGGACAGCGACGCCTGCAGATTGGCGACGGCATCCTCCAGATCCTGCTTGCTGCCCTTCTCCAGCGCCAGCTGCTGCACCAGATCGTTGATGCGGCTGTTGAGCCGATTGAGCACCTCGTCGCGCCCCGAAATCTCACGGCTGAGGATGAACTGGCCAACGACGAATACCGTCAGCAGGAACATGATCGCCATCAGCAGCGTGGACAACGCGTCGACGAAGCCGGGCCAGTAGTCGACGCTTCTCTGATGGCGTCGGTTGCGGGCGAGCGCCATGGCCTACTTGCTCCCGGTCTTCTCGGTATGGCTGATCCGGTCTGCGAGGCGATCGAGCGTGCGGCGCATCGATTTCGCCTCTTCCTGCTGCGCCTCGATCCAATCGCGCAGCATCTGCTGTTCGTTGCGCATGTTCTTGACCAGGCCCTGAATGCCTTCGGCAAGGTTTGCCATGGCGGTCACCGAACGCTGGCCGCCGCCCTCCTCCGCGATCTTGCGCAGATAGTCCGACAGCGCCCGCACATCTTCCGAGGAAGCACCGGCCGCGCTTTCGATGACAGGCGTGAGGTCGGAACCGACATCGGTAACGGAGGAAAGCCAGTTTTCGAGCTCGGTATAGAAGCGGTTCTGCGCGCGGCCCGCCTGCAGGTCGAGGAAGCCGAGGATCAGCGAGCCGGAAAGGCCGAGCAGGGACGACGAGAAGGCCGTACCCATGCCCACCAGCGGGCCGGAAAGCCCGGTCTTCAGGGCGCTCAGAATATCGCCGGTGTCGCCGGTGCCGGCATCGAGGCCCTGGATGACGTCGTTGATCGAGCCGATCGTGCCGATCAGACCCCAGAAAGTGCCGAGAAGGCCGAGAAAGACGAGCAGACCGATGAGATAGCGCGAGGTATCGCGCGATTCGTCGAGACGCGTGGCGATCGAATCAAGGATCGAGCGCAGCGTCGCGGTGGATAGCTGCATCGCCCGGCGGTTGCCAAGCAGCGCCCGCATCGGCGCCAGCAGCCGCGGATTGCGGCCGACCTTGTCCGCATTGCCGACGGCACGGAAATGATTGAACCAGCGAACCTCCGGCCTCAGCATCAGCACATGGTTGAAGACCAGGAGAATGCCGACGACCAGAACGCCGACGATCAGGCCATTGAGGCCGGGATTGTGCAGGAAGGCGACCTGCGCCTGGCGGAAAAGGATTGCCACGATGAAGCCGACGATGACCAGGAAAAGAACCATCGTCCAGAAGAAAGCCATCGGGCTGGAAAGCTTGTAGGCGTAATTTCCCGATACGTTGTCGGTCGATCCGAGATCCGACAGATTCACATTTTCCATCACACGCTCCGACACCGCATCTTCCGCAGGCGGAGACTAGAGCAACATTGTGCCGAATTGAAGAGACGGAAAGCACAAAACAGTCCGTTGGCAACAGACTGTTTTGTCATCTGAAAAAGCGAACAGAGGAATGGCTTACTTCGTCGGGATCGGTCGCTTAACCACTTCGGCGAGTGCTTTCTGGATATGTTCGTTGCCGCAGATGATCGAATTGGTGCCGAGCATGTCCGTGCCGCCATGGAAATCCGAGACGAAACCGCCGGCTTCGCGGATCAGCAGAATGCCGGCTGCAATATCCCAGGGAGACAGGCCGGTTTCCCAGAAGCCGTCGAAGCGGCCGGCAGCAACATAGGCAAGATCGAGCGATGCAGAGCCGAGACGGCGCACGCCCGCGACTTCGCCCATCACATGGCGCAGCTCGACCAGGAACTTGCCGTGATTGCCGCGGCCGAGATGCGGAACGCCGCAGCCGATGACGCTGTCCGACAGCACACGGCGCGAGGCGACGCGCAGACGACGATCGTTGAGGAATGCGCCGCCGCCGCGTTCGGTCGTATAGAGTTCGTCGGTCGCCGGATTGAAGATGACGCCGGCGACGATCTCGTCGTTGCGCTCTAGCGCGATCGAAACGGCAAACATCGGAATGCCGTGCAGGAAATTGGTGGTACCGTCGAGTGGATCGACGATCCAGCGATGAGCGCCATCCGTGCCCTTGACCTCTTCACCTTCCTCGCCGAGGAAACCGTAGGTCGGGCGTGCCTTCAACAGCTCGTCGCGGATGATCTTCTGCGCCTTCAGATCCGCCTGGCTGACGAAATCGCCCGGTCCCTTCACCGAAACCTGCAGGTTCTGCACTTCGCCGAAATCGCGGCTGAGCGACTTACCTGCCTTGAGGGCAGCCTGAACCATGACATTGAGAAGAGCAGAACGGGCCATCGGGTTTCCTTGGGTAATGCAGAAAGCGCTGATCGGGCCTGAAAGCAGGCCCCGACGGAGCGGGAGCGTCAGCGGAAATAAAGATTGGCGGCCTCAAGACCATAAAATCGGGGGAATTTCAAGTGGCGAGACCATGGCAGACGCAAACTGACCTCAGATCAGCTCCGCCAGGGCTCAATCCGACACTTTATTATCGCGCACGCCGATACTTGTTGGCTGCGTCGATGGCCGCCTTCTGCTGATAGTCCTCGATCCCTTGATAGAAATCCTCGAGCTCGGGGTCTTTCAGGCCGGCACGGCGGGAAATGACATACCAGGTAGCGGCCGCCACCGGATCCTGCTTCGTGCCGATGGCGTTGATATAAAGATGCGCCAGCTTGTTCTGCGCAACGACGTTGCCGCGATAGGCTGCAACCCTCATCCAGTTGAAGCCGTTTTCGAGAACCTGTGCGCCGCCGGTGCCGTTGATCAGCCAGATGCCCATGTCGAGCTGTGCGGTATCGAAGCCGGCATTGGCGGCACGCGACAGCCATTCCCGCGCACGCGCTTTCTTTTCCGGCGGCAGGTCGGGAAGGTTGAGATAGAGCTGCGACACGGCATATTGCGCGTCGGCGATGCCCTGCTCGGCAGATTTCTCATAATAGGGAAGCGCCATCTGCAGGCCCTTGGGGCCAGGATTTTCGGCCGTCAGCATCTGGGCTACGTTGAATTCCGCCGAAGGCTGACCCGCATCGGCCGCCTTCTTCATCCAGTCGTCGGCCTTCTTCTGATCGCGGGGCACATCGCGCCCTTCCATCAGGATCAGCGCGTATTTGAACATCGCCGTGGGATCGCCGCCCTCGGCCGCCTTGCCGTACCAGAAGGCGGCGTCCTTCGTGTCGCGTTTAACGCCCAGGCCCTGTGCCATCAGCTCTGCGATCAAGGTCTGTGCGGCCGGATCGCCAAGCTGCGCCCGCGGCAATGCTTTTTGGAAGGCGGTCAGGTAATAGCCGCGCTGGAAGGCGCCATAAGCATCGTCCACCTTGCCGGTGAAGGGCCGTTCCGGCGGCAGGTCGGGCAAGTTTGCCCCCATGCGCTCGAAAACCCCGACACCCTGAGATGGCTTGATGTCGCTGTCAGCTTTCGGCTCCGCGCCCGGCTGAATCTTTTCGGTCTTGAAGGTGCCGGCATCGGCGCCCAAAGGCCGCGTCATGACATTGTCGTTATGCTGCGGTGCAGCCGGCACAGTTGTGTCGTCGTCGGTTTGTGCGTTGTCATCGGGACGCGCGCCCTTCTCCGCCGGCTGCGAAACACCGGGCAGCGACGTATCACTGTTGCCTGATTGCGCTGCGGCCAGCAACGGAAATGCCGCGAGCCCGGCTGCAAGCACGGCAAGGAAGGATCGATGGCGGAATCGAGGCGCTGACGACATGGATCGCTATCAATCCTCAAACCGTGGCGCTTTTTCGTCCAGAAGCGCATTCACTTCCGCGACGATGGAGGGGGCTGCCGCAGGGTCGGCAAAAACCGCCTGATGCAGCGCGACGAACTCGGCACCCGTCAGGGCTACGTCCAGCGCCGACTTCGGATCGGTGCCACCCATGACGATGCAGGGAATTTCGATCATCGAGGCCCACCATTCGCCGAGTGCCAGGTTCTTCGGATGCGCCTCCGGCTTGATGTCGCCGTCAAGCTTGCCGAAGAAGATATAGTCCGGCCTGAGCTCGCCGACCTCCAGCGCGCTATGTTTGTCGGCCGCGCTGCCACCGCCGACGATCAGCTTCGGCACGAATTTTTCGACGGCTTCGGTAAGCTCGGTGATATTGCCGGCAATATGCAACCCATCAGCCTTGGCACGGCCCGCGACGCGGCTGTCCCCGGCGATGAGCGCTGCCGCACCTGCGGCTTGGATGACCGGCACCAGCTTTTCCGCATGTTTCTGGAAGGTGCTGTCATCGAGACCATATTGAGGAATGATAACCGAGGCGACGTCTCCGCCCCTCAAGGCATCGGCCACCGCCTTCGCCCGCTGCTCGATATCGGCAATGTCGGGAACGATGAGAACTAGGCGGCAACGATCTTCGGGCACGGTCATGCGAGCTTCCATGGTTTCGGCTTCCATCGTCAGCGACGGCGCACCGGTTCGATAATCGTGAGTAAATCCGTTAGCTCGCTCTGACAAGGGGCAGCGGCTGAAACCGGCAATTCGCAGCAGAGGACACTCATGACGCGAACCTTCGCAAGCGACCATTCTCACAATATATCATGCAGCGCACAATTAACTTGCCGCCCTTTGGTGTTTGACGTAGCTTTCGCCCATGTCGACCATGGACCCTTTCGCAGCCATCGCGGATCCGAACCGGCGTCATCTGCTGGAGGAATTGCGCCGCGCACCCAAGACGGTCAACGAACTGGCGCAGGGCCTGCCGATCAGCCGCCCGGCCGTCTCACAGCATCTCAAGGCGCTGCTCGACAGCAACCTCGTTTCCGTCACCAACGAAGGCACGAAACGCATCTATGCGGTCAACAGCCGCGGCTTCGACAAGCTGAATTTGTGGCTGGATCAATTCTGGTCCTGAAAAGAGACCTTCGCTTTGCGGCATTTGGCAGGCAATCACTGCAACACGAATCGAGGTTTTGGCCTGCCGCCGCTAGAGCTAAGCCGGTGACAGAAACGACATGACTTCTGGATGAGCCAGTGGCACGACAAAGCTGGTATCATTCAATGCCACCCACGCCAAATCGGTATGTTCGTGTCCGATCAACCTGGGCAATCCGCCGGACCAGCCTGTAACCTCATATAAATGATAGGTGGTTTCGTATCGGCTATCTTTGAAGAAACCCAAATAGCGGAAGGCGACAGGTGTAACACCGACCTCTTCGCGGGCTTCTCTGATGAGCGTGGCAACGATAGGCTCATCCGCCTCGACATGGCCGCCAACTAAATCCCAATGTCCCGGATAATACTGCTTGTTTGCGGCGCGACGCGCCATCAGAATCCGGCCGCTTTCGATGAATGCAGCCAGCCCGATTGTCGTCATATCATCTCGGCGCCTCGAATTTCGGCAATTTGCGAGATTTGCCGGAGGATCACAACGAGCCAAGAGTCGTCACCGACGACATTTGTTGCATAAGATGGGGAAAATTGCGCCAACCCCTACCTCCGACGCTATGAAGTTGGCGCATCCGTTAAACGGAAATGCTCATCGATCCTGACTGGGAATTTGCCTTAAGACCTTTCGATCCGCCTCTCTTGCCCTCAAGATCGATGGCTTTTAAACTTTGGAACGTTGCCTCAGTGGACTGAGGAACGCAGACGTTGGATTTCGTCCTTGACGCGCAGTTTCCTGCGTTTGATGTCGGCTATTTCCGTATCATTGCTAGAGGGAGATGACATTGCCGCATGGAGCGCCTCCTCAAGCGCGACATGTTTCTTTTCGAGCGATTCAAGATGAGCTTGAACAGTCATATGACCCTTCCTTCCTCTTAAGAGCCCTGACCATCCATTCGCCAAGGCTCTAGGTGTCAACCCTCCCACTGTGCCATAAGATCGAGCCTTTGTCGAAGGCGAAAACGTGGCCTATAGGCGGCAAATTCGTGATGAAGGATAACTTCCCGTTATCGTCATTTGGTGATAGGAGCTTGCGGAATTCAGGAGGCGGAACGAATGCGATTCCGCGATATGCTGGGGAAATGAACATGGCCGATCAGGAACAGGCGGAAATCAGGCTGATCGTGGCGCGTTTGCGCCAGGAACACGAGGATTATGATGCCGCAATCAATGCCATGATTGAAACGGGCTGCGACGCCCTTCGTATCCAGCGCATGAAGAAAAAGAAGCTCGTCATCAAGGACAAGCTAACCAAGCTGGAAGACCAGATTATACCCGATATCATCGCCTGAGGAGCACAACGCAACGATGCTGACCGAAAGACCGCCTGTCGCCATCATCATGGGAAGCCAGTCCGACTGGGAAACCATGAAGAATGCTGCGGACACCTTGGAAGCGCTTGAAATCACCTATGATGCGCGCATCATTTCCGCTCATCGTACGCCGGACAGGCTGGTGAACTTCGCCAAGGGCGCAAAGGACGAGGGCTTCAAGGTCATCATCGCTGGCGCCGGCGGCGCAGCACACCTGCCGGGCATGGCGGCTTCCATGACCCCGCTGCCGGTCTTCGGCGTGCCGGTGCAATCCCGCGCGCTCTCCGGGCAGGACAGTCTTCTCTCGATCGTGCAGATGCCGGCCGGCATTCCCGTCGGCACGCTTGCGATCGGCAAGGCCGGCGCGGTCAATGCCGCCCTTCTTGCCGCCGCCGTGCTGGCGCTTGGCGATGAAGAGATCGCCGACCGGCTCGACGAATGGCGGGCCCGCCAGAGCGCGGCGGTCGCCGAATATCCGATGGACGACCTATGAACGCGAAGACGATCGGCATCATCGGCGGTGGCCAGCTCGGCCGCATGCTGGCCATGGCGGCCGCACGCCTGAATTTTCGCACCGTCATCCTCGAGCCCCAGGCGGATTGCCCGGCCGCCCATGTCGCCAACGCACAGATAGCGGCCGCCTATGACGATGCGGCCGCGCTTGCAGAACTGGCGAAGCGCTGCGATGTCGTGACCTATGAATTCGAGAATGTGCCCGTGACCGCCGCTGAGGATCTTGCCTTGCAGGTAACGGTCTATCCGCCGCCCAAGGCGCTTGAAATGGCGCAGGACCGGCTGACCGAAAAGAGCTTCATCAATGGTTGTGGCATTCCGACGGCCCGTTTTCATGCCGTCGACAGCCAGGACGATCTCGAAAAGGCGCTCGCCGATTTCGGCGGTCAGGGCGTGCTAAAGACGCGCCGTCTCGGCTATGACGGCAAAGGGCAGCGCGTCTATCGCTCCGCCGCCGACAGCGCCGAAGGCGGTTATGCAGCCTTGGGCAGCGTGCCGTTGATTCTGGAAAGCTTCGTATCCTTCGAGCGCGAAATCTCGATCATCGCTGCCCGCGGAAGCGACGGAAAGGTCGCCTGCTACGATCCGGCGGAGAACGTTCATCGCAACGGTATTCTCCACACCTCGACGCTGCCGGCGAGCATTTCGCAGGAGACGGCCGCGGCTGCGCGCGACGCTGCGGAGAAGATATTGACGGCGCTGGGTTATGTCGGCGTCATCGGTATCGAGTTCTTCGTGCTCGCCGATGGCAGCCTGATCGCCAATGAAATGGCGCCGCGCGTCCATAATTCCGGCCATTGGACGGAAGCCGCCTGCGTCATCTCGCAATTCGAGCAGCACATCCGCGCCGTCGCCGGCCTGCCGCTCGGAAATCCTCAGCGCCATTCGGATTGTGTCATGACAAATCTGATCGGCGACGACATCCTGGCACTGCCGCAATGGCTGCGCCTTGACGACACGCTCGTGCATCTCTACGGCAAGACCGAAGCCCGGCCGGGCCGCAAGATGGGCCATGTCACACAGCTTCTCCGCTAAGAGCAGCGGGAAAAAGCCCTGACATGGTTGACAGGCCCGGTATGACAGGGTATTTGCTCCCCACCCTAAAGAGCGCGCCCCGAGCGCGCTTTTGATTGTTAAAAGACCCGGGCGAATGTGACATTCCCCCTCAGAGATCGCGGATCAGAAAAATGAAGATCAAGAATTCGCTCAAGTCGCTCAAGGCGCGCCACCGTGACAACCGTCTCGTTCGCCGCAAGGGCCGCATCTACATCATCAACAAGCTGAACCCGCGCTACAAGGCTCGTCAGGGCTGATATAGCGCGCGGCTCAGATCCCATGGATCGGGCCTCAGTTTTAGTTGATCGCATCAAATTTGTTTTGATCTTCGACATTGGCGGGCTACTATGCCCGCCATGCGCGTTTTTGCTTTGTCATATCTAGCCCTGCCGATTCTCCTTGCCCTGGCTGCCTCTGCACCCCATGCGGCGCTGGCTGATGAGCCAAACCCTGTGGAAAAGCAGAATTCCGGCGATTCCTCCGGCACCCTGTCGCCCAAGCAGCAGCTCGACAATCTGTTCACAGCGCTCAAGCGGCAGCGCGATCCCGACCAGGCAAGCCTGATTGCGGACCAGATCAGTGCCGAGCTCAGCGATTCCGGCAGCGCCACCATCAATCTCCTGATGCAATGGGCCGGCAAGGCCATTCAGGAAAAGCGTAATGCCGCCGCGATGGATTATCTCGATCAGGTGATCTCGCTGAAGCCCGACTATGTCGAAGGCTGGAACCGACGCGCCACGCTCAATTTTGCGATCGGCGACTATCGCAAGTCGATGGAAGACATAAATCAGGTCCTGCGCATCGAGCCGCGCCATTTCGGCGCGCTGGCCGGCATGGCGGCGATGCTGACCGAGCGCGGCAACGACGCACAGGCCCTGAAGATCTGGGACCGCTTTCTGGAGGTCTACCCGGCGAATCGATCGGCCCAGGAAGAAGCGGGCAAGCTCTCGGAAAAACTTGCCGGCAGCCGCACCTGATTGCATGCGGCGGTCTCCCGGCGGAAATCGCATTTGGAGGGATGAAAAGCCGCAATATCGCGCTAGATTAGCGTCTTAAGATATTTGATCCGTGCCGCAATGATCGATTCTTTGTTCGCCGTCATCGTTATCCTTATCGTTTTCGCCGCAGGCTTTTCCGCCTACAAAACCCGTGCCATCGAGCAGGCCTATCCCAATATTGGCGAGCTTACCGATATCGGCCGCTATCGCCTCAATGCCGTGCATCTGCCGCGCCCGGCAACAGCTGATCTGCCGGCCTTGGTTTTTATCCATGGGGCGAGCGGCAATCTGCGAGATCAGTTCGAAGCCTTTGCCGCACCTTTGGCCGGCCGCGCTGAAATGCTGTTCGTCGACCGCCCCGGTCACGGCTATTCCGAACGCGGGCCTGCCGAAAATGCCCTTCCCTCCGGTCAGGCCGATGCCATTGCCAAGCTCATGGAGAAGCGTGGCATCAGGAGCGCCATCATCATCGGCCACTCCTTCGGCGGTGCGATCGCGGCCGCTTTCGGCATGCGACATCCGGAGAAGACCGAGGGGCTGCTCTTCCTCTCCCCGGCGACGCACCCCTGGTCGGGCGGCGTCGACTGGTATTATACGCTTGCCGCCACCCCCGTCTTCGGCTGGCTCTTCACTCAGCTTTTCGTCATCCCGCTCGGCTTGCGCCGGGTCGAGACCGGCACGCTCAGCATCTTCCGCCCAAATGCACGACCAGCGGACTATATCATGAAGACGGCACCGGAACTGGTGTTGCGGCCCCAGACCTTCCGCAACAACGCAATCGACGTGGTCAATCTCTTTGCCTATGTCTCCGCTCACGCGCCGCGCTACAGCGAGATCAAGGCGCCCACCATCATCATCACCGGCGACAGTGATGATGTCGTGCTGGAGGAATTGCATTCGCGCGGGCTCGCCCGCGATATCGCAGGCGCCGAACTCATCACCATCCGCAATCTCGGCCACAAGCCGGATTATGTAACGACGGATGTCGCGATCGCCGCCATGGAAAGGCTGGCGGGCCAGCCGCGCGATCTGCAAGTGCTTGCCGCACAGGCTGAAATCCGCATCGCCAGCCTGACGGAGGAATCTTCGGAATCCGCTGCCGTATCTCAGGCCATGACGACATCGTGACTAGGCGCATCCTCGAATATGCGGCTCTGCGGCACGGTCTCGATGGTCTGCCGCACTGCCTGCAACATGATGGATGCCAGCCGCTCCGTCGCCGGGCTTCCCTCCGCCTCGGCACGATGCAGGACGAGATCGAGCGTCGGCAACGCCGGCAGGCCCGCCTCGCCAGGCGTCAATTGCCGCACCTTTGGCGGCAAGCCGAGCGGCGTGCGCAGTGTCAGGCCGAGACCCGCCGCCGTCGCAGCCCAGAGCCCGCCGAGGCTGGGGCTGACGAAGGATATCCGCCAGCCGATACCGGCGCGATCGAGCGTCTTCGTGGCGATGTTGCGCAGCAGGCATGGCGCCTCAAGCGAAGCCAACGGCATGACCTCACCGCTGTCGGCATGCCAATGCACAGCGCCATTCGCCGGACCGACCCAGCACAGTGGCACTTCGGCGATACGATCCGTGTGAGCAGTGCGGAAACCGTCGCTCCAAGCAAGCGCCAGGTCGAGCTTGCCTGATGTCACCCGCTCCACAAGTTCCGCATTGCGCACGACACGCGCCTCGATGCGCACTTTCGGATGGGCACGGGCGAAGCGACCCAATACGTCCGGCAGCAGTGTCTCGCCGAAATCCTCCTGCAAGCCGAGCCGCACCCAGCCCTCAAGCTCCGTCCCATGCAGCGCCGTGGCCGCCTCGTCGTTGAGATCAAGCAGCCGCCGGGCATAGCCAAGCATCGCCTCCCCGGCTTCCGTCAACGCCAACCCTCTACCCGCCTTGCGGAAAATCGGCATGCCTGCCTGCTCTTCCAGCTTCTTCAGCTGGGCACTGATCGCCGAGGTCGAACGCCCCAGCCTGTCGGCCGCCTTGGCATAACTGCCGAGATCCATGCCAGTGACGAAGCTGCGCAGTACATCGAGATCGAAGATGACTTTTCGCATGAATAACCATCCATATTTTCGGGAATATTTATTCAGAATTATCTGATTTTCAGGATGATTATCCGCTGGCATTCTATGATCGTCAAGTGACACGGAAACAGGAACGATCCCATGCCATTCACCCGCATCACCCTTCTGCGCGGCAAGTCGCCGGAATATCTCAAGGCACTTTCGGATAACTTCCACCGCGCTCTGGTCGAAGCCTTCGAGGTACCGCCGACCGACCGCTTCCAGTCCATTCATCAGCTGGAGCCGCATGAACTCGTCTTCGATCGGACCTATTTCGCCAGCAAGCCGCGCTCGGATGATTACGTCTTTTTCGATGTCACGATCGGCAAGCCGCGTAGCACGGAGGTCAAGAAAGCCTTCTATCGACGCGTCGCTGAACTCCTTGGCGATGCGCCTGGCGTCCGCCCCGAAGACATCATGATTACCATCACCACCGCGACGCGCGAGGATTGGTCCTTCTCTGACGGCCGCGCGCAGATGATCGAGCAGGTCTAAGAGCGATGCCTCAGACGACATCTTCGCAATCGCCCGCCATCCACCGCGCCGGCACGAATATGCGGCCGTCGCCCGAGGGCATCGCCACGGCCTCCTTCCTGGTGGAGTCGCTGGTGGAGAACGCCGAAAACGGCGGCCTCACAGCCATGCGCTGCGAACTCGAACCCGGCGTCATGACACGCTGGCATACGCATCCGCACGGACAGATCCTCTACGTTCTATCCGGCGTCGGACTTGCCGAACGCTTCGGCGGCCCGGCTGAGGAGCTGCGCGCCGGCGATTGCATCAGCTTCGCCCCGAACGAGCGCCACCGGCACGGCGCGGGGCCGGAGAACGCCTTCTCCTATATCAGTATCCAGGCGGCGCAGAATGGAAGCGCCGTGACCTGGCTGGAGGAATGACCAATGATCGCCATGCAATATAACTTTCCCCTCCCAGCGGATTATGACATGGCGATCATCGATCGCCGTATCCGCGAAAAAGGTCCGCTGCTCGATAATCTTCCAGGCCTGAAATTCAAGGCCTACCTGACGGCGAGAAAGGGCGATGCCGTCACCGAAAGCCGGCAGAATTTCTACTCGCCCTTCTACGTCTGGCAGGAGGAAGAAGGTCTCAGCGACTTCGTCTGCGGCCCAGGCTTCCAAGCCTTGACGGAGAATTTCGGTCGCCCCCAGGTCAATACCTGGATCGTCTGGCACGCCGATACGTCCAGGGATATTCGCCGCACCAAATTCGCGACACGCGAGGTGGTCACAATCGATGCCGAGACATCGCTCGGTGAACTCCGCGCGAAGGAGATCGAAGCAGCAGCGCAAGTGATCTCGAACGGCGAAGCGCTCGCCTCCGTCGCCGCATTCGAGCCGACACACTGGACGCTGGTGCGCTTCCGCCTCCTGGCCGAACCGCCGAAAGATCCGGCCCGGCTGGGTGTCCAAACCTACAATGTCGGACATCTTTCGCTGCCTGGTATCGCCTGAAGTGTCATGGAGACAATCTCCCTATTTTAAAGGAAGGTCCGGCGCTTTATGGATGGAAAGCCTTTCTAAATCAGAAGAGTGATCCCTCCATGGTCGATATCGCAATGATCGAAGCCGCCCGCACTCGCCTCGGCGGCCGGGCGCGCCGCACGCCGCTCCTCTCCTCGCCCTTTCTCGATGAAATCGCCGGGCGCCGCCTGTTCGTGAAAGCCGAATGCCTGCAGCATTCCGGCTCCTTCAAGTTTCGCGGCGGCTGGTCGGCTGTTTCAGCGCTGGAGCCAAACGTGCGGGCCAGAGGCGTGATCGCCTTCTCCTCCGGCAACCATGCCCAGGGTGTGGCGCTGGCCGCAAAGCTGCACGGCATCCCCTCTGTCATCATCATGCCGACCGACGCGCCGAAGCTGAAGATCGCCAATACCCGTGCCTTCGGTGCCGAGGTTGTGCTCTACGATCGCGTAAAGGAAGATCGCGATGAGATCGGCGCACGTATTTCCAGCGAGCGCGGTCTGACGCTCATCAAGCCTTTCGACGAGCCGCAGGTGATCGCCGGCCAGGGAACGACCGGGCTGGAAATTGCCGAACAGGCCGCCGAGGAAGGCATCGAGACGGCCAGCGTCCTTGTTCCCTGCGGCGGAGGAGGCCTGACTTCGGGGATTGCACTGGCGCTCGAATCCCGCGCTCCGGGCCTGAAGGTGCATCCATGCGAGCCGGAAAATTTTGATGACACCACGCGCTCGCTGGCCTCGGGTAAGATCGAGCGCAATGCCGCACTGCAGGGCTCGATCTGCGACGCCATCATCACGCCACAACCGGGCAACATCACTTTTCCGATCCTCAAGCGTCTCTGCGGCCTCGGCCTCGTCGTGACGGATGAAGAAGCACAGAAGGCCATGGCACTCGCCTTCACCCGTTTAAAGATCGTGGTGGAGCCGGGCGGCGCCGTCGCGCTTGCTGCAGCACTCTTCCACGGCAAGCACATCGACGGGGATACGGTGATCGCGGTCACGTCGGGCGGCAATGTCGACAGGGAAGTCTTCGAGGCGGCATTAAGCCGCCACTAGGCCTTTAATTCACGGCACGCCGATAGAGCGCCAGCGATCCGGCAAGAGCCAGCAGCGCGCCGCCGCAGGCGCGCTCGAGCCATTTTGCACCTTCCGACTTCAGCACACGCACGGCCTGCGAACCGAAGACCGCGTAGCCGAACATGATTACGAAATCGAGCGCGGCGAAGATCGCACCGAGCACGATATATTGCTGCATCTGCGGCGCCGAGGGATCGATGAACTGCGGCAGGAAGGCCGAGAAGAAGAGATAGCCCTTCGGATTGGTGACGGCGACCATGAAGCTCTTCAGCCCAATCGAGAACGCGGTTCCTTTCGTCTGGCCCGCGCTCGCCTGCAACGCGCCGTCGATGCTTCCCTTGGAGCGCAGCATCATGATGCCGAGAAAAGCGAGATAGGCTGCACCTACCCATTTCAGGGCCGAAAACCAGAATTCAGAAGCCGCCAGCAGGGCGCCAAGCCCGATGGCAACGGCGCTGATCAGTACGGCGTCAGAAAGAACGGCACCGATCATGCCCGGCAGGGCCCGCCTGACGCCGAAGCGCGAACCATTGGTCAGCGCCAGAAGCACAGTCGGCCCCGGCGTTGCAATACCGATGAAGGAAACGGCGGCGAAGGCGAGCAGCGTGGTGAGATGCATGGTGTCCCTCCTCTTGAAGAGAGGAAGGTTGCATGTGGGAAGGTGGTTAGCAAGGGGTCGCTTCGTTCGCCTGGCTTTCACCAGTTTGCCGCACCTGTGATACCCCCCTCTGTCCCTGTCGGGACCTCTCCCCCACAAGGGGGGAGATTGGGGCGGCACCCATGAGCCCCAAGGCACATCGTATCTGCAGAAACTGCAATTCGTCGGTTCGAAAGGAAGAGCAGCAAGCTCCCAACGATCTCCCTCCTTGTGGGGGAGATGTCGCGAAGTGACAAAGGGGGGTGCACACCCTCCACGAACTCAATCGTCGGCGATGACACCCCCAAGGTCAGCCAATTACCCCAGCAACCCCGCATCCTTTGCCGCCAACGCGCCAATCGCCGACCAGTCCAGCTCCTCGCCGCCATGCGCCAGCAGGTTGAGGAACCGATCGCGCAGCAGGCTCGCCAACGGCAGCGGCACGTTCAGCGCCTCGCCGGCAGCCAATGCCAGCCGGATATCCTTCTGGCCGAGGGGTGCGGTGAAACCGGCTGGTTGGAACTTGCGATCCGCGATCAGCCCGCCATAGGTCTTGTAGACAGGTGCGTTGAACAGCGTCGAGGTCAAGAGATCGAGGTAGGCATGCCGGTCGACACCGCCCTTCTCGACCAGCGCCATGGCCTCGCCGAGCGACTCGATGACCGAAGCGATGAGGAAATTGCCGCTGAGCTTGACGAGATTGGCAGACTTCGGCTCCTCGCCGAGGACGAAAGTCCGCTGACCGATGGCGTCGAAGAGCGGCGTAACCGACTGGATGGCGTCTGGCGCACCCGCGGCGGCAACGAAAAGCTTCGCCGCAGCAGCAGCTTCCGGACGACCGAAGACGGGCGCGGCAACGAAGCGCTGGCCCGCCGCGGTGTGCTCTTTAGTGAGCCGCTCGGACATCGCCACGCTGATCGTGCTGGCGGAAATATGGACTGCACCCTTGCCAAGGCTTGCCAGAACGCCGCCATCGCCATGGACGACGGCCGATAGCGCATCGTCATGTGCGAGCATGGTGAAGACAGCCTTGCCGCCGCACGCATCCGCTACGGTCGCCGCAACCTTGGCGCCCTCGCCGGCCAGAGCCCCGGCCTTGTCGCGCGACCGATTGTAGACGGTCACCTCATGCCCGGCCTTGATGAGATTGGCGGCCATGGCGCTGCCCATCTGGCCCAATCCGATAAATCCGACTTTCATTGGCATATCTCCTTCTCAATCCGCCTGCTTGGGGATCGCAGACGCTTCGGCTTCAAGAAAAAACCCGCCGTCTTTCGACAGCGGGTTTCGGATGTTTCAGGTGCTGCCGCAATCGGATGTCGGCAATCACACGCCGGACTGGCCGTCCGAACCGATATAGGCAATACGCAGCATGTTGGTGGCGCCCGGCGTGCCGAGCGGAACACCGGCCGAAATGATGATGCGGTCTCCCGGCTTGCCGAAGCCTTCTTCGGCAACGATACGGCAAGCATTGTTGACCATGTCGTCGAGGTCGGTGGCATCATGAGTGACCACACAGTGCATGCCCCAGACGACGGACAGGCGCCGCGCGGTCTGGATGATCGGCGACAGCGCCAGGATCGGAACTTGCGGACGCTCGCGCGAGGCGCGCAGACCGGTGGTGCCGGATGATGTGTAGCAGACGATGGCGGCAAGCTTCAGCGTCTCGGCGATCTGGCGGGCGGCGAGCGAGATCGCATCGGCGCCGGTTGCCTCAGGCAGCGCGCGCTGGGCATAGATGATGCCCGGATAATGCGGCTCGCGCTCGATGGTGCCGGCAATCGAGGCCATCATGGAAACGGCTTCGACCGGATAGTCGCCGGATGCAGATTCTGCAGAAAGCATAACGGCATCGGCGCCTTCGAAGACGGCGGTCGCGACGTCTGAGACTTCGGCGCGGGTCGGGACCGGCGCGGAGATCATCGATTCCAGCATCTGCGTAGCAACGACCACCGGCTTGCCGGAACGGCGGCAGGCGCGGATCAGCTGCTTCTGAATGCCGGGAACGGCTTCCAGCGGCATTTCCACGCCAAGGTCGCCGCGGGCCACCATCAGTGCGTCGGAAAGCTCAATGATTTCCTCGATGCGCTCGACAGCCTGCGGCTTTTCGATCTTCGACATCAGGCCGACGCGGCCATGCGAGATCTTGCGGACTTCCGTCAGATCTTCCGGGCGCTGGATGAAGGAGAGCGCAACCCAGTCGACTTCATTGGTCGCGAGAACGGCGTCGAGGTCGGCGCGGTCCTTGTCAGTCAGCGCGCCGACGCCGAGCAGCGTATCGGGCAGGCTGACGCCCTTGCGGTCGGAAATCTTCGTGCCCGAAATGACCGTTGTCACGATGCTCTTGCCGTCGCACTTTTCGGCGCGCAGCGCCAGCTTGCCGTCATCGATTAGCAGGCGGTGGCCGGGCTGAACCGATTCCAGGATTTCCGGGTGCGGCAGGTAGACACGCGTGTTGTCGCCGGGGATATCCTGATTGTCGAGCGTAAAGGTCTGGCCGGGCTTGAGGTCGACCTTGGTTTCCGCAAACTTGCCGACGCGCAGCTTGGGACCCTGCAAGTCAGCGAGAATGCCGATCGGACGGCCGCAACGGCTTTCGACGGCGCGAATGCGCTGGATCAGCGTGCGCATCACATCATGGCTGGCATGGCTCATGTTGATGCGGAACAGGTCCGCGCCGGCCTCATGAAGCTTCTGGATCATTTCCTCCGAAGAGGAGGCCGGACCGAGCGTTGCGAGGATTTTGACTTTTCGGTTTCGTCTCATCAATTCTGGCTTTCTTGGCTGCCCGAGGGCTCGGAAAGCTGAACCATCCAGCTCGCCTGGCGCCCGGTGTCGTATTCCTTGAATCCCATCTTCTGATAGCCACGCGCGTAGCAATCCTTGACGCCTGGGATTTTGAATTCGTTTTCCGCCACGCACATTTCGACGTCGCCCGTCCAGCGGCCGCCGCGGGCCGCGTCTTCTGCGTAGAGGTAATAATAGCGGGATTGAAGCGGCCCCTCGATCAAAGTCGCGCAGGTATTGGCCGGAATCTGCCACCAGCCCTCCGTCACCCAGCCGTCCTTCGCGCGATAGCCGATCGCAACGCCGACAAGGTTCTGCGTACCATTGCACGTTCGGAAATCGGCATGGGCGGCATTCGGCATGAAGAAGAACGGCGCGGCCGCAGCAAGGATGAGGAAGGCGATTCGGGCGAGCGGGCCTGACCGCTTAACGAAACGTGGCGCGACTTGGCTGGACACGGCTTCCAATTGGCTCCCGGTTATTCGTTGTTGCGTCTTCTTGCGCCGCCATCCCATGAATGTCAACGCAACTCTAATCGATTATATTTTCTTCACGGGATGGTGACGGCACCATGCGCCGCTCTCCATCCGATCGAAGCTGCAAACCTTGCACCTTCCATCTGCACATGCAATCAAACAAAGAGTTGAAAATTTCAATAATCGACAATCCGCATGACCGATTTCAGACCGTTTGAATTCATACCCGGCAATCGTGACAAAGGCATGGTCATTCTCGGCGATCACGCCATGCGGCGCCTGCCCGGGCGTTACGGCAGCCTTGGCCTGCCGGAGACTGCCTTTTCCCGCCACATCGCCTATGACATTGGCATCGAAGGCCTGTGCCGTCATCTCTGCGCGCGGCTGGGCGTGCCCGGCGTGCTGGGCGGCTTTTCCCGTCTGCTGATCGATCCGAACCGTGGCGAGGATGACCCGACGCTCATCATGAAGATCTCGGACGGAGCCATCATCCCGGGCAATCATCCGATCACGGATGAGGAATGGAATTACCGCATAGAAGCCTTCCACCGGCCCTATCATAAAGCGGTCGACGAGACGATTTCCGCCGTAGCCGAGGCGACGGGCAAGGCGCCCCTGGTTTTCTCGATGCATTCCTTTACACCGGCTTGGAAAGGCGTGCCGCGCCCCTGGCATGCCAGCGTGCTCTGGGATAGCGACGACCGTGCCGTCGTGCCGCTCCTTGCAAAGCTCGGCGCCAATACCGATCTCGTGATAGGAGACAACGAGCCTTATGACGGTGCCCTGCGCAATGACACCATGTTCCGCCATTGCATGATGAAAGGCATTGCGCATGCGCTGCTGGAGGTCCGGCAGGATCTGATCGGCGACGAGGCCGGCATTGCCGAATGGGCCGATCGCCTTGCACCGATCTTCGCCGAGATCAATGCCGATCCTGCGCTCCATGAATATAAGCGCTATCCTTCGCGCACTGGCCCTTATGAGGCGTGAAGCGACAAGCGGATCGAGGAGAAAGAGATGACCACGCTCACCAAGGAACAAGAGATCGAGCTCGAGGCTGCCGCCTTCCGCCGTCTCGTTGCGCATTTGCGCGAACGCGGCGACGTTCAGAATATTGACCTGATGAATCTTGCCGGCTTCTGCCGCAACTGCCTTTCCAACTGGTATCGCGAAGCGGCCGAAGAGGCGGGGCTGCCGGTCAGCAAGGATGAGTCGCGCGAGGTGATCTACGGCATGCCCTATGAGGATTGGAAGAACCTGCACCAGAAAGAAGCCTCTCCTGTGCAAAAAGCCGCTTTCGAGCAGAACAAGCCGAAAGATTAACGCTCCCTTCACCAATTCGGCTTGACCTTGCGCGCCATTCGCGGCACGTCAACTGCCCGATCGAATTCGAAATCCCGCGCAAGCCATGAAGCGATGTGCCGTATCGGTGACCGACCGATCTCATCTGCGACGGGCTGCAAGCGACCCCTTTGAGACCCTTTAGGAGAAGTGCATGGAAGAGAACAGCGTCGAGAACGTGGCCGCGGCGGAACTGCGTCAATTCATCGAGCGCATCGAGCGCCTCGAGGAAGAAAAGGCCGCCATCCAGTCCGACATCAAGGATGTCATGGGCGAAGCCAAAGGCCGCGGCTACGACACCAAGGCGATCCGCACCATCATTCGCCTTCGCAAGAAGGACGCAAACGAGCGCCTGGAAGAAGAATCCATCCTGCAGACCTACATGGCCGCACTCGGCATGGAATGATCGAGACTTTATCAGTCTTGAAAGATGATCGGGAGCCGGCTTGCCGGCTCCTTTCTTTTTGAGCGTCACTCTGCAAAAAGACGACCGATCAATTCGGCGGCACTCCCCTGCCACAGCTCGCCCTTGCCGGTTCCCGACCAGAGAGACAGGAGATCCGGAGATCCCTTCGCTGTCGACGCAGCGCGTATGTCCCGCGTGAACTTGTTCTGCGCCGGAAAGGGAAGGACGGCCTCCGGCTTCCCATCCATCTCGTCCATGAAGCGGTTCTCGATCCCGCGCGCAAAGCGACCTGAGAAAGCGCGCGTCGTCCGCGTCTTTCGCTCCGGTGTTTCGAGCAGTTTTTTGCGATAGGGTGCCGATGTCCCAGCTTCAGCGCAGGCAAGGAAAGCCGTGCCCATCTGCGCGGCCTGTGCACCCGCCTGCAGTGCCGCCCGGATATCGCTTGAAGTCATGATGCCGCCGGCTGCGATCAGCGGCACGCGAATGGTGCCGACGCATTGCGCCAGGAGATCTCGCATGCCGATTTCCGGATCCGCTGCCCTCGCATCGAAAATGCCGCGATGACCACCCGCTTCGAAGCCTTGCAGCACGATCGCATCCACGCCGCTCTCTTTCAGCGCCTTCGCCTCGTCGAGTGTCGTTGCCGTGCCGATCAGCGGGATACCAGCCTTTTTCGCCTCTCGTACATGGTCGGTCGGCAACAGGCCGAAGACGAAGCTGAAGCAGGCCGGCTTGATGCGCAAGACAGCTTCGAATTGCGCATCGAAATCCTCTTCGTAGGGAGGAGAAAGCTGCGGCGACGGCAGTTCCAACTCCTGGCGATATCCTGCGGTCGCGGCCACGGCGCGCTCAAGCCGATCGGTGCTAACCTCTGGGATTGAGTGCGGAATGAAGAGGTTGATCGAAAACGGCTTGTCGGTTCGCTGGCGAACCTGAGCTGCAAAGGTTTCGATCGTTGCGGCATTTAAATAGGCGCCACCCATGGCGCCGAGGGCACCGGCAGCGGAAGCCGCAGCCACGAGTTCTACCGACGAAGGACCACCGGCCATCGGTGCGACGATCAATGGATGCTTCAAGCCCAGCTGTTGAAAAAGATTGCTGTCCATAGGACCGTCCTTCCGGAAATACCTGCCCAAGTCTTAACCCAACATTGGGGTTGCGCGGTGAGTTACGAGGAGCGACCAAGCGCTTCGGTGCGGGCCTCGATCGCCTTGATCACCGACACCATGTCGAGCCGGCCATTTCCCAGTTCGACACTTTCCCCATAGAGAGTACGGCAGAGATCGAGGACAGGCGATGCCATGTTCGCGGCGCAAGCCGCCTCCGCAATCAGTTTCGTGCTGTTGAACGCATCGGCCGTCGCCGCCTGCACTGAAAAATCCCGCGCAACAAGCTTCGGAATTTTCACGCGCGTCAGATCGCTGGCCATCGGGCCGGAATTGATAGCCGCCTGAAAAGTTTCAAGATCGAGCCCGTTGCTCTCAGCAAAATGTGCAGCTTCGGCAAGCCCCGCAAGCATCGTGCAAAGGTAGAGATTGACGGTCAGTTTCATCAGCAGCGCATTGCCGACCGGACCGCACAGGATCGTTTCGCGGCACATCGGTGCAAGCAGCGGCCGCACCTCGGCAACCGCCGCCTCCGCATCGCCGCCGAGCAGCGCGACGAGCTGTGCCGTCTCGGCAGGCTTCCTCGACCCCGAAACCGGGGCTTCGACATATTGCCCGCCGGCGCTAAGAATATCGGCGGCAAGCCCGCGCGAATAGCCGGGCGGATTGGAGCCCATCGACACGACGATATGTCCGGACACCAGCTTGGCGAAGTCCGGAGTACCCCGCCGCAACACCTCGTCCAGCACCGTTTCGTTGACCAGCATCAGGATGACGATGCGTGTGCGCGCAAACACCTCCTCGACGCTCGCCGCCACCGTGGCACCCGCCTCGCGCAACGGATCGGCTGCTGCCGCAGAGCGGTTCCAGACCACCAGCCTGGTGCCTGCCTTTGCGAGATTAAGGGCCATCGGCTGGCCCATGACGCCAAGGCCGACAAAACCAATCTCCGCGCCCGGCTCGCCGCCGGGACGTTCGCTGACGCTGGTCATCACAACAACTCCGATGGTTCGGGTGACTATGCGATTTCTTGTGTCAGAGCCGACGGGAGAGCTCATATACCTTTCCCGCCGGGTATGGGTTCACGGTTCGCTTAGAACAGGCGGTCCAGCCACTCGTTCTTGTCCGGCGCGCGGCCGAACTGGATATCGGTCAGGGCTGCCTTTAGGCGTTGCGTCGTAGCGCCGGCATTGCCGTCGCCGATGGTGAAGCTGTGCTTGCGGCCCTTCACCTTGCCGATCGGCGTCACGACGGCCGCCGTGCCGCAGGCGAAGGATTCGCGCAGGCGCCCGCTCTCGGCATCCGCCTGCCACTGCTCGATCGAATAGGGTTCCTCGCGCACCGTCAGGCCCATGTCGCGCCCGAGTTTGATCAGCGAATCGCGGGTGATGCCCGGCAGAATCGTGCCGGTGAGCGGCGGTGTCTGCAGCGATCCGTCGTCGAAGACGAAGAAGACGTTCATGCCGCCAAGCTCCTCGATCCAACGCTTTTCGACGGCATCGAGGAAGACCACCTGATCGCAGCCTTCACGCTGGCCTTCGGCAAGCGCTGAGAGGCTTGCGGCATAATTGCCGCCACACTTGGCAGCACCGGTGCCGCCCGGAGCGGCGCGGGTGAAATTCTCGGAAACCCAGAGCGTGACGGCAGATCCGCCGCCCTTGAAAAAGGAGGCAACCGGCGAAGCAATGACGCAGTAGATGTATTCCGCCGATGGCTTTGTGCCGAGGGCGACTTCCGTACCGATCAGGAACGGCCGGAGATAGAGCGACGCCCCTTCGGCGGTCGGGATCCATTCGCGATCGATCTTGACCAGCTCGCGGACGGACTCGACGAAGAGCTCTTCCGGCAAGCGCGGCATCGCCAACCGCTCCGCCGAATTCAGGAAACGGCGCGCATTGGCGCTCGGGCGGAAAAGGGCAGCACCGCCGTCCGGCAGATGATAAGCCTTCATGCCTTCGAAGATTTCCTGCGCATAGTGAAGCACCACGGTCGCGGGATCGAGAGGAAGCGCCTTGCGCGGCTCGATCTTGGCGCTGTGCCAGCCGCGATCCTGCGAATAGCGGATCGTCACCATGTGGTCGGTGAAGATGCGGCCGAAGCCCGGGTTCTGCAGCAGCGCTTCCCGCTCGCTCGCCGTCGCGGGATTAGGGTTTTTCTGGATGTCGAAGGTTAATTTTTCGCCGGTGCTCATGGCTCCTCCAATGCTTCTTGTGTCGCGGCTTTCGCCGCCCATCTCCCGAAGGATGGTGTAAATCAAATCGGGTGGTATTTGATTGCGTTTACGCCTGTTCTCACGCAAGTTTAAGAGCGATTTGCATAAAATTATGAGGCGAATCGCTATTTCTCGCTTGCAAGCTGGCTATCGGTTTCATCGGCTTTCCATCAGAGCGCTTCCGCAACGGCTTCAGCAGCGACAACGCCGGTTTCATAGGCACCGTGCGCGGTCGAATAACGCGTCTTCGAGCACGCTTCCCCGGCGAAGAACAAACGTCCGTTATGAGGAGCGGCGAGGACGCTGCGCAGGTCGGACGCACCGGGTGTCGCATAGGAATAGGAGCCGCCAAAGAAGGGCTCTCCCGCCCAGGCCGACGCCGCCATCGGCGACAGCGTCTTGCCGACATCGGCGCCGAAGACGCGCTTCAGCTGTTCCACCGAAAAATCAAACATCGCATCGACGCCCTGCCTCTCCAGATCGAGCGCGAGATCAGCGGCGAAATAGGCCTCGATGACCGGAGCACCGAATGGCTTCAGCTGATACGCTCCCGTCCGGCGGCTATGCTGCGATCCCATCACATGCGCATCCTCCGGGAACGTCCGAGGTTCGGCTGCGCGAAGAAAAAGCTTGTTTGCCAGACCGAGCGGCAGGCGGGAGGCTGCTTCGATCTTCTCCGGCAGAGGCGGCCAGAAGGCGATACGTCCAGCCGCAAGCACATTGGTGGAAACAGTGACGACGACGGCCCTCGCCCGCAGCTCGCCCTTGCTCGTGGAAAGCACGACATGGCCAGCGCCGCTATGGTCGATGCGGCTGACCTCGGCGCCGAGAACGGTCGGCACCGGCAAGCCGTAGGTCGCAACCAAAGTGCCGTAGCCCTGCCGCACGCGCCAGTCAGGACCAGGGCCGGGATCGTAGCGGCCAAGATCGATCACCGAGGACTTGTCGAGCTCTCCTCCGGTCATGAAGGCGCCGACGGCGTAAATCCTTTCATTCCACGGATCATCAGGCAACAACATGGCCGAGAGATCGGCGTCTGCATCTCCCTCGTACTCATAGACCCGCTCGAAGAAGGCGTTGACGGCGGCAGCCGCAGCCTTGGCATCGGGATCGTTCTGTTCTAACCGATGGCCGCCGTCGCTCCAGGGCGCGGGCGTGCGATCGACGGTCAGGCCCATTTCCTCGGCAATATCAGTCCAGGCATTGGTGCGCGCGCCATGCAGCCAGCCGCAGCCGAGATCGAGCGCGGCGGCATCGGTGCCGAATGGGTGGATCGAGCGGGCGCGGCCGCCGACGCGATCGGAAGCCTCGAGCAAGACGATCGAGAGATCCGGCCGAAGCAATTGCAGCTGTCGGGCAGCACTTACTCCTGCCGCTCCGGCACCAATCACGGCAACGTCAATCTCGCCGCCTCTCCAGGATTCGATGGGCATTCCAATTCCTCTTCGCGCAAGCGCTGGAGAACAAACCAGCCGCGCGACTTGGTGATATGAGGCTCGCCAATCCGTCGGCGCGAACCCTGTCGATCATGTGTAGCCGACCTCGGCGCGGCCTGTAAACGGGCGCGACGACGGGATACCAAATTGCCGCATTGAGCTGAAACCGCGAATGTCGTACGTGCTTCATCCAGACAGATAGTGAGGAAGATCGTGCGGAAACGGACCTTCGGAACAACACTCTCGACCGCGACGCGTAGTATTGGAGGCGCTTGTGCCAACACAGCTCAATAAGACGGCGGCCACACGTCGCGCCTCTTTCAAATCGCATTCGGAAACACCGATGTTCACGAAGGAGTGGTCTATCCCCGCGATCCTCAGTGTCTTCCTGCTCGGCGTCTGCGGACTCATCGCCTATTTCACCTGGACCCTCATGCCGCCGGCGGCGACAACACAGAACCATGTCGGCGGAGCTGTCACACTCAGCGACGGTAATGGCCGTCCGATTGCCGATCCCGCGCCGAAAAAGCAGCCATAGCTGTAGCCGCGGCCACACCGACCGATAGCGAAAAAACGCTGGCCATGCCCGTGAGCGATAAGCTCGCACCTGACAAATAGACCATCAAATGGCAGGCCCTTCCGCCGACGGCCACAGGACCAAGGGCAACTACAGCTTTACGGCGGCATCCTAGTTACAGGGCTGACTATCCGACGACGCACTTCTTGACGAAATGCAGCCAGCTGTCGTTGCGCCGGATGGTCGCGCGCGGCAGGCCGAACGGATCGTCGCCCGGCCGCGCCCGACCGCGGCGTGTCGTCGTGGCGGCGCTGTAACCGGCTTCATAGGCAAGCACGCGATCGAGCGGCGTTTCGTCGCCATAGGGAAAGCAGAAGGACGAAACGCCTTCGTCGAGCAAATCCTCGAGCAGCTCGCGCGAATGGGTGATCTGACGGCGCGCCTCTTCCATCGGCAATTGCGGCAGGCGAACGTGATCGAGCGTATGCGATCCCACCTCATGCCCGAGGCTGTGCCAATGCTTCAGCTGTTCGACCGACATGCAGGGCGCCTGAGCCACGCCAAGGGGGACATCCCAGACATTGCTGCCGCCGATCTGGTTCGCCACAACGAAATTCGTGGCAGTGAAGCCAAACTCCTGCAGCACGGGCAAGGCATTCTCATGGACATTGGCATAACTGTCATCGAAGGTGATGGCAGCGACTTTGCCGGCCTTCTCGCCGCGGATGTAAGGCATTGCCTCACGCAGCGACACACCCTGAATTCCAAGCTTTTTCAGCCATTCCATCTGACGGCGGAAGGCTTCGGGATGGACGACCATGCTTCTGAACGGCGCCTTGCGCGACGGCGGCACCGCAATCTGATGATATGCGAGGATTGGAACAGCCACGATGGATCGTCTCAGATGATGCGGCGCGAGCGAAGCGCGATCTTGGCGCGATAGAGCGGCCGCAACACCTCTCTGGAGAGCCTCTCTGCCAGTGTCTTGCGACTCTTGATCGTACTGCCGCCGAGCTGAGGGGAAATTTCACGCACGCCGCCAGGCAGGACCGAGAGCGGCGATACGCGCGTAAACCAGCTCATCTGCACGGTGGTATCGACGGGCCGGTCGAAGACGGAGGTCGCTTCCAGCAGGCGGATGGCGGCATCTCGGCTGACGAGCTGGGCCACCATGCCGAGACCTATCCTCGTCGGTTGAATGACATCGGTCTCCCCTTGGGAAAGAACAGATCTGCCATGCTCCTTGCCCATGCGAAACGGGAAGCGAATGAAAGAACCTGGCTTCAGGCAGGCCTTGGCAGCAGCAAAGGCTGCGTGGAACGCGTCGTCGATCTCGACATCGTCCTCAAAGACAAGACCAGCATCGATGCCCTGCTCGACAATGGCAGCCCAAGCCTTGCGATGCGACAGAAAGCAGGCGATTTCGCCCGTGCTCATGGCAAACGGATAATATGGCTTCTGCAACCGCGGACGATAGACACTGTCGATCTCGATGGCACTCAGAGTGCGGCCATCGACTGCCTCAACGATCTCGCTTTGCACCGGAAGCTTTGCAGCAAGCCTTTCGACCTGCGGCATGCGGTCACGGGCGCGATCCAGATGGATGATGAAGCCACGAATGACGGGTTGGCCGGGCGTGTCCAGAGCAGCACCGACCGAATTGGACGCAGGAGCGAACTCGAATCCCGTATGAGATCTTTGGAGCGGCATCGCCGAAGACGGGTTGAATTCGTGGGCTTGCATGAAGGGATACCTCGAGGTCATATTTCGCGAGGCTCTAGCAACCCTGAATGAAAGCGAGCTTAGGCAAACCTGAGGCGAAACTGAAAATGGTTGTTTTCAACGGGTCTGAACAACTGAAGGAAGCTAGACGAGCATGCTGATGCGGCCGCTCGCCATCTTGTCTTCAACCCAGCGGCGTTCATCCAGCCAGGCATGGCGTTTCCACCCTTCCCAGCTGAAACCGCACAGCTTCACCTCCCACTCGTCTGCAGGCAATCGTGACAGCACATATCGGATGCCGAAGAAGCCGGTGCTCGGAAAGAGCTGATGCATCCGGCATTGGCTCACACCGAGTTCCTCGCAGCCCTCGATGTAAAACTGCGGCGGCATGATGCGGATTTCCTTGCCGGCAGCACCGACCAATTCGATCGTCCGCATCGTCCAATCGCTTCTTCGGCCCTTCAGGCGTGAGAGCAGATTGGGCTTGGGGTGATACTTGCGGATGATATCGGGATGATAGGCAAGCACGACCTCCTTGGCTGCCGTGAACGTCGCGCTGGTCAGGAAGGTCGGGTCCGTCAATCGGCGCTGCATAGGCTTGCTGGAAGCTGCAAGCATGAGAATATCGGTGCGTGAACCGCTCATGCCGATCGAAGCCTTCGGCTCGTTGAAACGCATCGCAAATTCTGCATTGTCCACGACCTCAGAGAGGTCACGCTGCAGCTTGCCATTGCCAATGATGATTGCCGTCTTGCGGGTCAAATATGAATATCCATCAGGTCTGAAGTCGCCGACCTAACGGAGCCGAATGAAGCCAAACTGAATGGCGGATCGGGGAAGGATGCATAAATCCTGACACGAACCTGAAAGCCGTCGCAATGTCACCTACGAGCAACAGCAGTGCCTGAAAACCGGGCTCAGCTCAGATTTGCATGCCGCCCGCAGGCCACGCAAACCCGATCGCGATCATAAATGGATAGCACCCTGCCGAATCAGAAAGGAGCCCAAACGGGCTCCTTGAAATCACGCTGAAGTGGATGCTGCCTATTCGACCGAATTGAACTTCTTCACCTGAAGGAAATTCACCGCGCTTCCGCTGAAGCGTTCGGGATCGATCGAAGCCGTCTGTACCTTGAAACCATCCGTGTAAACGGCAGTCGGTTGGGCACGGAGCGTCGGGCTCACGAAGCGCGGCGCCTTGACCGGGCGGTTTACAATCTCGACCCGGGCCTTTGCGATCGCCCACTGCGAGATCATCTTCTCCGTCAGCGTCGGCGCAGTCGTCACCGTTGCGCGGCCCGAATCGGCCACCACGGCGTCCTGCTTGTTCGGCCGGCCGCCCTTGGTCGCGATACCGGCGGCAATCGGACGTTCCTGTGGCGTAGTCGGCTCGAACCCGGCGTTGAAGCGACGGCTGCTGGCCTTCACCTCGTTGCGGACCGGTGCAAGCGCGGCCACCTGCATCGGCATTTGCTGTGCCGGTCTCTGCTGCGGCAGGACGGCGGCAATTGCCTGCGCCGCATCGTTACCGGCAGCCATGCCGTTGCCGGCGGGCGCCAGTTGATCCTTGGACGCGACGTTGTTCGACGGCTGCATCACCGCAACCGCATTGTTGGCGTCCGATCGATCAGGACGGCTTTGCTCGAGAGCCGCAATGACCGAAGGCGAAAGTGCACTTGCGTCAGCTTGGTCGTCGGCGGCCTCCTGATCGGCATCGGCTGATGCCAGCAGGCTTTCGGCCAATTCCGGACGCTGCGCCGGCACCGGAACGGCAGCCAGCTGGCCTTTCATGTCAGCCTCGGCCGATGCCACTTCGGCATCCCCGGGTGAACGACGGTCAAGCAGGGACGGCACGGGCACATGATAGGAGCGAAGGTCGGCATATTGCGGCTGGTCGCCCGTATCCGGCATGGCGGCGGCAAGAGCATCCTGCGCCGCGTTACGCGACGGTGAGACGAGAGCGGAAGCCACGTCGCTGCCGGCAGGCTGATTGCCGAATGCCGGGCGAACCTGCGGAACGGGCGCGTTTACGCTGGCAACTTGAACCTGGGCCGGAGCCGGAGCGGCGCCCTCGTCACCATCATCACTGGCAGCCGGAGCCGGCTGGCCCTTGCGGGCAGCTGAGGCGACAGCCACCGGTGCCGCCGTCGTTCCGCTATCTGCATTATCCTCTTCCTCATCGGCACCGCCACCACCGAACAGGCGGGCAAAGAAGCCGCGACGCGGCGAAGAGGAGCTGGCGATCTGGATATCGTCGGACGACATACGGCGCTTGTAATCGGCGACTGCCTGCTGGTAGCCCGGCAACGGCCGGCCGTCCGCCGGAATATGCATCGTCTTGCCATCCGGGAAGAGGCGGACGAGATCCTGGCGATCCATGCGCGGCCATGCGCGCACGCCGCCGACATCCATATGCACAAAGGGCGAGCCGGAGGTCGGATAGTAGCCGACGCCGCCCACCTGCAGCTTCATGCCGATTTCGCGCAGCTTGGTGAGCTTGACGTCAGGAATATAGAAATCCATCGCGTTGCCGAGCATGTGCTGGCTCTTCTTGGCAACGCCGGTATGGGCGGAGCGCGTGCGCAGCATCTCGTTGGTGCCCGGCGAACGGAAACCGCAGATCACATAGATGAATTCGTGTGAACCGCTTTCGCGGTAGACTTCCCAGATCAGGTCGAACAGTCGCGGGTTCATCTTGGTCGGCTGATTCTTGCGCCAGTCGCGCAGAATGCGATTCAGCTTCTCCAGGCCGTCCGGATCGAACTTGCCGTTGCGCTTGTAGGTGATGACGGCCTTCTCGCCGGTATGGACATAGTAAATCTTGAGGCTGCGGGTTTCACCGCCTGCCTGAGAGGGAGTGCCGACGAAAACAGGGGTAGAAACGGACAAAGCAAGGAGGCCAACGGCTACAACCTTGGCCACCTTGCTAAATAGGTTAGAGCACGCAGAATGCCAGCTCAAGCTATTAGGCTTGGTATTTGCACTCAAATTCGGCAATTCGATCCCCGTCCGACAGACAATGTCGCATCGTGTTCCAAATGGCTGTCAATTGCGGTGACACGATGGCAAAAATGCCACACATGGTCGCCCCCTTCATACATGGTGAACGATGCACTAACAAGTGCTTTACGACGGGTAACAAAATATGCTTGCCTAAACGTTAAGCTTTACTTCATGCCGCGTTTTTTTGCGGGTCATCCGGGTCTATGCCGTAATCTTTCAACTTCCGGTAGAGAGTTGAGCGGCCGATGCCGAGCTTTCTCGCGACTTGACTCATCTGCCCACGATAGAATTTGAGGGCAAATCGGATCAATTCTTCCTCGACATCCGCTAGTTTCCTGACATCCCCCGAGGTATTTGTGCTGACGATGATATTGTCGGAAGTACCGACCGACGCATCGGCTGAGGCAAGCGGAGTGGTTGCAGCCGATCCGTGCGAAACCCCGTAAGGGACCCGTTCGCTTCGTTCAGCCGCCAGAAGCTCGGCCGAAGAGGCATGCGAATTATCCACAACCAAGGTTGGATGCTCAGCAGCGAAATAGCCGGGCAGCTGTGCGGCGATCTGCGGAAAATCCGTGTCGAGCAGCTCTGGTCCCTCGGACAGGACGACCGCGCGGAAAACAGCGTTTTCGAGCTGGCGGATATTGCCCGGCCAGTCATAGGCGGTCAGCAGTGCAAGCGCGTCGTTGCTGATCCCGAGCGGATGATCGAGCTTCTGCTCCAGCGCAAACCGGTCGGCAAAAGCGCGTGCAAGATGCGGGATGTCTTCCTTGCGGCGACGCAGTGCCGGCATGGTGATCGGAAAGACGTTCAAGCGATAATAGAGATCCTCGCGGAAGCGCCCAGCCTTGACCTCTTCGATCAGATCCTTGTTGGTCGCCGAAATCAGCCGGACATTGACCTTCTGCGCGACGCGCGCGCCGACGGTCTCGATTTCGCCCTGCTGCACGGCGCGCAAAAGCTTGACCTGGACCTCCAGCGGCAGGTCGCCGATTTCGTCGAGGAACAACGTGCCGCCATCGGCTTCCATGAATTTGCCGACATGGCGCTCGGTTGCACCCGTGAACGCACCCTTCTCATGTCCGAACAGGATGCTTTCGACGAGATTGTGCGGGATCGCACCACAGTTGACGGTCACGAATGGCTTGCCGGCGCGGTCGCTGGCGGCCTGGATGGCACGGGCCACCAGTTCCTTGCCAACACCGGATTCGCCTTCCAGCACGACTGGAATGTTCGATTGCGCCGCGCGATGGGCGAGATCGATCACCCGCATCATCGCCGGGCTTGCCGAGACGATGTCGTCGAAGGTGATGCTGCTCGAGCGCGACTTGCGCCCGGCGCGGGCCTTCGCCTCGCGCTGGTCGAGCTTCAAAGCATTGGCGATCGATGCCGCGATACGCTCCGGCGATACCGGCTTGACGACGAAATCGAAGGCGCCGGCGCGCATTGCCTGCACCACGGTATCGATGCCGCCCTGCCCCGTCTGCACGATGACGGGCAGGTCGATGCCCATATCGTTCAGCGCGCCCAGGAACTCGATGCCGTTCATTTCCGGCATCATGAGATCGAGCACGATCACGTTGATCTGATCGTTGCCACGCTTCAGGAACTCAAGGCCGAGACGGCCATTTTCTGCCAAATGGGCAACGTGTCCGTGCCGCTCGATGGCATTCTTGAGCAGACGGCGTTGAATCGGATCATCCTCAACAACGAGAATCTGCGCGCCCCCCTTGGCGCTATTGTAAACGGTCATTGGTGCCTCACTTCATGCGAAACCTGAGGCGAAGATCGCAGAAAGGCTTGAACATGAAGTTTTGCCAAAGCATCGCATTTTAATCATTATGACGAATGTAAAAGCGCTTATGATTCAACCTTCGGTGCAGGAAAATCAGGCCTTGCAGCGGGCTTTCCAGCCGAATAGACACCATACGGATCGGACGATCCGAAAAATAAAAGCAGAGGAAATTTCGCCCATGAGCCCGACCTCGCTCCACCCCCTCATTAATTTCTCGGCCATTAAATTCTCGGCAAGCCCGGCAGCCGGCCAGGCACTTGGAGACCTGCCAGCCTGGAAGCTAAGCGATCTCTATCCTTCCTCCACGTCCCCCGAGTTCGTCGGAGATCTGGAAAAGGCCGGCAAGATGGCCATTGCCTTCGAGGAAAAGTGGAAGGGGAAGCTTACCGATGCCGCCGCCAAGACAGGCGACGCCGGCATCGGCGCAGCCATCAAGGAGTATGAAGCGCTTGACGATATCATGGGCCGTCTCGGCTCGTTCGCCGGGCTCACCTACTTCTCCAATACCATCGATCCGAACAACGGCAAGCTCTATGGCGACGTCCAGGCAAAGCTCACGGACTATTCCTCTCACCTTTTGTTCTTCCCGCTGGAGCTGAACCGCATCGACGATACGGTGATGGACGCCTGCATGGCGAACGACCCCGCCGCCGGCCATTATCGTCCCTGGATCGTCGACCTGCGCAAGGACAAGCCGCATCAGCTCGACGACAGGCTGGAGCAGCTGTTCCTGGAAAAATCCATGACGAGCGCCGCCGCATTCAACCGCTTGTTCGACGAGACGATGGCTGAGCTGCGCTTCGAGATCGACGGCGAGAAGCAGCCGCTGGAAGTCGCCTTGAACATGCTGCAGGAGCAGGACCCGGAAGTGCGCCGCAAGGCCGCCATGGCGCTTGCCGAAACCTTCAAGGCCAATCTGCGCACCTTCACGCTGATTACCAATACGCTCGCCAAGGACAAGGAAATCGCCGACCGCTGGCGGGGCTTCGAGGATATTGCCGACAGCAGGCATCTCGCCAACCGCGTCGAGCGCGAGGTAGTGGATGCGCTGGCGGCCGCCGTGCGAGAGGCCTATCCGCGGCTTTCGCATCGCTATTACAAGATGAAGGCCAAGTGGCTCGGCATGGACCAGATGAACTTCTGGGACCGCAATGCGCCGCTGCCGGAAACGCCCAACGCGCTGATCCCCTGGGCCGATGCGAAGGATACGGTTCTATCGGCTTATGGTAATTTCGCCCCCGAAATGGCTGATATCGCCAAGCGCTTCTTTGACGAGGAATGGATCGATGCGCCGGTGCGCCCCGGCAAGGCGCCGGGCGCCTTCGCCCATCCGACTGTACCGTCGGCTCATCCTTACGTACTGGTCAATTATATGGGCAAGCCGCGCGATGTCATGACGCTGGCGCATGAGCTCGGCCATGGCGTGCATCAGGTGCTGGCCGGAGGCCAGGGCGCACTGATGTGCCAGACGCCTTTGACTCTAGCGGAGACAGCCTCCGTTTTCGGCGAGATGCTGACCTTCCGCGCGCTGCTCGACAAGACCACCGACAAGCGCGAACGCAAGGCGATGCTCGCGCAGAAGGTCGAGGACATGATCAACACGGTCGTGCGCCAGATCGCCTTCTATGAATTCGAGCGCAAGGTTCATACCGCCCGCAAGAATGGCGAGCTGACATCGGACACCATCGGCGAGCTGTGGCTCTCGGTACAGGAGGAGAGCCTAGGTCCCGCGATCAAGATTTCCGAGGGCTACGAGACCTACTGGGCCTATATCCCCCACTTCATCCACTCGCCCTTTTACGTCTATGCCTATGCCTTCGGCGATTGCCTGGTGAACTCGCTCTATGCCGTCTACCAAAGCGCAGAAAAAGGCTTCCAGGAGAAATATTTCGAGCTCCTGAAGGCCGGCGGCACCAAGCATCATTCCGAACTCCTGAAGCCTTTCGGCCTCGACGCGACCGATCCGTCGTTCTGGAGCAAGGGCCTGTCGATGATCGAAGGGCTGATCGACGAGCTGGAAGCGTTAGATAAGAACTGAGCTGAAGAGAAGCAGGACAGGCACGTCCGCCTTTGCTGCAGCTCTGTGCATGGCCCCTCACCCTAGCCCTCTCCCCGCTTGCGGGGAGAGGGAACTGGTTCTGTATTCACCGCATCGTTCTTCGCCAAAGACGCTGTAGCGGCTGCGGTAACTCCCTCTCCCCGCATTGGCGGGGAGAGGGTTGGGGTGAGGGGCCAGGCACGGAAGTCGCGGCAATGATGGACGTGCCTGACAAATGACACCACAACGACCCGATAGACACCCGCGCATGGCCGATGCCGTACCCTACGTCCTTTTCAGGGACGACAGCACAGGAGAGATGATGATCTTCGCCGAGCCGGCCGAGATCATTGTCGCTCATACGCGTGCGCAATTTTTCGATGCCCTCGATCGGATGGAAAAAGCCAAGCGGCAGGGACAATGGCTTGCCGGCTACATGGCCTATGAGGCCGGCCATCTCTTCGAGGAAAAACTCGCACCTTTCGCCGAGGAGAACAGGGAAACGCCCCTGCTCTGCTTCGGCGTTTTCGATGCTCCTGCCGCTGATGGCCATCTGCTGGGCCAGCCGGTACAGCGCCTGGAAAACCGAGAGTTTCTCACGGAGCCGAAGGCCGCTTGGAGTTTCGAGATATATAAGGAGCGCTTTGACAGGCTGCACCAGCATCTGCGCCTTGGCGACTGCTATCAGGCAAACCTGACCATGCCGATCCATACGCGATGGAACGGCGATCCCCGCGCCGCCTTCTGGTCTCTGATCGAACGGCAGCCGGTGAAATACGGCGCGTTGGTCGATCTCGGCGGCCCGATCATCCTGTCGCGCTCGCCGGAGCTTTTCTTCCGCACGGACGAGCACGGTTGGATCGAGACGCATCCGATGAAGGGCACGGCCAGGCGCGGCGCAAATGCCGCCGAGGACGAGCGCATCATCGCCGCCATGCTCGCCGACGAGAAGACGCAGGCCGAAAACCGTATGATCGTCGACTTGCTTCGCAACGATATCTCCCGCATCACTGAGGTCGGCACGCTGGATGTGCCGAAACTCTTCGAGATCGAGACCTACCCGACCCTGCACCAGATGGTCAGCCATGTGCAGGCCAAGCTGCTGCCAGGCATATCGATCCGCGATATCCTTGCAGCACTCTTCCCCTGCGGCTCGATCACCGGTGCGCCGAAAATGCGGGCGATGGAAATCCTGCATGAATTGGAAGACGGCCCGCGCGACGCCTATTGCGGCGCGATCGGCATGATTTCGCCTGGCGGCGCCATGCGTTTTTCCGTGGCGATCCGCACGATCACGCTTTTCGAAGACGGTCGCGCGGTGTTCAATGTCGGCGGAGGCATCGTCTTCGATTCGACGGCGGAAGCGGAATATGAAGAATGCCTCCTTAAGGCGCGCTTCGCCGTGGGGGACCGATGGATCGACCGGTAGAGGACTTTTCCCTGATCGAGACACTGCGCTACGAGCCGGAAACCGGCTTCGTTCGCCTGCGCCTGCATCTTGCCCGCCTACAACGATCCGCCCGCCGCCTCGGCTTTTCAGCTCCAAAGAACGTGCTCGGAAAACTGGAACAGGCGGTTGCCGGTACTGCTGCGCCTTTGAGGGTTCGGCTGACACTGGACCGCGAAGGCAAAACGGAGGTGACGACCGCTCCCTTCGTCCCGCTTTTGCCTGACACCGTCTGGCGCTTGCGCGTCGCTGCGACCCGGCTCGATTGCTCCGATAAGCTGCTGCGTTTCAAAACCACGCGACGAGGCATCTATGAAGCAGCCCGCGCGGAATACCGGCCAGACGAGGCAGACGAAGTGCTGCTGCTCAATGAGAAGGATGAGGTTTGCGAGGGGACGATCACCTCTGTCTTCCTCGAGGATAGCGCGGACCTGCTCCGCACTCCTCCCATATCATCCGGTCTACTTGCAGGCGTCCTGCGCACCGAACTCATCTGCCAGCGCAAGGCCCGTGTCGGCCGCATCCGCCTCGAGGACCTGAAAGATCGCCCCCTTTATGTCGGAAACTCCCTGCGCGGCCTGATCCGCGCGCAACTCCTATGGAATTGATTGAATGTTCATTCTGTCGCTTACCTATCTCAAGGGCAATGACGAAGCCGATAAGCACATGGAGCCGCACATGGCCTGGGTGAAGGAAGGCTATGCTAGGGGCTGGTTCCTCGCTTCCGGCCGCAAGGTGCCGCGCACAGGCGGCGTCATCTTCGCCCGCGGCGAGCGAGCGGAACTGGAGGCCTATGTCGCCGCAGACCCCTTCACGATCCAGGGCGTCGCCGCTTATGAAGTCCAGGAAATCGCCCTCACCACCGTCGTCGACGGATTGGAAAGCCTGAAGGCCTAAGCGGCGGAAGGTGCTTGCCTTCCGCAGCATTCCGTTTATGTCAGCAAAAACCAACCTTGAGGGCAACAAACTCGTCGCATATGGCGTGTATGTTGGCCTCGACTTGACTTTGCCCGGCTAACCCTCAACAGCTCTTTATTGTGACATCAAATTATGATTAGAGCCGCTCACCTCGCGTTTTTGCGCAACTCTGATTGAATTTCGTGAACCGAACGGCGCCCTGCCTTTCGAAGGAGAAAAGAATGACGAAACAAAACTATCCGGTATATGCCGAAATTACCGGTCCGATCGTAATGATCGGCTTTGGCTCTATTGGCCGTGGCACCCTGCCCCTGATCGAGCGCCATTTCAAATTCGACAAGAGCCGGATGGTCGTCATCG
Organism: Rhizobium sp. ERR 1071; assembly: GCF_007828675.1. Lineage (NCBI taxonomy): Bacteria > Pseudomonadati > Pseudomonadota > Alphaproteobacteria > Hyphomicrobiales > Rhizobiaceae > Rhizobium > Rhizobium sp. ERR 1071. The sequence goes on along the minus strand of NZ_VITM01000002.1, from coordinate 142,629 downwards.
ACCCGCAGATGGATGCCGAGCACCTGGCGATCCTGGAAAAGCATGGCGTCCGCCATATCCAGGCCCATGTCACCAAGGACAATTACAAGGATCTCCTGAAGCCGCTTCTCACGGAAGGCGGCGGCCAGGGCTTCTGCGTCAACCTCTCGGTCGACACCGGCTCGCTCGATCTGGTCAAGCTGTGCCGCAAGCTCGACGTGCTCTATATCGACACCGTCGTCGAGCCCTGGCTCGGCTTCTACTTCGACAAGGGCCTGAAGAACGCAGACCGCACCAACTATGCGCTGCGCGAAACCATGCGCAAGGAGAAGGAAAAGAACCCGGGCGGCACGACGGCTGTTTCCACCTGCGGCGCCAATCCGGGCATGGTTTCCTGGTTCGTCAAGCAGGCGCTCGTCAACCTCGCCAAGGATATTGGCCTGAAGTTCGAAGAGCCGGATCAGCACGATCGCGAAGGCTGGGCCAAGCTGATGAAGAAGGTCGGTGTCAAGGGCGTTCACATCGCCGAGCGCGACACACAGCGCACCAAGCATCCGAAGCCGCTCAACGTCTTCTGGAACACCTGGTCGGTCGAAGGCTTCATCTCCGAAGGCATGCAGCCGGCAGAACTCGGCTGGGGCACCCATGAAAACTGGATGCCGAAGAACGCCAAGAAGCACAAGAAGGGCTGCAAGGCCGCCATCTATCTGGAGCAACCGGGCGCCAACACCCGTGTGCGCACCTGGTGCCCGACCCCCGGCCCGCAATACGGCTTCCTGGTGACCCATAACGAGTCGATCTCGATCGCCGACTATTTCACCGTGCGCGACAAGGACGGCGAGGTCACCTTCCGTCCAACCTGCCACTACGCCTATCATCCGGCCAACGACGCCGTGCTTTCGCTGCACGAAATGTTCGGCAATGGCGGCACGCCGCAGCCGGTTCATCACGTTCTCGACGAGGACGAGCTGGAAGACGGCATCGACGAACTCGGCGTGCTGCTCTACGGCCATGCCAAGAACGCCTACTGGTACGGCTCGCGCCTGTCTCTCGAAGAGACCCGCCGCATCGCTCCCTATCAAAATGCTACCGGTCTGCAGGTGACCTCAGCCGTTCTCGCCGGCATGGTCTGGGCGCTGGAGAATCCGAAGGCCGGCATCGTCGAAGCCGACGAGATCGACTACAAGCGCTGCCTCGAAGTGCAGCTGCCCTATCTCGGTCCGGTCGAAGGTCACTATACCGACTGGACCCCGCTCGATGGTCGCCCAGGCCTCTTCCCGGAAGACATCGACACCAAGGATCCCTGGCAGTTCCGGAACATTCTGGTTCGCTAAGAGTATAGTGTCAGCTTGATGCAAGAGCGAATGCCCGCACAGGTCGTGCGGGCATTTTTGTTACGCAAGCCAGATAAATCAAGCAGATCGCCTGTGAAGGCTTGCTTTAGCTCGATGGCCGCGCCATCTTCCTTGCAACCGATACGCCTTTAGACCGCCTCTATTCGCGGGAGAAATTTATGAAGATGAGAACCGTTCTTGCCCTCCTCGCTGCTGCGGCAGCTTTATCTGCCTGCGTGGATTTTGGTGGCTCCAGACCGCCGCCGATGGCGATGAATCCGGGCGGCGGCCAGCCGCGCACGAATTCCGTGGAAGGCAGCTGGGCCGATTCCAATGGCCTGAATTCGACCTTTAACGGCGGCCGGTTCGAAACGCACACGACGGATGGCACGAACCAGCAGATGGCCTCTGGAACCTACACGACCGATCCGTCGGGCATGATCCAGATCAACCTCTATTCGAACATCAAGCGCACCTCGTCGAAGGTGAATTGCTTCCTGGCCAATCCCAGCCAGCTCAACTGCACCTCCGAAACCGGCGGACACTTCTCGCTCAATCGCCAGGGTTGATAAAGGCCCGATGGACGGATAAGGCATCATGCGCGGAATGCTGATCCTCCATCTGGTACTGATCGCAGCATTGCCCGTCGCCATTCTGGCGGCGGTCCTCCCTGCAAATAGCTGTCAAGCCCAGGGCATCGACGCCCTTGATTGCGATGGCCCCGCGAGCGTCCTCCTTTTCGCCGTACCGGCTTTGCTCATTTACGGCGCCAGCGCTATTCTGCTCTATCGAAAGCGGAATCGACGCCTTCATCTTGTCACCGCCCTCTGCTGTGTGCTCGTCTTCTGCTCTGTCGGCTGGAATGCCGCTGCGGCATTGCGGGAGTCCTATGGGCTCGCCTCCGTCGAGGCATGCGCCTGATCCGGCAGCGCATTTCGCCGCTTTGTAAAAATCCTAATAACGCCAACAGCTTTTGCTTGCGCTCGCTCCGCCGGGATGAAAACATCGCTGTGGGGGACCGCCTTGGGGCATTGGCGGGCCGGATTGCAATGACCAACAGGAGAGACAGATGAAGCAGCCCTTCGGAGTGGGTCTTTTGGCGGCCACGCTGCTGGCGCTGAGTACCAGCGCCGCCTTCGCGGACTATCAGCTCAACATCCTGCACTTCAACGATTTCCATTCGCGCGTCGAATCGATCAACAAATTCGACGCCACCTGCTCTGCAGCCGAAGAAGCCAAGAGCGAGTGCTTCGGTGGTGCGGCACGGCTGAAAGCCGCCATCGACCAGCGGCGTGCCGCCCTTGCCGGCCAGAACGTAGTCGTCCTTGATGCCGGCGACAATTTCCAGGGCTCCCTGTTCTACACGACCTACAAGGGTGCGGCCGAAGTCGAGTTTCTCAACGACATGAAGATCGACGCCATGACGGTCGGCAATCACGAATTCGACGATGGCGAAGGCCCGTTGGCCGCCTTCCTCGACAAGGCGCAGTTCCCAGTTGTAACCGCCAATCTGGTAGTCGACGACCAATCGAAGCTCGGCAACCGCATCAAGAAGTCGATCGTGCTCGATATCGGCGGCCAGAAGATCGGCATCGTCGGTGCGGTGACCACCGAAACGCCTGAACTCGCCTCCCCCGGCCCGCATGTGAAGATCACCGACGATGCCGCCGCAATCAGCGCCGAAGTCGACGCGCTGAAATCGCAGGGTGTCAACAAGATCATCGCGCTCACCCATGTTGGCTATCCCCGTGATGTCGAGAAGATCGCCAAGATCGCCGGCGTCAGCGTCGTTGTCGGCGGCCACTCGCATACGCTCCTGTCGAATACCGACCCGAAGGCAGCCGGCCCCTATCCGACCATGGTCGACAATCCGGCCGGCTATAAGGTCCCCGTTGTACAGGCCGCGTCCTACAGCAAATATCTCGGCGACGTCGTCGTCACCTTCGATGACAATGGCGCCGTCAAGGACGCCAAAGGCGATCCGATCCTGCTCGATTCCTCCATTAAGCCGGATCCGACGATCCTGTCACGCGTGCAGGAGATGGCAAAGCCGATCGAGGAACTGCGCAAGAAGGTCATCGGTAATTCGCAGGGGCCGATCGAAGGCGCGCGTGAAGTCTGCCGCGTTCGGGAATGCTCGATGGGCAATCTTGTCGCCGATGCGATGCTTGACCGCACCAGGACGCAGGGCATTTCCATCGCCATCCAGAACGGCGGCGGCCTGCGTGCCTCGATCGCCGCAGGCGATGTCAGCATGGGCGACGTGCTGACCGTGCTGCCCTTCCAGAACACGGTTGCAACCTTCCAGCTGACCGGAGCCGACGTGAAGGCGGCACTCGAAAACGGCCTTAGCCAGATCGATGACGGGGCGGGCCGCTTCCCGCAGGTCGCCGGCCTCAAATACAGCTTCGATAAATCGAAGCCGCCGGGCAGCCGTCTTGTCTCCGTCGACGTGCAGGAAGGCACCGAGTTCAAGCCGATCGATCCCGAAAAGACCTACGGCGTCGTCAGCAACAACTACATGCGCGCCGGCGGCGACGGCTACGCCGTCTTCGCAAAGGACGGCAAGAACGCCTACGATTTCGGCCCCAATCTGGAATCGGTGGTCGCCGATTATCTTGGCGCACACAATCCGTACAAGCCTTACACGGACGGCCGCATAACCCAGATAGCCGCGGCAGCGCCGGCTGCACAGCCGGAACCCGCAAAGCCCGCCGATACCACGCAGACAGCGCCGGAGCAGAAGCCGGCGGCGGCCGCTGGAGATAGCGGTGGCGCGTCGTCCACGATAACCCCTCCGGCCTCCTCGCCTCCCACGGTGACAACGCCAAGCACCACCATGCCGGCAAACCCGATGGCTACGCCGTCTGCCCCGGCAAAATCGGATCCGGCAGCCTCGACACCCGCCACCTCAGCTCCAGTGGCTGAAACGCCGGCTGCGTCTTCACCCGCGACCACGGCTCCGGCAACAGCAACGCCGGAGGCCAAGGTCAACGAGCCGCCAAAGACGCCGACAACCCACATCGTCGTCGCCGGCGACACGTTCTGGGATCTTGCCAAGACTTATTACGGCAATGCCAAACAATGGCACAAACTCGTGGCCGCCAATCGCAATATCAAGCCGCATCATCTGGTGGTTGGCGAAAAGTTGAAGATTCCGGCCAAGTAAGACGATTTGTCTCGCTTGCTCCAGCCGGTCCGGGCTTTCCCGGACCGGCTTTTGTTCTTATGTGAAGTGCTTCATATCTTGAGAGGAATTCAATCGATGACAGCAGCCCTGACCACGCTTCCGCCCGATCACCCTAGCGTGAAATACGGCAAGGTCGGCGTGCTGCTCATCAATCTCGGAACGCCCGACGGCACCGACTACTCCTCGATGCGCCGCTACCTCCGCGAATTCCTGACAGACCGCCGCGTCATCGAGTGGTCGCGTTGGAAATGGTATCCGATCCTGTTCGGCATCGTGCTTAACACCCGACCGCAAAAGGTCGGCAAGGCCTATGAGACGATCTGGAACAAGGATAAGAACGAGAGCTATCTGCGCACCTATACGCGCAACCAATCCGACCTAATGGCCGAGCGGCTGCGCGACCTGCCCAACGTCAAGGTTGACTGGGCCATGCGGTACGGCGAGCCCTCGATCGCCGATCGCATCCAGGCGCTGAAGGACGATGGCTGCGAGCGCATCGTGCTCTTTCCGCTCTATCCGCAATATGCGGCGGCAACGACGGCGACCGTCAACGACAAGGCCTTCGAGAAACTGCAGAAGATGCGCTGGCAGCCGGCGATCCGCACCGTGCCGCAATATCACGACGACGAGACCTATATCGAGGCGCTTGCCAATTCCGTCACCCGTCACCTCGCGACGCTGGACTGGCAGCCTGAAAAGATCATCGCCTCCTTCCACGGCATTCCCATGTCCTACTTCAAGCTGGGCGATCCCTATTACTGCTTCTGTCAGAAGACCGGTCGCCTGCTGCGCGAGAAACTGGGTCTTTCCGAAGATCAGTTCATGGTCACGTTCCAATCGCGTTTCGGCCCTGAGGAATGGCTGCAGCCCTATACGGACAAGACGGTGGAAGAGCTTGCCAGGACAGGCACCAAGCGTATCGCGGTGCTCAATCCCGGCTTCGTCTCCGACTGCCTTGAGACGCTGGAAGAGATCGCCGAACAGGCCGCCGAATCCTTCCATCACAACGGCGGCGACAAATTCACCCACATTCCCTGTCTCAACGACAGCGAAGACGGCATGAACGTGCTGGAAAAAGTCGTGCGGCGGGAGTTGCTCGGCTGGGTTTGACCGGATCGCCGGGATTGATCCCGGCGACACGTGCCTACTGAAGCTGCGGCTTTTTGAGGAAGCTGCCGCGATCGGCGGATTTGACGCGCAGCCAGGCCTCGCGGCCGTCGCGCAATACGCGCATGGGGATCTCGGAGCCAGCCGGACCGCTCTCCCAGATCTTGCGGTAGAAATCCGCGAGCCCATCGACTTCGCCATCCCGGATTTCCGAAATGACGTCGCCGCGACGCAAGCCAGCCTTGGCGGCCGGACCACCCTCGGTGACGCTCATGACGACGACTTCGCCATTGCTTTCGGCCGAGAAGGCACCGAGCCAAGGCCGCGGCGGCTTGTTGACGCGGCCGCGCTTGATCAGATCGTCCAGGATCGGCATCAAAAGGTTGATCGGCACGATCATGTTGATATCGGCGCTGTCGCCGTTCTGGGTCGCCATCTGCAGATGCAGCGAGCCGATGCCGAGAAGCTTGCCGTCCTCATCGATAAGAGCCGCACCTCCCCAGGATGGATGGGCGGGTGCCGTGAAGATCGCCTCGTCGAGCAGATATTCCCAATAGCCGGCGAATTCCTGCTTTGCGACGATCTTCGCCTCGACAAACTGGCCGATCCCGTCAGCGATGACGACTTCATCACCGATCTCAGCCTTGTCGGTATCACCGAATTCGAGGGCGGGCACATCGAGAGGCCCGAGCGCCTGCACGAGGCCAAAACCCGTTTCCTGATCGTAGGCAAGCGCATGACCGGGCACGACACGGCCGCTATTGGTCGTGAGCCAGACCTCGTCGGCTTCGGTGATGAGATAGCCGATCGTCAATACCAGGCCGTTTCCGCGGATGACGACGCCGCTACCTTCCCTGCGTGTGCCGAGGGTTCCTGCCGTAAAGGCATCTTCCGGAATTGAGGCGTGCACGGCCACAACCGACCGCAAGGTCCTATCTAAGTTCATAGCTTCACCCTGATAATGCGCTAAGGCTGGCCCGAAAAGCTGCGTGGCAGCGGAGCCGGAAATCTCCATATAAAGTATGAATATCAATCGCCGGACGCAAGACCCAGACGGTGATTGGTTGACCTACCTCATAGCAAAACGCCTGCTGTAGCCCCATTCCTCACTTGCTGAGAACATGCTAACCCACCACATAAGATTGAGCTGCCGCCTCGTGAGCTCGACCGAGCATAGCGAGGCCAAACAGTAGCGGTTTAGGCGACGCGAGCCTGCTCAGACAGCCGCGTCCATGGAGGAGTTCGATGGTAGTGGGTGGTTTCAGCATCGTTGTGATTGCCTTGGTGGTCTTCGTCATTCTGGTGCTGTTTGCGGGCATCAAGACCGTACCGCAGGGCTATCGGTACACAGTTCAGCGCTTCGGCCGCTATATCCGCACGCTGGAACCGGGGCTCAACCTGATCGTGCCCTTCATCGAAACAATCGGGGTGCGGATGAACGTGATGGAGCAGGTGCTGGCCGTGCCGACGCAGGAGGTCATCACCAAGGACAATGCGAGCGTATCCGCTGATGCAGTCGCTTTCTTCCAGGTGCTGAATGCGGCGCAGGCCGCCTATCAGATCACCAATCTGGAAACCGCGATCCTCAATCTCACAAAGACCAATATCCGTTCCGTCATGGGTTCTATGGATCTGGACGAGCTTCTGTCCAATCGCGATGCCATCAACGAACGACTGCTGCGCGTGGTCGATGAGGCGGTAGAGCCCTGGGGCATCAAGGTAACACGCGTCGAAATCAAGGACATCCAGCCGCCGAAAGACCTGGTTGACGCCATGGGCCGACAGATGAAGGCCGAACGCGAAAAGCGCGCCCAGGTCCTGGAGGCGGAAGGCCTGCGCAACGCGCAGATCCTCCGCGCTGAGGGTGCAAAGCAGGCAGCCGTGTTGCAAGCCGAAGGCCAGCGCGAGGCTGCCTTCCGCAACGCCGAGGCGCGCGAGCGCCTGGCCGAGGCCGAAGCCAAGGCGACCCGCGTCGTATCCGAAGCGATTGCCGAGGGTAACGTGCAGGCGATCAACTATTTCGTTGCCCAGAAATACACCGAAGCCCTGAGCGCGATCGGCTCCGCCAGCAATTCGAAGATTGTCCTCATGCCGATGGAGGCGAGCTCGATCATCGGCTCTCTTGGCGGTATCGGCGCTATCGCGCGCGAAGTCTTCGGCGACAATGGCGATGGCAATGGCGCGACGCAACCGGCCCGGCCACGCTCCGGCCCCGTCCGTACAACGCCAACGATCAATCCGCTGCCACCGAAGGAGAGCTGAGATGTTCGACAATCTCATCGTCGAACTCGGCCCCTGGAGCTGGTGGCTCGCCGGTCTGGCGCTGCTTGCCGCCGAACTCGTCTTGCCCGGCTTCTTCTTGGTATGGATCGGGCTCGCCGCGATCATCGTCGGCGCCTTGTCGCTTCTGTTTTGGGAAAGCAGCTTCTGGGTCTGGCAGGTTCAAGGGCTGGTCTTCGCCGCCATGGCTGTTATCGTCACCCTGCTCGGCCGCCGCTATCTCTATAACAACAACCAGGTGACCGACGAGCCGTTCCTGAACCAGCGCGGTGCCAGCCTTGTCGGGCGCACGGCAACGCTCGACCAGCCGATAGCCGAAGGCCGTGGGCGCATTCGCCTCAATGACACTTATTGGACGGTCAACGGACCGGACTTGCCGGTCGGCACCCGCGTCAAAGTGGTCGCCAGCAACGGCCGCGAGCTCACCGTCGAGCCTGTCTGATCAGGCAACGCCGATCCGCAGCAGATCGTGGAAATGCACGACACCGATCGGCCGGCGTGCTTCATCGATGACCAGGAGAGCCGAAATATTGTGACGATTGAGCACGGCCATGGCGCTCGTCGCCAGCGTCGTTTCCTTCACCGTCTTCGGATTGGGGGTCATCACCTCATCCACCAGCTTCTCCGCGAGGCTGGTGCCGAGATTGCGGGCGATATCGCCATCGGTGACGATGCCGCACAGGCAACCGTCATCATCGACCACGCCGACGCAGCCGAACCGCATCTTCGATAGCGTCATCGCCGCCTCCGGCATGCCGGTTCCGAGCCTGACGAGCGGCACACGGTCGCCCTTGTGCATGATATCGGCCACATGCGAGAGGCTGGCGCCGAGTTTGCCGCCCGGATGAAAAGTGCGGAAATCCTCGGCCGTAAAGCCGCGTGCTTCCAGAAGAGCGACGGTCAGCGCATCGCCGATGGCAAGCTGCAGCAGCGTCGATGTCGTCGGCGCGAGCCCATGCGGGCACGCCTCCTGCTCCTTTGGCAGCAGCAGCACAACGTCCGACTCACGCGCAAGCGTAGAAGTCTCGCCGGCGGTGATCGCGATCATCGGGATCGAAAAACGCCGGGAATAGCTGATAATCCCTCGCAGCTCGGCGCTTTCGCCGCCCCAGGAGATGGCAATGATGACATCATCCTGCGTGATCATGCCGAGATCGCCGTGATTGGCTTCGACCGGATGCACGAAGAAGGCCGGCGTTCCGGTGGATGCCAGGCTTGCGGCAAGCTTGTTGCCGATATGGCCGCTCTTGCCGACGCCGGTGATCACGACACGGCCGGAAATATCGCCGATGATCTCCACCGCACGGCTGAAAGGCTCGGCCAGGCCGTTGGTCAGCGCGCGTTCCAGCGCCTCCATGCCCCGTCTCTCGGTCTCGATCGTTCGCATCGCGGATTCGATCGCACCGTTCTCGATCAGTCTTACAGCTCTCTTATTCATGAGCGAGGCCTAACGCTTTTCTGCAAATCTGTCCACCAAAGATCGACTTATGGCGATACGACAGCCTGCAGCGCCTTCCCGACAAATATTATCGAACCCTTTCTTGTCGCCATCACTTGGCAACCAAGCGTTAACCACGCGGCTTTACACTTGGGTAAGAATTTAGGTCATTTCCAGCAGGGTCAGATATAAACAACATGGGCATCGGCAAGGACAAGGCGGGTCATGGTGCCTTCCGGCTGGCGGCATGGGCGACCTCCGCCGTGCTCGGCTGGGGCATCGCATTTGCCGCACCGCTGCCGGTCAACGCGCAATCCTTGCCATCCGACCAGAACGCCGACGATACCTTGCCAGCGTCGACGACGGCATCTCCGACCGATCCAAATGCCGCACCCAACACCGGCAACCAGGCGGCCACGCCAACAAACCAGGCGTCGACCTCCAGCGACGCACCCTTGAACGCGCCGCTGCGCCTCACCGGCATCGACCCTACAACCACCGGCTCGACGCTGGATAACGATCTGCGCCGCGTGAACCTGCGCGAACCAAGCGTTGATGACCTGAGAGCCCGCCGGTATCCGGATCGGGCAGATGCACAGGGCATCCCGCTCGGCACCTTCACTCTGAAGCCTTCGATCAACCAGTCGATCAACATCGAGCGGGATCGCACCGGCGACACCAAGGATAACCGCGGCTTTTTGCAGACCGACTTGCGCAGCACCCTGACTTCGGACTGGGACAGACATGCCCTGACCGTCACCGGTGAGGGCGTCTGGCAGAAGAACATCAGCGGCACCGGCGAGGAAAAGCCAACCGTCAACCTCAATGCCGACCTGCGTCTGGATCTTCCCGCCGACACGACTGCGCATGTCACCGCCGGCTATCAATTCTACCGTGAGGACACGAGCGATCCGAATGCGATCGCCGGCGCATCGAAGCAATCCGCCGTCAACCAGTACACGGCCGGGCTCTCGCTGGAACGCGATTTCGGCCTGCTGCGCGGCACGACGGCCGTGGCGCTGACACGCAGCGTCTATTCCGACGCCGTGCTTTCGGATGGGACGACGGTCACCCTCAGCGATCGCAATCAGACGGCCGGAACCTGGCGCGGCCGCATCGGCTACGAGCTTTCGCCCGCCATCATTCCCTTCGTCGAAGTCACTCTCGGTCGCGCCGTCTACGATCAGACGCGCGACAGCAACGGTTATGCCCGCTCGAACCAGAGCTATGGCGGCAAGGGCGGTGTCGAATTCGACCTCGGTGAAAAATTCAGGGGCGAGCTTGGCTTCGGCTACCAGCACACACAATTCGACGATTCGCGCCTGGGCTCGGTCGACTCGCCGACGATCGACGGCAGCCTCGCCTGGTCGCCGCAGCGCGGCACCGATATCAGCGTCGGCCTTTCGACGACCGTACAACCGTCGACCACGGCCGGCCTCAGCGGCTACACCGCTTATCAGCTCACGAGCACCATAACCCATCAGCTGCGCGACGATCTCACCGCCAAGCTGACGGGAGGCCCGACGTGGCGCAATTACCCCTCCAATGGCAGCGCCGCCGACGAAATCGAATACGACGCCGCGTTCGGGCTAACCTGGGGGATCAACCGTTACCTCGATCTTACCAGCAATGTCGGTTATCAGCTGACAACGCGGGATGTGGGCGACAGCACTCGGCAGTTCCAGGCCGGCCTCGGTTTGACGGTAAAACGCTAGGCACCGCCTTCGCTTAGATCCAAACTACCAGCTCAAATGAATCGAGGCCCGGCATATGCCAGGCCTCAAGATTTTCTCAAAAGGTCGGATCCCTATTTCAGGGCTGCGATCAGCGCCTTGAACTCGTCCTCAATGGTCGGGCGGATGTCGTCACGCGCCAAGGCGAAGGCGACGTTGGCAAGGATGAATCCGTCCTTTGCGCCACAGTCGAACGTCTGGCCCTGGAAGTGATAGCCGGCGAAATCCTGCGTCTTAGCAAGCTTCAGCATACCATCCGTCAGCTGGATCTCGTTGCCGGCGCCGCGCTCCTGGCTTTCGAGGATACGGAAGATTTCCGGCTGCAGGATGTAGCGACCGTTGATAAAGAAGTTGGACGGAGCCGTGCCCTTGGCCGGCTTTTCGACCATTTCCGTGATGCGGAAGCCGCTGCCGATCGTCTCGCCGACGCCAACGATACCATACTTATGGGTCTGATCCGGCGCACATTCCTCGACGGCGATGACATTGCCGCCGCTATGCTCATAAAGCTCGATCATGCCCTTCATGCAGCCCTTTTCGGCGCGCATGACCATGTCGGGCAGCAGCAGCGCAAACGGCTCGTCGCCGACGATCTCGCGGGCGCACCAGACGGCGTGGCCGAGACCGAGCGGCTCCTGCTGGCGTGTGAAGCTTGCCGTGCCGGCCTTCGGCAGCAGGCCGCTCAGCAGTGACAATTCGGCATTCTTGTTACGCTGGCGCAGCGTCTGCTCAAGCTCGAACTGAATATCGAAATAATCTTCGATAACATGCTTGCTGCGGCCGGTGACGAACACGAAATGCTCGATGCCCGCTTCCATCGCCTCGTCGACGACATACTGGATCACCGGCTTATCCACGACGGTCAGCATTTCCTTCGGCACCGCCTTGGTCGCCGGCAAGAACCGCGTCCCTAGTCCGGCGACCGGAAATACTGCCTTACGAACCTTCTTATGCTGTCCCACGCATATACCTCCTGGGCATTAAATCAGTTGGCACAAAGCCATTCTAAAGGTCAGTAGATTAGATTTGCTACTGTTTTGCAAATAATGACTGACGCGAACTTCCATGGTAAAGAATTTGTTGACTTCGTTCGTTTAGCGTCACGCATGGGCCGATGCAACGCGCATCGCCGCACCGAAATCCAACGATTGATGGACAAGGCTGTAGATGACCGTAAACCGCAAACACTCCCTTCGTGGTCTCGCTCTGGCGCTCGCGCTCGGCGCCTTGGCGGGATTCCTTCCCGTTAACGCCAATGCTGACCCTGGGTTCCAGAAATGGATCGCGGGCTTCTACGCCACCGCCGCAAAGAGCGGCATTACGCAATCCACCTATCGCAATGCATTTGCCGGCGTAACCGACCCGGACCCCACGGTGCTTGAAAAGGCGCAATACCAGCCGGAATTCAAGTCCCAGATCTGGGATTACCTCGACTCCCGTGTCAATCCCTATACGGTCGATATTGGCCGTAAGATGGCGGTCAAGTACGGGTCCACACTGCGCACGCTCGAACAACATTTCGGCGTCGATCGCAATATCATGCTGGCCATCTGGTCGATGGAGTCGAATTACGGCGAGGTTCTCGCCAAGAACGATCGGCTGCATTATGTCCCCCGCGCGCTGGCGACCCTTGCCTATGCCGATCCGAAGCGGGCGAACTACGCCAAGAAGCAGCTCATCGCCGCCCTGAAAATCCTGCAGAAGGGCGATATCTCGCGCAAGGACCTGAACGGCTCCTGGGCCGGCGCCATGGGCCATACGCAGTTCATTCCGACGAGCTATCTGCTCTATGCCGTCGATGCCGATGGCAGCGGCCATGCCGATATCTGGAATTCCGTTCCGGACGCCCTGGCGACAACAGCCAATCTTCTCGCCAAGAATGGCTGGGATACCGGCCGGACGTGGGGTTACGAGGTGGTCGTGCCGCCCGGTGGCAACGCCCAGGCCGGCAAGACCCATACGATCGCGCAATGGGCGGCCCTCGGTTTCGTACGTCCCAACGGCAAGGGTTTCCGCACGACCTCCGACCGTGCGCAGTTGAAGATGCCCGGCGGGCCGAACGGTCCCGGCTTCCTGATGACCGGCAACTTCTTCACCATCAAGCGCTACAACGCCTCCGACAGCTATGCATTGGCCGTCGGTCTGCTCGCGGACCAGATCGCCGGATATGGCGGCATGCAGCAATCCTGGCCGCGTCCGAGCGGCGCGCTCGACGTCAAGCAGAAATTCGAACTGCAGACGCGTCTGAAGGAGCTCGGCTATTATGACGGCGTGGTCGACGGGAATTTCGGCTCGGGCTCGAAGGCCGCAATATCGGCTGTCCAGCAGCGCATGGGTATGGATGCGGACGGCGAGCCATCGATGAGCCTGCTGAAAGCATTGCGCAAGTAGGCCGCCTCCAGCGAATCCGGGATGGCCAGGACGATGAACTCGTCATTTCGCGGCCCGGACTCGTGAGCGGAAAAGAAGCGATGATGAAACACTCTGCCCGCGCGACCACCGCAACTCTAAGGATTGTTCTGACGGCATTTCTCAGCGTCGTCATCGCGCTTGGCTGCCTGCTGAATATGGCGCAGGCGCAGGAGCGGCCGCGGCGGAACCTGTTCGATATGCTGTTCGGCACCCGCGAGCCCGATTACCCGGATCAGCCCATCGAGCAGCCGCCGCCACGGCGCAAGGTGCAGCCGAAAAAGCGGCCGACCCCGCCGCCGCGCCAGCCAGTCGCGCAGCCGGAAACGCCACCGCCCGCAGAAAAGCTCCCCGATGCCAAGACCATCCTTGTCGTCGGCGATTTTCTGGCAAGCGGCTTGGCAACCGGGCTGGAGGATGCCTTCTCCACCTCCCCCGGCGTCGTCATCCAGTCCCGCGGCAACGTCGCCTCCGGTCTCGTGCGGCAGGATTATTACAATTGGCCGCAGCAATTGCCTGGCATGATCGATCAGCTGAAACCGGCCATGGTCGTCGTCATGATCGGCGCCAACGACCGCCAGCAGATGATCGGCGACGGGCTCAACGAGAAATACGGCACCGACCCGTGGTTCCTTGCCTATGAAGAGCGCGTGCAGCAATTCGCCAAACTGGTGACGAGCCGTCATATTCCGCTGCTCTGGGTTGGCCTGCCCTCCTTCGGCTCCGATCAGCTGACCGCCAGCGCTGTTAAGCTCAACCAGATCTATCAAAGCCAGACCACCAGCGTCGGCGGTGAGTTCATCGACATATGGGACGGATTTACCGACCAGAACGGCGAATTCATCGTGACCGGCTCCGATATCAACGGCCAGCAGGTCCGGTTGAGAACGGCCGACGGCGTCAATCTGACGGCAGCCGGCAAGCGCAAGGTCGCCTTCTATCTGGAGAAATCCGCACGCCGGATCCTGGGCGATCAGGCAAGCCCGGACATCACGCGCCTGGACACGGGCAATCCGTTGCCGGCGCAACAGGCCAATCTTCCCGGCGCAGAACCGGAAAAGATTACCCGCACGCAGCCGATGAGCCTCTCCGATCCCGATCTCGACGGCGGCTCGCAGCTTCTCGGCAGCAGCCCTGCTCCTGCCGCAACGACTTCATCGCCACGCGATCTTCTGGTCGAGAAGGGGCTGATGGACCCGGCGCCTGTCGGCCGCGTAGACGACTACCGATTGCCGGGATCGGTTGCACGATAGGCGACCTGGAGGCGGTTTGACAACGCGGCGCCCCGCCAATAGAAGAACTGCATGAGCACCAAAAGCGCAGATCAGATCGATCGTTACCGCACCTGCCCGCAGGTTGCGGTTTTGCGCGCTTTCTCCGGCCGAGGTCTCCGCGTCCAGTCGTGACAGCCGGAGGCGTTGATGCGTCCGGCGGCGGCTGGACGTAAAGCCCTCAACCTCAAGACTTCAACGTTGCCCATGGAGAATGGCACGTGCTCAATATCTATAACGTCAATTCGCTCGTTCACTGGGAAGAGCGGGACATTAAACTGCGCGACGATTTCATCCGCTTCTTTTCCGATGAAGTCGCGAACTTCCTGCGATCGGCAAATCCCGCCTGGAGTATGCGAAGGGTCGAAGCACCGACTCTGATGCCTCGAAACCTCGTTTCGGACGCCTATTCCAACTCAGACATATGGGTGCAGGAGCAAATGTCGAACACCGAGACCGAACTTGTGCTGCGGCCGGAAACGACATCTTCAACCTATGCCTACATGCAGCATCTTCTCGGAAACCATTCCAGAACAAGGCTGCCACTATGCGTCTGGCAGGCGGGAAAATCCTATCGCCGGGAACAGGACCAACCGAGCAAGCATGTGCGGCTCAAGGAGTTCTGGCAGCTCGAATTCCAATGCGCCTTCACCACCGATAGCGGCAACGATTATCACTCTGCCTCCCTTGAACCGGTCCGCCGGATGATCGCCTCGGTCGTCCATCTGCCGACACGGATCGCCCCATCCGATCGGCTTCCGGCCTATTCCGAGGTGACGATGGATATCGAGGTCGATAACGGCGATAAATGGATGGAGGTCTGCTCGATCTCGAAACGCACGGATTTCCCTCAGCGCTACCGCAGCCAGCCGAAGAAGGGGGCCGCGATAGACCATGACGTCACGGTGCTCGAAATCGCCATCGGCCTCGATCGCTGCATCTACAACTGGAATATCGCCGCAAGCCGTTAACGACAAAGGCCGGATTCATCGAGAACCCGGCCTTCAATAACTTTGCGCGAACGGACAGCGAAACTTAGTTCGGCAGAACCGTCGAACCCATCAGAGCCTCGTCGATCGCACGGGCGGCCTGACGGCCCTCGCGGATCGCCCAGACCACCAGCGACTGGCCGCGGCGGACGTCACCGGCTGTCCAGAACTTGTCGATCGAAGTCTTGTAGTCCCTGTCGTTGGCAACGACGTTGGTCGAGCCGCGGCGATCCGTGTTCAGCGTCAGCTTGCCGTCGAGTTCCTTGAGCACGCTGTCGGTGAACGGACCGCGGAAGCCGATGGCGATGAAGGCGAGGTCAGCGCGGATGACGAATTCCGTGCCGGCGATCGGCTTGCGGCGCTCATCCACTTCGCAGCACTTCACACCCGTCAGCACGCCGTCTTCGCCGATGAACTCGAGCGTTGCGACCTGGAATTCGCGAACCGCGCCTTCGGCCTGCGAGGAAGACGTGCGCATCTTCGTCGCCCAGAACGGCCATACGGCGAGCTTGTCTTCCTTTTCCGGCGGCTGCGGACGGATGTCGAGCTGGGTCACCTTCACCGCGCCCTGGCGGAATGCGGTGCCGACGCAGTCGGATGCCGTATCGCCGCCGCCGACGACGACGATGTGCTTTCCGCCAGCCAGGATCGGATCGGCGGGCCAGCCAACGCTGTCGATGTTTTCGCGGCCGACGCGGCGGTTCTGCTGCACGAGATAGGGCATGGCGTCATGGACGCCTGCCAGCGTCATGCCAGGAATGCCCGCTTCGCGCGGGGTTTCCGAGCCGCCGCAATAGAGCACGGCATCGTGCTCCGCCAGAAGCTGCTCGACCTTGACATCGACGCCGACATTGACGCCGCAATGGAAGGTGACGCCCTCGCCCTTCATCTGCTCGACGCGGCGATCGATGAAGTTCTTCTCCATCTTGAAGTCCGGGATACCATAGCGCAGCAGGCCGCCGGGCTTGCTTTCGCGCTCATAGACATGGACGTCGTGACCGGCGCGGCCGAGCTGCTGGGCGGCTGCCATGCCGGCAGGGCCAGAGCCGATGATCGCGACCTTCTTGCCCGTATGCACGGTTGCCGGCTGCGGGCGGATGAAGCCCAGCTCATAGGCCTTGTCGGCAATCGCCTGCTCAACAGTCTTGATGGCGACCGGCGCATCTTCCAGGTTCAGCGTGCATGCTTCCTCGCAGGGTGCGGGGCAGACGCGGCCGGTGAATTCCGGGAAGTTGTTGGTCGAATGCAGGTTATGGATCGCCTGTTCCCAATTGTTGTTGTAGACGAGGTCGTTCCAATCGGGGATCTGGTTGTGCACGGGGCAGCCGGTCGGGCCGTGGCAATAGGGAATGCCACAGTCCATGCAGCGAGCTGCCTGTTTCTGCACTTCCTGGTCCGACATGGGGATCGTGAATTCACGGAAATGCCGGATGCGATCCGAGGCCGGCTGATACTTCGCCACCTGCCGGTCGATTTCCAAGAAGCCTGTTACCTTGCCCATGCTTTCGTTTCCTCACTCTAAAAGAGGAGCTCATGGCTCCCGTGCCTGAGGGTCATCTCGGTTTCCCTGTCCGGCACTTTAATTCAAATCCGATTCCGCTATTCGACAGTCGCGATCGCCATGATGGCGATCGCAATGCGAGGCGAAACCCTCGGCTGGTTTCAGAACCGGGACGGATTATTCCGCCGCCACGCTCATCCGGCTACGTTCCATTTCCTCAAGGGCACGGCGGTACTCGACCGGCATGACCTTGCGGAATTTCGGGCGGTAGTCGGCCCAGTGATCGAGGATCTCCTTTGCTCGCGTCGAGCCGGTATAGTGGACGTGGTTCGAAATCAGCTGGAAGAGGCGCTCTTCATCATGGCGTGTCATGTCATCGGAGACGTCGACGCGTCCCTTGTGCATGATGTCGCCACCGTGATGGTGCAGCTTCTCCAGCAGCTCGTCTTCCTCCGGAACCGGCTCCAGCTCGACCATCGCCATGTTGCAGCGACGGGCGAAATCGCCCTTTTCGTCGAGAACATAGGCCACGCCGCCCGACATGCCGGCCGCGAAGTTGCGGCCGGTTTCGCCGAGCACGACGACGACGCCGCCGGTCATATATTCGCAGCCGTGGTCGCCCACGCCTTCGACGACGGCGATCGCGCCGGAGTTTCTGACCGCGAAGCGCTCACCCGCGACACCGCGGAAATAGCACTCGCCCTCGGTCGCACCGTAGAGCACGGTGTTGCCGACGATGATCGAATTCTCAGCAACGATCTTCGAATTTTCGGGCGGACGGATGATGATGCGGCCGCCCGAAAGGCCCTTGCCGACATAGTCATTGCCGTCGCCGATGAGGTTGAAGGTGACGCCGCGTGCGAGGAACGCGCCGAAAGACTGACCGGCGGTGCCCCTCAGGGTAACGTTGATCGTGTCGTCCTTCAGGCCGCGGTGGCCGTAACGCTTGGCAACCGCACCCGATAGCATGGCGCCGGCCGAACGGTCGACGTTCTTGATGTCGACTTCGAAGGCAACCGGCGTCTTCGAAGAGAGCGCCGGCTCCGCCTTCTCGATCAGCTTGCGGTCGAGAATGTCGTCGATCGGGTGCTTCTGCACCGTCGTCCAGTAGGTCTCTTCCTTCGGCACATCGACCTTGTGGAAGATGCGGCTGAAATCGAGGCCCCTCGCCTTCCAGTGGGCGAGCATGTCGTCCTTCTCCAGAAGCTCGGAAGCGCCGATGATGTCGTCCAGCTTGGCAACGCCAAGCGAGGCGAGGATCTCGCGCACTTCTTCGGCGACGAAGAAGAAGTAGTTGATGACATGCTCCGGCGCGCCCTTGAAGCGCTTGCGCAGCACCGGATCCTGGGTGGCGACGCCAACCGGACAGGTGTTGAGATGGCACTTGCGCATCATGATGCAGCCGGCCGCAATCAGCGGCGCGGTGGCGAAGCCGAATTCGTCGGCGCCGAGCAGCGCGCCGATGATGACGTCGCGGCCGGTCTTCAGGCCGCCATCCACCTGCAGGGCGATGCGCGAGCGCAGCCCGTTCAGCACCAACGTCTGCTGGGTCTCGGCAAGGCCGATCTCCCAGGGAGAACCGGCATGCTTGAGGGAGGTCAGCGGCGAAGCGCCGGTGCCGCCATCATAGCCCGAGACGGTAATGTGGTCGGCGCGCGCCTTGGCGACGCCGGCGGCAACCGTGCCGACGCCGACTTCCGAGACGAGCTTGACCGAGACATCCGAAGTCGGGTTGACGTTCTTCAGGTCGTAGATCAGCTGTGCCAGATCTTCGATCGAATAGATATCATGATGCGGCGGCGGCGAGATGAGGCCGACTCCCGGTGTGGAATGCCTGGTCTTGGCAACCGTCGCATCGACCTTGTGGCCGGGCAACTGGCCGCCTTCGCCGGGCTTGGCACCCTGCGCGACCTTGATCTGCAGCACATCGGCATTGACCAGATATTCGGTCGTCACGCCGAAACGGCCGGAGGCGATCTGCTTGATAGCGGAACGTTCCGGGTTCGGCGAGCCGTCGAAGAGCGGCATGTAGCGGTCGGCTTCCTCGCCACCTTCACCGGTATTCGACTTGCCGCCGATGCGGTTCATGGCGATGGCCAGCGTCGTATGCGCCTCGCGACTGATGGAGCCGAAGGACATGGCGCCCGTCGAGAAGCGCTTGACGATATCGGCGGCCGGCTCAACCTCGTCGATCGAGATCGGCTTGCGGCCGAGGGCTTCCGCACCCCTAATCTTGAAGAGGCCGCGGATCGTGTTCATCCGGAGCGCCGACTCGTTCACCATCTCGGAGAATTCGCGATAGCGGTCCTCGGCATTCCCACGCACGGCGTGCTGAAGGGCCGCGACAGCGTCCGGCGTCCAGGCGTGGCTTTCGCCGCGCATACGGTAGGCATATTCGCCGCCGATGTCGAGCGTGCTTGCGAGCAGCGGATCGCGGCCGAAAGCAGCCTTGTGGCGGGAGACGGTTTCCTCGGCGATCGTCTCAAGGCCGATGCCTTCGATCATCGTCGCCGTGCCGAAGAAATACTTGTCGACCAGCTCCTGCTGCAAGCCCACAGCATCGAAGATCTGCGCACCGCAATAGGACTGATAGGTCGAGATGCCCATCTTCGACATGACCTTGAGGATGCCCTTACCGACAGCCTTGATGTAGCGGTAGACGACCTCGGTCGCGTCCACTTCCTTCGGGAATTCGCCGCGCTGATGCATGTCGAGCAGCGTGTCGAAGGCCAGATAGGGGTTGATCGCTTCCGCGCCGTAGCCGGCCAGCAGGCAGAAATGATGCACTTCACGCGGCTCGCCGGTTTCGACGACGATACCGACCGAGGTGCGCAGCCCCTTGCGGATCAGGTGATGGTGCACGGCAGCCGTCGCCAGCAGCGCCGGGATCGCGATGCGGTCCGGTCCGATCTGGCGGTCTGACAGCACGATGATGTTGTAGCCGCCACGAACGGCCGCTTCCGCCCGCTCGCAGAGACGGTCGAGCATCTCGGGCATGCCTTCGGCACCGCGTTCGACATCATAGGTGAAGTCGAGCGTCTTGGTGTCGAAGCGATCCTCGGTGTGACCGATCGAGCGGATCTTTTCGAGATCGCCGTTGGTCAGGATCGGCTGGCGCACTTCCAGACGCTTGGCGTTGGCCATGCCGGTATGGTCGAGCAGGTTGGGGCGCGGGCCGATGAACGACACCAGGCTCATGACCAGCTCTTCGCGGATCGGATCGATTGGCGGGTTCGTCACCTGCGCGAAGTTCTGCTTGAAGTAGGTATAGAGCAGCTTCGGCTTGTCCGACATCGCCGAGATCGGCGTATCCGTGCCCATGGAACCGACGGCTTCCTGCCCCGTCGTCGCCATCGGCGACATCAGGAGCTTGGTGTCTTCAGCCGTGTAGCCGAAGGCCTGCTGGCGGTCGAGCAGCGACACGTCGCGACGCAGCGCCCGCGGCTCCACAGGCTTCAGGTCTTCCAGGATCAGCTGCGTGCGGTTCAGCCAGCTGCGATAGGGATGCTTGCCTGATAGTTCCGACTTCACCTCGTCGTCGGAGATGATACGGCCCTTTTCCATGTCGATCAGCAGCATCTTGCCCGGCTGCAGGCGCCACTTCTGGATGATCTTCTCTTCCTCGACAGGCAGAACGCCGGCCTCGGACGCCATGATGATGCGGTCGTCGCTGGTGACGAGATAGCGGGCTGGACGCAGGCCGTTACGGTCGAGCGTCGCGCCGATCTGCTTGCCATCGGTGAAGGCGACGGCGGCCGGGCCATCCCATGGCTCCATCAGGGCGGCATGATACTCGTAGAACGCCTTGCGTTCCGGCGCCATCAGCTGGTTGCCGGCCCAAGCTTCGGGGATGAGCATCATCATGGCATGCGCCAGTGAGTATCCGCCGCGCACGAGGAACTCGAGCGCGTTGTCGAAACAGGCGGTGTCCGACTGACCTTCATAAGAGATCGGCCAGAGCTTGGAGATATCCTCGCCGAAGAGCGGCGAAGAGACCGAAGCCTGGCGGGCGGCCATCCAGTTGACGTTGCCGCGCAGCGTGTTGATTTCGCCGTTATGCGCGACCATGCGGTAGGGATGGGCAAGCTTCCATGACGGGAAAGTGTTGGTCGAGAAACGCTGGTGCACGAGCGCAACCGCCGTCTCGAAGCGCGGATCGGAGAGGTCCTTATAATAGGCGCCCACCTGATAGGCGAGGAACATGCCCTTGTAGACGATGGTCGAGCTCGACAGCGACACGGGGTAGAAGCTGCTCTCCTCGCCCTCATATTCCGCATAGATGCGATTGGAGATTACCTTGCGCAGGGTGAAGAGGCGGCGCTCGAATTCCTCGTTCGTGCCGGCATCGCGGCCGGCGCCGATAAAGACCTGCACATGATGCGGCTCGGTGGCGGCAATATCGGGCGCCTTCGACAGGGAGGAGTTGTCGACCGGCACGTCGCGGAAGCCGAGCAGCACCTGGCCCTCTTCGGCAACGACCTGCGTGATCGCAGTCTTGAAATGCTCGATCAGCGCTTCGTCACGCGGCAGGAAGAAATGGCCGACGCCATATTCGCCCGCCTTCGGCAGGATGACGCCCTGCTTCGCCATCTCTTCACGGAAGAAGCGATCGGGAATCTGAACGAGAATGCCCGCGCCATCGCCCATCAGCGGATCTGCGCCGACAGCACCACGATGCGTCAGGTTTTCGAGAATGAACAGGCCGTCGCGCACGATCTGGTGCGACTTCTGGCCCTTCATGTGCGCGACGAAGCCGACGCCGCAGGCGTCATGCTCGTTGCGCGGATCGTAAAGGCCCTGTTTCGGCGGGATGCCGACAGCGCGTTTCGACGTCTTGGCCGTAGCGGCAGCATTCACTGCAGCGGTCTGGTCAAAACTCGTCAACGTCGTCCTGTTCGTCATGGTCTTCCCTCCGGTAAGGCCCGCGTCGCGGGCGCTCCTTCGTCCCGCGCGGTCCGTTTCCGGGGCCGACGCGCGACAGCGCTGTTGCATTGTGAAGATCCGGCCGCGAACCGCAGCTCCTTTAAGTGGAGCCCGTCGTCAGCGTTCCGCGCCCTGCTATTCCACCGCCGCATTGCCCGCGCCTCAAAAGGCTTGAAAGGGCATGCTCCTGATAACTATAGCTCGAAATCCCGACATCGTCAGGACCCTGAGGGCACATCTTCGGCCTCGGCGGCCAAAATAGGACAGCAACCCTGTCCTAATTCATCAGCTCTATGCCAGAAAGCTCACGCCTTCGCAAGAGCAAAACGGCAAAATTTCGTCAACGAAAGACGGAAGATTGCCTTTGTTGCAGGAATAGAGCAATAAAGTTTCGCTGCGGCGCATCATTTTATTTGTTGATTGCGTCAATCAATTTCTGTGATGCATTCTTCAAACTCATGCTCTTGATAGGTTTTTGCATTGGCGTAATGTCCGGCCAACCCTATCTAATCCAGCCGCAATTCAATCTTCATCTGGTGCATTTTCATGTTCTTTGCTTCCGATAACTGGGCCGGCGCCCATCCCAAAGTCGCCGAACGTCTGCTCGCCGCATCGAGTGGTTTTGCCTCCGCCTACGGCACAAGCGAGCTCGACCAGCGTGTCGAAGCCAGATTCTCCGAGATCTTCGAGCGCGAGGTCGCGGTCTTCTTTGTCGCAACCGGTACGGCCGCCAATTCGCTGTCGCTTGCCAGCGTCCAGAAACCGGGCGGCATCAGCTTCTGCCATACCGAGGCGCATGTCGCCGAAGACGAATGCGGTGCTCCTGACTTCTTCAGCGGCGCACGTCTTGCCACCGTCGAAGGCGCTCTCGGCAAGATCGATCCCAAGGCGCTTTCCGCCAAGATCGCCCGCTTCCCGCAGGATGCCGTGCATCATGGCCGCGCCGCCGCCGTGACGATCACGCAGGCGACGGAAATCGGCACGGTCTATTCGCTGGATGAGATCGACGCCATCGCCGCCATCGCCCAGGCAAACGGGCGGCTACCGCTGCACATGGATGGCGCGCGTTTAGCCAACGCCCTGGTCGCGCTCGGCACGACGCCTGCCGAAATGACATGGAAGCGCGGCGTCGACATTCTTTCCTTCGGCGCCACCAAGAACGGCTGCTGGTGCGCCGAGGCGATCGTCTTCTTCGATCAGGAGAAGGCGAAGGAAATGCATTTCATCCGCAAGCGCGCCGCCCAGCTCTTCTCCAAGTCGCGCTTCATTGCCGCCCAGTTCGACGGCTATTTCCAGGACGGCCTCTGGCTCGACCTTGCCCGCCATTCCAACGGGATGGCCGATCGGCTGCGCGCCGGCCTCGAAGAGACCAGCGGCGCTCGTCTCGCCTGGCCGACTGCCTCGAACGAGGTTTTTGCGATCATCCCAAAATCCTCCGCCAAGACTGCAGAAGACAAGGGAGCGAAGTTCTACGAATGGCCAATTCCAGAGTCGCAGCCGGATCTGGTCGGCAGGGATGAAACGCTGATCCGGCTCGTGACAAGCTTCGCCACCACCGAAGCCGATGTGGCGAATTTCCTCGCCTGCCTGGCCTGACCCGCAAGAAAAAGAGCGCCGGAGCCGGCTTCCGGACCGGACGGCGCTCGCAATAGCGGCAAAAAGTCAGTTTTGATTCCGATGGGCGATCATTGCGAAGTTCGATAGATCGTCGCGGTCGGACGCCGGTGCATGATGTACGATCATCGTCATTGCCACGACGCAGGCGACAAGTCCGGAAATGAAGATGGCACCATATGTCATCGGAACGGCTATCCCCCCGCAACTCCCCCATCGCCACCGGAGATAGCAGAATAAGCTGACTTCCGCCTGAAAACGGGCGCAACAATAAATCAGCCGGCAAAATAAATCCGGATCTCATCTGCATGATGGGAAACGGCTTTTAACGATAGCTGATAGACGATTTCGTTGTCAGCTTGATCGGGGCCCCCGCACCTTGGAGAGTATGTCGTCAGAGAGCGCACTAACCAGAAGTTGGTCCGCGCCCTTGCGCGGCACGAGCACGAACTCCACGTCCTCAAGGACGGGTAGCCAGCCTGGGGCTATCTCGATCAATCCGGCGGGAGCCATGCTTTTCGGCTGAACAAGAACGCCCATGCCAGCACGCGCCGCTGCGGTCAGGCCACTCAGGCTGCCGCAGGTGCAGACGATGCGCCACGGCATCTGCTGCCGGCGCAGCGCCTCGAGCGCGACCGCACGCGTCACGCTCGGTGTCGGAAAGGCGATCAGCGGCAATGGCCCTGCAAGCTTGCGGATACGATCCGGGTCGCGGGCCAGCCAGACCAGCGGCTCGCGGTAGACGAGCTTGCCTCTCGCGTCGCCGAGCCGCCGCTTGGCAAGTACCAGATCGAGATCGCCATTATCCTGCATCTCATAAAGCACGCCGCTAAGCGCGACCGTCAGCTCGAGATCGACGGAAGGATGCGAACGCACGAATTCCTCCAATACGTCCGGGAGTTGGCTGGTGACGAAATCCTCGGAAACGCCGAGCCGAAGATTGCCGCGCAGGCTGTTGCCGGCAAAAAGCTGACGCACCTCCCCTTCGATCGACAGCATCTGGCGCGCATGGCCGAGCAGCGCCTCGCCATCGCCAGTCAGGACGACGCGGTGCGTGTCACGCGCCAAAAGTTTTCGCCCCAATTCGGTTTCCAGCCGCTGTATATGCTGGCTGACCGTTGACTGCCCGAGCCCCAGCCGCTCGGCCGCAAGCGTGAAGCTGCCCATCTGCTCGACGGCGACGAAGCTGCGCAACTGCGTGAGATCCAGCATGGATTATCCTATATTGTGATAACTGTTATTCCTTGCATCGTGGATCACAATAGGTCTATCTGCAAGGAGTCATCATCAAGACTTGCAATGCGATTGGGGTAGGCACGATGCGCCGCTTTCTTCCAGACACCTTCACCATGCTGCTGGTGCTCACCGTCCTGACGGCATCCTTCTTTCCGGTGCAGGGGGCCAGCGCTCACTATTTCGGCATTGCCACCAACTTCGCCATCGGCCTCTTGTTCTTCCTGCATGGCGCGCGTCTGTCACGCGATGTCGTCATCGCCGGCCTGCTGCACTGGCGGCTGCACCTTGTCATCCTGCTGACGACCTTCGGAATCTTCCCGCTGCTGGTGCTGGCCATGGGCCATATCGTTCCGAACAGCATCCTCCCCGTATCGCTCTATACCGGCATGCTGTTTTTGAGCGTGCTGCCTTCGACCGTGCAGTCTTCGATCGCCTTCACCTCCATCGCCGGCGGCAATGTGCCGGCTGCGATCTGCTCCGCGTCCGCCTCCAATATCTTCGGCATGTTCCTGACGCCGCTGCTCGTCGGCATCCTGTTTTCGGTCGGCGGCCAGGGCGGTGGCTTTTCCTGGGATGTTCTGTGGCAGATCATGCTCCAGCTGCTCGCCCCATTCATCGCCGGCCAGCTGCTGCAGCCATGGATCGGCGACTGGATCCGTTCGAAGAAAAAGATCCTGATGCCGGTCGATCGCGGCTCGATCCTCATGGTCGTCTATTCCGCCTTCAGCGAGGCCGTGGTGGAAGGGCTGTGGCATACCTTCTCCGTCCTCGACATCGTCACAGTCGTCATCGCGAACATGGTGCTTCTGGCAATGGTAATCTGCATCACCATGTTCGGCAGCCGTGCCCTTGGTTTTGAAAAGGCCGACGAGATCACCATCACCTTCTGCGGTTCGAAGAAGTCGCTGGCAAGCGGTGTGCCGATGGCCAACGTCATCTTCGCCGGCCAGAGTATCGGCGCCATCGTGCTGCCGCTCATGCTGTTCCATCAGATCCAGCTGATGACCTGCGCCGTGCTTGCCCAGAAATATGCCGATGCCGCCAAGCGGCGCGAGGCTGCGAAGGCACAGGCCGGCGCAAAGTCCGGCGAAGCGACGAACGCGGCCTGAGCCGTCCGATATCAGACAAAACGAAAGCGGCGCTCCCATGGAGCGCCGCTTCTTTTGATCTTGGGAGGATCAGGAGCTTAGCGGCCAGAGACCGCCAACCCGCATGACGGTCCAAGACCGTCAGCCGTACTTAGTTGATATGAGCCTCGATGGCCTTCGGGGTTTCCACGGGCTCGGCCGCGATGGAGATACGGCGGGGCTTCATGGCTTCAGGAATGTTGCGCAGCAGGTCGATGTGCAGCAAACCATTCTTCAGTGAAGCAGCCTGAACCTCGACATGGTCGGCAAGCTGGAAACGACGCTCGAAGGCACGCTTGGCGATACCGCGATAGAGATATTCGCTGGTTTCAGCCGGCTCTTCGCTCTTTTCGCCCTTGACCTGAAGGACATGGGCGTGGGCCTCGATGCTCAGTTCCTTTTCATCGAAACCGGCAACGGCCATGGTGATGCGATAGGTGTTTTCACCCGTGCGCTCGATATTGTAGGGCGGATAGGTCTGGGCCTGATCCGGCTGGCCAAGGCTGTCGAGCATGGTGAAGAGACGGTCGAAACCGACGGTGGAACGATAAAGGGGAGAGAAGTCTACGTGACGCATGGAAGTCCTCCTGTGAGCGACAATTGCGATTTCAATTCTGTCCCATGACCCCACTCTCGGCGGCCCCGGGACGGTTTCGCAGGCCCGTTTGGCACCCGCGAAAAAGAGATGGGGATCGCTTTTGCGGAGTTCAAGCCCCTGTGCCCGCCTCCCATTTTGCGGAAAATCGCTGCGTGAACCGCAGATGAACGGATGGTTCGGAACCCGTTCAGGCTGGCTGGCCTATCGTCCAAACCATCGGAACACCATCGTCCGATGACTGAAGTGTATCGTCCCTTCTTCTTCAGTCCTTGCTCGGCCGGCGAAGCGGATCTCTCTATCTCCGCAAGCCGGCCTTTTTTCTTAGCGGACACTATCGCAGCAACTTCAGAGAACCAGTCAGCGATTTCACCCACTTCGCAGGGCCAGCCAGCCCAAGACCGTCGATCGCCTCGCCCGCAAGATCGCGATCCGGAAATATCGCCTCATATTCCCTGTAATCGTGCAGCGAGCGGGCAAAGGCAGGAAACGGAACGATTGCGCGGTCGTTTTCGACCGGCAGGGTCTTCAGCAACAGAGATCGTATGGTTTCCGCATCCGCCTGCAGTATCGGAACGGGCATGTTCGAGCTGATGTCGATGGTGCGCTCCTCCCTGTCAGTCAATTGCCTGGCCGCGAGCGCAGGAAACTTTGCGCCCAAGCCGATCGAGATGGCACCGGCGGTGTTGGCGATCAGACCGAGCGGCAATGCCGGATTGATGACGATGGCTAGACGAATATCGGGAAGCATGGAGACCTGCTGCAATTGATAAAAGTGATCGCAGGATATCTCGCGCATCGGGGACAATCTTGCCTTTTTATTGCTGTATAATTGGATAATATGGTAGCATCTACCCCGTTTCTGCTGATATACGGTTGGATATGCCCAATTCTCTTGAGCCCATTGATTTGAAGATTCTCGGCGCCCTTCAGAAGGACGGACGCCTGACGAATCAGGCGCTTTCCTCCGAAGTCGGGCTCTCGACGTCGCCATGCTGGCGGCGCGTGCGCCAGCTGGAAGAAACGGGCGTGATCCAGGGTTATACGGCCACCCTCGACAGGCGCCAGATCGGCCTCGGCGTCCTTGCCTTCATTCGGGTGAAGATCGACAGCCATAGCGAGGCGGAAGCCGAGGAATTCTCGCGCGACGTGCTGAAACTCAACGAGGTCGTGGCCTGCTACAGCATCGCCGGGGATGCGGATTTCCTGCTGCAGGTCGTAGCCGCAGATCTCGACAGCTATGCCGACTTCGCCATGGCGGTGGTGCGCCGCCTGCCGCGCATCAAGGAGATGCAGACCACATTCGTGCTGAAGGAAATCAAGCCCTTCAAGGGCTTCCCTCTTGAGGTCAGCCTAAAATAGCAGCGCAAGGCACAGATTGCCGGATTATAGGCATAGAGGAGACAGCACGTCCCTGCGCTCTTTACGTTTGGATCTAAGCCATCCTATTCTCGGGCGAGTGGCTGCCCCCAGGGTATTGCCCGGGGGATATAATGTCGGCGCTTTCTTTCTCGAAGATTTCCTCATCGCTGAATACGCTTCTGGCTGCAATCGGTCTGCTGACGGTGGCGGTGCTTACGACGCCCGATATCGTCGGACAAACCAGGCTCATCCTGGAAGTCGTGCTTGCTGGCGTCTGGGCCATCTATGTTCTGCAATTGATCGAGACGCTGGTCATACATCGCGCAAGGGACGTGCGCGGCAGGATCCCGGAAATCGCCGTCGACATGCTGGCCGTTCTGGTCCCTCTGGTTGCCTTTTTTCTCATCCGAGGGCGCGATCAAAGCCTCTATTGCGCCATCTGGCTTTTGAAGCCGCTGCGGGGTTCGATCTTCTTCCGGCTGCTTGGCAGGGTTCTGACCAAGGAAGCGCGCAACCTGATCGGCGTCACCTCGATCTTTGTCATCGTTTTGTTTGCCGCAGCACTTGCGGCTTACATCATCGAACGTGACGTCCAGCCTGACAAGTTCGGCAGTATTCCCCTCGCAATGTGGTGGGCCGTAACGACGTTATCGACCACTGGCTATGGTGACGAAATCCCGCAAAGTTTCGCCGGTCGCACCCTTGCCGGGTTGGTCATGATGTGCGGAATCGGCATCTTTGCCTTATGGGCCGGTATTCTCGCCACCGGCTTCTACGAAGAGGTTCGCCGCCAGGACTTCGTGCGCAACTGGCAGCTGGTTGCCGGAGTTCCGCTGTTTCAGAAGCTCGGTTCGGGTGCTCTCATCGAGATCGTACGGGCGCTGAGACCTCGCGTCGTCCCGGCCGGTGGCATCATCTGCCGCAAGGGCGAAGCCGGCGACCAGATGTATTTCATCGTCGAGGGCCGCGTCAGCGTCGCCACGCCGAATCCAGTGGAACTTGGTTCCGGCAGCTTCTTCGGCGAGATGGCGCTGATTACCGGCGAGCCCCGCTCGGCAACTGTCAGCGCCGCGACCGAAGTCTCGCTGCTGTCGCTCTATGCATCGGATTTCCAGATGCTGTCGAGCAGCAGCCCGGAGATCGCCGAGATCATCCGCAACACCGCGCTCGAACGGAGAGCGGCGGCACCGAAGGCTTGACGCGATTGGCTTCATGCCGCAGGCCCCTCCGAGAGCACAATAAATTGCGGATACTAGCTGCCATCCCGTGGTGCATTGACGTCGATATAACGGATATGGCAGCCTAACGAGTATTGAGCGCCGTCTCCTTATTCGAGGGCGCCTTCACATTGGTTCGGCACGGCTCGATGCACCCCCGATTACTCAAGACATTCCTGGCGGTCGCGCGGAACCGGAACTTCACCCGTGCAGCCGAAGAGGTCCATCTCGCACAATCGAGCGTAAGCGATCAGATCCAGTCGCTCGAGGCTGAATTGGGCACTGCGCTTTTTATCCGGTCGAGATCGGGCCTGGAGCTGACGGCAGCCGGCGAGGCACTGAAACCCTATGCCGAGGAATTACTGGCAATCGCCTACGAGGCGCGCGCTGCCGTTGAAGCAGTCTCCGCAGCTGCGGCTGGCAAGGTGACGATCGGCGCGCTAGAGACCATCGCTTCCATGAAGCTTCCGCAATGGCTGCCGACCCTTCGGCGCGATCATCACGATATCGATCTGCGTGTTACGATCGCGGGCAGTGGCGATCTATTGCGCAAGCTTGAAGCCGGTGAGATCGACGTCGCCTTCTGCTTTGACAGGGGCGAGGTCGATGAACGCCTCGCAAAGCGGGTGATATCGACGGAGCCGCTGATCCTCATCACCCCTCCCGCACTGGAGGCGTCATCTAAGACGAGCGATCTGGCGGCACTCGCTTCGATGAACTTCGTAGCAACCGAAGACGGCTGCATCTACCGGCACCTGTTCGACAAGGCATTCGAGGCAGCAGGGACGGCAGCACCGAAGCTCGCCGCCGAAGTCGGCAGCATCGGCACCATTGCGCGGCTGGTGGCAGCCGGTACGGGCTCGAGCCTTGTTCCTCGGTTTGCCGTCGCCGACGCACTCCATCGTGGCGAAATCGACGAAATGCCCTGGCCGGGGCCAATGCGGACAGCCTCGCTTGTGATGATCTGGCGGCGCAGGCGTGTTCAGCCGCCGGCTTTGAAGCTGTTCCTGGCTTTCGCAAGCGCCGGCTTTGCGTCCACTAGATCAGCCGATGCCCGCCCTCGACATGCAGTATCGTCCCTGTTGTGAAGGCGTTACCCATCAGGAAGCTGATAGCATCGGCGATGTCTTCCGGTTGTCCCACTCGTCCGACTAACAGCCGTTTTGCCATCGCGCCCAATGCTTCCTCTTTGCGATCACCGGCAACGAACGTCCAGATGGGCGTATCGACCCAGCCAGGTGAAACGGCGTTCACACGAATGGGCGCCAACTCAACGGCGAGTGCGCGAACCAGCCCTTCCAGACCAGCATTGGCGGCAGCGACCACCGACCCTCGTGCGGCCGGACGATAAGCGGCAATGCCTGACGTGAACGTGATGGAGCCAACGGCAGAGAGTAAAGGCGACCCATATTTCGCAAGCAGCAGCGGACCGTAGAATTTACTGTCCACGACCCTTTGCGCAGCCCTGAGGTCCAATGAAGGCAGCAACTCATAAGCGCCTTCGATATCGGCGGCAGTGCTTACGATATGGTCGAGCCGGCCGATGCGCTCAAACAGATCGGCCACTTGGCTTTCTTGCGCGACATCGACCGTCTCAATGGAAACCAATGGGCTTTGAAGTTCCGTGCAAGCGCGCTTGAGCTTATCCGCGTTCCGTCCAGCGATAATGACCTCGGCTCCAGCTGCGAGCGCGCGTTTCGCCAGCGCCAATCCCATTCCGGAGCTGCCGCCGACAATAAGAATTCTCGAATTCGCAATTTCAGTGATTGCCATGTCTTTCATTCCAGCAGGTGATGACCATGGCCGAACATTCGCAAAGCTGCGCAAGAAGATGAAACGGAGAAAAACGATGGCACCATCGGAATCGCCGATGGTGGGTATCGTCTTAGGCACACCGAATTCGATTGCCGGAGCCGCCAACAAACCTGTTGCAATTCCCCCCGCCTGCGCTATCCCCTAGAGGAGAGACATTGGTCAGCGAGGCGCGACACCGTCATGGATTCGATCCTCTATTCCACAGCAGACAATCCGGCACCGGAAAACCGTACCGAAGGCTTCTTCGAAAGTTTCGACGGCCGCAAGCTGCGCTATGCCGTCTTCCGCAGCGAGCAGTCGGTCGCCAAGGGAACCGTTGTGCTGCTGCAGGGCCGTAACGAATTCATCGAAAAATATTTCGAGACGATCCGTGACCTCACAGCCAAGGGTCTGTGGGTCGCGACCTTCGATCTGCGCGGCCAGGGCGGATCCGAGCGGCTGCTGAAAGACCCGCTGCGCGGCCATATCCGCCATTTTTCCGATTATGAGCGGGATCTGACCGCCTTTCTCGACAAGATCGTCCTGCCGGATACCCGCCTGCCCTTTTTTCTGCTCGCCCATTCGACGGGCGGGCTGATTGCCCTGTCGGCCGCACCGAGGCTCGCGAGCCGCATCGACCGTATGGTGCTGTCGGCCCCCTTTATCGGCTTGACCGGCCATGGCGCCTCCCCTGGTTTTATCCGCTTTCTGTCCGGCGCGGTCAGCGGTGTCGGCCTAGGCCGGATGCAGTTCAGCAAGAAATTCAAGGAAAGACCGTTTGCCGAGAACCCGTTGACCACGGACGAGCAGCGCTACCGGCGCAACACCGGCATCGGCATCACCTATCCACAGCTTTGCCTGGGGCCGCCGACGGCAAGCTGGCTGTCGCAAGCCTTGCGGGCAATCGAACGGGTCAACATGCCCGAACATCTGTTTTCGATCCAGATTCCCACGGTTCTAATTGCACCGACACGCGACGGCGTCGTGCCCTATGCCGATCAGGAGCGGCTGTCGCGCTATTTCCGCGCCGCACAGCTCGTTCCAATTCACGGCGCCAAGCATGAAATCCTGCAGGAACGGGACATCTATCGCAACCAGGCACTTGCCGCGATCCACGCCTTCATCCCTGGCAGCGACGCCGAGAGCAATGCCTATGAGATCGAAGCGCAAGCTTGATTCTCAGCGCGACAGGACGGCCAAAGCCTGCTCGTAAACGGCTCGGCTGCCGCCTGCAATGATCGTTCCGCCCATTTCCGGTCGGCCGCCATCCCAGGTGGTCATAATGCCGCCGGCCTGCTCGATGACCGGAATGATGCCGCCGACATCGTAGGGTTTCAGCGAATTTTCGATGACGAGATCGATATGGCCGGCCGCAAGCAGCGCATAGGCATAACAATCGCAGCCATAGCGGAAGAGGCGCACCTGACTTTCGATTTCGCGATATTTGGCAAGCTCGTCGCCGACGAAGAGATGCGGCGAGGTGGTGAAGAGGATGGCATTCGAGAGGCTGCCGCAATCGCGGACCTGCAACCGTCTCTCGCCGTCCGGACCGGAATAGGTAGCACCATTGCTATCGGCAAAATAGCGCTCGCCGGTAAAGGGCTGGTCGATCAGGCCCATGACGGCGCGGCCGTTCTTCTGCAGGCCGATCAGCGTTCCCCAGACCGGGACACCCGAGATGAACGCGCGCGTGCCGTCGATCGGATCGATGACCCAGATATGCTCGCGGTCGAGCCCGACATTGCCATGCTCCTCGCCCAGAATGCCGTGCTCTGGGAATTCGGCCTCGATCAATGCGCGAATCGCCTGTTCGGCCGCACGGTCCCCTTCCGTCACGGGATCAAAGCCCTTGGCTTCCTTGTTGACCACATCGATGCCGGCACGAAAGCGCGGCAGGGTTTCGGCCTTGGCCGCTTCGGCCAGACGATAGAAGAACGAGCGATCGGGAAGCATGGTGAATCCGGATAAGTGACGGGATGGCGATGTCATAACGCATATAAGTCGTGAAGCAAACCGGATGATGACGCACTGGGCGCAATGCCTGCGGATCAGGCAGGATTTTTAAGTTTGCCTAAATATTTTGCACTGCAATAAAGTGCTTGACATTTGTGCAGCGCAGCAGCAATATCCTCATGCAGTCTTCTGACTGTAAATACCCTCCTTGGGTGTTTCCTCCCTAGACTTAGCCGCGCCACGAGCGCGGTTCTTTTTTGCCTGGCCTACCTATTTTGCAAGGGAATCCGCATTCACTGCGGTACTGTGGAAGGCACCTTCGATTTCACAAAATCGAGATCATTGCTGTCTGCCGCCTGAGTGGGCAGCGTCATGAACTGGTTGACGGCTGTAAATATCATCCAATAGGTCGGCCGCTGCCAGATTTCGGTAACGGTGGACCAGGGAACGTTGGCCGCCCCCAACTCGGACGCCACGTCAAATCCATCATCATGAAAAGCAAACACCGCCTGTCGCGTCGACATTTTGCGGAACTTTCCAACCGTATTGCGGTAATGCGCGATCCATAAGACGATAATCATAGCCGGGCAGAGAAGAACGAGACTGCCGAAGACGCCGGTCAGCCATCCGGTGCCATCACTCCAAAGCTGCCAAAGAAACAGCAGGATTATTGCAATTTCCGCTACCCAGAGGCGCTGATTGACAATCAGCCGCCGCCAGACAAAGGCCGTCACGGCATCGCGCACCATTTCTTCCGTGTAGGTGACAGTGATAGTCCGATGCATCGCCCACCCACTACGCACAGCCTATCGGCAGCTTCGAATTCCGACGTCGCCCATAAAGAGATTTTGCCTGGCCGCGCGTCAATTCGGCAAACTCAATGACGACAAACGGTCACTCCGCCGCCAGCGCCGGATCGCCCGTATAGGATTCCACATGCTCCGCCATGCGCTTCATGAAGAGCGTGATGGCGGCGGCGACCTTGTCGAAATCCGGACGCTTCTCGAGCGTTGTCTCGTCGACATAGAGAGAGCGATTGACCTCTATCTGCAGGGCATGCAGCCCGCGGGATGGGCGGCCGTAATGTTCGGTGATGAAGCCGCCGGCATAAGGCTTGTTGCGCACCGCGTTGAAGCCGAGCTCCTCGAGAATCTGCATGGCCGCGCGTGAAAGCTCGGCGGAGGCGCTGGTGCCGTAGCGATCGCCAAGGATGAAATCCGGCCGCATGTTGCTGCCGGCGATACGGATATTGCCCGGCATGGAATGACAATCGACCAGCACGCCGAAGCCGAATTTGACATGGGTGCGCGCGATCAGTCGCCGCAGCGTGGCGTGGTAAGGCTTGTAGATCGTGTCGATGCGCTTCAGCGCATCTTCTACCGGGACGCGGCGCGCATAGATCTCCATGTTCTCGGCGACGATTCGCGGGATCGTGCCAAGACCGCCGGCGACCCGCAGCGAATTGATGTTCGCATAGGATGGCAGCGCACCGTCGAACATGCGCGGATCGAGCTCATAGGGCTCGCGATTCACGTCGATATAGGCGCGCGGAAAATTGGCAAACAGCAGCGGCGCACCGAGAGAGCTTGCCGCCGAAAAAAGCTCGTCGACATAATGATCCTCGGAGCGGCGGATGGCGATGCCCTGCAGGCGGGACTGGGCGACGAAATCGGGGGGATAGATGCGACCACTATGAGGCGAGCTGTAGACAAACGGTATCGTCTGGGAGGCTGGCTCCAATACCTCGAAAATCTCGAAACTGCGCATTTCTGCGGACATCAACGTCTTTACCATGTCAACAACTTGTCGCAGTAATCATGTTGCCAGTTGCATGACCGCAAGTCCATAGTAACTTGAGCGAAATGGCCTTAATCCAAAACACCGTATTCGGAATCTCGGAAGCCCGATTAGCGAAAACACAGGACGTTTTCGTGGAATCCACCTATGCTTCGAACAAATGCTGGAATGGCGCGTTTTGGCTGACCATTCACGGCTTGTTTACGGCGTCGCGGTACCCTAAACGCTGGACGAGTCCAACAAGACAAAGTTGATTAGCGATAGAGATGATGACCCAGAAGATACTTCTTGCCGAAGACGACAACGACATGCGTCGCTTTCTCGTGAAGGCACTCGAAAAAGCCGGCTACAAGGTCTTGTCCTTTGACAATGGAGCCAGCGCTTACGACCGGCTGCGCGAAGAGCCGTTCTCGCTGCTTTTGACTGACATCGTTATGCCCGAGATGGACGGCATCGAGCTGGCGCGGCGCGCCACCGAGCTCGATCCCGATCTGAAAGTGATGTTCATCACCGGCTTTGCCGCCGTCGCTTTGAACCCCGATTCGAAGGCGCCGAAGGATGCCAAGGTCCTTTCCAAGCCTTTCCACCTCCGCGAGCTGGTCGACGAGGTCAACAAACTCCTTGCTGCGTAAGGCTTTCGGCGGCCCAGTTACAAAACCGAAAAAAAGCCTATTGACGGCGACCAAGGTTTTGTGATCTATGCGCCGCCATCGGATGGGCGTGTAGCTCAGCGGGAGAGCACTACGTTGACATCGTAGGGGTCACAAGTTCGATCCTTGTCACGCCCACCATCCTAATTCGCTGAAAAGCAAGGCCTTTCGAGAAATCGAAAGGCCTTTTTCATTTCCTGTCGTTTGGCTACATCCGCGCATGTCGCGGAAGTTTTGCATGGGCAAAGCGTTTCGCCAGGCCGCGGCCGTTTGTCGACCGTCAGCGATCCAGAATATGCCGCAGCACCGCCGTCGTCGGGTAGGCATAGACGCCACGATCGACGAAGCCCTGGCGGTAGAGGCAATCCCTGAGAGCCAGCCAGTAGAGTGTGCTGTTCGCATCCGGCGATCCACGCCGCCAGGAATAGGCTTCGGGCTCGCAATGATTGAGGGCCCTGTCATATCTTGCCAGCACCACTGGATCGCTGTCGGCGCGAATGCCGCCATGGTAGGTCTGGTAATTCGAAGGCGCCTCACCGGCAGAGACGCATGCCAGGCTCAAAATCGCTCCCAGCGCTAACATCATTCTCATGTGCTTCGATCTCCAACTAGCTGCGTCCCGAAAAATTCGAGCGCAGGTCGAGAATAGTAGTCTTTTGAAAGATAGCCAATCACATGCTGCTGTTCGCTGCGATTGCGAGTTGAACGGAGCCTGCGACACAAGTTCCCGCCACAAGCCGCTTGACTTCCGGCCGCGCCGTCATCCTACTGTCATATCAGCGCATCGATCATACGGGAGGACGAGATGACGGTGGTGAAGCGGCAGTTCTACAAGAACCACAAGCCCAACGGCGATGAATATATGTTTCACCTCGCCCGCGACACCGAAAGCGGCGAGGTCTACGTCATTCGCCAAGCGGATTATGTCGTCGACGGCGGCAGCGAGAAGAGCATGACCCTTTATGAATTCCTGGCCGGTGGCGGCAATCGCCAGAATGCCCTGCTGCAGTTGATCGGCTCGCTCGTTCCGGAATCGGCGCAGCAACATTAACGCATTTCGCGCTGGGACCGCGGATGGCCTTGCGATAGCGAGATGTGTGACGTCAAACGCTGAAGCGCCCAGTGTTAATCCGGGCGATTTCAGCGGGTTTCGGGTTTGCGCCCCGCTTCGGGTTGACTGCCACATTTGGATCGGCGAATTTGCTGGGGCTTGAAAGGAGCCCCACTTATGCGATTCGCAGGCATTGCTTTTGGATTGACCATCTTGGCCGCAACCTCGGCCGGCGCAGTGGATGATTTCCCATCGAAAGGCGTCACCGTCGTTAGTGGAAAATGCTCCAAGCTCGTGGTCGGCAAGCTCGATGCCTCCAAGGGATGCAAGGCCGAAATCGCCAGCGTCACCGGCCCCGATGGATCCGTGACCTTCATCTTCACGTCCGGCGGCAAGATGCTTGGCTTCCAGGGCAACGGCAAGGGCATCAAGGCAGGCAGCCAGAAGGGGACGGCGCAATTGCCGATCGACGTCATCTCGACCGGTGCCGGCGGCAAGATATCGGGCCAGGTTGAAGCCAGGGGCACTTGCACCTTCGCCAATCCCTATGCCGGCAAGCCGATCGCCATCGAATGCTCGGCAAAATCGACCGAGATGAGCTTCAACGGCAGCTTTACTTCCGACGGCAAGACGCCTCGACACAAGTAGCACCCATTCGCCGCGCTGCCACCGTCCGAGCTCCAACACTCGAATTAATGCCGCGGCGTGGTCTTTTGCTTCCGACCATGATTGGCATCGGCCGGCGCCTCGCGCGACAGGTCTGCGCCGTTGACGTGTGCAGGAACGTGTACATCCTCGTGGGTGACGGGATGCAGGGTAAGATCCACCTGATGCGGCGGCAGGACCTGAGCTTGGCGTAGCGTATTCGGCCGTGCCTTTTTCTGTCGTTCCGTCAGTTCCGGTTTTTGCGTTTGCGACTTGGGGTGGATGGGTGTCGGGCTCATCGGAGCTTCTCCTGTCTGTCGCTGTTGTCGGGATAACGATCCGCCTGAGGTTTTGAAGCGGCGGGGCGGCACAAGGCCGCTTGAAGGGCAAACGCGGCCCTCCCTGTTTGGTTCCTCGAATTCTCAATTATCAAGGGCAGTTGCTGTCGCCACGATTTCAACTCTTGACCTGCATCGCAACTTCACTAACTATGAAGCATCTCCGCGCCTCCCTGACATCGGCGACGGATTGAACTTTGGTGCCGGGCCCCTCTGGCGAGAGTTTTCACGGCGCTCTCGCGATGTCGGTACCGCCTGCAGATGAGCCGGCGGACTTCGTTTCCATGATCAGCTTGACCATGCCTCACCCGCATGCCGTCTTCGGTATGCGGCTATGCGCGCAATCCGGACAGATTCACTCCCTTTGCGGCGAGGCGCGCACATGAACTCGCGCACCGCTTCAAAATCCGTACTCGGCTATTTCGGCTGGGCTTTTGCCGCTACAGTCGGCGGCCTTGCCCTCGGTGCCCTGCTGGGCTGGAACACCACCGGCACCTTCAGCGGTCTTGCCACGGCCTTCTTCATCTGTGCCGTCCTCGCCGTGCTCGAAATCTCGCTTTCCTTTGACAATGCCATCGTCAACGCCAACAAGCTGAAGGAGATGACGCCGGTCTGGCAGCATCGCTTCCTGACCTGGGGCATCATCATCGCCGTCTTCGGCATGCGGATCATCTTTCCGCTGGCGATCGTCGCCATCGCCGCCTGGATCAATCCATGGGAAGCGCTGAAACTCGCCGCCGCGAAGCCCGAGCAATATGCCGAGATCATGCAGGCGGCACATCTGCCGATCGCCGCCTTCGGCGGCACCTTCCTGATGATGGTGGGCCTGACCTATTTCTTCAATCACGAAAAGGACGTGCACTGGATCAGCTTCATCGAGAAGCGGATGGCGCATTTCGCCACCGTCAAGGGCGTGGAGATCGCCTTCGTGCTGATCATGGTCCTCATCTTCACCTCCGTGCTCGACGGTGACGATGCCACGATCTTCCTGCACGCCTCGATCTACGGCCTCCTCACCTTCCTGCTCGTGGAGGTTCTGGCCGGCTTTCTGGATGCCTCGCAAAGAACGATGAGCGCGGCGGCAAAGGGTGGATTTGGCGCTTTCCTCTATCTCGAAATCCTCGACGCCAGCTTCTCTTTCGACGGCGTCATCGGCGCCTTCGCTCTCACCCAGAACCTCTTCATCATCGCGATCGGCCTCGGCATCGGCGCCATGTACGTCCGGTCCATGACGATCATGCTGGTGGAAAAAGGAACGCTCGCCCACTATCGCTACCTCGAACATGGCGCCTTCTACGCCATACTGATCCTTTCGGTGATCATGTACGTGCAGACGCTGACGCATATCCCGGAAGTCATCACCGGCCTTGGCGGCGCGGCCCTGATCGGCATCTCGCTCTGGTCCTCGATCCGGTACAACAGGCGCAATGGTCTCGACCATACGCCAGTGCACGATGAAGAGCACGACAGGGCGGAAGCTTGATCTCCGACATAATGACGATCATCACCATAGCCTCGCTGGCCTATGGCGGATCCTGAGGGCAGGATCGTACTTATCGATTCTGCCTCGCTCCCCCTTTCGGAAAGGCGCGCGCACCGGACTTTCATCGGGATTTCCGAGCCGAGATCGCCGAATGTTTACGCTACTGGCATATTAGCGCTAGCGTTTTGCCAAAAAATATCGCAATGGCGATTGACGTTGTCGAAGGAGCATGGCGGAGAGCGCAACGGTTGCGCTCTTGACGGTCGGCTCTCGGTTGAAGTGTCCAGGAGAGGCAGAATATGGCAGCAAAGATCGTTCCGGTGATCATGGCAGGTGGCAAGGGTACGCGGCTATGGCCGCTGTCGCGCGCTTCCGCCCCGAAGCAATTCATTCAATTCATCGGCGACAAGACGCTGTTCCAGAATACTTTGGAGCGGGTGGCCGATCCCGAGCTCTATGAAGCGCCGATCGTCCTGACCAATGAGGAATTCCGTTTCCTCGTCGCAGAGCAGGCCCGCGAACTCGACCTGAAACTGGCCGCCGTGCTGCTGGAGCCCATCGCCCGCAATACTGCCGCTGCCGTTGCCGCCGCCGCTGCGCTCGTCACCGAGCTCTTCGGCAAGGACGCGATCATGCATGTCCTCGGCTCCGATTACGAGATCGATGCCAACACTATCTATTATGATTGCGTGCGCCTGGCCCGCGACACGGCACTGCAGGGCAAGCTCGTTACCTTCGGCATCAAGCCGACCGAGCCGGCCACCGGCTACGGCTATATCGAAACCGGCAAGGCGCTCTCGACCGGCGCCCATGCCGTCAAGCGTTTTGTCGAGAAGCCTGCCTTGGACAAGGCTCAGGAGATGGTTGCCAGTGGCCAATTCTACTGGAATTCCGGCATGTTCATGTTCTCGGCCTCCCAGCTTCTCGCCGAGATCAAGGAATTTGCGCCCGACGTCGAAAGGGCTGCCAGCAAGGCCGTCTCGAAATCGACGCGCGATCTCGATTTTACCCGCCTCGACGCCGACAATTTCTCCAAGAGCCCGGACATCTCCATCGACTACGCGCTGATGGAAAAGACGGCGAACGCCGCCGTCGTTCCCTCGCCCTTCACCTGGTCCGATCTCGGCAGCTGGGATGCGGTGTGGAAAGTCGGCACCCGCGACGAAAGCGGCAACGTGTCGGCGGGCGCCACGACGCTGGTCAACACCAAGAATTCGCTTGTCATGTCGCATAGCCTGCACGTTGCCGTGCAGGGCCTTGAGGACGTCGCCGTCATCGCCAGCGAAGACGCCGTCTATGTCGGCCACCTCAAGGATAGCCAAGAAGTCGGCAAGCTCGTCAAGCTGCTGGCGAGCGAGAAGAAGACCGCGAAGCTCACCGAAACGCACCCCACCTCTTACCGCCCCTGGGGCGGCTATACCTCCGTGCTGAACGGTGAGCGCTTCCAGGTGAAGCGCATCTTCGTGCTGCCGGGCAAGAAGCTGTCGCTGCAGAAGCATCACCACCGCTCCGAGCACTGGATCGTCGTCAAGGGCACGGCCGAAGTGACGGTCGGCGAAAACGTGCAGATGCTGCGCGAAAACGAATCGATCTACATCCCGCTCGGCGAAGTGCATCGCCTGTCCAACCCGGGCAAGATCCTGCTGGAGCTCATCGAAGTGCAGACCGGATCCTATCTCGGCGAAGACGACATCATCCGCCTTGTCGACGAGTTCGGCAGAAGCTGAACGCAGGCAAACAGATCAAGATTTCAGAACGGCGGGCAAAAGCTCGCCGTTTTTGTTTTGGGGTTACATGGCAGGACTTTCCGAAGCGCCGGGAGACACCTTGCTTTCTTTCGCTGCATTGCACACACTGCTCCAAGGGAACAGCAATCACCGCACAACGATGCGGGCTAGGCGAAGAGACATATGGCGATCAAGGCGAGCATCTATCATCTCACCCATTATAAATACGACAATCCGGTCCGCCTCGGCCCCCAGATCATTCGCCTGAAACCCGCCTCCCATTCCAAAACCCGCGTACTCAGCCATTCGCTGAAGGTCACGCCGTCAAACCATTTCGTCAATCTGCAGCAAGACCCCTATGGCAACTATCTCGCCCGCTTCGTCTTCCCCGATCCGGTCACCGAGCTGAAGATCGAGGTCGATCTCATCGCTGACATGACGGTCTACAATCCCTTCGATTTCTTCGTCGAAGAGGAAGCCACCAAATGGCCCTTCGACTATCCCGAGACAATACGCGAGGATCTGTCGATCTACATGAAGCCGGAAGAACCCGGTCCCCGGCTGAAAGCCTTCCTCGCCACGCTCGACCGCTCAGAGCAAAAGACCGTCGACATGGTCGTCGGCCTTAATACGCGCCTGCAGCAGGAAATCGGCTATGTCATCCGCCTGGAAGCCGGCGTCCAGACGCCTGAGGAAACATTGGAAAAGGCGAAAGGCTCCTGTCGCGATACGAGCTGGCTGCTCGTTCAGGTGCTGCGCCATCTCGGACTCGCCGCCCGCTTCGTCTCAGGCTACCTCATCCAGCTCACGCCGGACCTGAAGGCGCTCGACGGCCCTTCCGGTACTGAAGTCGACTTCACCGACCTGCATGCCTGGGCGGAAGTCTATCTTCCCGGCGCCGGCTGGGTCGGCCTCGATCCGACGTCGGGCCTTCTGACGGGCGAGAGCCATATTCCGCTGGCCGCCACGCCGCATTACCGCAATGCCGCGCCGATCTCGGGCGGCTATTTCGGCGAAGCCAAGACCGAATTCGATTTCGACATGAAGGTTGCCCGCGTCGCCGAGCATCCGCGCATCACCAAGCCCTTCTCGGACGAAAGCTGGGACGCATTGAATGCGCTTGGCGAAAAGGTCGACGCGATCCTGAAGGAAGACGACGTACGCCTGACCATGGGCGGTGAGCCGACCTTCGTGTCGATCGACGATTTCCAGTCAGAGGAATGGAACACAGCGGCTGTAGGCCCGACCAAGCGTGAGAAAGCCGATACGCTGATCCGGCGCCTGCGGGAGCGCTTCGCGCCGAACGGCTTCCTGCATTACGGCCAGGGCAAGTGGTATCCCGGCGAAAGCCTGCCGCGCTGGACCTTCTCGCTCTACTGGCGGCGCGATGGCCGGCCGATCTGGTCGAATCCCGATCTGATCGCCAATGAGGGCCGCAACTATAGCGTCACCGAAGACGATGCCGGCCGACTGCTGACGGCCATTGCCGGCGAACTCGATATCGAACCGGACTATGTGGCGCCCGCCTTCGAGGACCCGGCCGAATGGCTGGTCAAGGAAGCGAACCTGCCCGAAAATGTCGATCCATCCAATTCGAAGCTGAAGGATCCGGAAGAGCGTTCGCGCATGGCCCGCGTCTTCGAACGTGGACTGACTCGGCCCACGGGCTATGTCCTTCCCATACAGGCATGGAATGCGCGCGCCAGCGGCCGCCGCTGGACGAGCGAGAAATGGCGCACGCGCCGCGGCCGCATCTTCCTGACGCCCGGCGATAGCCCGGTCGGCTATCGCCTGCCGCTGAATTCGCTTGGCTGGATACCGGCATCGCAATATCCCTACATCAACCCGATGGATCCAACGATCCCCCGCGAGGCCCTGCCGGATTACAATGAAGACAAGGGCCGGCCGCTGCAAGCCGCTCATTTCCAACCCTTCACCGGCCAGCAGCCGATCATGCCGCAATCGGTCGATGAGATCGGCGGCTATGTCCGCACGGCCATCAGCGTCGAGCCTCGCGACGGGCGCCTCTGCATCTTCATGCCGCCGACGGTCAGCGTCGAGGATTACCTCGATCTTGTTGCCTCAGCGGAACGCGCAGCCGCAGCCCTGAACTTGCCGGTTCACATCGAGGGCTATCCGCCACCGCAGGACGAACGCATCAACGTCATCCGCGTTGCGCCCGATCCCGGCGTCATCGAAGTCAACATCCATCCGGCATCGAGCTGGAAGGAAGCCGTCGATATCACCACGGCGGTTTACGAAGAGGCACGCGCCAGCCGGCTCGGCACCGACAAGTTCATGATCGACGGCCGCCACACCGGCACCGGCGGCGGCAACCATGTCGTTGTGGGTGGCCGCAATACCATGGATAGCCCGTTCCTGCGCCGTCCCGACCTGTTGAAGAGCCTGGTGCTGCACTGGCAGCGCCATCCCTCGCTCTCCTATCTCTTTTCCGGCATGTTCATCGGCCCGACCAGCCAGGCCCCGCGCATCGACGAGGCCCGCCACGACAGTCTCTACGAACTGGAAATCGCGCTGGCGCAGGTGCCGGCGCCCGGTCGCGACATCCAGCCACTTCCCTGGCTGGTCGATCGCCTTTTCCGCAATCTTCTCACCGACGTCACCGGCAACACGCACCGCTCGGAAATCTGCATCGACAAACTGTTCTCGCCTGACGGACCGACGGGACGCCTTGGCCTCGTCGAATTCCGCGGCTTCGAAATGCCGCCCAATGCCCGCATGAGTCTCGCCCAGCAATTACTGGTGCGCGCGCTGATCGCCCGCTTCTGGCGCAATCCCATCGACGGAAGGTTCGTGCGCTGGGGTACGACGCTGCATGATCGCTTCATGCTGCCGCATTATATCTGGCAGGATTTCCTCGACGTCCTTGCCGATCTGCGCGAAAACGGTTTCGACCTCAGACCGGAATGGTTCCAGGCGCAGCTCGAATTCCGCTTCCCCTTCTGCGGCGAAGTCGAATACGAGGGCAGCAAGCTGGAACTGCGCCAGGCGCTGGAACCCTGGCACGTCATGGGCGAAGAAGGCGCGATCGGCGGCACCGTGCGCTATGTCGATTCGTCGGTTGAGCGTCTGCAGGTGCGGTTCGAAACCGCCAAT
The DNA here is from genome assembly GCF_007828675.1 of Rhizobium sp. ERR 1071. NCBI lineage: Bacteria > Pseudomonadati > Pseudomonadota > Alphaproteobacteria > Hyphomicrobiales > Rhizobiaceae > Rhizobium > Rhizobium sp. ERR 1071. The sequence continues at coordinate 98,769 of NZ_VITM01000002.1, read as the reverse complement.
CCCTCCCGCTATACGGTAACCTGCAATGGCCGTCCTGTACCGCTGACGCCGACGGGAATGGCAGGCGTCTCGGTCGCCGGTGTGCGTTACAAGGCATGGCATCCAGCCTCAGGCTTGCACCCGGTTTTGCCCATCGATACGCCGCTGACCTTCGATATCTACGATACATGGTCGCGCCGCTCGATCGGCGGCTGCATCTACCATGTTGCCCATCCGGGCGGCCGCAACTACGACACCTTCCCCGTCAATGGCAATGAGGCGGAAGCGCGACGTCTTGCGCGTTTCGAGCCTTGGGGGCATACAGCAGGTGGCTATGCCGTAAGACCGGAGACTGCATCGGTGGAATTCCCGCTGACGCTCGACCTCAGGCGTCCGGCAGGAATTTGAGACGGAACTGAGCATGGGTAGAAAACCGGCGACGGAACGGCGGGATGAGGCAAAGACCGGCACTGCCAAGGCGCCGGCCTTTGCCTATCGTCCCCTGCCCGGTGTGGCCGACGAAATGGTCGACAATACCGGCGCGGTCCGCCCAGTCTGGCAAAACTTCCTCTCGGCGCTGACGCGTATGACGGAAGAGGGATTGACCGAGCGCTTCGCCCGCGCCGACCGCTATTTGCGCGACGCCGGCGTCTTCTATCGCGCCTACGGAACGGCGGGCGTCAGCGAACGCAACTGGCCGATCTCCCATATTCCCGTGCTCATCGACGAGCGCGAATGGCAGGCGCTCTCCGAAGGCCTACAGCAGCGCGCCGATCTCTTGGAATCGATCATCGCCGATATCTATGGAGATAGCCGGCTGGTGAGCGAAGGGCTGTTGCCGCCAGCCTTGATTGCCGCCAATCCGGAATTCCTGCGTCCGCTTGTCGGCGTGAAGCCTGCAAGCGGCCATTATCTGCATTTCCTGGCTTTCGAGGTCGGCCGCGGTCCTGATGGCAACTGGTGGGTACTGGCCGACCGCGCACAGGCGCCATCCGGCGCCGGCTTCGCTCTCGAAACTCGTGTCGCTACCACCCGTGCCTTTTCCGATATCTATGCCGAAACCAAGGTTCATCGTCTTGCCTCCTTCTTCGGTGCCTTTCGCGATGCGCTTCTTGGCGGCAAGCGCGGAGCCGAAGGACGTGTCGCCGTCCTGACGCCGGGGCCTGCCAACGAGACCTATTACGAGCACGCCTATATCGCCCGCTATCTCGGCTTCATGCTGCTGGAGGGCGAGGATATCACGGTCGTCAACGATCAGCTGATGGTGCGCACCGTCGCGGGGCTGCGACCGATCAGTGTCCTCTGGCGCCGCCTCGATGCCTCCTATGCCGATCCATTGGAGCTCAACCAGCATTCCCATATCGGCACGCCGGGCATGGTCGAGGCTCTGCGGGCGCAGACGGTGACCATCGTCAATGCGCTCGGCTCCGGCATTCTCGAGACGCGCGCCCTTCTCGCCTTCATGCCGACCATCTGTCGGCATCTGCGTGGTGAGGAATTGAAGCTGCCGTCGATCGCCACCTGGTGGTGCGGCCAAAAGGCCGAGCGCGAGCATGTCGCCGCCAACATCGAGAAGATGGTCATCGGCCCGGCCTATTCCTGCATGCCTTTCTTCGATGACAACGGCCAGTCCGTGCTGGGCTCGACCCTGCGCAGCACTGCCCGCGATTCGATTGCGGATTGGCTGGCAACCGAAGGTCAAAAATTGGTTGGCCAGGAGGTCGTGACACTTTCGACGACGCCTGCCTGGGTCAACGGCAGGCTGACGCCGCGGCCGATGAGCCTGCGTGTCTTCGCCGCCCGCTCGGAAAACGGCTGGCAGATCATGCCGGGCGGCTTTGCCCGTATCGGCAGCGGCGACGATGTCGCGGCGATCGCCATGCAGGCAGGAGGTTCGGCCGCCGATGTCTGGATCGTCTCCGACAAGCCCGTCGAGGCGCACACGCTGCTGCCAGCCGAAGAAACTTTCACCCGCAACATGCCGGGCAGCCTGCCGAGCCGGGCGGCCGACAACCTTTTCTGGCTCGGCCGCTATATCGAGCGGGCTGAAGGTGCGTTGCGCATCCTGCGCGCCTGGCATGGCCGTTTCGCCGAGGCAGCCGATCCGAACCAACCGCTGCTTGCCGATGTCAGCGCCTATCTCGCCGCCATCGATATAGACACGAAGCAAGCTGTACCGGAAACCCTGCTGCGCAACATCGACAGCGCCGTCTATTCGGCAAGCAATATTCGCGACCGCTTCTCTCCCGACGGCTGGCTGGCGCTGAATGATCTCGCCAAGACGGCACGCCGCTTCAAGGAAGGGGTGAAACCTGGCGACGATGCCAGCCATGCCATGACGATCTTGCTGCGCAAGCTCGCGGGCTTTGCCGGTCTCGTGCATGAAAACATGTATCGCTTCACCGGCTGGCGCTTCCTGTCGCTCGGCCGCTATATCGAGCGCGGCCTGCACATGACGCGATTGCTCGGCCATATGTCCGGCCCCGATGCGCCCGACGGCGCGCTCGACATGCTGCTTGAAATCGGCGACAGCGTCATGACTCATCGTCGCCGCTACAACGTCAATACCGCTCGGCTGACAGTGACGGACCTGCTCGCACTCGATCCGCTCAACCCGCGCTCGATTCTCTTCCAGATGAACGAGATCCACCGCGAGGTCGAACAGCTCCCGAACGCTTACGTCAACGGCCAGATGTCGCCTTTTTTCCGCGAGGCCATGCGCCTGCATTCAGGGTTGGCTGTCATGACGCCCGAAGCGATGACGGTCGAAGTCTACCAGCAGCTGGCGCGCGAACTGGAGCGGCTGTCTGACCTGCTGGCACGCACCTATCTCGGATGACGTAATGCTCTACGATCTCTCGCTTCACATGGGCTACATCTACGACGTGCCGGCAAGCGGCGCGCGGCATATCCTGCGCGTCATGCCGCTCTCACTGCCCAATCGGCAGAGGCTGATCGCCGGCTCGGTAAAGATAACCCCGGGTCCGGACGAGCAATCCAACTTCACGGATTTCTTCCAGCATCCGGCGACCTCGATCCTGGTTCGCGATCCGCATGAAAGGCTCGACATCCGCATGCAGGCGCGCGTTCAGGTGGAAAGCCAGCCCGTCGGGGCCGACTTCTCGCCGCTGCTGGCCAAGTTGCCGGAAGAGATCGAAGACTGCTGGTCGATCGACCCGTCTTCACCCCACCATTTCCTCGGCAGCAGCCCGCGTCTGCCGGAGACGGGCGAAATCACCGATTACGCCAGGCAATGGAAATCGACCAAACTGACGACACTGCAGATTGCGCATGCGGTCTGCGCGCAGATCCACAAGGACTTCACCTACGATCCCAAGGCGACAACGGTCGATACCACCCCCAAGGAGGCATTTCGCCTCAAGCGCGGGGTCTGCCAGGATTTTTCCCATGTGATGATCATCGCGCTCCGCAGCCTCGGTATCCCTGCCGGCTATGTCAGCGGCTTCTTGCGCACCATTCCGCCGCCCGGCAAGGAAAGACTGGAAGGCGCCGACGCCATGCACGCCTGGGTGCGCGTCTGGTGCGGCGAGACGGCAGGCTGGATCGAGCTCGATCCGACCAACAATATTCCCGCCGGCACGGATCACATCGTCGTCGCCTATGGTCGCGATTATTCGGACGTTGCCCCCGTTATCGGCGTACTGAAGAGCTACGGCAATCAGAAAGCCGTTCAGGCGGTAGATGTCGTTCCACTAAAATAGAATATACTTAAAGTAGTAAAAATTTGAAGCAAATCGCGCCAGATTATGTAGTTTGTTAAAAATCAACTGACCGCTTAAACCTTCAACTCATATTTGTAATTGATAGTCCCGCCGTTCTTGAGAATCTAACTCTTTCCAATAGGCGGACATGATGATTGCCGGCTCCGATATACTTTGGGCATTTAAACAACTTCTACGTGATCGAGCCGGAAATTTTGGCATCCTGACGGCGATTGCCGTGCCCGTGCTGGCTGTGGCGGGAGGTGTAGCGGTCGATGTCACGAACATGTCGCTGACACGCAGCCAGCTTCAGGAATCAACGGACGCCGCCGCGCTCGCTACGGCAACCGCGCTTGCGGACGGCAGTGCGACCACCACGACCGCCAAGGATCTCGCCAACAATTTTGTTCTCGGCCAAATGTCGAACTATCTCGCCGGTGATACGGATGCTACGAATTCACTGAAAGCGGGCACCAGCACGACGGTAACAAAAACGACCGATTCCTCCGGGAATTCGGGTTACACGGTCGTTGTAAATGCATCCTATTCGATGTCCGTGAACAGCATGACCCGCCTGACGGGGCAGAGTTCCCTGAACATTTCTGCGTCCAGCACGTCAACCAGCGGAAAGACTACCGAAACCCAGCAGAATGCGCTGTCGATGTATTTTGTTCTGGACCGCTCCGGATCCATGGATGAAGCCACGGACACGGTCAATACCCAGCAGCCGACCACGACATATACCTATAGCTGCTTGAAGACGAATGCGAACGGCCGGCAGGTGTGGAGTACGTGCACCGGCACCAAGACGAATTACTACACCAAAATGGAATCGCTGAAGATTGCCACGTCCAATCTGGCTGCACAGCTAAACAGTGCCGACCCGAACATGATGTACGTTCGAACAGGCGCGGACTCCTATAACAATGTCGCTCAGACACCTACGGCCCTGGCTTGGGGTACGAGCGGCATCACGACGTATGTCAACAATCTGACTTCGAGCGGCTCCACGAATTCGGCCCCCGCGTTTACGGCCGCTGTCGACGCATTGACGAAATCGTCCCCGACGTCAGGACTGACATATGAGCAGCTCCAACATAAGGACAAGAGCGGCGTCCTGAACCCGACCATGTACATCGTATTCATGACCGACGGAGAAAACAACGTGACAAATGCGGACACGGATACCAAAGCACAATGCGACAAGGCGCGCAGCAACGGCATCCACGTGTACACGATTGCCTTCATGGCACCGGAGAATGGCCAGGCCTTGCTGAAGTATTGCGCTACTTCAGCCTCCGACTACTTTACGCCCCAAAGCGCTGCGGATCTCTTCAAGGCATTTACGACAATCGCCACGGAAACATCGAAGCAGATGACGCTGCTGACGAAGTGATCTCGCTGGCAATAGCGCCAAGCAACCATAGATAGACAGCAAAGAAAAAGCCGCGCGATGCGAGTATCGCGCGGCTTTTCGTTTGATCGATGCGCGAATAAAAGCCCGAAACATCATCGGAATCAAGTCTTTTCCGACTCACGACAAACCTTTGGCGGCATTTTTCGCATCCGCCCAACTCGCTTGTTGCAACTGCTTTACATCGGTGCGTAAACTGATAGTGACACGGAAAGGCAAATCGATTTAATTGAGCGTAACACGCTGAATATAAATCATAAATGGCGAGAGTTGATAGTATGAATAACTTGACGAAGGCCGATCTCCCCGTTCCAGCCCCGCGCAGTTCCCGCCCCGAAATCCTTGCCGAAGAAATCATCGAGCGCTTGACGTACCGCATCGGCAAGGATGCGAAGGTCGCCAAGCCGCACGACTGGCTGACGGCAACGATCCTTGTCATCCGCGACCGCGTCATCGACAAATGGATCGAATCCACCCGAAAAGCCTATCAGACGGGTGCCAAGCGCGTTTACTACCTGTCTCTCGAATTCCTCATCGGCCGCCTGATGCGGGACGCCATCTCCAATCTGGGCCTGATGGAGGAGATAACCAACGCTCTCGCTTCGCTGGGCGTCGATATTCGTGTCATCGCCGGCCTTGAGCCCGACGCAGCGCTCGGCAATGGCGGTCTTGGCCGCCTTGCCGCTTGCTTCATGGAATCCATGGCAACCGTCGATGTGCCGGCCTATGGCTATGGCATTCGTTACGTGCATGGTCTCTTCCGTCAGCAGATGGCCGATGGCTGGCAAGTGGAATTGCCCGAAACCTGGCTGGCGCACGGCAACCCATGGGAATTCGAACGCCAGGAAAGCTCCTATGAAATCGGCTTCGGCGGTGCTGTCGAGACCATCAGCGGTCACGACGATCAGCCGCGTTACGTCTGGAAGCCGGCCGAGCGCGTCATCGCCACGGCATTCGACACGCCCGTCGTCGGCTGGCGCGGCAAGCGCGTCAACACGCTGCGCCTCTGGTCGGCGCAGCCGATCGACCCTATCCTGCTCGATGCCTTCAATGCCGGCGACCATATCGGCGCGCTGCGCGAAAGCAACAAGGCCGAAAGCCTGACTCGCGTTCTCTATCCGGCCGATGCGACGCCCGCCGGCCAGGAGCTGCGCCTGCGCCAGGAATTCTTCTTCTCGTCGGCCTCGCTGCAGGACATCCTGCGCCGCCACCTGCAGCAATATGACGACCTGACCAATCTCGCCGACAAGGTTGCGATCCAGCTGAACGACACGCATCCGGCCGTCTCCGTCACGGAAATGATGCGCCTGCTGATCGATGTCCACGGCCTCGATTTCGACAAGGCCTGGGATATCACCAGAAATACCTTTGGCTACACCAACCACACCCTGCTGCCGGAAGCGCTCGAAAGCTGGCCCGTACCGCTGTTCGAGCGGCTTTTGCCGCGGCACATGCAGATCGTCTACGCCATCAACGCCAAGGTTCTGGTGGAGGCGCGCAAGCTGCGCAATTTCAGCGACACCGAAATCCGCTCGATCTCGCTGATCGACGAGAATGGTGATCGCCGCGTGCGCATGGGTAATCTCGCCTTCGTCGGCTCGCATTCGATCAACGGCGTTTCCGCGCTTCATACCGACTTGATGAAGGTCACGGTCTTCGCCGACCTGCACAAGCTCTATCCCGATCGCATCAACAACAAGACGAACGGCATCACACCGCGGCGCTGGCTGATGCAATGCAATCCCGGGCTGACCAATCTCGTACGCGAAACTATCGGCGACGCCTTCCTCGACGATGCCGAGCAGCTGAAGCCGCTGGATCAGTTCGCCCACGACAGCGCCTTCCAGGAGAAGTTCGCCGCCGTCAAGCGTGCCAACAAGGTGCAGCTCTCCAACCTCGTCGCCAGCCGCATGGGCATCAAGCTCGATCCGAACGCGATGTTCGATATCCAGATCAAGCGCATCCATGAATACAAGCGCCAGCTTCTGAACGTCATTGAGGCAGTGGCACTTTACGACCAGATCCGCTCGCATCCGGAACTCGATTGGCAGCCGCGCGTCAAGCTCTTTGCCGGCAAGGCGGCGCCGAGCTATCACAACGCGAAGCTCATCATCAAACTGATCAACGACGTCGCCCGCGTCATCAACAACGATCCGTCCGTACGCGGCCTCTTGAAGGTCGTCTTCGTGCCGAACTACAACGTGTCGCTGGCAGAAGTCATGGTTCCGGCCGCCGACCTTTCAGAGCAGATTTCGACCGCCGGCATGGAAGCCTCCGGCACCGGCAACATGAAATTCGCTCTCAACGGCGCGTTGACCATCGGCACGCTGGATGGCGCCAATGTCGAAATGCGCGACAATGTCGGCGAGGACAATATCGTCATCTTCGGACTGCGGGCCGACGAGGTCGCGAACCTGCGCAGCGACGGTCATAACCCTCGCGCCATCATCGAGCGTTCGCGCGAATTGGCTCAAGCCCTTTCGGCCATCGCCTCCGGCGTCTTCTCCCCCGACGATCGCAACCGCTACGCCAGCCTGATCGACGGCATCTATAGCCACGACTGGTTCATGGTCGCTGCCGATTTCGACGCCTATGCCTCGGCACAGCGCGAAGTCGATATTCTCTGGGCCAACCCGTCGGAGTGGTACGCAAAGACAATCAACAATACTGCTCGCATGGGCTGGTTCTCCTCCGACCGAACGATCCGTCAATACGCCAAGGAAATCTGGAGAGCCGGATGAAAAAGCCGAAAAAAACCGCTGACGCCACGAGCTCGAGCGATATTTCGGCAGAGGATATTGCTGCAATTCTCGCAGGCACCCATTCCGATCCGTTCGCCGTTCTCGGCGTTCACAAGACGGACGACGGCTATGTGGCCCGCTGTTTCATCCTTGGCGCGGAAGCCGTCACCGCCACGGCACTCGACGGTTCCGTCATCGGCGAGCTCGCATGCCTCGATCCGGCAGGCTTCTTTTCCGGCGACGTCAAGCTCGCCAAGCAGCAGCCGGTCCGCTATCGCGCACGGCGCGGCGATGCAGAATGGGCGGTAACCGATCCCTATAGCTTCGGTCCGGTTCTCGGGCCGATGGACGATTATTTTGCCCGCCAGGGCACGCATCTGCGCCTGTTCGACAAGATGGGCGCCCATCCCCTGAAGCACGAGGGCGTGCAGGGCTTTCATTTCGCCGTGTGGGCGCCAAATGCGCAGCGCGTTTCCGTCGTCGGCGATTTCAACAATTGGGATGGCCGCCGGCACGTCATGCGTTTCCGTGCCGACAGCGGCATCTGGGAGATCTTCGCCCCGGATGTGCCAGCCGGGGTCGCCTACAAGTTCGAGATCCGTGGCCATGATGGCGTCTTGCTGCCGCTGAAAGCCGATCCCTTTGCCCGACGCAGCGAACTGCGCCCGAAGACGGCTTCGGTCACCACCAACGAACTGCTTCAGGTCTGGGACGATTCGGCGCATCGCGAACATTGGGCAAGCGTCGATCAGCGCCGCCAGCCGATCTCCATCTATGAGGTGCATGCCGGTTCCTGGCAGCGCCGCGACGACGGTTCGATGCTGTCGTGGGACGAGCTTGCCTCGCGCCTCATTCCCTATTGCGTCGACATGGGCTTCACCCATATCGAATTCCTGCCGATCACCGAACACCCCTACGATCCGTCCTGGGGCTATCAGACCACGGGTCTTTACGCCCCGACGGCCCGCTTCGGCGAACCGGAAGGCTTTGCCCGTTTCGTCAACGGCTGCCACAAGGTCGGCATCGGCGTTATCCTCGATTGGGTGCCGGCGCATTTTCCGACCGACGAACATGGCCTGCGCTGGTTCGATGGAACCGCCCTCTACGAGCATGAGGACCCGCGCAAGGGTTTTCACCCCGACTGGAACACGGCGATCTACAATTTCGGCCGCACCGAGGTGCTCGCCTATCTGCTGAACAATGCACTCTACTGGGCAGAAAAATACCACCTGGACGGTTTGCGCGTGGATGCCGTCGCCTCCATGCTCTACCTCGACTATTCCCGCAAGCACGGCGAATGGATCCCGAACGAATATGGCGGCAACGAAAATCTCGAAGCCGTCCGCTTCCTGCAGTCGGTGAATACCCGGATCTATGGTGCGCATCCCGGTGTCATGACCATCGCGGAGGAATCGACCTCCTGGCCGAAAGTATCCCAGCCGGTTCATGAAGGCGGCCTCGGCTTCGGCTTCAAGTGGAACATGGGCTTCATGCACGACACGCTGAGCTATCTCGCCCGCGAGCCCGTGCACCGCAAATATCACCACAACGAGCTGACCTTCGGCCTGATCTACGCCTTCTCGGAAAACTTCGTCCTGCCGCTCTCGCATGATGAAGTCGTCCACGGCAAGGGATCACTGATCGCCAAGATGTCCGGCGACGACTGGCAGAAATTCGCCAATCTGCGCGCCTACTATGCCTTCATGTGGGGCTATCCCGGCAAGAAGCTGCTGTTCATGGGCCAGGAATTCGCACAATGGAGCGAATGGAGCGAGGAGCGTGCCCTGGACTGGAACCTGCTGCAGTACCGCATGCATGAAGGCATGCGCCGCCTCGTTCGCGATCTCAATTTCACCTATCGCAGCAAGCCGGCACTCCACGCCCGCGACTGCGAGGGCGAGGGTTTCGAATGGCTTGTCGTCGACGATTTCGAAAACTCGGTCTTTGCATGGCTCCGCAAGGCGCCGGGCGAAAAGCCGGTTGCCGTCATCACCAATTTCACGCCAGTCTATCGAGAGAATTACACTTTGCGTCTGCCAGCTGAGGGGCGGTGGCGCGAGATATTGAATACCGATGCCGACATCTACGGCGGCAGCGGCAAGGGGAATGGCGGGCGTGTCCAGGCCGTCAATGCAGGCGGAGGCGTACATGCGATCATAACGCTGCCTCCGCTGGCGACCATCATGCTCGAACCGGAATTCTGAGATCACTACGGACAGGGAGGAATAAAATGGTAGAAAAACGTTTCCAGCCGCTGGCGCGCGATGCCATGGCCTACGTTCTTGCCGGGGGCCGCGGCAGCCGCCTGAAAGAACTGACCGACCGCCGTGCCAAGCCAGCCGTCTATTTCGGCGGCAAGACCCGGATCATCGATTTCGCGCTGTCAAACGCGCTCAATTCCGGCATCCGCCGCATCGGCGTCGCGACGCAATACAAAGCCCATTCGCTGATCCGCCACATGCAGCGCGGCTGGAACTTCTTTCGTCCCGAACGAAACGAAAGCTTCGATATCCTGCCGGCCTCGCAGCGCGTTTCCGAAACGCAGTGGTACGAGGGCACCGCGGACGCCGTCTATCAGAACATCGACATCATCGAGCCCTATGGTCCGGAATACATGGTCATCCTCGCCGGCGACCACATCTACAAGATGGACTATGAATGGATGCTGCAGCAACATGTCGATTCCGGCGCTGACGTCACCATCGGCTGCCTGGAAGTGCCGCGTATGGAAGCTGTCGGCTTTGGCGTCATGCACGTCGACGACAAGGATCAGATCATCGACTTCGTCGAGAAGCCGGCCGATCCGCCAGGCATCCCCGGCAATCCGGATTTCGCGCTCGCCTCGATGGGCATCTACGTCTTCCACACGAAATTCCTGATCGAATGCCTGAGGCGCGATGCGGCCGACCCGAATTCCAGCCGCGACTTCGGCAAGGACATCATTCCCCATATCGTCAAGAACGGCAAAGCCATCGCTCACCGCTTCACGCAATCCTGCGTTCGTTCGGATTTCGAGCGCGAGGCCTATTGGCGGGACGTCGGAACGGTGGACGCCTATTGGCAGGCCAATATCGACCTGACCGCCGTGGTGCCGGAGCTCGACATCTACGACAAATCCTGGCCGATCTGGACCTATGCCGAAATCACGCCGCCGGCCAAATTCGTCCATGACGACGAAGATCGCCGCGGCTCCGCCATCTCCTCGGTCATTGCCGGCGATTGCATCATTTCCGGCGCGAGCCTCTACAACAGCCTGCTCTTCACCGGTGTCCGCGCGAATTCCTACTCCAAGCTGGAAGGTGCCGTCGTGCTGCCGAGTGTCAAGATCGGCCGCCGCGCGCAGCTGAAGAATGTCGTCATCGACCATGGCGTCACCATTCCCGAAGGTCTGATAGTCGGTGAGGATCCGGAACTCGATGCCAAGCGTTTCCGCCGCACGGAAAGCGGCATCTGCCTCATCACCCAATCGATGATCGACAAGCTGGATTTGTAACCTATGAAGGTTCTCTCGGTTTCGTCCGAAGTCTTTCCCCTGATCAAGACAGGGGGCCTTGCCGATGTGGCCGGCGCCCTGCCTATTGCACTGAAGCCCTATGGCGTTGAAACCAAAACCCTCATCCCGGGCTACCCTGCGGTCATGAAAGCCATCCGCGATCCGGTTGCCCGTCTGGAGCTTCCGGATCTCCTTGGCGAGGCTGCCACCATTCTCGAGGTCGAGCACGCGGGAATTTCCTTCCTCGTGCTCGATGCGCCGGCCTATTACAGCCGCACCGGCGGCCCCTATGTGGATGCGACGGGCAAGGATTACCCCGACAACTGGCGTCGTTTCGCCGCGCTGTCGCTCGCCGGTGCGGAAATTGCCGCCGGCCTCCTGCCCGGCTGGCGGCCGGATCTCGTGCATGCGCATGACTGGCAGTCGGCCTTGGTGCCGGTCTACATGCGCTACTATCCGACGCCGGAGCTGCCGAGCGTGCTGACCATCCACAACATCGCATTCCAGGGCCAGTTCGGCGCCGACATCTTCCCCGGCCTGCGCCTGCCGGCCCACGCTTTCTCCATGGAAGGCATCGAATATTACGGCGATGTCGGCTTCCTGAAAGGCGGGCTGCAGACGGCACATGCCCTGACCACCGTCAGCCCATCCTATGCGGAAGAAATCCTGACGCCGGAATTCGGCATGGGCCTCGAAGGCGTCATCGCCAGCAGGGCCTACAATCTCTACGGCATCGTCAACGGCATCGACGATGACATCTGGAACCCTGCGACCGATCCGATGATCGCGCAGACCTATAGCGCGGCGACGCTGAAGGATCGCGCCATCAACCGTCATCGGGTCGTCGAGCATTTCGGCCTCGACGACGATGACGGTCCGATCTTCTGCGTCGTCAGCCGCCTCACGTGGCAGAAGGGCATGGATATTCTGGCTGAAGTTGCCAGCGAGATCGTCCACATGGGCGGCAAGCTCGCAATTCTCGGCGCAGGTGATGCGGCGCTGGAGGGCGCGCTTTTTGCCGCAGCCGGCCGTCATCGCGGTCGCGTCGGTGTTTCGGCCGGCTACAACGAACCCATGTCGCATCTGATGCAGGCCGGCTGTGATGCGATTATCATTCCCTCGCGCTTCGAACCCTGTGGCCTCACGCAGCTTTATGGCTTACGCTATGGCTGCTTACCCATCGTTGCGCGAACGGGCGGGCTGAACGATACGATTATCGACGCCAACCATGCCGCGCTGCAGGCAAAAGTCGCGACCGGCATTCAATTTTCGCCCATCACCGCGGAGGGGCTTTTGCAGGCCGTGCGCCGTGCCATGCATCTTTTCCCGGATCGAAAGGTCTGGACGCAGATGCAAAAGCAGGGCATGAAATCCGACGTATCCTGGGGCAGGAGCGCAGAACGCTACGCCGCTCTCTACTCCAGTCTAGTCTCGAGAGGCGCTTAACCCGATGATTAAAACAGTACCCACCACCCCCTTCGCGGACCAGAAACCAGGTACTTCGGGCCTGCGAAAGAAGGTTCCGGTATTCCAGCAGCCGAACTACGCGGAAAACTTCATCCAGTCGATTTTTGATTCGCTCGAAGGCTATCAGGGCAAGTGCCTGGTCATCGGCGGCGATGGCCGCTACTACAATCGCGAAGTCATCCAGAAGGCCATCAAGATGGCCGCCGCGAATGGCTTCGGCAAGGTGATGGTCGGCAAGGGCGGCATCCTCTCGACGCCCGCAGCCTCCAACATCATCCGCAAGTACAAGGCCTTCGGCGGTATCATCCTGTCGGCCAGCCACAATCCCGGCGGCCCGACGGAAGACTTCGGCATCAAGTACAACATCGGCAATGGCGGCCCCGCGCCTGAAAAGATTACCGACGCTATCTACGAGCGCTCCAAGGTGATCGAAAGCTACAAGATTGCCGATTTCCCGGATATCAACCTCGACCGCATCGGCCGCGAAGATATCGACGGCATGATCGTTTCGGTCATCGATCCGGTCGAAGATTATGCAGCCCTGATGGAAGAGCTGTTCGATTTCGGCGCCATCCGCAACCTGATCAGCCTAGGCTTCCGCATCTGCTTCGATGCGATGAGCGCCGTCACCGGCCCTTATGCCAAGGAAATCTTTGAAATCCGTCTTGGCGCCCCGGATGGATCGGTGCGCAACTTCCTGCCGCTGCCGGATTTCGGCGGCCATCATCCGGACCCGAACCTCGTCTACTGCAAGGAGCTCTACGACGACATGATGAGCGACGATGCGCCCGATTTCGGCGCAGCATCGGACGGTGACGGCGACCGCAATCTCATCATCGGCAAGGGCATCTACGTCACCCCGTCCGACAGCCTGGCGATCCTGGCAGCCAACGCCAACCTCGCTCCCGGCTACTCGCATGGCATCGCCGGCATCGCCCGTTCGATGCCGACAAGCGGCGCCGCCGACCGTGTTGCCGAAAAGCGTGGTGTCGGCATCTACGAAACGCCCACCGGCTGGAAATTCTTCGGCAACCTGCTCGATGCCGGCATGGCGACGATCTGCGGCGAGGAAAGCTCCGGCACCGGCTCCAACCATGTTCGCGAAAAGGATGGCCTTTGGGCCGTGCTGCTCTGGCTGAACATCCTTGCCGTGCGCGGCGAGAGCGTCATCGATATCGTGACGCAGCATTGGGCCGCCTATGGCCGCAACTATTATTCCCGCCACGACTATGAAGGCGTCGATACTGATGCTGCCAACGGCCTGATTGCAGCGCTGCGCGAAAAGCTGCCGACCCTGCCGGGCACGAAGTTCGGCGACCTCACGGTTTCCGCCGCCGACGATTTTGCCTATCACGATCCGGTCGACAAGTCGGTCAGCCAGCATCAGGGCATCCGCATCATGTTCGAGGGCGGCTCGCGCGTCGTCTTCCGCCTCTCCGGCACCGGCACGACGGGCGCGACACTGCGCGTCTATATCGAGCGTTACGAGCCCGATTCGACCCGCCACAATATCGAGACCCAGGAAGCACTGGCCGATCTCATCACGGCCGCTCAGGATATCGCCGACATCAAGGGCCGCACCGGCCGCGATGCACCGACGGTGATTACCTGACGGCAATTTTTTGCAGAACCCCCTCACCCTGCCCTCTCCCCGAGGGGAGAGGGGGATTGTGCCATAAGGACCTTCTCCCCTCGGGGAGAAGGTGGATTTCGGTGATTGAGCGGAGCGAAATCGCCGAAAGACGGATGAGGGGGTTATCCGGGAACGACGGCAAATTGCATCACGTTCGTTCCAACGTCCTAAAATGGAAAGCCCGCGAGACATGTCCGAACCGACAACCCGCTGCCTTGGCGCCACCCTCACTGACTCGGGTGTCGAATTTGCTGTCTATTCTAGGCATGCTGAGCGGATAGAGCTTTGCCTGTTCGACGCCGAGGGCCCCAAGGAAATCGCCCGTCTGCCGCTCGCCCGCGACGGCGATGAACACCGCCTCTTTGTGAAAGATGTGGGGGAAGGCACGCGCTACGGCCTGCGCGCCCATGGCACCTACGATCCTGATCGCGGCCTATGGTTCGACCCATCCAAGCTGCTTGTCGATCCCTATGCCAAGGAGATCGATCGGCCGTTCCAATACGACGCTCGCCTCGCAGCGTTCGGCGAAGACACTCAGGATCTGATGCCAAAGGCAATCGTCTCGCGCGACGTTGCCGTGAAGCCCGCCAAACCTCTGTTTCAGCCAGGCGGCCTGATCTATGAAATTGCCGTCAAACCCTTCACCATGCTGCATCCGGATGTGCCGGCTGAGAAGCGAGGCACGCTCGGCGCCCTCGCCCATCCCTCAATCATCGCCCATCTCAAGCGCCTGCAGGTGAGCGCCGTCGAGCTCATGCCGATCACAGCATGGATCGACGAACGGCATCTGCCGCCGCTCGGCCTCACCAATGGCTGGGGCTATAACCCCGTCGCCTTCATGGCGCTCGACCCACGTCTCCTACCCGGCGGCATGAAGGAGCTGCGCGAGACAGTCGCCGCCCTTCACGCCGAAGGCATCGCCGTCATCCTCGATCTCGTCTTCAACCATACCGGCGAGAGCGACCGTCAAGGCCCGACGCTATCCCTGCGCGGCCTCGATAACCCCACTTATTTCCGCAGCCTGCCGGATCAGCCCGGGACGCTTGTCAACGATACCGGCACGGGAAACACCGTTGCATGCGATCAGCCGGCGACACGCAAGCTCATCATCGACAGCCTACGGCATTTCGTCCGCAATGCCGGGATCGACGGTTTCCGCTTCGATCTCGCCACCGTGCTCGGCCGCAACGGCAAGGGCTTCGATCCGGAAAGCATGACGCTGCGCACCATGCTGGCGGACGAGGTGCTGCAGGATCGAATCATGATCGCAGAACCCTGGGACATCGGTCCAGGCGGTTATCAGCTCGGAAATTTCCCGGCACCTTTCCTCGAATGGAACGACCGCGCTCGCGACGACCTGCGCCGCTTCTGGCGCGGCGATGCCGGCATCGGCGATCTGGCAACGATCCTTGCCGGCTCTTCGTCCATCTTTGGCCGTGACGGGCGGACACAGACGCGCAGCGTCAACTTCCTCGCCGCCCATGACGGCTTCACCCTGATGGATCTCGTGTCCTACGAGAACAAGCACAATGAGGCCAATGGCGAGAACAATCGCGATGGTCACAACGAGAACTTCTCCTGGAACAACGGCATCGAGGGAAAAACGGATGATCCCTCGGTCCAGCGCAAGCGCCGCGCCGATATTGAAGCTATGCTGTCAACGCTCTTTGCCACGCGCGGCGCTATCATGCTGACGGCAGGCGATGAAGGCGGGCGCAGCCAGCAGGGCAACAACAATGCCTATTGCCAGGACAACGCCATCACCTGGATGGACTGGAAGACGCTGGACGAGGAACTGATCGGCCATACTGCCTGGCTCGCCGGCCTGCGCCGCCGCTTCACCGCCTTTGGCGACATGAATTTCTTCCGGGGTGATGGTGACGTGCTTTGGTTTTCAGGCGCAGGGACGCCAATGACGGTGCCGGATTGGGAGGCGCCAGGAGTGGCCGTGCTTGGCATGGCGCTACAAACAGAGGATCGCGCGACGCACCGATCGACGCGGCTCGCCATAATCTTCAATCGCGCCGCAAACGAACGCGCCGTCATATTGCCGGCTTCCGAGAGCGGCGGCTGGTCCCAGCTGACGACAGCAGGCGAAACGCCAGCCGGAGAGCAGATCGACATTCCCGCCCGCTCTGTCGCCTTCCTTCTGGAAGGCTGATCGCGGTTGCACTTTCAATCCCGATTCGCCAGAAAGGGCTTTGACGACACAGACTGACGAGGATGGCATGCCCGGCGAAATTTCGCTTGTTGAGATCATGAAGCTTGCGGGAACGGAAATCGGCGTTTCCGACTGGATTGCCGTCGACCAGACGATGATCGACACTTTTGCCGATGCGACGCTCGATCATCAGTTCATCCATGTCGATCCCGAACGCGCCAAGGCGGAAACACCCTATGGCGGCACCATCGCTCACGGCTTCCTGACGCTCTCGCTGCTTTCAGCGATGAACTACAGCGCCCTGCCGAAAATCCGCGAACAGACCATGGGCATTAATTACGGCTTCGAGAAGATCCGTCTCATGTCGCCGGTCAAATGCGACGCGCGGGTCCGTGGCCGTTTCACGCTCGCCGAAACCCGGCTGCGCGGCGCCAATATGCTGATGCTGACCTATGACGTGACGGTCGAGATCGAAAACGAACGCAAGCCGGCGCTGACTGCGACATGGACGACCATATCGCAGTTCGACCCCAAGGACAGACCGGAAGAGAGTTAAAGGCTCGCATCCTCCGCACCTTCGGCCAGAAGGCCGAAAGCATAATCGGAGAAGGAACGCCAGACTTCGACACGAAATGTCTCGTCGTCGAGCCGCAGGATCACGACTTCCGCCTTGCCGAGCAGCGTGCGCGAGCAGGCGCCGACCGGAAATGCGCTGAGCGACACATCCTGCGGGCAGCCGGCGGCGAGCGTCGCTTCCGCGCCGGGGCCGGACACGATGATGGCTGTATTGCGATGCGAGACATCGGTCGCCGAGTGCAACACGCCAGACGATCCAGCCACGCCGACCAGCTCGACACCGTTTTCGTCGATGACGAGCCATTCGTCCGGGCCGAGCCACAGGGCGTGACGCCCATTGGCGCTGACCGAAGTCTTCGGCCGGGTCGGCAGTTGCAGGCCAAGCGCCTGCGAAAGACCGCCGACGGAATCGGCCGGAGCGCGCAGAGAAATGCGGCTTGCGGGAGCAGCAGGCGTCAGCCGAACGGTCGAGGAACCGCCGTGGCGACCAACGAGCGGCAGTTTGCGGGTAGCGAGATCAGCCATTGATCCGGCCTCCTTCCTTGTCAAAGAACACCAGATCCGTCACCTCGACTGATATCGTCTTATCGGGCATCGGCACATAGAGCGTCTTGCCCATGCGCTCACGCCCGCCGGCAACCAGCGCGAAGGCGATGGAGCGGCCGAGATTTTCCGACCAATAGGCCGAAGTAACATGGCCGAGCATGGTCATCGGCTTCGGCTCATTCGGATCGGCGACGATCTGTGCGCCCTCCTCCAACACCACCTTCGGATCGCGCGTAATGAGGCCAACGAGCTGCTTGCGCCCTTCCTTGACGAGATCCGGCCGCTTCAGGCCGCGAATGCCGACGAAATCGGTCTTCTTCTTGGACACGGCCCAGGCAAGGCCGGCATCGTCGGGTGTCACTGTGCCATCGGTATCCTGGCCCACGATGATGTAGCCCTTCTCGGCGCGCAGCACGTGCATGGTCTCCGTACCGTAGGGGCAGGCGCCCAGCGGTTCGGCGCGCGCCCAGACAGCTTCCCATACCGACTGGCCGTAATCGGCCGGCACGTTGATTTCATAGCCGATTTCGCCGGTGAAGGAGACGCGGAACAGCCGCGCCGGCACGCCACAAACCTTGCACTCGGCGACACTCATGTGCGGGAAGGCCTCGTTGGAGAGATCCTGTCCTTCGACGAGCGGCTCGATGATCTCGCGTGCCTTCGGACCTTGCACGGCAATGACGGCCCATTGCTCGGTGGTGGAGGTCAGCCACACCTTCAGATGCGGGAACTCGGTCTGCAGATAGTCTTCCATATGATGCAGCACGCGCGGCGCGCCGCCTGTCGTCGTCGTCACATGGAAGCGATCCTCGGCCAGACGCCCGACGACGCCGTCGTCATAGACGAAGCCGTCCTCGCGGGTCATGATGCCGTAGCGGCAGCGGCCGGGCTTCAGCGTATCCCAGGCATTGGTGTAGATGAGGTTCAGGAACTCGGCCGCGTCCGGCCCGACCACCTCGATCTTGCCGAGCGTCGAGGCATCGAACACGCCAGCCACTTCGCGAGCCGTGCGGCATTCGCGATTGACGGCCTGGTGCATGGTCTCGCCGGCGCGCGGATAGAACCAGGCACGCTTCCAGTTGCCGACGTCTTCGAAGATCGCGCCATGCGCCTCT
This sequence comes from Rhizobium sp. ERR 1071, assembly GCF_007828675.1. Classification (NCBI taxonomy): domain Bacteria; kingdom Pseudomonadati; phylum Pseudomonadota; class Alphaproteobacteria; order Hyphomicrobiales; family Rhizobiaceae; genus Rhizobium; species Rhizobium sp. ERR 1071. The sequence continues at coordinate 79,922 of NZ_VITM01000002.1, read as the reverse complement.
TCCCAGGCATGCATCGGGGTCTTGCGAGCGGGATCGAAGAGAGCCCCGCGCGAATGGCTGATGAGCGTGCCGTAAGTCACCGGCGTATAGGGCGCGCGGAAGGTGGTAAGCCCGACCTGTGGAATATCCTTGCCGAGCATTTCGGCGGCGATCGCCAGCCCGTGCATGTTGGAAAGCTTGCCCTGATCGGACGCCATGCCGTTGGTGGTGAAGCGCTTGATATGCTCGATGGAATGCATGCCCTCGCGCACTGCAAGGCGAATATCCTTGGCGCAGACATCGTGCTGGAAATCGACGAAAGCCTTCGCGTTCGTATCCGGCCCGGCGCCTTCGGCAGCACCGATCATGCCGCCGGTCCACTCGAAAGCTTGCTCGGCATGAAGCTGAATCTTCTCGCCGCCATTGGCGCTGCCCGTGGCGCGTGCCATCAGCTCACCAGCGGCCAACGATTCCTCGATCGCCGCTTGCAGCCCGTCCGTGCCGTTGCAGGCACCGACCGAAAGGCAATCCTGAACATAGGTGCCCGGCAGGAAACGCTGCTTCTCGGCATCGAATTTCAGCTTGCCGCGCGATTGCGAAAAGAGATGAACTGAAGGCGTCCACCCGGCCGAAACCAGCAGGGCATCCACCGGGATCTTGCGGGTCGCCGAGCTGCCGTTGCGCGAGATGGTCATGGAAGAGACGCGCAGCTTGCCTGAGGTATCGACGACGGCATAGTCGGTCATCACCTCGATGCCCAGCCGTTTTGCCTCGGCCAACACAGCCTCACCCGGCCGCGCGCGGCTATCGACGATAGCAACGACGGACACGCCGGCGCGCTTGAGATCGAAGGCAGCTTCATAGGCCGAGTCATGCGCCGTATAGACGCCGATCTTCGCACCAACGGCGACGCCATAATGGTTGAGATAGGCCCGTGCCGCAGACGCCAGCATGATGCCCGGACGGTCGTTGTTCGGGAATACCATGTGGCGTTCGATGGCGCCCGTTGCCAGGATGGCGCGCTTGGCGCGGACCTGCCACAGGCGCTCGCGCGGCAGGTCACGGCCCGGCTTCGCCAGATGGTCGGTCACCCGTTCGGCAAGGCCGAAGAAATTGTGGTTGTAATAGCCGAAGGCGGTCGTGCGGGTCAGCACCTGGACATTCGGCATCGCCTTGAGCTTGGCGACGGTAGCCTGCGCCCACTCATATCCTTCGGCGCCATCGATCTTGATGCCGGTATCGAAACGGAGCGCGCCGCCGACCTCAGGCTGCTCATCGCAGAGGATGACCTTGGCGCCGGTTTCAGCCGCGGCGAGTGCCGCGGAAAGGCCGGCAACGCCGGCACCGACGACGAGAACGTCGCAATGCGCATAACGGCTGGCATAGTGATCCGGATCTTCTTCCGTCGGCGCAACACCGAGACCAGCGGCACGACGGATGAAGGGCTCGTAAATATGCTTCCAGGCCGTCTTCGGCCACATGAAGGTCTTGTAGTAGAAGCCGGCGGCAAAGAAGGGCGACATCAGATTGTTGACGCCGCCGATATCGAAGGCGAGCGACGGCCAGCGGTTCTGCGACTGCGCCTTCATGCCGTCGAAGACTTCCTGAACGCTGGCGCGTACGTTCGGCTGACGCCGCGCCGCATCGCGGGAGATATCGAGCAGCGCGTTCGGCTCTTCGGCTCCGGCCGACAGGATGCCGCGCGGACGGTGGTACTTGAAGGACCGGCCGACAAGATGGACGCCATTGGCAAGCAGCGCAGAGGCGACGGTATCGCCTTCGAGCGCAGTATAGGTCTTGCCGTCAAAAGTGAAGCGAGCGGTTCTGGCCGGCGTCAGACGCCCCTTGCCCGCGATACGATTGGCGCCGCTCATTCAACGAATCCCTCTGTTTGTGCCGTCTGTTCTTGTTCGTTCTGTTGCTGCGCTGCCGGCTCGGAAACGCCAGGCTTAAGCGTCGCGGGGTCGGGCTTCGGCTCGCCGGCCTTGTAGGTTCGGTAGAAGTGATCGCTCACGGTATCGCGCGCCGCATTGAAGAAGCGGCCGCAACCATGGGTGTGCCGCCAGCGCTCGAAGATCAGCCCCTTCGGATTGTCGCGCAGGAAGAAATATTCCTCGAATTCTTCGTCCGAGATTCCGGCAATATTGGCCGGCCGCACGATATGCGCGTCGCCGGCGTTGCGGAATTCAAGTTCCGAACGCTCTTCCTCGCAATAGGGGCAGTAAATCAGCAGCATCGTTTTCTACCTGTGTTAAAGCTCGGAGCCTGTAAGGCTTGTGCCGGGAGGCTGCGCGCAAAGCTGCCGTCCCATGATGACGAAAGGTGTTATGCGCTTCAGCAGCGCCTCCAGCGATCCATAGGGTCTCAGCACATTGGTCATCCCAAGATTGACCAGGCTCATGCCCAGCAGGTCGGTATCGATTACAAACGCCCTGGCCGCCTCTGGCGTCGGGTCCGGCACGAAATAGACCGTTGGTTCGCTCAGCACCTTGGCGCAGAGCAACATTCCGCTTTCGGCCACGAAGGGCCAGTCAGCCTCGTCCTTTGCCTTGTGGATCACCTGCACGCGAAAATCCTTGGCTCCCGGAATAAGGTCACTGACTTCGGTCGCGATCGCTCCGACCGGCAAGGAAAGCCCCGCCGCAAGAACGATCCCGACCGCCGCCGGCATCAGTGCGCCACGGCGGCGGCTGCCGCCTCATCGATCAGGCGGCCGGTGCGGAAGCGATCCAGCGTCAGGCCAGCATTGAACTTATGTGGCTCGTCGCGTGCAATGAGATGCGCAAACAGATTGGCCGAACCCGGCGTCGCCTTGAAGCCACCCGTACCCCAGCCGCAATTGACATAGAGCCCGGGAACCGGCGTCTTCGACTGGATCGCCGAACGGTCCGGCGTATTGTCGACGATGCCGCCCCAGGAACGCATCATCTTCACACGACGGAACATCGGGAAGAGCTCGCAGATCGCATCCAGCGTATGGGTGATGATCTGCAACCCGCCGGTCTGGCTATAGGAATTGTACTGGTCCGTGCCCGCGCCGATGACGAGCTCACCCTTGTCGGACTGCGAGATATAGGCGTGCACCGTGTTTGACATGACGACGCAGGGGAAGATCGGCTTCAGCGGCTCGGAAACAAGCGCCTGCAGCGGGCTCGATTGCAGCGGCACGCGCACGCCGGCCATCTGCATGACGACGGTGGTGTGGCCGGCTGCGGAAACGCCGATCTTCTTGGCGCCGATGAAGCCCTTGGTGGTATCGACACCCGTCACACGGCCATCCGGCCCGCGGCGAATGCCGGTCACTTCGCAATTCTGGATGATGTGCACGCCGCGATCGGAAGCAGCGCGGGCATATCCCCACGCCACCGCATCGTGGCGGGCCGTGCCGCCGCGGCGCTGCAGGGCGGCGCCGTTGATCGGATAGCGCGCCGTCTTCGAAATATCGAGCGGCGGACAATAAGCCTTGGCCTGTTCCGGCGTCAGCCACTCATTGTCGATGCCATAGAGACGGTTGGCGTGGATATGCCGCTTGAAGGACTGCTGGTCATGCACATTATGCGACAGCATCATCACGCCGCGCGGCGAATACATGACATTATAATTGAGATCCTGAGACAGCCCCTCCCAGAGCTTCATCGAATGCTCGTAGATGTGCATGCTCTCTTCATAGAGATAGTTCGAGCGGATGATGGTCGTGTTGCGGCCGGTATTGCCGCCGCCGAGCCAGCCCTTCTCGATGACGGCGACATTGGTGATGCCGTGCTCCTTGGCGAGATAGTAGGCCGCACCCAGGCCATGACCGCCAGCGCCGACGATGATGACGTCATACTCCTTGCGCGGCTCTGGCGAGGTCCATTGCGCCTCCCAACCCTTGTGAGCCCGCATCGCTTCCCGTGCCACGGCAAAAACCGAGTATTTACGCATTCGCCCTCAACTCCTTCAGGCAAGACGCCCTTTTTGTGGGTCATACAAATCGCAAATCGAAAACCGACACAACGGCTCTTTTGCGACGCATTCAGGACCGTCTTTCGACACGGTTAAAATTGCCAATCAGCCGAGTGGCCTGCCCATGACTGCTTGGCAGATCTATTTGCGCTGCAGATGGCAGATCTTCACCCGCGCGCCGTGGCTATCCTTGCGCCAGATACATCCCTCATTCCGCGGCTTTCCCTTGTAAAGGTAAATTCTCGCCCGGTGCTTGTTGTCAAAGGTCTGATTGGAAAAGTCGTGGCCGCCGACCCGCACATTCTTGCCAAAGCGGACTTCGCCGGCGGCGACAGGCGCGAGCGCCCCAGCAAGAACAATGAGCGCCAGTATGGTTGGCACAAACAGCCTTCCGACGACAGCAAAGCCGAGCGATTTCATAAGGTGATTCCCCCTTGCTCCGAACGGTTGCTTCCGATGATGCAATCGCCGCAGCACACGAATGACTGTGATCCGACATACTCACATAAGCATGTCAATGTCGCAAAGATCGGGGTCGGCCGATGGCTTAATCAACAGCTTCGATGAAGCGTCACAAACGCGGCCGGCTGAATTCGGTACTCGACAACTAGCTTTTTCCTCTGCAAACTCACGATCTGGCTAGACTTTGACAAACCGATCTGCTATCTCGCCTAACCAATCGCAAGGCTGCGGCTGCGCGAACGTTATATTTTTGCCTCCTGGCGCTGCCGTCGCCGCTGGCATCAACCAAACCAAAGGAACGTGATTCTCGTGCAGGTACTTGTCCGCGATAACAATGTCGACCAGGCTCTCCGCGCTCTCAAGAAGAAGATGCAGCGCGAAGGTATTTTCCGCGAAATGAAGATGCGCGACTACTATGAAAAGCCGTCGCAGAAGCGTGCTCGCGAGAAGGCTGAAGCTGTTCGTCGCGTTCGCAAGCTTGCTCGCAAGCGCGCTCAGCGCGAAGGCCTTGTTGCCAAGTAATCGCCGTTTTTTCGACGTTTTCAGATGCATGTGTGGCGGGGGCGAGTCGTTCGCCGCCGCCTTTTTGATTTATTCTCTACGCAAATCGGATTAAATCAGAACAGCCTGATATGACGCATGGGGAAAGCGAACCCGATAATGGCAATGACGACTTCCGTAAAGTTCCGCACTTCGAACCTCTCCTTATTTGTTTCGAAGCGCGCCGCGGCTCTGCCTGCCTTGGCGATACTTGCCGCAATCAGCCTTTCCGGCTGCCAGACTGCCACCACAGATAACGTGATCCAGATCGACAAGGCGCAAGGTTCGTCCGAAAATATCGCCTCACTGACGTCGGTCATCAATGCCAATCCGCAGGATCCGGAAGGCTACAATGTGCGTGGCACGGCCTATGGCCGCGGCGGTGATTTCAGCCGCGCCCTTGCCGACTTCAATCAGGCGATCCAGCTCAATCCGAAGTTCTATCAGGCCTATGCCAACCGCGCGCTCATCTATCGCAACATGGGCAAGCTGCCGGAAGCAGTTGCGGACTATAACGCGGCGCTGCAGATCAACGGCAATTACGATGTCGCCTATATCGGCCGCGGCAATCTCTACCGCCAGGCCGGCCGCGACAACGATGCCTTCAATGACTATTCGAAGGCCATCAGCCTCGGCACCACGGACGGCCGCGCCTATAATGGCCGCGGCGTGATCTACCAGAAGCGCAATCAGCAGGATAAGGCGATCGACGATTTCTCCAAGGCGATCTCGCTGTCGCCGAACTCGCCAGAGCCTTACAACAGCCGCGGCATCTCCTATCTCGCACAGAACGACGACGACAACGCTTTTGCCGATTTCAACCATGCGATCGAGCTGAACAACAAGCTTGCCGAATCCTGGGCAAACCAGGCCTTCGTCTATGAGCGCAAGGGCGACAAGGCGAAAGCCCGCCGCTCCTATCAGCACGCGGTCAATCTCGATCCGAACTACCAGCCTGCTAGAGATGGCCTGGCTCGCGTCGGCGCCGGCTCCTGATACGGAGCATATTGCAGTAAAGACATTCAGCCGCCAGCGACCATCCGCTCGGCGGCTTTTCTTTGCCTTGTCGAACGCTTAGTCTCGGCTCACCCGTTCAAGCGAGACAAAGACATGCCCTCCCCACAAAAAGTCATCGTCGTCGGCGCCGGAATCATCGGTGCCTCCATCGCCTGGCATCTGAGTCGCAAGGGCGCATCCGTGACGGTGGTCGCTCAGAAGACCGGCGGCGTCGCAACTCCGAACTCCTTTGCCTGGATCAATGCGAGCTGGGGCAATCCGGAATTCTATTTCCAGGTCCGTCGCCGATCGATGGCCGAATGGTCGCGGCTACAAGACAACCTGCCGGATCTTCCCTTGTCCTGGTGCGGCGGCCTCTCCTGGGATCTGCCGGAAGCAGAGCTCGATGCCTATGCGGCACAACATCATGGCTGGGGTTATGGCATACAGCCGGTCAACCGAGCGACGAGCGCAATGATCGAACCGAACCTCGCCAATCCGCCAGACTATGCCCTGCATGTTGCCGAGGAAGGCGCCGTCGAACCTGTTGCCGCCACCAAGCTGCTGCTGGAGGACGCTCGCCGTCAGGGCGCGAGCCTGTTATCCGGCGTCGAGGTCGCAGGCCTGCTCAGAGAGGGAGAGCAGGTTGTCGGCATCGAAACGAGTGAAGGGCCGATGCAGGCCGATCATGTCGTTCTGGCCGCCGGTGCGGGCACGCCAGCACTTGCGGCCTCGGCGGATGTTCTCGTGCCGCTGGAAACGCCTCCAGGGCTTATCGTCCATTCCCGCCCCGTGCAGAAAATGCTGAATGGTCTGGTGATGGCGCCGGAACTGCATTTGCGCCAGACGGCAGAGGGGCGAATCATCGCCGGCGGCGACTTCGGCGGCACCGATCCCGGCAGAGATCCACAAGCGGCAGCCGACGATCTTTTCGCCAGGGTCAAAACGACATTGAAAGGCGGCGAGGCCCTGGAGCTTGATTTCTACACCATCGGCTATCGCCCGACACCGAAAGACGGCCTTCCGGTTCTGGGTGGTGTCGGCGCGGCACCTGGCCTCTACCTCGCAGTTCTCCACTCCGGCGTCACGCTGGCGCCGCTCGTCGGCCTGCTCGCCGCGCAGGAAATCGTCGATGGTGGCGAAGCTCCCGAGCTTGCATCCTTCCGTCTCTCACGCTTTACCTAGCTCGGACACAAGACCTGCCAGCGCAACTTCAGGGATGCATTGCCACAGTCGTAAATACCCGAGATCGCTTAGGATTTCGCAATAATGACTTTTCAGATGTTGCAAGGAAAATTACCGAGCCCTAACATGGCGCTTCAGGAGCATGTAGCTCGATGATCTGGGCACGGGGGCGCTTGGCATGATGACCAATATCATTCTCTTCGCGTTTGCCAGCGCGTCGGACCCTCATGGAGGCACGATCGGTTGATCGCTCCATGAGGAAGCCGCATTTTCCGAAAGCGTCGATTGGTGCCTATCTGATCGCCATAGCCCTGGCGATCGCCTTGCCTATTCTCGCCTTCGTCGCGCTGCTTCTGGTCCAACTCGAGGATAATGAACGCGATGCTTTGAAGGGCGACACGGTTCAGGATGCTCAGGCGCTTTCGCGCGTCATCGATCGCCAATTGCAGGACATGGCGACGACGCTGCGCCTTCTGTCTTCCTCGCCGGAACTTGAGCGCAACGACATCGCCACCTTCTTCGCCCGCACGGAAACGGTATTGCGCACGGATTCGCTTTTCGTGCTGCTTATGGAAAAGGACGGCCAGCTCCGACTGAATACCCGCTGGCCGCTCGGCAAGCCACTCGGCAAGACCGGCAACATCGCCGCGCTTCAATCGGCACTGAACTCCGGCCGCATCGAGGCATCCGATGTCTTCATAGGCTCGACCGCCCGCCGCTGGGTCTATAACGTCACCCTGCCCCTCGAACATTCGCCGGCCGGCGCCGCTTTGGCCGTAACACAGGATGCCGACGAGCTCGCCAAGCTCGTGACGACGGAAGCCTTGCCACCCGGCTGGTCTGCCGCCGTTCTGGACAAATCCGGACATGTCGTTGCCGCCGGTGGCCCGACGACCCTCGCCCCGGGCGACGCATTCAATAAGAACATCCTGCCGAAGCTGATCGCATCCAGCGGCGTCTATCAGGATGACAAGGTCCTGCCGAACGCGGTGCTCGGTTATGCGCAAATCTCAGGCTGGTCCTGGAAGGCCGTCGTCTGGGGTCCGATCGCTTCCGCGCAGGCTTCGCTGATGAGCACCTGGCGCTTTCTGATCTATGGCGGTGTGACGCTGCTACTGGTTGCGCTGATTGCCGTCTATGCCTTGGCACGTCAGGTGCGCACCACCATACAGGATATTGCCGACATGGCGGACCGCATGGGCCGCGGCGAGATCGTGGCACCGATCGACACGAGCGTCATTGAGGCAAACCAGGTGGCTGTCGCGCTTTCCAACGCCTCCTTCGACCGCAGCGTCACCGAGGACCGGCTGCATTTCGTCATGCACGAGCTCGTCCATCGCACCAAGAATCTGCTGGCGCTCGCGCAGGCAATGACGCGTCAGCTCGCGCGGCAGACTGATAGCGTCGATACTTTCCAGCGAGCTGTCGCCGACCGGCTCGAAGGCTTGGCGCGCTCGATCGAGGTGCTGACCAGCGAACAATGGTCCGGCGTGTCGCTTCGCCGCGTGATCGACATCCACCTCGCGACTTTCCTGCAGGGACCTCAGCAACTCGACGTTCTCGGCAATGACTTCCTGCTGAAGCCGGAAGCGGTGCAGAATCTCGGCCTGGTCCTGCACGAGCTTGCCACCAATTCGGTCAAATATGGCGCGCTTTCCGCGCCGGAGGGCAAGATCACCATCGAATGGACGAACGAAGCCGCTGAAACCGGCACCAAGATTCGCTTCGTCTGGACCGAAAGCGGCGGTCCGCCGGTCAAGCCGCCGAGCGACACGGGCTTCGGCACCACCGTCACGAAAACCCATGCCGCGGCATCCTTCAGCGGTCACGTCGAGGTCGATTTCCGCCCGGCTGGCCTCGTCTGGATACTGACCGCACCGCGCAGCATGATGGAACGTCAAAGGAACTGAGAGCGGAAACACCGCTCTTGCGGGCGCAGCGGCAGCCTACTCGTTCATCGCCTTGACGATGTCCTCGGTTACCTTCTTGGCGTCGCCCAGAAGCATCATCGTGCCATCCTTATAGAACAGCGTGTTGTCGATGCCGGCATAGCCGGAGCCGAGCGAACGCTTGACGAAAAGGCAGGTTTTCGCCTTGTCGACGTCGAGGATCGGCATGCCGTAGATCGGCGATGTCTTGTCATCGCGCGCCGCTGGATTGGTGACGTCGTTGGCGCCGATGACATAGGCGACATCGGCCTGGGCGAATTCCGAATTGATGTCCTCGAGTTCGAACACCTCGTCATAGGGCACATTGGCCTCGGCGAGCAGCACGTTCATGTGACCCGGCATACGGCCGGCGACAGGATGAATGGCATATTTCACCTCGACACCATGCGCCTTCAGCCTGTCGGCCATTTCGCGTAGCGCATGCTGGGCCTGTGCCACCGCCATGCCATAGCCGGGCACGATGATGACCTTGGAGGCGTTCGCCATCAGATAGGCGGCATCCTCGGCCGAACCGAGCTTCACCGTCTTGTCGGAATTGTCGGTCCCGCCCGAGGCCGTCTCGCCGCCGAAACCGCCGAGAATGACCGAAATGAAGGAGCGGTTCATGCCCTTGCACATGATGTAGGACAGGATCGCACCCGAGGAGCCGACAAGCGCGCCGGTAATGATGAGCGCGAGATTGCCGAGCGTGAAGCCGATGCCGGCGGCGGCCCAGCCGGAATAGGAATTCAGCATCGACACGACGACCGGCATGTCGGCACCGCCGATCGGCACGATCAGCAGCACGCCGAGAAGCAACGACAGCGCGACGATGGCCCAGAAGGCGAGATGACTCTCGTTCGCCGCCAGGCTGATGATGGAGACCGCGATCAGCACGAGCAAAGCGGCATTGATGATATGGCGGTTCGGCAGCAGGATCGGCTTGCCGGACATGCGTCCGTCGAGCTTCAGGAAGGCGATAATCGAACCGGTGAAGGTCAGCGCGCCGATCGCGGCGCCGATCGCCATCTCGATGCGAGCCTCGGTGTGGATGTGGCCGATCTCACCGATACCAAAGGACGACGGCGTATAGAGCGCCGAAGCGGCGACGAGGACAGCCGCAAGACCGACCAGCGAATGGAAACCGGCCACGAGTTGCGGCATCGACGTCATCGGAATGACGCGCGCTATATAGGCACCTGCTCCGCCGCCGATGGCAAGGCCGAGAATGATAAGCACGAAACCGCCAAAGGATGGCGTCGCCAGCACCAACGTCGTGGCGATGGCGATGCCCATGCCGACCATGCCGTAGAGATTGCCGCGCCGGCTGGTGGCCGGATGCGACAGGCCGCGCAGCGCCAGGATGAACAGAACGCCGGAGACGAGATAGAGGAAAGCTGCGATATTGCTCAGCATGCCGCCCTCACTTGTCCTTCTTCTTGTACATCGCCAGCATGCGCTGGGTGACAAGGAAGCCGCCGACGATATTGACCGAGACGAGAACCAGCGCCACGAAGCCGAAGCCCGTGGCAAGGCCGCTCGCCGAAATGCCCACGGCCAGCAGTGCGCCGACGACGATGACCGAGGAAATGGCGTTCGTGACCGCCATCAGCGGCGTATGCAGGGCCGGCGTCACCGACCATACGACATAATAGCCGACGAAGATCGCCAGCACGAAGATGGCCAGTTGAAAGACGAAAGGATCGATCGCTCCACCGGCTGCGGCACTGGCAACCTCGGGCGCCTGTGCTGCGGCGGCCGTAACGGCGGCAACGGCATCATTCAGTTGCTGGAGTGCCTGGTCCATTGCTTGGCTGGCCATCTCAGAGATCTCCCTTCTTGATCGTCGGCTGGTCGGGATCGACGAAATTCGGGTTCACGACTTCGCCGCCGTCGGTCAGCATCGTCGCCTTGATCAGCTCATCGGTGCGGTTGAGGGCAAGGCTCTTCGTATCCTTGTCGACCATCGTCTCCAGGAAGGTAACGAGGTTCTTGGCGTAGAGGGCCGAGGCGCTGGCCGCGATCCGGCCGGCCATATTGGGATATCCGACCACCTTGACGCCCTCGACATCGGCGATCTTGCCGTATTCGGCACCCTCGATATTGCCGCCGCGTTCGACCGCGAGATCGACGGCCACGGCGCCGGGGCGCATCGCCTTCAGCATGTCGCGCCCGACAAGGCGTGGCGCCGGCCGGCCCGGAATGAGCGCCGTGGTGATGACGATATCCTGCTTGGCGATATGATCGGCGACGAGCGCCGCCTGTTTCGCCTGATACTCCTTCGACATTTCCTTGGCATAGCCGCCGGCAGTCTCAGCTGCCTTGAACTCCTCGTCCTCGACCGCGACGAATTTTGCGCCGAGCGAAGCGACCTGCTCCTTCGCAGCCGGCCGTACGTCCGTCGCCGAAACGAGCGCGCCCAAACGCCGTGCGGTGGCGATCGCCTGCAACCCGGCAACGCCGGCACCCATGACGAAGACCTTTGCCGCCGGCACCGTGCCCGCTGCCGTCATCATCATCGGCAGCGCCCGGTCATAGACGGCAGCAGCCTCGATCACGGCCTGATACCCTGCGAGATTGGCCTGCGACGACAAGACGTCCATCGACTGCGCGCGGGTGATGCGCGGCATCAGCTCCATGGCGAAGCTTGTCAGCCCTGCGCGCGCCATCTCCGCAAGAGCGGCCTCGTTGCCATAAGGGTCCATGATGGCGATGACGATCGCGCCGCTCTTGTAGCCGGAGATCTCCTTGCTCGTCGGACGTCTCACCTTGAGAATGACATCCGCCGCCTTCGCATCCTTGATGGAACCGATCCGTGCGCCGACGGCTTCATATTCGGTATCCGGAATGCGCGATAAAGCCCCCGCACCGGCTTCGATCACCACGTCGAAACCCAGGTTCTTCATCTTCTTCACCGTCTCGACGGAAGCCGCAACACGCGTCTCCTCCGCCACGCTTTCCTTGGCCACGAAAACCAGATTGCTCAACGACGACACCTCGCATCAGACGGCGCCGCTCCCGAATGCGGCGGCGCTGTAGTCTGCAGAATCATGGGAAAGCGCGGGCAATTGGCCCGGCATCGGTCAGCGCTGCAATATCAGCGCAACAGGACGACGCTGGCGATGGTCAGAACAATGAATATCAGGACGCCGCCGAGGAAACCGGCATGGCCAAAGAAACCGGCCGCCATGGCAATCAACAATGCGGCGACGATCGCAGATCCGACCTTGGCGCCCGAGATGAAAAGATTGTAGGTCTTCTCATGCTCCTTGTAGTCCATGGGAGCGCCCACTTCGGCGGGTCCAGTATGATGTTCGGCCATTCAGAATTCTCCCCTCAATCCTCTCCGCCGACAGACGATATAACTGCCAGCTGGAGCTCGTCCTCAAAAGTTGAAACACCCCGCAACGGGATGCCGCAACCAATTTCCTCCACCGAGGGGTTACACAAAGCGAGGAAAAATGCAATGCACGAGAAGGTCGCAGGCGGGCGTTGGCTGACGGAATCGCCAGGGATTTCGAAGACGCCCGCATCGAAACGATGACGCCGGCTAGGTCGTGACATCGGACGGCAGGATTCTGCCGGCGCCCGGCTGCCGCCGGTTGAGACTGGCCACTCTCTCGATGACCTGCTCCTGCGGCACCGGCGGCGAAAATACATAGCCTTGGATGATATCCGCCAGGTTCCGCTCGACCACCAATGCCAGCTGCTCCAGCGTCTCGACGCCTTCGATCACGATATGAAGGCTGAGCGCGCGGGAAAGATCGACGATACCGCATAGCAGCTTGAAACGGCGGCTATCCGTCGTGATATCACGAACGAAAGACCTGTCGATCTTCACGACATCCACAGGCAGGGTATCGAGATAGCTGAGGCTCGAAAATCCCGTTCCGAAATCGTCGATCGCAATCGTGATGCCTTTGGCGCGCAGATCGGCGAGGATGGAGCGAACGGTCGCCACCTCGTCCATCAGGCAACTTTCAGTAACCTCGAGATGCAGGCGGGATGGCTCCAATCCTGACGCATCAAGCGCCGCCATGACGATTTTGACAATCTCGCCATTGCGCAGATCCTGCGCCGAGAGATTGACGGAAACCGCGAGCGGCGCAGGCCATGAAGCACAATCGTTGCAGGCTTGGTTGACCATGAAGCGAGTGATGCCGGCGACGATGCCCATTTCCTCGGCAACCTGTACGAAAAGATCGGGCGGGACTGAGCCCTTTTCCGGATGAATCCAGCGTGCAAGCGCCTCGCAGCATTCGATGCGGGAGCCATCGGGCGTGAACATCGGCTGATAGACGGCCTGAAGCCTGCCGGTTTCCACCGCCTCGCGCAAATCATCCTTCAGCTTCTGCCGCTCGACATAGCGTGCGTCCATCTCCTCCTCGAAGGCGCTGCAGCCGCCCTTCAGCCGCGATTTGGCATCGAAAAGCGCGAGATCGACCTTGATCTGCCACTCCTCCGGGCGAAACTCCCGGCTGGACACGGTCATGTATCCGCCGCTGACGGAAATCCGGAAACTGCTGTCTGCCACGCTGTAGGTGCCGGCCATTGCCGCATGCAGGGTGCGGATGCGGGCATCGATATCAGGAGCATCGTCTTCATTCGGAAAGAACAGCACGAATTGATCGCCGACAAGACGAGCGGCAATCGCTGCGGCGCCGGCAAGCTGCTTCAGGCGCTCGGCTATGGCGACCAGCAGGCGGTCGCCGGCAACGTGCCCCTTGGTATCGTTGACGTGCTTGAAGTCATCGATATCGAGAACCAGAATGCCGATGCGGCTTTCCCGCTTGCGCGCAGCCAGCCTCTCCTTGACCAGATCCATGAAATATTCGCGATTCGGCAGTCCCGTCAAAGGGTCGTAGCGCACCATATGCAGGATCTTGCGCTCCGCCCGAACGCGCACCGTCACATCTTCGAAAATCAGGATCACGATTCCGTCGGCGCGGCGGCTGGCCGAAAATTCGAGGAACTGATCCTCGTTGAATTGAATGAGCGTTCGCGACAGCGTGCCGCTGACGAGCTGTGCCAGCTGCCGCTGGATAAGTCCGGGTAGCGATCCGTCGATGAAGGCATGGCGCGCGCCGTAGCGCAGAACGACATCGAATTCGCAGTCCTTGAGCCGCTGCGGATCGGCAAAATTAAGGAGCTCGCATGCCTTGCGATTGACGACCAGAATGCGGTTCTGGGCATCAAGCATGAACAGCCCGTGCGTCATGCTGTTCAGCGCGGTGTCGAACCTGTCGGCCATCAGCGATATCTCGCGCGAAGCGATGATGTTCCGGTAGAGAAATTCGCGCATGCCATTCGCCATTGCGCGTGTCGTCAGCCCAAACGGAATGAGCATGAGGGAGGCGATTGCCTTGTAAGGTTGCTGCAGCAGCAGGCAGGCAATGATGATCGGCACGCAGCAGCACAGAATCTGAAGATCGACCGCGCGAGGCGAACCATAGTTGCGGCCGACGATCGACACCATCGACGCCATCGTGACGGCGACGCAGATGAATTCCGCCAGCGGATTCTGCAGGATGAGGATGGCATAGCCGCTGCCGATGCCGAGGATGGCCGCCGTCGCCGCCGCGCCGATCACATAGCGCGTTTCCCAGCCGGCAATATCGACGCGCGTAAGATCATTCTTATCCGCGGCGTCGAACAGCCGGAACAAATGGATGCGTAAGCCAAAGACAACAGCAATCGCCACGCAAAAGGCCAGATAGATGCCGGCATGCGTGCTCAGGAAAACGAGGACATATGTCAGGATATGAACGAACACGCCCGTAAAGAGCGTTTTGCGATTTCCGAAAAGCGAACTGACGAACGACAGATAAACATCCGTCGGCACGGTGTCCGGGCTTGGAGGCTTCATTCAGACTTCCCCTGATGCGGCGGACACCCTAGTGGAAACCCTTTAAAATTTACTTGCCCGAACAGAGCCCATTCGGACAGATTTTCCAGTCAAAGCGGCAGCTTAAGTTGAAGCTGGATCATGATCAGCACTGCACTGGCACAATGATTCCCGGCCTCCCCCGAGACGGATATAATATTTAAATCACTAATAAAGAAAACAATATATCTCAAAAGACTTATGAAATACGATTACAGCTTGCCCGCCCGCTGCTGGATCATCATGAAGGTATCAAAAGTATACTCGGAAAGCTGCATCCAAAGATAGGCATCCTTCTTGTAGGCGACTTGATCCTCATAGATGCGCTTGAAATAATCATTTGATTTGGAAAGATCGGCATAAAGCGCGCCGGCTGCCTGGAAGCAGGCCTCCATGATCTCCTGGCTGAAAGGTCTGAGCGTCACCCCCTGCTGCACGATATCCTTCAGCGCCTGGGGATTTTTGACGTCGTATTTCGCCAGCATGTTGGTGTTGGCGAAGGCGCAGGCGTCGCCAAGGATTGCCTGATAGTTCTTCGGCAAGGCATTCCATTTTTCCAGGTTGAAGAAGGCATGCACCACGGCGCCACCTTCCCACCAGCCCGGATAATAATAATACTTCGCGATCTTCTGCAGCCCGAGTTTCAGGTCGTCATAGGGGCCGACCCATTCGGCCGCATCGACCGTACCCTTGCTCAGGGCATCATAGACACCGTTGACCGCAATATCCTGTTGCGGGACGACACCGATCTTCTCGATCACCTTGCCGGCCAGGCCGGCGATGCGCATCTTCAACCCCTTGAGATCGTCGAGCGTATTGATTTCCTTGCGAAACCAGCCGCCCATCTGCGCGCCGGTATTGCCTGCGGGCAGCCCTAAGATGCCCTGGGTCGCGTAGAACTCGTTCATCAGCTTGTTGCCGTCGCCCTGGTAGAACCAGGCATTGGTCAGCCGGGCGTTGAGGCCGAACGGCAGCGCCGTGCCGATGGCATAGGTCGGATCCTTTTGCCAGAAATAATAGGAGCAGGTGTGCGCGGCATCGACGGCGCCGGCGCTGACTGCATCGGCCGCCTGCGCACCGGGCACGATCTCACCGGCCTCATAGGTCTGGATGACGAAATTGCCGTTGGTCGCGTCGGAAACATGCGCGGCGATATCTTCCGCGCCGCCATAAATCGTGTCCAGGCTCTTGGGAAAGGAGGAGGTCATCCTCCAGGTGATCTTCGGATATTCCTGCGCAAGAGCCGGGCTCGCAAGCGCGGAAGCGGCAGCACCTGCGCCAACAGCTCCTGCCCGCCTGATGAAGGAACGGCGATCCATCGAATTCTCCCATACGGACGGCATTGCTGGGGAACGGCGCGTCCCCCGTCACGGCGCAAGCGATGGAACTAACCATGCCGCACCCGGTCTTTCAAGTTTGCTCTTGCACCGCATTATGGCGATTCCTGTACATCGGCGTAACGAGCCTGAACAAAGCCTTGCGAAAACCTCTGCGCGTTGCCGGCCGGGCCGTATTCGCGTAAGTTCGTAAGGCGTAAATCCCCCCTCGGATCGACATCATGATCGTCCAGAGGTCCAATGAAAAAATGTCTGCTGCCTTCGGAGCCTTGCATGCCCAGACCGATCATTGCCATTCCCGCCGATATCCGCGAGTTCGACGGCACCAGCTGGCATGCGGTTCAGCTGCAATATGTCCGCGCAGCGGTCAAAGCGGCTGGGTTGATGGCGCTGATCGTTCCCGCGCTTGAGGATGGCAACGATGTGGACGCCATTCTCGACCGGGTGGACGGGCTGCTCGTTTCCGGCTCCGCAACCAATGTGCATCCATCGCTCTATGGAAAGGAAGCGCTTGAAAGCGACGGTCCTTTCGATCCGGCGCGCGACGCGACTTCGCTGCCGCTCATCCGCCGCGCCATCGATCGCGCCATTCCGATGCTCGCCATCTGCCGCGGCATTCAGGAACTGAACGTCGCGCTTGGCGGCACGCTGGCCAGCGAAATCCAGGACCAGCCGGGCATCTGGGACCATCGCAAGCCGCCGAATGTCGATCGCGACACGATGTATTCCATCCGCCAGAGCGTCTTCGTCAAGGAAGGCTCCTGCATCGCCCGCGTCGTCGGGCCGGGTGAAGTGCGTGTCAATTCGCTGCATCGCCAGGCGATCGCCGATACCGCGCCGAGACTGCAGGTGGAAGCGCTGGCCGAGGATGGTACGATCGAGGCCGTTTCCGTCATCGGCGCCAAGGCCTTTGCCGTCGGCGTACAATGGCATCCGGAATATTGGGCCGAAACGGATTCGCCGTCGCTGAAGCTCTTCACCGCCTTCGGCGATGCCGTGCGCGATTATGCGGCTGGCAAGGAGCGGCCAGCGGTCGCTCCGTATCCGCAAAAAGCCATATGATCAGCCGCGCGGCTTAACCGGGGTTTCCGGCACCGGCGTCATAGGCTCACCCTTGGCGAACCATTCGATGATATTGTCGACGACGAGATCGGCCATGGCATCGCGCGTCGGCGCCGAGGCCGAGGCCACATGCGGTAGCAGGGAAACATTCGGCAGCGAGAGATATCCGGCCGGGACATTCGGTTCGTCGTAGAAGACATCCAGGCCGGCAGCGCCCAGCGTACCGTTGCCGAGGGCTGTTATCAGCGCATCATCATCGACGGACCAGCCGCGGCCGACATTGATGAACACGCCCTGCGGCCCGAGCGCCGACAGGATCTCGGCGTTAATGACTTTGTGCGTCTCGGGCGTCTTCGGCACGATGGAAATCAGCGTATCCACCGACTGCGCCATCTCCTTCAGCGTCGGATAGTAGTCATAGGGCAGCGAATCACGCGGCGTGCGGGTGTGATAGCCGATCTTCACCTTGAACGGCTCCAGCCTTCTCGCGATTTCCAGGCCGATGCGACCGAGACCGTTGATGCCGATGCGGCGTCCCTTCATCGAAAAGGGCGAGAGCGGAAAAGCCCCTTCCTTGACCCAGCGCCCCTCGCGCAGCCAAGTCTCCGCCTTCGGAAATTGCCGCAGCGTGTTCAACAGCAGGGCGATCGCAGTATCGGCGACCTCATCATTCAGGACATCAGGCGTGTTGGTGACGACGATGCCCTTGGAGGCTGCGTGCTTGACGTCGACGCCATCATAGCCGACGCCGAAATTGGCAATGATTTCGACATTCGGAAAGGCATTGATCCAGCTCGCATTGAAGCTGCCTGCAACGGCAACGCCGCGGATGCGGGCTGCGGTTTCCGCATCGACCTTCGGACCGCCATCGCGTTCGACGGAAACGATATCGAACTGCTTCCCGAGCCTTTCAAGGACACGCGGGTGTATCTTCCCCGGAACGAGGACGGCGATGCGATTATCGGACATGGATCTTTCCTCTTGAGAGACAGTTCGGCGCCGAACCGCTGCTAGCGAGCTTTATAAGGCGCCGTCGATTGGCGGATGCGCATTTCCGGCTTGATCAGATGAATACCGTCCGGCTCATGGCTTCCCGCCAGCCTATCCAAAAGCGCGCGCGCTGCAAGCCTTCCGACCTCGGCCTGACCGTTCCAGACGGTGGTCAGCGCCGGCGTTGCGATCGCCGCCTCCTCCAGATCGTCATAGCCGGTGACGGAAATGTCCCGCCCCGGGACGAGGCCGGCGCGTGAAATGCCGTTCATGAGACCGATGGCGACCAGATCGTTCCAGCAGACGGCGGCTGTCGGCTTCTGCGGCAACGACAGGAAATGCACCGCCGCCTCGAAGCCGCCTTGCTTGGAACGGGCGCCGGGAATGCGCAGATTGGGGTCGACCTCGATGCCTGCCTTGCGCAGCGCATTCACATAGCCCTGGTAACGGTCGCGCCCCGTCGAGGTCTGATCGGTGCCCCCGATCATGGCAATGGAGCGGTGGCCAAGGCTGATCAGATGGTTGGTTGCAAGCGAGATGCCGTAACTGTCGTCGCCACGAAAGGTCGGCAGATCCAGCGCTTCGATCTGTCGTGCCACCAGAATGGCCGGCATGCCGTTTTCTTCCGCCAGCTCGAAATCCTCCGGCGGCGTTCCTATCGCCGGCGACATGATGACACCGTCACCGCCGAGCTGCAGCAGCGTCTCGATGAAGGTCCGCTGCTTTTCGACCGAATCATAGTGATTGGAAAGGATGAAGGTGTGACGGCTGCGATCGAGCTCGCTTTCGATTGCCTTCAGGATTTCTCCATAGAAAGGGTTCATGATGTCATGAACAACGACACCGATGATGCCCGATCGCGATGTCCTGAGACTCGCCGCACGGCGATTGTAGATATAGCCCAACGCGCGGGCCTGATCCTTGATCTTCTCGCGCGTGTTGACCGCAACCAATGGGCTGTCGCGTAAGGCCAGAGATACCGTTGCTGTTGAAATACCCAGCGTTTCCGCAATCGTAGAAAGCTTTATCTTTTGCGCCACGCGCGCCCTCCCGTGAAACGCAACCGTAACATATCCCGTTCGTTTTACGATTCCGGAATTTAAAATCTTTAATTAAAAGCTTTAATCACGCCGCGCAACACGAATTCTTGAGGATTCTCAGAATTCGTCATCATCCTCGTCGCCATCGGCCGCCTGGAGATTATGCTCGATCGTTTTGAGCAGGCGCACGAGTGAACGAATATCTTTTTCCGAGAAGCCACGGGTAGCAAGCTCATCGCAGCTGGCAGCCGAACTTTCGATTTCGCTGACGCTGTTTCGCCCTGCTTCGGTCAGATAGACCTTGGTCAGACGGGCATCGTCCGCATCTGGCCGCCGTTCGACGAAGCCTTGCGCCTCCATGCGGCCGATCGTGCGCGTCATCGTCGGCGCCTTGACACCGAGCTTTTGCGCCAGCGTACCGGCCGGAAGACCATCGCTTGCCGCAAGCGCAAGAATGACACCGTCCTGCCCGGCGTAGAGGCCGCTCGCCGTCAGGCTGCGCGTCATCACCGTGCGCATGGACCGCGCCGCCTGCGTCAATGCCGGCGACAGATCGGCAAGCGTGTAGTCTCGGTGATCCTTCTTCTTACCTGACTTACTTTTCTTCCCGACCTTGTTCTTTTTGCCCATCGTGATTCCGTTGACCTTTTCGCCGCGAAGTCATCACGCTATGACATTGCGCAGGTTACTGACATAAACAAGAGGCACACCCTCAGATGGTGCATCCTTTGCCATGTTTCGATGACAATGATGAAACATTGACACCCGAAGAGCGAACAAAATGGATCGCGGTGCTGCCACTTGGCGCCTATGAGCAACACGGCCCGCATTTGCCATTCGAAACCGACGCACTCATCGCCGACGGAATCGTCTCACGCCTCAAGGTTGCCTTGCCGGCAAATCTACCCGTCACCTTCCTGCCCGTCGAGCCGGTTGGCTATTCCATCGAACATATGGATGTCGCCGGCACAAAGACATTGACCTTCGACGAAGCTGTTCGGCGCTGGCTCGGCATTGCTGAGCAGATGAACAATCTCGGCATCCGCAAATTCGTCATGCTGAATGCTCATGGCGGCAACTCGCCGCTGATGACCATCGTCGCAACGGAAGCGCGCGTGCGCTTCGACATGCTGGCGGTCGCCACCAGCTGGACGCGTTTCGGCATGCCGGATGGGCTGATTGCGCCGGATGACAAAGCCATCGACATTCACGGCGGCGATATCGAGACATCGGTCATGCTTGCCCTCCATCCGGAAAAGGTTGACATATCGAAGGCGGCAAACTTCCCGTCACGGCAATCAGAGTTCATCAAGGGCTTCAAGCATCTGCGCGCCTATGGACCTCACGCCTTCGGCTGGAAAATGGCCGATCTGAGCAGCCAGGGTGTGGTCGGCAACGCGGCCGTGGCCACGGCGGAAAAAGGGGAGCGATTGATTGCGCATGCCGTCAAAGGTCTCGTCGAACTGCTTGAGGATATCAATAAATTCGATGCGACGACCCTGACTTAAGCGCAGGGTCAATCCGCCTGCCCGCAACCCAATGTGATCTTATAACATATAAAAGCCTTTGAACTGGCGTCGCCAACTCCTTATATGGAACCCGACCAATGTCTGCTCCCCGGGGCAACCTTCCATATTTCGAGGCTCCCATGACCGAAACAGCCACGCAAAAGCCCGTTCCCGTCACCGTTCTCACCGGCTATCTCGGTGCCGGCAAGACGACGCTGCTCAACCGCATCCTTTCGGAAAACCACGGCAAGAAATACGCCGTCATCGTCAACGAATTCGGCGAGATCGGCATCGACAATGATCTCATCGTCGAGTCGGACGAAGAAATCTACGAAATGAACAATGGCTGCGTTTGCTGCACAGTGCGCGGCGACCTCATCCGCGTCGTCGAAGGCCTGATGCGCCGCCCCGGCCGCTTCGACGGCATCATCGTCGAAACGACAGGCCTTGCCGATCCGGTTCCGGTCGCCCAGACCTTTTTCATGGACGACGACGTCCGCGCTAAGACGGAACTCGACGCCGTCGTAGCGCTCGTCGACGCCAAGCATCTGCCGCTGCGCCTGAAGGACAGCCGCGAGGCTGAAGATCAGATCGCCTTTGCCGACGTCGTCGTCATCAACAAGTCCGATCTCGTCTCTCCGGAAGAGCTCGCACAGATCGAGGACATCGTCCGCGCCATCAACCCGGCTGCCCGCGTGTACAAGACGACCCGCTCCGGCGTGGAGCTCGCCCGGGTGCTGAACCAGGGCGCCTTCAATCTGGAACGCGCGCTGGAAAACGATCCGCATTTCCTCGAGCATGGCCACGAGGATCACGTCTGCGGCCCGGATTGCGATCATCACCATCACGACCATGATCACGATCACCACCACCATGACCACGATCATGATCATCACCACCACGATCACGACCATCATCACCACGGCCTGTCGCCGATCCACGACGTCACCGTGCAGTCGGTTTCGCTGCGTGGCGGCGAGATGAACCCGGAGCGCTTCTTCCCCTGGATCCAGAAGGTCACGCAGACGCAAGGCCCGAATATCCTGCGCCTCAAGGGGATCATCGCTTTCAAGGACGATCCGGAGCGCTACGTCGTTCAGGGTGTGCACATGATCATCGAAGGCGATCATCAGCGCCCCTGGAAGGACGGCGAGAAGCATGAAAGTCGCCTCGTCTTCATCGGCCGCGAGCTCGACCGCGAAAAGCTGGAAGCCAGCTTCAAGGCGTGTGAGGCGTCTGCCTGATGCCGACTGTTGCTCCGCTTGATATCGACGGCCACGTTCTGGCCGTCGAATTTTTAGGTGACACCCCCTTCTTCGCCAGCGCCGCCGGCGCGATCCACCGCCTCGAAGGTGGCGAGAAGGTTACCGAAGCCCATCAGGGGATGCTGACCTGCATCCGCGATCCCTATAGCGAAAGCCTGATTTCGGGCGGCGAGGACGGCAAGGTTCTGAGGATCGCAGCCGACGGCAGCACGGCGGTACTGGCCGAAGCGCCGCGCAAATGGATCAGTCAGCTTGCAGCCGGCCCGCAGGGCTCCGTCGCCTATTCCTATGGCAAGAGCACCTTCGTACGGCTCTCCGATAGGACGACGAAAGAGTTTCCGGAAGAACGCACCGTCGAAGGCATTGCCTTTGCACCAAAGGGCCTGCGCATCGCGGTTGCCCGCTATAATGGCGTATCCCTGCACTGGGTGGGCATGAGCGCGCAGCCGATCAACCTGGAATGGAAGGGTGCCCATACGAGCGTCACCTTCTCCCCGGATGGCCAGTTCATCGTCACCACCATGCAGGAAAACGCCCTGCACGGCTGGAAGATGGACACGAAGCCCGGCGCCGAAGCCCGCCATATGCGCATGACGGGCTATCCCGCCAAGGTGAAGTCGCTCTCCTGGTCCAACAAGGGCAAGTGGCTTGCCTCCTCCGGCGCACCGGCCGCGATCGTCTGGCCCTTCCAGGGCAAGGACGGCCCGATGGGCAAGGCGCCGCTCGAGCTCGGCACGCGCGCGAACATCATGGCGACTTCCGTGAAATTTCATCCCGCCGAGGATATTCTCGCCATCGGCTTCATCGATGGTATGATCCTTGCGGTTCGCATCGGCGACGCCAAGGAAGCGCTCTTGCGCCGGCCCGGCAAGGGTGCGATCACATCGATGAGCTGGAGCAAGTCCGGC
The DNA here is from genome assembly GCF_007828675.1 of Rhizobium sp. ERR 1071. NCBI lineage: Bacteria > Pseudomonadati > Pseudomonadota > Alphaproteobacteria > Hyphomicrobiales > Rhizobiaceae > Rhizobium > Rhizobium sp. ERR 1071. The sequence continues at coordinate 56,893 of NZ_VITM01000002.1, read as the reverse complement.
AAGCTGCTCGCCTTCGCCTCCGAAGCCGGCGACTGCGGCGTTGTGGACATTTCCGGTTAAAGCAATTCCAGGAAAAGTGCGCAGCGGTTTTCCGTCCGGAATTGCGTGAAAACAATGAGATACAGAGAGACGGGATCATGCCTCAGTCAGGAACGGCAATCGCCGGAAATGCGCCTGCCCCAGCCGAAAATGTCTGGGACGTGATCCGTTGCGAAGCCGCGGAACTGGCGGCGCGCGAGCCGACGCTTGCGTCGCTGCTGCGAGCGCAGTTGCTTGACGGAAACTCCAATGCCGAAAGCCTTGCCAACATTCTCGCCGCCCGGCTCTGCGTCGTCAGGATCGAGCATGGTGACATGCTTTCGCTGCTGTCCGATGTACTCAAGCGATATCCCGTCATCCTGCAGGCAACGGAAGCGGATCTTGTCGCGGTGCGAACCCGCGACCCCGCCTGCACGACCTACCTGCACGCATTGCTGAACCTGAAGGGCTTCCATGCCCTGCAGACGCACCGCATCGCTCATGCGCTCTGGGCGGAAGGCCGCAAGGAAATCGCCAGCTGGCTCTCCAATCTCGTTTCTCTCGTCTTCGGCCCGGATATCCATCCGGCTGCGAAGATCGGCACGTCGATCATGCTCGACCACGGCTCCGGCATCGTCATCGGCGAAACCGCCGTTATCGAGGATGAAGTGTCCATCCTCCAGAATGCGACGCTCGGCGGCACCGGCAAGGAGAGCGGCGATCGTCATCCGAAGATCCGCCACGGCGTGATGATCGGCGCCGGCGCCAAGATCCTCGGCAATATCGAGGTAGGCGCCTTCAGCAAGGTTGCCGCTGGCAGCGTCGTCGTCAAACCCGTACCGCCGCATTGCACGGTCGCAGGCGTACCGGCTGTAGTTGTCCGTATCCATCGCGCCGACGAGATCCCGGCCGAGACGATGGATCAGAATATCTGATTTCGCCTGGGACTGTGGCCACCTCGTGGTTCGAGGCATCGTCGTTTTCGGTGCTCTTCCGCTGCACCTAACCATGAGGCGGAGCAAGTTCCGTGACGAGGCACGCAGATCAGCCCTCATACTGAGGAGGCCCGAAGGGCCGTCTCGAAGCACGAGGGCGGGTGAGGAAGCGCCCCGCCACCAGTCCGTGACATAAGGTAGCACCGGAAACGCTCCCCTTACCCTTCATGGAACTGTCATGCTCCATTGATAGCTCGAAAGGGTTCTCTATGCCCGGCGTGGCGCAAATGCGCCGGAGCAATGCCCCCACTCGAAGAGGATATGACGATGACCAGTTTTTCACGTCGCGCCGCCCTTAAAGCCGGCAGCGCGCTTACCCTTGTTTTGCTCTGTTCCGCCGCCGGTGCCGCCGATATGGCGCCGGCGCCGAATACCGCGACCCCCATCAAGCATCTTGTCGTTATCTTCCAGGAAAATGTCTCCTTCGACCATTATTTCGCGACCTACCCCAAGGCAGCGAACGTCGATGGCGAACCGGCATTCAAGGCCGCCGACAACACGCCGACCGATATCAATACGCTCGCCAATGCCGGTCTTCTGGACAACAATCCGAACAAAACCAACACGGCAAACGGCGCCGATGCGGCAGCCCCCTTCCGGCTCGACCGCACGCAGGCCGCAACCCAGTCGCAGAACCATGGCTATACCGCCGAACAGGCCGCCTACAACAACTTCGCCATGGACCTCTTCCCCGCCAATACCGGCAAGGGCACCAAGGGTGCTGCCGGCGCCTTCGGCACCAAGGGTCAGGTCATGGGCTATTACGACGGTAACACCGTCACGGCCCTTTGGAATTATGCCCAGCACTATGCGCTGAACGACAATTCCTTCTCCACCAATTTCGGCCCTTCGACCCCCGGCGCGCTGAACCTGATCTCCGGCCAGACCAATGGCGCCATCCTGCCGCCCGGCTATACGCTGGAAAGCGACGGCACCTATTCCAAGGGCCGCATCGTGCCCGACGGCAATGGCGGCTGGACCGCGATCAGCGATTTCGATCCGACGGGCGACGTCTGTTCGGTCGGCCAGACGGCGCTGATGTACGGCAAGAACATCGGCGACATGTTGAACGAGCACAAGATCACCTGGGGCTTCTTCGAGGGCGGCTTCGACCTCTCGCAGACCAACCCGGACGGCACGACCGGCTGCAAGCGCGCGACTACATCGGCCATCACCAAGGTCAATTACACCGATTATATTCCGCATCACCAGCCGTTCCAGTATTACGCCTCAACGGCCAACCCGACACATGCGCGTCCGTCTTCGGTGGCAACGATCGGCACGACCGATGCGGCAAATCACCAGTACGACATGACGGATTTCTACGCGGCCCTGAAGAACGGCAATATGCCCGCCGTCAGCTTCCTGAAGGCACCGGCCTATCAAGATGGCCACGCCGGCTATTCCGATCCGCTCGACGAGCAGGAATTCGTCACACAGGTGGTCAACACCGTGCAGAATTCGCCGGACTGGAAGGACACCGCCATCATTATCCTCTACGACGATTCCGACGGCTGGTATGATCATGCCCATGCGGTCGTCAATCCGTCGAAAATCCCCGTCAAAGGCTATGACGTTCTGAGCGGCGACGGCTGTTCCACCGGCACTGCCCTGCCCGGCGTCAACGGCCAGCCGGCGCAGGGACGGTGCGGCTACGGCACGCGCCAGCCGCTGCTCGTCATCTCGCCTTATGCCAAGGTCAACTTCGTCGATCACACGCTGACGGACCAGACCTCCGTCATGCGCTTCATCGAAGATAACTGGATGGGCGGCGCCCGCCTCGGCGGCGGCTCCTTCGATGTGCTCTCGGGCTCGCTGAACACCATGTTCGACTGGTCCAAAGGTGACGCGCCGAAGCTGATCCTCGATCCAAAGACCGGCAACCAGGCATCGTAAATCCAGAAGGGAGACGGAAATGCCCCTGACCTACCGCCGTCTCCTGCCGCTCATCGCACTCGCGGGCCTGTCGCTTGCGGGTGCGGCTGCAGGCATGGCAAACGAACCGGCCGCCAGTGCTTCGGCAACCGATGGCTATGATGACCAGGCGCCGCTGAGCGCGGTGGCGCAACTCGGCAAGAAGCTGTTCTTCGATCCGTCACTCTCGGGCGGCGGCCAGATGTCCTGCGCGACCTGTCACGATCCGGCCAACCACTACGCGCCGGCCAACGACCGTGCCGTCCAGCTCGGTGGCCCGCATCTCGATCAGCCGGGTATCCGCGCAGTGCCGAGCCTCGCCTACAAAATGTCGACGCCATCCTTCTCGATCGGAGAAGAGAGCGCTGCCGACGAAGCGGCGGAAGCATCGCCGATGACCGAAGCGTCGGGCGTGGCTCTGGCCAATGCTCCGGCCGCCGTCGCCGGCCCGATGACCGCCCAGGCCGTCGTCAAGGCCGATGCGGCAGCCGCAGCAAACCTCGTGCCGCAGGGCGGCATGTTCTGGGATGGGCGTGTCGATTCGCTGGAGGAACAGGCCCTGCAGCCAATGATCTCACCCTTCGAGATGGCGAATGCCGATGCGGCCGCCGTCTATGCCAAGCTGAAAGAGAGTTACGGCAAGGAGATTTCGGCGCTCTTCGGCGACAATATCCTCAGCGATCAGGACATGACGATCTCCGAGATCGGCTTCGCGCTCGCCCGCTATCAGATCGAGGACAGCTCCTTCCATCCCTATACCAGCAAGTACGACTACTATCTGCGCGGCAAGGCAGTGCTGACGGATGCAGAAGCGCGGGGTCTGAAGCTCTTCGACGATGCGAACAAGGGCAATTGCGCCTCCTGCCATCTCGATAAGATGACCGGCGACGGGCAGATGCCCAACTTTACCGATTTCGAGTTCGAGGCACTCGCCGCACCGCGCAATCCGGCCATTCCGGCCAATGCCGATGCGCATTACTACGACACCGGCATTTGCGGCCCGCTGCGCAACGACACCTATTCCGCCCAGCCGCAGAATTGCGGGCTGTTCAAGACGCCGACGCTGCGCAATGTCGCGGCCCGCCATGCCTTCTTCCACAATGGCGTCTATCGGAGCCTTGAGGATGTGACCCGTTTCTATGTCAAGCGCGATACCAACCCGGATGAGATCTATCCGAAGGATGCGAGCGGCAAGGTGCTGAAATATGATGATTTGCCAGCGCAGTATCGGGCGAATATCGATGTCATCGACGCCCCGATGAACCGCAAGCCCGGCGATGCCCCAGCCCTCAACGACGCCGAGATAGCCGATGTCGTCGCCTTCCTGAAAACGCTGACGGATGGCTATGACCCGACAAAGGACAGCGTGAAGGCTGCGAAATAATAAGGCCTCCGACCGGGCGGCGGAGGCCTTATAATACGTCGAGACTGTTCGAGTCCTTTATGCAGCCTTTGCTATCGGCGGCTGGGCCAGTTTGCGGCCGCTGGCGACGATCATGCCGGCGGCGCTGTCGAGCCACCCTTCCTTGAGCTCGAGGGCCAGGAAGCGCTCGCGCTGGAACGGCCCCGGCATGACGAGATGGCGCGTCTTTGCGGCAAAGAAGCCGAAACGCTCGTAGTAAGGCGCATCGCCGACGAGCAGGATCGCGCCATGGCCGCGCTTCTTGGCTTCCAGGATGGCGGCGCGCATCAGCGCCGAGCCGATGCCCTTACCTTCATAGGCGGGATCGATCGCCAGCGGGCCGAGCAGCAGCGCCTCGACCGGGCGCGTCTCCCGATCGACGCCGGCTTCGACGTTCCAGAGGCGAACCGTGCCGATGACATGGCCGGCGCGATCGCGCGCGACGATTGCCAGACCTTCAGCCGGCACGCGGCCCTGGCGCAGCTTTTCCGACGACTTCTTGCGGCGGTCGGGACCCATGGCGCGATCCAGTAGGTTTTCGCGCGCAACGACATCGCCTGCGTTTTCCAGGTCGAGAGTGAATGTGGACGGCGCAAAGAATGCGCGGACAGAATCAAGAACAGCGGCCATCTCGGCCTCCCGTGCCCAATACCGTTATCAGCGGTGGTGACGAACTATTGTGAGGGTGCCGCCCCGGATGGTTACGGGGGCGGCTTTGTCGAACTTCAGATCCCTGCCGGACCTTAGATAATGTAGGCCTTCAGCGGGTCGAAGCCATTGAACGCCACAGCCGAGTAGGTCGTGGTATAGGCGCCGGTGCCTTCGATCAGAACCTCGTCGCCGATGGTGAGCGACACCGGCAGCGGATAGAGGTTCTTCTCATAGAGCACGTCGGCCGAATCGCAGGTCGGGCCGGCAATGACGCAGGGTTCCATCTCGTCGCCGTCGCGCGTCGTGCGGATCGGATAGCGGATCGCCTCGTCCATGGTTTCGGCGAGACCGCCGAATTTGCCGATATCGAGGAAGACCCAGCGAGCGGCGTCATTGTCCGACTTCTTGGAAATCAGGACGACTTCAGCCTTGATCACGCCGGCATTGCCAACCATGCCGCGGCCCGGCTCGATGATCGTGTGCGGGATCTGGTTGCCGAAATGGGCGCGCAGAGACGCAAAGATCGCCTTGCCATAGGCTTCGGCCGAGGGAACGTCGCGCAGATACTTGGTCGGGAACCCGCCACCCATGTTGACCATCTGCAGGTGGATGCCCTGCTTGGCGAGCGAAACGAAAACCCGCTTGGCATCGGCAAGAGCATCGTCCCAGGCATCGACCTTGGTCATCTGCGAGCCGACGTGGAAAGACACGCCATAGGATTCCAGACCGAGCTGATGAGCATAGACGAGAACGTCGACGGCCATCTGCGGGACGCAGCCGAACTTGCGCGACAGCGGCCATTCCGCGCCTTCGCCATCCGTCAGGACACGGCAGAACACGCGGGCGCCGGGTGCGGCACGCGAGATCTTCTCGACTTCCTCATGGCTGTCGACGGCGAAGAGGTTGATACCGAGTGCATGCGCACGGGCGATATCGCGCTCCTTCTTGATGGTGTTGCCGTAGGAGATACGCTGAGCGGTCGCGCCGGCATCGAGCGCCATTTCGATTTCGGCGACGGACGCGCAATCGAAGTTGGAGCCGAGGCTTGCGAGCAGGCGCAGCACTTCCGGAGCCGGATTGGCCTTGACGGCATAATAGATGGCGCTGTCCGGCATGGCATGACGGAAGGCGTGAAAATTGTCGCGGACGACATCGAGATCGACCACCAGGCAAGGACCGTCCGGACGTCGGGCAGCGAGGAAATCGCGAATACGTTGCGTGGTCATGTCAATTCCCTTTCAAATTCCAAAGGCTCCGGGGAAAACCCAGAGGACAAAGGGCGACGCTCACTCGCTCAGGAACCAGCCGGTGGAGACCCCGGTACCGTGCAAATGCGCGAAGCGCGGATGATGAACCAGTGCCGCAAGCGGCGCTAATTCGCTTTGTCTGCCATGGATTGGAGGGAATATCCCAACCGCACTTCCGGCAATGAAGGTGTGCCTCTTCAGTAACCCCGGCTGATGGAAAGCCGGGAGAGAACAAAAAGGCCCGCACCGTCGTTGCTTCAGATGTCCTCGCATTTTCCGGTTGGCCGGAATAGCGACTGGAGGGGTTAATTCCAGGTACCTTACCGATTTTCTCACCACATCGAGGATCGGCGGACACCCACGGGCACGTGCGACTTTGGGCTGACCTCGAAATAGGAATATTCGCCGACATAATCAAGAAAATTTTTCTCCCATGCCCGAAAAAAATAATTGAACAAATCGAAGCATTTTGTTCAACATCCGGAAACAGTTAGCGGGAGGCTTCACCATGGACACTTTGACCCGGATTCGCGCCTTCATCGACGTGGTCGAGGCCGAGGGATTTTCGGCAGCCGCGCGCAAGACCGGCCGCTCCAAGGCGCTCTTGTCGAAATATGTCCGGGAATTGGAAGACGAGCTCGGCGCGCTGCTGTTGAACCGCACCACGCGTCAATTCTCCATGACGGAGGCCGGCCATACCTATTATCGTACCGCCTCCGACATCCTGAAGGAGATCGACAATCTCGCCGACCTGGTGCGCGAGAACAACCAGCAACTTAAAGGTCGGCTGCGTGTTTCCGTGCCGCGCACCTTTGTCGACGCCGATGTCGGGCAGTCGCTGATCGACTTCGCCAAGGAGAATCCCGATCTTGCGCTGGAAATCGCTGCCGACGACCGCTTCGTGGACCTGATCGAGGAAGGCTTCGATGTCGCCGTGCGCATCACCAAACTCGAAGACTCCGGCATGATTGCCCGCAAGATTTCCGATTTCCGCGTCCATCTCTGCGCGACGCAAGCGTTCCTCGATCGTTATCCGACGCTGGAACATCCGACTGACCTTGCGCGCATTCCCTTCATCATCGACACCAACACCCGCTCGCAAGGCACTATTCGCTTCGTCGATGCCGACAGCACGACCTTCAACGTCGCTATCAACGGCACGCTCGAGGTCAATAGCCCGCATGCAACGCTGCGTGCGGCGCTCGCCGATCTCGGCGTTGCCATCGTCCCGGATTTCATCGGCCGCAAGGCGATCGAAAGCGGACAGCTGCTGACGCTGTTCAATGACTACCTGCCGACGGACCGCGGCATCTATGCCGTCTACCCGCACCGCCGCTACCTCCCGGCCAAGGTGCGCATCTTTGTGGACTACCTGCACAACTGGTTCCGCAAGAACGGCTGAACGGGCAAGGTTGGCCGCCCGGTCCCAATTCCGTCTCATTTCCTGACCAGAAAACGAAGTGAATCAATGCTCACGAAACACATCGGACGCATGAGAAAATCCACGATCATCCACGCTGTTGCCATGACCGGCGGCCTGTTGCTTGCGCCGGCCATAGCATCAGCGCATCCGCATATTTTCGTGGAAGCCCGTCTGGAAGTGCTCGCCGGCGCGGATGGCAATGTGCAGGAGCTGCGCAACGTCTGGCGCTTCGACGAGGTGTTCTCTTCCTCCGTCCTCATGGATTTCGACAAGAACACCAATCTGAAGCTCGACCCTGACGAGCTGAAAGAAGTCGGCAAGACGGTGCGCGAGTCATTGGCCGATTACGACTATTATGCGAACCTGACGCTCAATGGCAAAACGATCAAGGTGGACAAGCCCGATATCATCAATGTCGACTTCCGCGATGGCCAGCTCCTGATGTTCTTCGCCGTCAAACCGGCCGAGCCGATGCCGCTCGCCAAGGGCAACAAGCTGAGCTTCGGCATCTACGACCCGACACTCTATACCTCGATCGATTTCCCGAGCGACAATGAATTGGTGACGGAGGGCGATGCCTTCAAAAGCTGCACGCATAAGGTCGTCCGGCCCAATCCGGATGAAGTCATCGCCGAAAACAGGTCGACATTGACGGATGCCTTCTTCAACGATCCGACGGGGACGACCATGTCGAAACTCTTTGCAACGCGGATAGATGTGCAATGCTGATTTCGAGAATAAGGACGCTCGCGCCGGCCGCAGCTGTCGCCCTTCTGGCGGCAGCCGGTCTCGCCCATGCTGCCGGCTCGCCACTTGGCATCGGCACCGCCGAGCCGAGCTTCCAGCCGATGGGCGGCCCGCTGGCGCCAATCTTTCTCTATGTGAATTACGAGCAGCAGGCCTTCTATCGTGCGCTCACCAAGTCGATCGAGGCCATGCGCCAGGACCCCTGGCAGCTCTGGACGCTGATAGGCCTTTCCTTCGCCTATGGCATTTTCCATGCCGCCGGCCCCGGCCACGGCAAGGCGGTGATTTCCTCCTACATGGTCGCCAATGAGATCGAGCTGAAACGCGGCATCGGCATCTCCTTCGTCTCTGCGCTCATCCAGGGCCTCGTCGCCGTCCTTGTTGTCGGCGCCGCCTATTTCGTCCTGCGCGGGTCTGGCATCACCATGACGATGGCGACTAATGCCATGGAGATCACAAGCTTCGTCATGGTCATCCTGTTCGGCAGCTGGCTCTTGTTCCGTAAGCTGCGGGCGATGATGCAGAGCCGGGCGCAACGTCAAGACATGCAGCTTGCGACGTCGGCCGGGCCAATCAGCCTTTCTCTGTTCGAGGGAGCAGCGACGGGCACGGATTCGGCAAGAGGTTTTGCGCGCAGCAGCGCCGCCATGCCCGCCGCCGGCGGCTATCAATGCTATGATCCCGCTCATACGAGCGGCGACGGCGCCTACTGCGAAACGTGCGGCCACGCCCATCTTCCCGATCCGAAAATGCTGTCGAACGAAAAGTTCAGTGCCCGCGAGGCCTGGTCCGCCATCGCCGCCGTCGGGCTGCGTCCCTGCTCCGGCGCGCTCCTTGTCATGACCTTTTCGATGCTGAACGGGCTCTATCTTGGTGGCCTGCTATCGGTCCTCGCCATGTCGATCGGTACCGCGCTGACCGTCTCGCTGCTTGCCATCATCGCTGTCTTCGCGAAAGGCACCGCCGTGCGTTTCACCGGCAAGGGCTCGAGACTTTCGGTTTGGGTGGGCAACGGCATCGAGATCCTCGGCGCGCTGCTCGTCATCTGCACGGGCATCATCCTGCTCGGCGCCTCGCTGCAGAACTGAGCGATTTCCGAGGGTTTGGGAGAGCTTTACGTTGGAGCTTACGGCCCGTTGCGCCGTTGGTATCGCGCCCGCATCCAGAACACGAAGAAGAAGGCCAGGATGACGAGCACGCCGAAACCGGTGCCGAGCCATGGCGAAATGTCTCCGAGCCAGACGATGACGTTCGGCATCAGGTAAAGCACGGCTGTCGCAACCAGCAGGATAACGCCGGCTGCAATCGCCGCCGAGCGGGTCTCGCTTTTCTTATCCGTCAATGTAGCCATCCCTGACGCCCTGACATGAGTTCCGGCGAAGGCTTAGGCCAGCTGCCGAGGAAAGGCAACCGGCCCTATCGTCACACGCGTCAGACTTTAGCGCCGGCAACGGTCGCTTCGATATGATCGACAAGCGCATCGGCCAGACCGAGGCGGCCGGCAAGCAGATCGAGATAGCCGCGCTCAGCCCGCGAATCCGGCTCGATCGCCAGCCGCGAAGCGGTATAGACCTGCACCCGCTGTTCCTCGGTCTTTGCAGAAGCGACGATGGCATCGAGATCGACGGGATTGGCAAGCTCTCGCTGGAAAAAGGCTTCCGCCTCCGATCCGACACCAGCCTCCTGTACCTTGCCGAGAATGCGCTGACGCTCCGCATCGTCGATATGGCCATCGGCGCGGGCGGCCGCAATCATGGCCCGCACCAGGGAAAGCGTAAAATCATTGCTGGCGACGGCCGGCGCTGTGCTGAAGCCGGAATCCGACGGCGGCGGCAGGAACTGCGGCTCGGCCTGCGGGGCTGGCTGCGGCTGATTGCCGTCGCGGTAGTTCTTGTAGGCCTGATAGCCGAGGCCTGCGATGGCTGCGAGACCGCCGAGCGCCAGCGCATTTCCGGCGACCTGGCGTCCGGTCTTCGTCCCCAGCAGCACGCCAGCGATGGCGCTCGTCGCCATCGGATTGTCCCTGGCAAGATTGATGGCCTGGGTTGCCCTGTCTCTCACGGTCCCCTGCACTCCCGGAACCTGCGATCCCAGGAACTGGTCAAGAAGCTTGCGGGCGTCGATCATATGGATGGTCCTCCGTCCTTTGATGGTGACAGGGAGATAGGAAGCGCAACCGCAAATACCAATCCGCAGAATGCAAAAAGGCGTGCAGAAGCCTGCGCGCCTTCGAAACCGACGGGAGGCAGCCGCTCAGCCCTTGAGCGCGGCGGCCTCGGCGGCAAGCTTGGTGATCCCGGCCCAATCGCCCGATGCAACGAACTCCTTCGGCGCAACCCAGGAGCCGCCGACACAGATGACGTTCGGCAGCGACAGATAGTCATGGGCGTTCTTCAGCGAGATGCCGCCAGTCGGGCAAAAGACCGTGCCGGCGAGCGGCGATGACAGGGCCTTCAGATAGGAAGCACCGCCGGCCTGCTCGGCCGGGAAGAACTTCAGTACCGTATAGCCCTCTTCCCGCAGCGCCATCACTTCGCTGGCCGTTGCGGCACCCGGCAGCAGCGGCACATGCGAACCGCGCGCAGCATCAAGCAGTTCCTGCGTCGTGCCGGGGCTGACGATGAACTTCGAACCGGCTTCGACGGCCGCGTCCCATTGTTTGACATTGAGGATCGTGCCGGCGCCGACTTCGGCACCCTCGACTTCTTCGGCGACAGCACGGATCGCATCCAGCGCACCGGCGGTGCGAAGCGTGATCTCGATGGCCTTGAGACCGCCCGCAACGAGCGCACGGGCGAGCGGCACGGCCGATTTCGCATCGTCGACGATCAGCACGGGAACAACGGGCTGCAGTTTGAGGATGGAAAGAAGCTTCTCGGTTTTCTCGCCCATGGTCGGTGCACTCCCTTTAAAACGATTGAAATCCGGCTTTCGAATAGCCTTCCCGAAGGTGCTTGTCGAGACAAAAGCTCGCTTTAAATACGACGGGTAGGAAATTGCGGCAACTTGCTATAGTCTGTTCCAATCTGTGCCGGTGGAGCATGTCAAACGCATGGCAAAAGAGATCGAGCGAAAGTTTCTGGTGCGCGGCGATCACTGGCGTGATTCCGTTTCGGAGCGGCTGATCCTGCGACAAGGATATATTGCCTCCATGGCAGACCGTTCCGTGCGCATACGGCTGACGAACGACACCAAGGCAACCTTGACGATCAAGATCGGCAAGTCGATGACGAGGGACGAATTCGAATATGAGATCCCCGTCAACGAGGCGGAGGAATTGCTGGAAACGGCGATCGGCCTCGTCATCGAGAAGACCCGCCACAAAGTGCAGTTCAAGGGCTTTACCTGGGAAGTCGATGTCTTCCGCGGCGCCCATCGCGGCCTCGTGATCGCTGAAGTGGAAATGGACGACGAAAGCGACAATCCGGAACTGCCGGACTGGATCGGACGCGAGGTAACCGGCGAATACCGCTATTCCAATCAGGCCCTCGCGACGCAGTTCGAGCAGGAGTACGATGAGCTATCGCATACGGCCTGACCGAGCCCTTGATGACGAGGTGCACAAAGCAGCCGCGCATCAACTCGGCAAGGCAATGGCCGTACTGACGGACAGACCGCAGGGCCTGCACGAAGCGGTTCACGACGCCCGCAAGAACATCAAGCGCGTGCGCGCGCTCTACCGGCTGATCGCTCCGGTCGCGCGCGAATTTCAGCAGCGAGAAAACGACCGCCTTCGGAATATGGCACGCACGCTTTCCGGCGTGCGCGATGCGACCGCACTGATCGAGATCGGTCATTACCTGCAGGCAACCGCCAGATCCGCAGAAGAACTGCACGCGCTGACCCGCGTCAGCGATCTGCTGACCACCCGGCGCGACCGCTTGGCGGCGGCGCAAACCGATCTCGAAGACAAGGCACAGGCAGCAGTCGCGATATGTGCCGAGGCGCGCGAGGCGTTGAAGGAGATATCCTTCGACTGCGGCCGACGCGACACGGCCCGTCTCTTTCAGAAAAGCTGGCGCAAGAATGTCCGCAAGGCGATGCAGGCGCTGTCCGAATGCCATGCGGAAGCGGCCCACGTCGAGAGCTTTCATGATCTGCGCAAACGCAGCCAGGATTACTGGATGCATCACATGCTGCTGCGCGATGTCTGGCCGGCCGCCATGCATGCCAAGCAGCTGGAGGCCAAGGCCTTGGTCGACGTGCTCGGCCGCTATCTCGACATGTCGATATTGGCCGATGTCGCAGACCGCGAGCCGCATCTCTTCGACAGAAGCGACGATCACGCGCGCCTGCTGGAAGCGATCATTGCCCGGCAGCAGACCGCGCGCGGGGAAGCGCTGGAGCGAGGCCGCTGGGTCTTCGCCGACAAACCGGAGAGCGAAGCACGGACTATCAAGCACCTTTGGCTGGAGGCGGCCAACTGACGGGGTCACGCGCCCGCCTCAGGCAGTTCAATCGGCATGACCTAGCGTTGCTTTAGGCGCTCTACGCATCCGCCGAACCAAGCCCCACTTGCGCGAAATAGCCTTCCAGCATCGCAATGTCGTCGGCGGCAGCGATCGCGCCAATATATCCGTCCGGCCGCACGAGCACCCATTCTCCGGGGGATAGGGCGTAGATGTCGCGCAGATGCCCCCCGGCGTCGACCATGTCGCCTGACTGGCCGAAAGTATGAATATGCAGCCCTGCGCGCGGCTGCACCGATCCCGGCTGCACCTCATAGCCGAGCAATGTCCAATGCGGGCCTCGGAACAGATCGAACAGCCGTTTCGGCTGGCCGGCGGCGCCACGGATCGGCGCATCCGGGGCTCTATCGCCAGCAGACAGGCGGCCGCTGCGTCCAAGCGTTTCGAGCGCAAGCGAAGACGAAGGATAACCTATATCGAGTTGGCGCACCTCGCGACCGCGCCGCATGTCGCCCTGTTTCTGAGCATCGAGAAGCCTTGTTGCCAGACCGAGCATCGCAGCCGCGATGGGCTGACGCTCCTCTTCATAGCTGTCGAGCAGCTTGTCGTCGGCTCCATTGGCGGCCGCTGCCAGCTTCCATCCGAGATTATAGGCATCCTGCACGCTGGTATTGAAGCCCTGACCACCAGTCGGCGGATGAATGTGGGCGGCATCACCGATGAGAAACACGCGGCCAACACGGTATCGATCGGCAAGTCGCGCATTCATGGTGTAGGCCGACGACCACGACACGGATTGGATATGGATATCGTCGCGCCTGGTCCGCTCCGCCACCATGGCTTCCAGCCCTTTGGCAGAGAGGTCGATATCACCGTCGAGAGGGATCGGCCCCTGTATCTGAAACATCTCGGTCCCGGCAAGCGGGCAGAACATGATCTGCCGCGACATGTCGCCGTCGTTGAAGCGATGCCAGGCATCGCGCGTGAGACCGGTCAAAATGACATCGGCCACGATGGCGCGAACGCCGAGGGTCTTGCCGGGAAAGTCGATACCAAGGGCGTGGCGAACGAAACTGCGGCCGCCATCGGCGCCTACGAGCCAGCGCACCCGAAGAATTTCCTCTTCAGCCTTGCCCGCTAGGCGCGCTGTCACGCCACTCGGGTCTTGCTCGAAACCAACCAGTTCGCAGCCGAATTGCGGCGTATGGCCAAGCTCAAGCAACCTCTCGCGCATCACCTTTTCGGTCAGGAATTGCGGTATCATCAGCGGCAGATGGTACGGTTCTGCCGGTGTCGGGTCCTGATGTTCGGCGATGTCGGACTCGGTAAAACTGCCGTCGTCGCGATATCGCCGTACGGGCGGATAGATGCCGCCGGCCGCAACGACCCGGTCGAGAATGCCGAGATCCTCGAAGATTTCCTGGGTTCGCGGCTGGATGCCCTTGCCGCGCGAACCACGGAAAGGCCCGTCCATCTTTTCGATCAGTCGGAAGGAAATTCCTCTCCTTGCCAAATCGATGGCCAGCGCGAGGCCGGCCGCGCCCGCACCACAAATCAGCACATCGGCTGTAAATTGCTCTGTCATTTGCATCTCCATATGTGTAATATGCACATATTAAAAGAAGGGCGGCCCGGTGTCAACGAAAAGCTTGCAAAATACACATATCAGCGCTCAGCTACGCGAACTCCATAGCGCGCTGGTCGAAATTGTCGGCGTCATGAACCGGCCCCAGCGTGATGAGGCGATGATTAAGGAGGCGGGCATCTCCCTCGACCGCGCACTGTTTTCCCTGTTGGTTTTGGTGGAGCGGCTCGGCCCCATCGGCGTCGTCGAACTGGCCGATCGCGTCGGGCGCGACTACACCACCGTCAGCCGTCAGGTTGCGAAGATGGAGGGGCTTGGACTGATCAGCCGGCGGGAGAACGCGATCGACCGACGCCTGCGCGAGGCCGTCATCACCGAACAGGGCAAGGCGATGACCGATCGCATCGATGAGGCGCGCGAGAGGATCGCCCGATCCATTTTCGCCAAATGGGATGACCAGGATATCGAGGACCTTGTGCGGCTCATGCGCAGGTTTGCCGACGACATCAAGGATGATGCGCCAGCTGCACGATAAGCCGCATTTCGAAATGCCTTCCTTTCAAGTCGTATGGCGCTGGACATCTCAGCTCGTCGGCTAGCACAACCCACATCTTTCGCCGCACCAACAGAGGCGGGATCGCAAGGGCGCGGGCTGCGACGCAAATCCCGATTGCCTGAAAGCCCGCAAAATTGTATTTCACCGGCATGACCGACATGCTTTCAGATCCACGGCGCGACGCGATCGGCGCATTCCTCGTTGCCGCGCTCTATCATTTTGTTTCCTTTCCGCGCTTCGAAAGCCTGCGCGAGCCACTGCTTGCGCTCTGCGAGGAAAATGGCGTGAAGGGCACGCTGCTGCTGGCCCATGAAGGGATCAACGGCACGATCGCCGGCACGGATGCCGCTATCGGCGCCGTGCTCGCCTTCCTGCGCGCCCAGCCGGAATTTGCCGGGCTCGAACACAAGGAAAGCCGCGCGTCAAAAATGCCGTTCGTGCGCATGAAGGTGAAGCTCAAGAAAGAGATCGTCACCATGGGCGTCGAGGACATCGACCCGACCAAGGTCGTCGGCACCTATGTCGCGCCGAAGGATTGGAATGCACTGATCTCCGACCCCGACACCATCGTCATCGACACCCGCAACGACTATGAGACCGCCATCGGCGTCTTCAAGGGCGCGGTCGATCCGAAGACGAAGACTTTCCGCGAATTTCCCGATTGGGTGCGCGACAATACCGGCCTGCACAACAAGCCGAAGATCGCCATGTACTGCACCGGCGGCATCCGCTGCGAGAAGGCGACCGCCTTCATGAAGCAGCAAGGCTTCGACGAGGTCTATCATCTCAAGGGCGGCATTCTGAAATATCTCGAGGAAGTGCCGCCGGAGGAGAGCCTGTGGGAAGGCGCCTGCTTCGTCTTTGACGAGCGTGTCTCAGTCGAACACGGCCTGAAGGAAGGCAATCACAAGCTCTGCCACGCCTGCCGCAATCCCATTACATCAGAGGAAGTGACCTCACCCTTTTACGAGGCTGGCGTTTCCTGCAGCCACTGCTATCACGAACGCACTGAAGAAGACCGCGAGCGCTATCGCGAAAGGCAGCGGCAGATCGCGCTCGCCCGCAAGCGTGGTCGCGAGCATATCGGCTAAAGGCATTTTCGGAAGAACTGCACTGCGGCCTCCCTCAGGAATGCGCGGATGCTCCAGGCATATCAGGCGGCGGCGTGTTCTTCATCCAGTGCGGTTGCCATCTGTACCGCAAGCCGCTTGCTGATCTCGGCTTCCGGCATCGGCTTGCCATAGAAATAGCCCTGCAGCTCGTCGCAGCCAAAGCCCTCCAGCGCCCTTCCCTGCTCCTCGGTTTCTATACCTTCGGCCGTGACGGGAATGTCGAGTGACCGTGCCAGTGCCACGGTCGCCTTCACCATCTCGCGGGCGCGGTTGTCCTCCAGCACATTCATCGTCAGCGAGCGATCGATCTTGATGCGGTCGAAACCGAACTGGCGCAGATAGCCGATGGAGGAGAAGCCCGACCCGAAGTCATCGAGTGCCACCTTGACGCCGAGCCTCTTCAACCGCTCGATCGACTGACGGGTACGCTCCGGATTTTGAATGATATAGCCTTCGGTGATTTCCAGCGTCACGCGCTCGGCTTCGATTTCGGTACTGTTGAGCACGCTGCGGACGTAATCGGCGAAGGCGGGATTGCGGAACTGGCCCGGCGAAACGTTGACGGCAACACGCAGATCCGGCCAGTGCCGTGCCGCTTGGCAGGCCTTACGGAGAACCAGCAGGCCCAATGCCTCGATCAGGCCGCTGGTTTCGGCAATCGGAATGAAGGCCTCCGGCGAAATCGGTCCATGTCCGGGACGGTTCCAACGCACCAGCGCTTCGACCCCGATCATCTCGCAGCTCGAGGCATCAACCAGAGGCTGGTAGGCGAGCGTCAGTTCCTCCATCTCGATCGCGCGACGCAGATCGAGCTCCAGCGCATTGCGTTCCTCGCGATGCGCATCCATGGCTGTCTCGTAGCAGGTCATGCGGGCGCGGCCGGCTTCCTTGGCCTTGTACATGGCAAGATCGGCGCGTCGCACCAGTTCCTCACGGTCGATGCGGCCTTCGGGCGAGCTTGCGATGCCGATGCTGGCGCCGACCACGACCACCCGGCGGCCGATCTCCAGAGGCTCGGCAAGGAAATCCAGGATTTGCTCAGCCAACCGCAAAGCTGGGGCGTCATTAAGCTCCTTCGTCGGGAAGGCGATGGCGAATTCATCGCCTCCAAGGCGCGCCAAGGCCGCCTGCGGTGGCACGAGAACCTTGAGCCCAGCGGCTACCGCGCGGATGAGCTGATCGCCGGTGCCATGCCCGTAGGCGTCGTTGATTTCCTTGAAACCATCGAGATCTAGGTAGAGAAGCAGGACGTTGGTGCCGTCGGAGCGCGCCCGATCGACCAGACGATCCACATCGAGCCGCAATCCCTCACGATTGAGGAGCCCGCTCAGCCGGTCGCGAAGCGAGACCTGCCGTGCCTGAACTTCCTCCGCCCGCAGCCGGCGCCCCGCCATCGATCCCAGGATTAGCAGCACGACGAAGAACAGACCCACCAGACCAAGCGCGCCGAGCACCAATGGGCGGACCTGCTGATAGCTCATATCCCCCGGCTGGCGCGAGCTCCACACCAACCGTCCCAGCGACTTGCCGAGCGGATCGACGATGGAGACGGCATATCGGGCGACGGTATCCGGCGGCACCAGCGTCAAACCGCTGATGACATAGGTGTTGGCGAGCATCTTGATCCGGTCGGCGTCAAGGTAACGGACGAGGATCAGATAGCGCCGATGACCTTCTGCCACCGGAATGCGACCGGATCTTTCGCGGATCGTCGCGGCCCCGGCGGCGGCGATACCATCTCTGGTCATGATGTAGCCCGCAGCTTCCGGTACCCCAGTCACACGCGTTGTTCGCGCCTGATCGACGAGCGCCCAGACGGCCGCACCGAGGACATCCTCGATATTCTCGGTCAATGGCTGGCCATCGTGGTAAGCAACAATCGGCTTGTTGTTGTCGTCCACGATGATGGCAGTATCGAACAACGCGCCGTTGGAGGAGATGTCGCCATAATTGCCGACGATCCAATTTTGATTATCGGTCCCATAGACATTTCGCGCCGCATCGTTGCGGGCGGAATGGTCATGCAGTGTCGCTTCCAGCTGTCCCTGAAAGGTTTTCAATGCCCCGACGGTCGTTTCCCAGGAGCGCTCGTCGTCCAGCTTGTTGGAATAATCGGCAACGCGTCCGATAGCGGTAAGAACCATCAAGGTCACGACGGCAACGATCAGGGCGAAGCAAATCAAAACGGCCGTCACAATGGAATGACGACCGATCTGTGCATTTTTCTGCAGGGACTTGGAAATTGCTCCCAACACCTTTTCTCCTTGGCGGAGAAGTCTGCCGTCAGGTCTTCAATAAACGGTTAAGGCGAATTGGAGATTCCTACAGGAAAGAGTTGTATATCTGCCGAAACCGGAAGAATTCATGCCTTAGTGGCAATCGCACGCGCGAAACGGCTTAGACTTGCGGATAAAAGGCCGCTTTCTCGGGCCTCCAGCAGCATCGCGGCCTGCATCTCATCGCTCTTGCCTGCAACCGGCAGGCGCAAGAAAGCGTCTTCAACAATATGCAGCGACATGGTCTGCAAGACATCGGTGAGCTGTGCCAAGACGAGATCGCCACGATGCGATGCGTGAGCAAACATCAGCGGCTTGAACGGCACCTCGTGGCGCGACACCAGCCAGTCCAGCGCGTTCTTCAAGCCGCCGGGTATGCCGTGGGCATATTCCGGGCACGACACGATCAAACCATCTGCCTTACCGATCTCCGCCGCCAATCTCTCGACGATAACAGGTGTTCGCTCACCCTCATTATCCGGATTGAAGATCGGCAATTCACCGATCAGATCACAAATCGCAATGGTGATGCCTTCGGGGCACGCGAACCGCAGCGCCTCCAGCAGCCTGCGGCTGGCCGAAGCCTGCCGCAGGCTGCCGCAAAGCGCATAAAGAAAAATCGGCCGCTGGATCATGCGCGATGTCTATCAGGCCTCGCCGATTCGAGCGATAGCCACCCTCCCCTTGAGGGAGAGCCAGGACAACATCAGACCGCCTTGTGGTTACCCCTCGGAAACTGCGAGGCAAGCTCCCTGTACCACTTGCCGCTCTTCTTGATGGTGCGCATCTGGGTCTCGTAATCGACATGCACGAGGCCGAAGCGCATGCGATATCCCTCAGCCCATTCGAAATTGTCCATCAGGCTCCAGGCGAAGTAGCCGCGCATCGGATACCCATCCTTGATGAGATCGGCGACGACACCCAGATGCTCGATATAATAATCGAGGCGCGGCTGGTCATCGACCTCGCCGTTGACGACGCCCATGTTGTAGCAGGCACCGTTTTCGGTGATGTAGCACTCCGGCAGCTCGTAGCGCTTGTTGAGATCCTCGACGACGTGCTTCAGGCCCGGTGCATAGATTTCCCAGCCGATATCGGTTTTCACGTCGCTTGCTGGCGGCGCTTCCTTCGTCCCGGGGAAATCACCGCTCCTGGAGGCGTCGTCGGAGACGCGCATCGGCATATAGTAGTTCAGGCCCCACCAATCGAGCTTCTGGTTGATGGTCTTGAGATCACCCTCCTCGATGACAGGCATGCGATCGCCGAGCGCCTCGACGAATTCCTTCGGATATTCGCCCTTGAAGATTGGATCGAAGAAAGCGCCATTGTGGAACTGATGCGCGCGTTCTACCGCGGCCAAATCCTCGGGGGTGTCGGAGCCCGGCAGGATCGAAGCGGCGTTCAGCACGATGCCGACAGACACCTTCGGCGCGACGGAGCGGATCGCCTCGACGCCAAGGCCGTGGGCAAGGTTCATATAGTGCATCGCATAGAGCGCCGCCTGCATATTGCGCTCGCCGGGCGCATGGACGCCATAGAGGTGGCTCAGCCAAACGATACACCAAGGCTCGTTGAAGGTGGCGACAGAATCCAGGCGGTCGCCGAGGCGGGCCATGACGGTCTTGGTGTAGCGCTGGAAGGCATGCGCCGTCGAGCGCGCCGTCCAGCCGCCATCGCCGGCAAGCGCCAGCGGCAGATCCCAATGGTAGAGGGTCGCGAAAGTCTTGATGCCGCGCGCCTTGCAGCCATCCACCAGGCGATCATAGAAATCGAGGCCGGCTTCGTTCACCGGGCCGGTGCCTTCGGGGATGATACGCGGCCAGGCGATCGAGAAGCGATAAGCCTCGACCCCCATGTCCTTGATCAGATCGAGATCCTGCTCCAGACGGTTATAGTGGTCGCAGGCGATGTCGCCATTATTGCGCTGATAGACGCGGCCCGGCATGTTGGCGAAAGCATCCCAGATGGATGGCTTGCGGCCGTCGGCCTTGGTGGCACCCTCGATCTGGAAGGCGGCGGTGGCAACACCGAATGTGAAATCGCCGGGGAAGCGATCGGCAAGAAGCTTCGGATCGATCATGGTGAAAATCCCGTCTGTTATGGCTTCGTTGGCTGCGGTTTAGCCAAGCGGCATGACAAAGTACAGTGCCGGCACGGGAAAACTGCAACGTTGCAGGCGCCGACAAACCAGGCCGGCGAAAGGCGCCTGAAAAAACTTCACCGGCAGCAGCAACACTCTTCGCACGGCTTGATAACAGCAATGTCAACAGTCGTGACTTGTCTTTCGGCTTGGGATCAATTGAGGGTAGCAGCCAAACTTGACAGTGAAAGGACACAAATGCTCCCTGCGATCCACGCCCTCCACCCTCATCTGCTGAGTCTCCTGCGCATTGTCGCCTCGCTCGTGCTCTTCAGCTATGGAACGCAGAAGGTGCTGCATTTCCCGGCGGCCGAAAATGTGCCCGCTGTCGGATCGCTGTCCTGGATCGCCGGCCTACTCGAACTCACTCTCGGCTTCCTCGCCCTGATCGGCTTCAAGACGCGGATTGCAGCGTTCATTCTGTCAGGCCTGATGGCCTTTGCCTATTTCCTGCGTCATGCGCCGCAGAGCTTCTATCCCGCCCAGAACGGCGGCACATCTGCTATCCTCTTCTGCTTCATCTTCCTGTTTCTCGCCAGCGCCGGCGGTGGCCCGCTGAGTGTCGACGCGCTGACCAAGCGCAGGCAGGACATCGCCGTCTGAATAAGCAGGTTCGAGGCGGCAAAACCGCCTCGAACCTCCCCAAACCTAGAGCTTGACCCAGGCGCCATTGCGCTTCGAGGACGCGACGCAGGCTTCGACGAAAGCCACACCTTTCACACCGTCATCGACGGTCGGATAGATCACGGCAGGATCGATGGCCACGCCCTTCTTACGGGCGTTGATGGCACGCGCAGCCTCGGTATAGATTGTCGCGAAAGCTTCCAAATAGCCTTCCGGATGGCCCGAGGGTATGCGCGAGACGCGCGCGGCTGCAGCGCCGGAGCCGGCACCGTTGCGGGTGATCAGCCGCTTCGGCTCGCCAAACGGCGTGTACCAAAGATAGTTCGGATCGGCCTGCGTCCACTCGATGCCGCCCTTGGTGCCGTAAACGCGGAGCTTCAACCCATTCTCATGGCCGGGCGCCACCTGGCTGCACCACAGCATGCCCTTTGCCGGCTTTTCCTTGCCCTTCGCCTTGAAGCGCAGCAGCACATGGCCGTTATCATCGAGGCGACGTCCTTCAACGAAGCTGTCGAGATCGGCGGCAAGACTGTCGAGCTCGAGACCAGTCACGAAGGAAGCGAGATTATAGGCATGCGTGCCGATATCGCCGGTGGAGCCGCCGACGCCCGACTGGGCCGGGTCGGTACGCCAGGCCGCCTGCTTCTGGCCGGACTGCTCGATATTTTCCGTCAGCCAATCCTGCGGATATTCCGCCTGCACAACGCGGATATCACCAAGCTCGCCATTGGCGATCATCTCGCGCGCCTGGCGGATCATCGGATAGCCGGTGTAATTATGCGTGAGGATGAAGAGCGCTCCACTCTCGTCGGCCACCTTCTTGAGCTTCTTGGCGTCGGCAAGATTGGATGTCAGCGGCTTGTCGCAGATGACATGGATGCCGCGCCGCAGGAATTCCTTGGCGGCGTCATAATGGACATGGTTCGGCGTGACGATCGAAACCGCCTCGATGCCGTTCTTCAGCTTCGCTTCGCGGATCGCCATGTCACGGTAGCTGGAATAGGTGCGCGAGGGATCGAGACCGAGATCGCGGCCGGATGCCTGAGCCTTTTCCGGCGAAGACGAGAGCGCGCCGGCGACGAGGTCGAACTGGTCGTCAATGCGCGCGGCGATACGATGCACTGCGCCGATGAAAGCGCCGGCGCCGCCGCCCACCATGCCGAGCCGGATGCGCGGCTCCCGCGTCTGTTCCGATGATCCTTCGATTGCCATTTTGTCCTCCTAAATGAACTAGAATTCGCATTTTGGATGCCTGTCGTTCCAAGCCACCCGCCTCGCCCTTCGATGGCCTTGCAGGCCATCTCAGGGTGAGGCTGGTCTACCGCGCCAGCATCACATCCTTCCAACTAGCGATGCCTAAGATGGCTCTAGTGGAGTTTCGCGAGAGCTCGCTCCGCCCTCATCCTGAGGTGCGGAGCCTCCTGAGCTCTGCGAAGGAGTGAAGCCTCGAAGGAAGAGGCGGCCTGGGCAGCATTCTCTCCCCGTTGGGGAGAAGAGAAATTACGACAGCCCCAGCATGCGCCGGTTCGCCGCCTGGTCCGTGCCACTGCCGGCGAAGTCATCGAAGGCCTTTTCCGTGACGCGGATGATGTGCGCCTTGACGAATTCGGAGCCTTCGCGGGCGCCGTCTTCGGGATGCTTCAGCGCGCATTCCCATTCGACCACGGCCCAGCCGTCGAAATTATTGGCGGTCATCTTGGAGAAGACGGCGCCGAAATCGACCTGGCCGTCACCCAGCGAGCGGAAACGGCCTGCGCGCTCGACCCAGCCCTGATAGCCGCCATAGACACCCTGGCGTCCTGTCGGATTGAACTCCGCATCCTTGACGTGGAACATCTTGATGCGGTCCTTGTAGATGTCGATGTTCTCGAGATAATCGAGGCACTGCAGGACGTAGTGCGAGGGATCGTAGAGCATGTTGGCGCGCGGATGGTTTTTCACGCGCTCCAGGAACATCTCGAAGGTGATGCCGTCATGCAGGTCTTCGCCGGGATGGATCTCGTAGCAGACGTCGACGCCGTTCTCGTCGGCATGGTTGAGGATCGGCGTCCAGCGGCGGGCAAGCTCCTCGAAAGCGGTCTCGACAAGGCCAGCCGGGCGCTGCGGCCAGGGATAGATGAAGGGCCAGGCGAGCGCACCGGAGAAGGTCGCATGCGCCTTGATGCCGAGATGCTTCGACGCCGTCAGCGCCATCTTCACCTGTTCGACCGCCCATTCCTGCCGAGCCTTCGGATTGCCCCGCACTTCCGGAGCGGCAAAACCATCAAAGGCTTCATCATAGGCCGGATGCACGGCGACGAGCTGGCCCTGGAGGTGGGTGGAAAGTTCGGTGACCTCGACGCCGTTGGCGCGGGCGACGCCGGCGAATTCGTCGCAGTAATCCTTCGAAGAGGCTGCCTTCTTCAGGTCGATGAGCTGGCTTGCCCAGGTCGGAACCTGCACGCCGATATAGCCGACGTCAGCTGCCCATTTCGTGATCGAATACCACGAGTTGAACGGTGCCGCATCGCCGGCGAACTGGCCG
The DNA here is from genome assembly GCF_007828675.1 of Rhizobium sp. ERR 1071. Taxonomy (NCBI): domain Bacteria; kingdom Pseudomonadati; phylum Pseudomonadota; class Alphaproteobacteria; order Hyphomicrobiales; family Rhizobiaceae; genus Rhizobium; species Rhizobium sp. ERR 1071. The sequence goes on along the minus strand of NZ_VITM01000002.1, from coordinate 33,270 downwards.
AGAAACAGGCCCGGTCCCTTGATCGTCTTCATCTGTATTTCCTCCCTAATCGCGTTCTGTAAACGTTTCCGATGCCTTTCGGACCCATATCCGAGGCGGCTGAGGTGCCGCAGCCTCCAAAAACTATAGGGTCGTCGGGCTGAAAGTCGAATGCCCTGCGACCTAATCACGGCACGCCACAGACGGCAAGAGGTACGTGCCGCAAAATTTCCATCCACCGCAAAACGGGGCTGACGGAACACTTAAAAAACGCCCGCCGAAACCGGCGGGCGCCCTTGAAGATGAACCGAGGAACCGATCAGAACGGTGAATCGGGGAAGTAGAAGTCCTTGGCATTGTCCTTGGTGACGAGCGTCGCATCCAGGATGTAGTTGCCGCGAACCGGAACCTGATCGTAGAAGTTGGCAGCCGTCAGTTCCATGGCGGTGCCGACCATTGCCGGCGGGTAAAGGACGTCGACCGGGATCAGCTTGTCGCCATCCATGACCTTCTTGATCATGTCCTTCGAGCCGGCGCCGGCGATGATATACTTGATATCGGTACGCTTGGCCTGCTCGATTGCCTGCAGAACGCCGACGGCCATGTCGTCATCCTGGCACCAGACGACGTCGATCTTCGGGAACTTGGTGAGGTAGTCCTGCATGACCTTGAAGGCGTCGTCTCGGTTCCAGTTGCCATACTGGCGGTCAAGAACCTTGACGTTCGAGCCGGCAATGCCCTTGTCGAAGCCGTCCTGGCGCTGCTGATCGATCGGGATCGGCAGGCCGCGGATGACGACGACCTGGGCATCCGGCGTGTTGGCCTTGATGTATTCGCCCGCGACCTGGCCGAGCGCCGGATTGTTGCCGGCGACATAGAGGTCACGTACGGAATTGTCGTTGTTGCTCGGCGCACGGTCGACGAGCGCCACGAACTTGCCCTTGTCCTTGACTTCCTTGATGGCATTGACGAGCGGATCGGGATCCGACGGCAGGATGACGAGCGCATCGATACCCTGTGTTTCAAGGTCCTGCACGGCGTTTGCCTGGCTCGCCGCGTCAGGCGAGGTCTTGACGATGACGTTCAGCCCCGGATGCTCCGCCATCAAGAGCTTGGCGACGCGCTCGGCATGGAAGACCACGCCCGAGGTCCAGCCGTGGTCGGCGGCCGGAATGGAAACGCCGATCGTTACCTTCTTGTCCTCGGCATGGACCGTGCCGGCCAGAGCCGCCATCACGACAGCCAAGCCTATGAGTCTCTTTCGCATATTTCTTCCTCCCAGATAGAGACAGGGCCTTGTCACCAAGAACCGGGCGCCCCCTGACCCGGCTATTCGCTATTTGCGGGCGAGTGAACGCTGAACCAGCATGGCGATGATGATGATCGCGCCCTGGATGGCGTTCAGCAGATACTCGCTGATGAAATTGGAAAGCAGCATGATGTTGCCGACGAGCTCCAGGATGAAGGCGCCACAGATCGTGCCCCATACCCTGCCCGCTCCGCCCTTCAGCGCCGTGCCGCCGACGACGACCGCGGTGATCGCCTGCAGCTCCCAGAGACTGCCCGTCGTCGCCGACGTCGAACCAAGCCGCGGCACATAGAGAAGCACGGCGATCGACACGCACAGGCCTTGGATGACAAAGGCGACGGTGCGCACGCGATTGACCGCCACGCCGGAATAGCGCGCAACGTCGCGATTGGAACCGACGGCGATAACATGCCGCCCATAGCGGGTGCGGTAGAGAATGAAGGCCGCAATGCCGGTGACGACAAGAATGACCACGATCGGCACCGGCACACCAAACACGGTGCCATAATAGGCGGGCTTGTAGAGCGCCTGCAGATTGGCCGGACGCAAGGTGATCGCACCACCCTGCGACAGCCAGGTCGTCAAACCGCGATAGACACCCATGGTGCCGAGCGTCGCAATGAAAGGCTCGATCTTGCCAACGGTCGTGATCAGCCCGTTGGCGAGGCCGCAGAGCACACCCGCAACGACTGAAAACAATATTGCCGCCACCAGCATCAGGGCGGGATCGGCGATGGCGCCCGAATTCATCAGGAGGATCATCAGGCTCGCAACGAAGGCAACCATCGCGCCGACAGACAGATCGAGATCGCCGGCCGAGATGACGAAGGTGGCACCAACCGCGATGATGGCGATGAAGGCGCATCTCGTCGCAACATTGGTGAGATTGGTAATGCCGATGAAGTTCGGATTGACCAGCGCGCCCACGATCAGAAGCAGCACCAAGGCTGCAAACGGCGCCACGGCCCTAAGATCGACATCCCGCCAGGAGCGCCCCCGCCGGCCTGTCTTGCCGCTGCTGTCTTCACCCACGCTCATAACCAAAACCAACCTCCCGTCCCATGATTGCTGGGAATTCGCCTTGCTCCGCCGCCCTTCAGGCAGCCGTCTTTTTCTTCAGGCCCGCCGCATAACGCATGATTTCCTGCTCGGTGATCTCTTCGCCTTCGAGCACGCCGACGATCCGGCCCTCCCGCATCACGGCAACCCGTGTGCAAAGCCCGATGACCTCGGGCATTTCCGAAGAGATCACAATGATCGAATGACCGTCGCGCGCCAGCGCGGAAATGAAATGATAGATCTGCTGCTTCGTACCCACATCGATGCCGCGCGTCGGCTCGTCGATGATGATGATCTGCGGCTCGGTCTCCATGATCTTCGCCAGAAGCAGCTTCTGCTGGTTGCCGCCGGACATGCGGCCGGCAACGATATTGCCGTCACGTACGCGTATATCAAAACGGCGGCGCGCTCGCGCCAGCGCATCGGCCTCGCTGGAGGCGCTCAGATAGCCGAACTTGCCATGCCGGTCGAGCGACTGCAGGGTCAGATTGACGATCATGCCGGAATTCAGAAGCAGACCCTTCGACTTGCGGTCCTTCGTCATATAGGCAAGCCCGGCATCGATGGCCGCATGCACATCATGCGGCGGCACCGTTTGGCCGTTGGCGACGACCTCGCCGGAGACACGCGAGCGCAGACCGACGATCGCTTCCATCAGCTCCGTGCGTCCGGAGCCGATCATGCCGGAAAAGCCCAATATCTCACCCTTGCGCAGCTCGAAGCTCGCATCGTGGACATAACCCGTCGAAACCGAGCTGACGCTGAGCACCACCTTCTCGTCGACATCCGGCTCGTTCTTGGCCGGATAAAGACTGGAAAGCTCGCGCCCGACCATTAGCTGGGCGATCGATTCACCATCGAGCAGCGAGGTCGGTGATGTCTTCACCCATTGGCCGTCGCGTAGCACCGTGACGCGATCCGTCAGTTCCATGACCTCATCGAGCTTATGGGAGACGAAGACGAAGCTCGTTCCCTGGTCGCGTAGCTTGCGAACCTGCTTGAACAGGAAATTGGTCTCCTCGCGCGAGAGAACAGCTGTCGGCTCGTCCATGAAGACGATGCGCGCATCGCGGCTGATCGCCTTTGCGATCTCCACCATCTGCTTGTCGGCGATGGAGAGCGTGCTGATGATAGCATTCTCATCGACATGCGAGCCGAGAAGGTCGAGCACGCGCCGCGTTTCCGCGCGCATGAGCTTGCGGTCGAGCACGCCGAAGCGCGTGACTTCGCGGCCAAGAAATAGACTCTCGGTGACGGTCAGATGTTCCGCAAGATTGAATTCCTGATGGATGATGACGATGCCGAGCGCCTCCGCGGCGCCGTTCGGCGGCAGCTTTACCGGCTTGCCATCGAGGAGGATTTCGCCCGAGGTCGGCTGCTCGAAACCGGAGAGAACTTTTACCAGCGTCGACTTGCCGGCACCGTTTTCGCCCATCAGCGCATGGATTTCGCCGGCCCGAAGATCGAAGTTGACGCTGAACAGCACCTGCACGCCGTTAAAGGACTTGGAAATCCCTCTCGCAGACAGCACGACCGCACCGTCGACGGCTTCCGAACTCATTGAATCCTCCCTGCGGTCCCACCCGCTTTCCACGCTATGTAAACCTTTACATACATCGTGTAAAGGTTTACATCATTGGATATCGTACAAAATTTCGCGGTTACCTTTGACCTCCACGTAAGTCTGTGTAGTCTCCAGCCCGAGACGAGACCCCAAGGCAGAGCGCAGTGTCGAATTCCACGCCCGCAACTATCGAAGACGTCGCCCGAATTGCCAATGTTTCGATAGCAACGGTTTCGCGGGCCATCCATACTCCAGAGAAAGTCGCCAATTCGACGCGGCTGAAAGTCAATCAGGCTATCGCCGTTACCGGTTATACTACCAATGCCATGGCGCGCAGCCTGAGACTCGGCCGCTCGAACATGATTCTCGTCGTGGCGCCCGATATCGGCGATCCCAATTTCTCGAATATTTTGATCGGTCTGGAAAACGAGGCGCGTTCGCACGGCTATGGCATCCTGATCGGCCACACGCAGAACGATGCCCAGCGCGGCCTGGAATATCTGAAGTTCCTGAACTCCAACCAGGCGGCGGGATTGATCCTCTTCACCGGCATCTTGCCCTTCGGACATCAGACGATGACAGCGCGGTTGCCGCCGAGCGTCGGTGTCTTCGAACCGGTCTTCAACGGCGGCATCCCTTATGTCGGCGTCGACGATATTGCCGGCGCGCGCAAGGCCGTGGACCTCCTGATTGCCGAGGGCCATCGCAAGATCGCCTTCATCGGCGATTCCCGCACCCGCCTCGCCTATAGCCGCCGGCGCATGGGTTACGAGGCCGGACTGGATGCGGCCGGCATCGGACAGGACCTGCGCATCGTCTTGGACGGCGACGGCACCATCGAGAGCGGGCGACTCTCCGTCGAGCAGCTTTTCATGCGAGACACGCTCCCGACGGCCTTCATGTGTGTCAACGACCAGACCGCGATCGGCGTGATGATCGGCCTGAAGGCACGCGGCTACGATATCCCCGAGGATTTTTCGGTAACCGGCTTCGACGACGTGCCCCAAGCCGTCTTCATGACGCCATCGCTGACGACGATCCGGCAACCCCGCACCGCCATCGGCAAGCATGCGATGGCGCTTCTGCTGGAACTGCTTTCGGATGGCGAGCCGGCCGAGACGGAGATCCTGCTGCGGCCGGATCTGATCGTGCGGAACTCGGTCGGAGCTCCGCCGCGCAGTCGGCGCTAGGCAGTCGCAGCGATGTCGCTTGGCAGAATCACCCTCTATGTCCGCGACGTCGAAGCGACGATCAGCTTTTACGAGAAGCATTTCGGATTCAAGCCACTCCGCCTGGAGGGCGATCGGATTGTTGAGCTGCTCGCGCGGCATGGCGGCGCCAATCTGATGATCCATCCAGCGGGTAAGGCGCAGAAAATGGGACAGGTGCTGGTCAAGCTGGTCTTCGACGTCGAGCATGTCGAAGCTTTCCGCGCTAAGTGTGCTGAAGAGGGGCTGGAGTTCGGACCCTTGCATCAGCCGACGGCTATGTTTTCGCCAATGCCAAGGATCCCTCAGGGAATCCCATAGCCATTTCCAGCCGCGCCTTCGGGCTCAAATCGGGAGGCAATGAAACACCGCCTCCCGAAACTGCCGATCAAACGTAGCGATTGACGATGTTTTCCAGCAGTTCCTGCTTGCCGGACTTCGGCTGCGGGTTGACGTCCTTGGTCTCGACCCACTGGGCGATCTGGTCGAGCGAATATTCGCCGCGCAGCAGCTTCTGGCCTTCGGCCGAATCCCAGCCGGCGTAACGGTCGGCGAGCGGCTTGGAGAGCGCCTTGTCTTCGATCATCTTGGCAGCAGCCTTCAGGCCGCGGGCGCAGCAATCCATGCCGCCGATGTGGCCGATGAGCAGGTCTTCCGGGTCGAGCGACTGACGGCGCAGCTTGGCGTCGAAGTTCGTGCCGCCGGTCTTGAACCCGCCGCCTGCCAGAACCTGGTAATAGGCCAACGTCATTTCCGGAACGTTGTTCGGGAACTGGTCGGTATCCCAGCCGGACTGGTAGTCATTGCGGTTCATGTCGATGGAGCCGAAGATGCCCAGCGCATTGGCAAGCGCCAGTTCGTGCTCGAAGGAATGACCGGCAAGGATCGCATGACCCTGCTCGATATTGACCTTCACCTCGTTTTCGAGGCCGTACTTCTTGAGGAAGCCGTAGACCGTGGCGACATCGTAGTCATACTGATGCTTGGTCGGCTCCTGCGGCTTCGGCTCGATGAGGATCGTGCCCTTGAAGCCGATCTTGTGCTTGTATTCGACGACGAGATTGAGGAAACGACCCATCTGGTCCATTTCGCGCTTCAGGTCGGTGTTGAGCAGCGTCTCATAACCTTCGCGGCCGCCCCAGAGAACATAGTTTTCGCCATTGAGCTTGTGCGTGGCGTCCATGCAGGTCTTCACGGTCGCAGCCGAGAAGGCGAAGACATCCGGATCCGGATTGGTCGCAGCGCCCGACATGAAGCGGCGGTTGGAAAAGAGGTTTGCCGTGCCCCAGAGCAGCTTTACGCCGGTATCGGCCTGCTTCTTGGCGAAGTAGTCGACGATCTCGTTGAGGTTCCTGGTGTTCTCGGCGAAATTCTTGCCTTCCGGACGCACGTCGGCATCGTGGAAGCAGTAATAGGGAGCGCCGAGCAGCGTGAAGAATTCGAAGGCGACATCGGCCTTCAGCTTGGCGGCTTCCATCGTCTCGTTGAACCAGGGGCGCAGGAAGGTCTGGCCGCCGAAGGGATCGCCGCCCGGCCAGGTGAAGGTGTGCCAGTAGGCGACGGCGAAACGCAGATGGTCTTCCATGCGCTTGCCGGCAACGACTTCGTCCTTGTTGTAATAGCGGAAGGCCAGCGGATTGGTGCTGTCCGGGCCTTCGTATTTTACCTTGCTGATGTCACCAAAAAATCCGGTGCTCATGTCTCATCTCCTTGGGTTTGGTGTTTCGGTATTGTTTTGTCACTTTGATGCCCCTCATCCGACCCTTCGGGCCACCTTCTCCCCGAGGGGAGAAGGTATGGGTGACCGCAGTAAGCTCCGTCGTCCCCTCTCCCCTCGGGGAGAGGGCTAGGGTGAGGGGGTTGACCTCAAACCATGCTCAGCGGCTTGATTGCCGGATAAACCGCCCGATAGCGCTTGTAGGCATCCGCATAAGCATCCGTCAGGGACGCAACCGGATCGATCGTGCCGGCCGTCTGCGGCGGGGTGCAGACTGCAACCGGGTCGGCGCCGGTCGCCGCAATCAGGCCGAGGCGTGCGGCACCGAAAGCGGCACCGAAATCGCCGTCCGCCGGCAGGTCGACGGGTACGCCGAGCGCAGTGGCGATCGAAGCCAGCCAGTAGCGCGAACGCGAGCCGCCGCCGATTGCGGTCACGCGCGCGATGTCGGTGCCGGCCGAACGCAGCGCTTCCAGATTGTCGCGAATGGCGAAGGACACGCCTTCGAGCACGGCTTGCGTCAGCACGGCGCGGCCGCTTTCATGGCCGAGACCGATGAAGGCGCCGCGGATGGTAGCGTCGTTGTGCGGCGTGCGCTCGCCCGAGAGATAGGGAAGGAAAGTAACGCTGGTCGGCGCCTTCAGCGTCTCACCAAGCTCTGTGGTGAGTTCGGCAGCGGATTTGCCCGTCACATGCGAATGCCAGTTCAGTGCATCGGTTGCCGAGAGGATGACGCCCATCTGATGCCAGGTATTCGGCAGTGCGTGGCAGAACGCATGCACGGCGCTTTCCGGCTTCGGCAGATAGGAACCGTTGGCGGCAAAGAGCACGCCAGACGTGCCGAGCGAAACGAAAGCAGCGCCGTGGCTCACCGTACCCATGCCGCAGGCCGAGGCCGCATTGTCGCCTGCCCCGCCGGCAACGACGACATCGCCGGCAATGCCCCATTTCGAGGCCAGCTCGCCACGCAGCTTGCCGGCGACCTCAGTGCCTTCGACCAGCGTCGGCATCTGCTTCTCATCGAGATTGGTCGCCGCCAACAGCTCGGACGACCATTTGCGTTTGCCGGTATCGAGCCATGACGTGCCGGCGGAGTCGGACATTTCCGACATGTGCTCGCCCGTCAGCCAAAGGCGCAGATAATCCTTCGGCAACAGCACCCAACGCACTCTAGCGAAAATCTCCGGCTCATGCTTGGCGACCCAGGCGAGCTTCGGTGCTGTAAAGCCGGGGAAGACGATATTGCCGGTCAGCGCGCGGAAACGTGGATCGGCGTCGAGGGCGGCGGCTTCCTGGTAGCTACGGGTATCGTTCCAGAGGATGCAGGGCCGCAGCACCTTGTCATCGGCATCGAGCAGCGTCGCACCATGCATCTGGCCGGAAAGGCCGATACCGCGCACGGCCGCCAGCTCCTTCGGATGCGCAGCCTTCAGCCCCGCAACTGCTTCTTCCGTCGCGCGAATCCAATGGGCCGGCTCCTGCTCGGACCAGCCGGGATGCGGGCGCGACACGTCAAGCCCGCCATTGGCGGAGCCGATGATCTTCTGATTGCCGTCGATCAGCATCGCTTTGACGCCGGAGGTTCCGAGATCGAGACCCAAATACATCAGATATTACTCCCTATGCTCTGCCGCGTTCGAATGCTCAGGGCAGATTATCCTTCAAGAAAATGTCGAGCCGTATGCGCTCCTGATCGGCAATGACGGCCTGACCGTCGGCTGTTGCCTTCATGACGCGGATGGCGCTGCGGACTTCATGGCCGGCATCCTGATTGAGGACGGCATCGATCGTGCCGTCCAACAGCGCCGCCCGGGTATGCTGCGTCAGTTCATGCACGACCACCGTCAGCTCACGCTCGGGCCGCACGGCTTTCAGGGCCGCAATCAGACCACGGTTGCCGGCACCGAGGCTGTAGATGCCGATGATGCTCTTATTTGCGGAGAGCGCCTTTGAAACGAGCGATCGGGCCTGTTCGGGATCGTCACGTCCTTCCAGCACAGGCAGCAGCCGCAGCTTGGGAAACTCCTCTGCCATCACGGCAGAAAAGCCCTGCAGGCGCTCGCGATGATCGCGCACCAGCATCGAGCCGGCGAGAACGGTAAGATCGCCTTCACGACCGCCCAGGAAGCGCCCGAGCAGCCGCGCGGCTGTCCGTCCGGCGGCGATATTGTCGATTCCCGCATAGTGATGGCGGGCGGAATCGGTGAGATCCGAGACCAGCGTAATGACGGGAATACGCTCCGACACGAGACGGTCGACGGCGGTCCGCACTTCCGGCGCATCGGTCGCCACGAGAGCGACGCCGGCGATATCCTGCCCCTGCAAAGTGTTCAGCGCCGTAACCAGCGCCGGCACATCGAACGGCGGCACCTCGACGATGCGGATATCGGTGCGCTCTATGCTGGCCCGCAAGGTTGCCTGATGCACCTCGAATCGCAGCCCATGCATGAAGGAATTATCGCCGGTCGGCACAATGAAAACAAGAGGATAGACACGGCTCTTGGCCAGGTTGGCAGCAGCGACATCGCGGATATAGCCGATCTGCCGGATAGCGGCTTCCACCTTCTCCCGCGTCACCAGCCGCACGCCTGGCCGCTGGTTGAGGACTCGGTCCACAGTGGCGAGGCTGACGCCCGCAGCAGCGGCGATGTCATGCACGGTCGGTCTCATGGGTTCCTCCTGCGGAAACCCTTACTGCGATTTTTGATGTACGTAAATCAAAAATTTCGGGCCGGTGAATTTTTCCAAACGACCCCCAAATGAAAAAGGCCCCTCCGAGGAGGGGCCATGCCTTGGGAGCATTATCAAGAGCCGGATTAGTGGCCTCCGCCACCACCGCCCGCCGCATTCGGCTTGCTGAGCATCAGAACGCCGAGGATCATCGCGAGAAACAGCACGGTCAGCATCAGGAAAATATCCCCGAAGGACATCACGACCGCCTGCCGCGTCGCCATATTGACCATTTGCTTGAGGGCGGCCTGATCACCGTCCAAGCCCGCTGCATTGAAGCTGGCGGCCATGTTGTTCAATTGGGTAACAGCCGCATGGCTGCCCCAATGAACATGGTCGCGAAGGTTGAAATAATGCTGGTCCTGCCGGTTCGTCAGAAGCGTGTTGATGATCGCAAGACCAACCGCTCCGCCAAGGTTACGCGTGAGATTGAACAGGCCCGAGGCACCGCGCATACGGGCGGGCGGCATGGTTCCGAGCGCGATATTGTTGATCGGCACCATGCAGAGCATCAGACCGAAACCGCGCAGAATTTGCGGGATGAGCAACTCCCAGAAATCCCAGTCCACCGTCAGGTGCATCATGATGTAGGTGCCGGCCGAGAAACTGGTGAAGCCGATGATCATCAGGATGCGCAGATCGACCTTGCTCGACAGGAAGCCGGCCAGCGGCGCCGTGAAGAACATGGTGAGGCCGGAGACAAACATCGTCTCGCCGATCTGCAGCGAATCGTAGCCGCGAATGCGCGCGAGATAGAGCGGGTAGATGTAGGTCAGGCCATAGAGGCCGATGCCCATGACGAAGGAGAACATCGACCCGAAGGAGAAGTTCTTGTTCGTGAAGGCTCTGAGATCGACCACAGGGAATTCGACCGTGAAGGCGCGGTAGAAGAAAATCACGGCGCCGACAGCGGATGCGATGGCACCCGCAACGATGTAATTGTCGTTGAACCAGTCGTTCGTATTGCCTTCCTCAAGCACATATTCCAGCGCGCCGAGGAAAACACCCATCGAAATCAGGCCCCACCAGTCGAACTTCTTCATCAGCGACAGCTCGGGCTTGTCGAAGTCGATGAAATTCCAGGTGACGATGGCAACGATGATACCGGGAGGAATATTGACCAGGAACAGCCAGTGCCAGGAGAAGGCATTGGACAGATAGCCGCCGACGGTCGGGCCGATGGTCGGCGCAAGCGTCGCGATGAGGCCGATGATCGGCGAGACGACGTTGCGCTTGGACGGCGGAAAGATGGTGAAGGCTGCCGCAAAGACCGAGGGGATCATGCCGCCGCCGATGAAGCCCTGCAGGGCGCGGTAGATGATCATCTGATCGATATTGGTGGCGGTCGCGGCAAGCGCGCTCGATATGGTAAAGCCGGCGGCCGAGATCGCGAAGAGATAGCGCGTGGAAATGATGCGCGCCAGCGTTCCCGATAGCGGGATCATGATGACTTCGGCGATCAGATAAGCGGTCTGCACCCAGCCGATTTCATCCGAGCCGGCGCTCAGGCCGGCCTGGATTTCGCTGAGCGAGGCGGAGACGATCTGAATGTCGAGGATCGACATGAACATGCCGAGCACCATCGCCAGAAAGGCGATGAGCTTTCTCGGCTCGATATGGTCAGCCGCAGGCGCGGCTGGGCCGGCCGCGCGTGGGGACGACCCGGCTGTAGTGCTGGCGGACGACATGGCGCGTCTCTCCCGAGCTCGATCGTTTACTTGTCCGGCGCCGTGCGGGTATCGACGTCGACGACGACGCTGAGGCCTGCGCGCAGACGGCCGGTATTGAGCGCGTCCTGTGGCAATGCGATACGGACAGGCACGCGTTGGATGATCTTGGTGAAGTTACCTGTCGCGTTTTCCGGAGGCAGCAGCGAGAAGACTGAGCCGGAGGCCGGCGAGATCGATTCTACGGTGCCGACGATCGGATGATCGCTGAAGGCATCGACGTGAACATTGACCTTGGAGCCGGGAACCAGATGCTGGATCTGCGTTTCCTTGAAATTCGCATCGATATAGAGCTGCTTGGTCGGTACGATCGCCATCAGCTTCTGACCGGGGGAAACGAGATCGCCTTCCTGCACCGAGCGATTGCCGACGATGCCGTCATAAGGCGCCTTCAGCACGGTGAAGGACAGGTCGCGGGCAGCCTTGTCGCGCGCGGCTTCGAGACCCTTGATCGTGCTTTCGGCCTGGCGGCGCTGGGCCTGCAGCAGGTTGATGTTGGCCTGTGCGGATGCGATGGCGGCGTCGCCGCCGACCAGATTGGCCTTGGCCTGATCCAGCGCGATATTGGCGCTGTCCAAAGCGGCCGTGGTGCCGACCGACTTCGACTGCAGTTCAGCAGCGCGCGTCTGGGTAATCTGGGCGCCGCGGACCGTGGCTTCCAGGGCAACCTTCTGCGCCTGCGACTGGGCAAGGGCTGCCTGGCCGGCAGCGATCTGTGCATCGATGGTATGGAGTGAAAGCTGCTCGGTGTCGAGCGAGGCCTGAGCCTGGCCGAGCGCAAGCTTGTAGTCGCCGTCGTCGAGCGTTGCGAGCACGTCGCCGGCCTTGACCTGCTGGTTGGCCACGACGTTTACCTTGGCGACATAGCCCGTTACCTTCGGCGATATCGTGGCGATGTCGCCGCCGATATAGGCGTCATCGGTGGAGACCATGAAGCGGCCGTTCGTCCACCAGTCATAGCCATACCAGCCACCGGCTGCGAGAGCCGCGACGATGATGATCGGAAAAACCAGGCTGCGCCGCTTTTTCTCCGATGGCGGTGGGGCCGCAGGGGCCGGAGCAGCAGGCGCAGCCTGGGCGGGGGCAGGGTTGCTGCGCGTTTCGGCCGCTGGAGCCTCGGCAGGCGCACCGGTTTCCCGGGCTTCCACTTCTGCATCAGCGGGCTCGTTCACGATGCGCGCTACATTGTTTCCATGACTTGACGACATTTCCCTACCACCGAAAATCTGGCAAAATAATCGAACCGAACGGTTCGGTTCAATTGACATAGAGCCTTTCTCACGCCATATCAAGAGATATCGAACTGAGCGGTTCGATTTATTTCGCGAATCTGTTTAAGATTCAGAAAAAGTGATCGAGTATCGCGTAAAGGAGACAGTGAAAGAGCCGATGAAACACGAATCCCAAAATGCCGCCGTATTGAACGCGCCTGCGCCGGGCTCCGGTGGGCGCTGGGCAGCCGGCGAGGACCCTGCCAAGCGTCATCAGATTCTCGAAGGCGCCAAGCGTGTCTTTATGAAAATGGGCTTCGATGCGGCGAGCATGAACGATGTCACCCGCGAGGCGGGCGTTTCCAAGGGCACTCTCTACGTCTATTTTGCCAACAAGGAAGATCTGTTCGCCGCCATGATGGAGAGCGAGCGCACCCATTTCGTCAACCTTGTCCGCAATGCCCTTTCAGACGAAGCGGATGTCACGACCTCGCTTTATGATTTCGGCATCGTCTTCGTCACGCACGTCACCTCGGATAAGACCATCAGCGCAATGCGCACGGTCATCGGCGTGCGCGAACGCATGCCCTCGCTCTGTCAACGCTTCTTCACCGGCCCCGAAAATCTGCGCACGGTGCTGCGCGGCTTCCTCGAGCGGCAGGTTGCCGCCGGCCATCTCAAGATCGACGACTTCGACATGGCTGCCCGCCACTTCCTGGAAATGGCCAGCGGCGGCTATTTCAAGCTGCGGCTCTTCGGCGACATGGAACAGCCGCCGTCGAAGGAAGAGATCGACTATGTCGTGCGCGGCGCCGTCCGCGTCTTCCTGGCGGGCTACGGTCCGGATCGCAGGGATTAGAGCAATTCCAGGGAAAGTGTGCAGCGGTTTTTCGCCCGGAATTGCGTGAATAGAGCGGTTCGGAGATTCCGTGAAAAACTGAACTGCTCTGGGATGAACAGGCCTCTCCCGCTGGCCGCAACGGTGTAGTCATTCAACTCCGCAATGGCGATCAAGCATTGCCGCCGCCACAGGCCTATGACTGGCCCGGCAACCAGGGGAGTTGAAAATGAGCGCGATCGGCAGAGCGATATGGTTTATCGAAAGCCATTTTAAATCCGACATCTCGCTCGACGAGATCGCCGAGACGGCCGGGCTGTCGCGCTTTCATCTCTCGCGCGTCTTCGGCATGACGACCGGTCACTCGATCAGCAGCTATATCCGGAACCGCCGCCTCAGCGAAGCGGCTCTCGCACTGATCGACGGCTCCTCTTCCATTCTCCAGGTTGCCCTCGATGCCGGCTACGGCTCGCACGAGGCTTTCACCCGTGCCTTCCGCGAGCAATTCGGCATGACGCCGGAAAGCCTACGCAAACAAGGACACGTTCGCAACCTCGCTCTACAGGAGCCGATCAGAATGGACGACACCCGCCTTCCCAAGCTCGATGCACCGCGCTTCGAGACCCATCCCGCGATGCTGCTTGCCGGTCTTGCGGAAACCTATGCCTATGAGGCGACAGAGGCCATCCCCTCGCTCTGGCAGAAATTCAACGAGCATTTCGGCCATATTCCCGGCCAGATCGGCAATGTCGCCTATGGCGTCTGCACCCAGGCGGAAGAAGGCAGCGAAAGCTTCCGCTATATGTCGGCAGCCGAAGTTTCCGCCGCCGACGGCTTGCCAGAAGGCTTCGTGACGGTGAAGCTGCCGCAGCAGCGCTATGCGATCTTCACGCATCGCGGCCATATCTCCGGCATTTCCGCCACGGTGCATCAGATCTTCGGCGAATGGCTGCCGCAATCGGGTCAACAGCATGCCGGCACACCCGACATGATGGAACGCTATGACGACCGCTTCGATCCGCGCACCGGCATGGGCGTGACGGAAATCTGGATACCCCTGGACGCCTGAAAACCAAGCCTGGGAACAGAGCCCTTGAAACAAGGCCGCCGCCACGAAATTGGTGGCGGCGCTTGTACGGACGGTTGTGCTCCTTACATTACGGCCATTCTGGAGCGGCCGTGCTGGGGGTCAGCATCGGCGAATGCTGATCAAAGGGGGACATTCAATGGATATCATGGGGCTGATACAGGACCCGGGAGCGTGGGTGGCGCTCGTCACGCTTGTCGTCATGGAGGTGGTCCTCGGCATCGACAACCTGATCTTCATATCGATCCTCACCAACAAGCTGCCGCCGGAGCATCGTGACAGAGCCCGCAAGATCGGCATCGGCCTCGCCCTTATCATGCGCCTCGCGCTGCTCGGAACCGTCGCCTGGATCGTCCAGCTGACCCAGCCCGTCTTCGAAATCTTCGGCCAGGGCTTCTCCTGGAAGGACGTGATCCTCATCGGCGGCGGCCTCTTCCTCGTCTGGAAAGCGACGAAGGAGATCCATCACAACGTCGACCCTCAGGAACAGGGCGAGGATTTCATCGCCAAATCGACGACCACGACCTTCGCCTCGGCGATCGGCCAGATCCTGCTGCTCGACCTGGTCTTCTCGATCGACAGCATCATCACCGCCGTCGGCATGACGCCGCACCTGCCGATCATGTTCGTCGCCGTTATCGCCGCAGTCACGGTCATGCTGGTCGCGGCAAATCCGCTCGCCAACTTCATCGAGAAGAACCCGAGCATCGTCATGCTGGCGCTCGCCTTCCTGCTGATGATCGGCACGACGCTGATCGCCGAAGGCATGGGCGTGCATGTTCCCAAGGGCTACATCTACGCCGCCATGGCCTTCTCCGCCCTGGTCGAAGTGCTCAACATGATGGCGCGCAACCGCCGCAAGAAGGCATCCGGCGGCCATTGACCGAGAAAGCCGCGCCAATAACGAGGTGCAGCTTCATCACATCGGTCAATCCTGAACATGGATGTCGACCCACTGGCCGACATCGCCATGTCCGTAAATATCGACCTTGATCCAGACATTGCCGCGCACGATGAGGTTTCCGGCATCGTTTGCGATATTGCCATTGGCCAGCATGGCTTCCAGATTCTGACGATTGGAAGCCTGCGAGAAGAAACTGTCGCCCTGGTCGCCACGGTCGCGGCGGCGATAGGCGTGATAGTTGGCGCGGTCCTGGCGGATGATCTGCCAGGGCAGCGTCAGGCGTTCGCCTTTGGAATTGTAAAGATCGTCATTGCCGATATAGGCGCGGTAAGACTCGATCAGTCGGGCGGAACTGTCCCGTGTGATGGTCGATTGGGCCGCGGCTGCGTCGACCATCGAGACAGCCAATAGCAAGCACAAAATCAGTTTCTTCATGGTATCCCCGGAATGAACGATTGAAAACCTACTTTG
The DNA here is from genome assembly GCF_007828675.1 of Rhizobium sp. ERR 1071. Lineage (NCBI taxonomy): Bacteria > Pseudomonadati > Pseudomonadota > Alphaproteobacteria > Hyphomicrobiales > Rhizobiaceae > Rhizobium > Rhizobium sp. ERR 1071. The sequence goes on along the minus strand of NZ_VITM01000002.1, from coordinate 17,466 downwards.
CCACTGCCGCGAAAATTGCAAATCAAATTCGGCAAGCGTAAGGCTTTTCTTCTGAAACACTTACGAAGAGTAAAGATGCTTGGCGAAATTGGAAGGCCGGCCCTTTTCGATGCAGCACAGCGTCCTCGGTGCCTCTGCCTGCTCTTACGGCGCAGTTTCCCTTGACGTCATCCTTTGAATATGGCCTAAGGCCAGCCATACGGAAAACGCTGATAGAAGCGGCAAGATGCCCTTTTCCGGCCGGTTTCCTGATCCAGATAGACATTTTCGGCTGGACGGCGCTTGTCCCAAGCGCGGCCCGGCCTTTTATGACGGGCAAACAAAATGACCACTTCAGGCGTTCGCGTCCGCATCGCACCCTCCCCCACCGGCGAGCCGCATGTCGGTACCGCCTATATCGCGCTGTTCAACTATCTCTTCGCCAAGAAACACGGCGGCGAGTTCATCCTGCGCATCGAGGATACCGACGCGACCCGCTCCACCCCGGAATTCGAGACCAAGGTGCTCGACGCTCTGAAATGGTGCGGCCTGAAATGGTCCGAAGGTCCCGATATCGGCGGCCCCTACGGCCCCTATCGCCAGAGCGACCGCAAGGACCTCTACAAGCCCTATGTCGAGCAGATCGTCACAAACGGCCATGGCTTTCGCTGCTTCTGCACGCCGGAGCGCCTGGAAAAGATGCGCGAGGCGCAGCGCGCCGCCGGTCTGCCGCCGAAGTATGACGGCCATTGTCTGAACCTTTCGGCCGAAGAAGTGACCTCACGCGTCGCTGCCGGCGAGCCGCATGTCGTGCGCATGAAGATCCCGACCGAAGGCTCCTGCAAGTTCCATGATGGCGTCTACGGCGATGTCGAAATCCCGTGGGATGCCGTCGACATGCAGGTTCTCCTCAAGGCCGACGGCATGCCGACCTATCACATGGCCAACGTGGTCGACGACCATCTGATGAAGATCACCCATGTCGCGCGCGGCGAGGAATGGCTCGCCTCGGTGCCGAAGCACATTCTGATCTATCAGTATCTCGGCTGGGAGCCGCCGGTGTTCATGCACCTGTCGCTGATGCGCAATGCCGACAAGTCGAAACTGTCGAAGCGCAAGAACCCGACGTCGATCTCCTATTATACGGCTCTCGGCTACATTCCCGAGGCGCTGATGAACTTCCTCGGCCTGTTCTTCATCCAGATCGCCGAAGGTGAAGAGCTTTTGACCATGGACGAACTTGCCGAAAAGTTCGATCCGGAAAACCTGTCCAAGGCCGGGGCCATCTTCGACATCCAGAAGCTCGACTGGCTGAACGGCCGCTGGATCCGCGAGAAGCTCTCGGAAGAAGAGTTCCAGCACCGCGTCCTGACCTGGGCAATGGAAAACGACCGCCTGAAGGAAGGTCTGAAGCTCTCGCAGTCGCGCATCACCAAGCTCGGCGAGCTGCCCGACCTCACAGGCTTCCTGTTCAAATCCGATCTCAACCTCGATCCTTCGGCCTTCGCCAAGATCAAGTCGACGCCGGAAGAATTGCTTGAGATCCTCAACACGGTACAGCCGGACCTTGAAAAGATCCTCGAATGGAACGTCGAGACGATCGAAGCCGAGCTGCGCGCCATTGCCGACCGCATGGGCAAGAAGCTGAAGGTCATCGTTGCCCCGCTTTTCGTCGCCGTATCGGGCTCCTCGCGCTCCCTGCCGCTTTTCGATAGCATGGCGATCCTCGGCCGCTCCGTCGTGCGCCAGCGGCTGAAACTTGCCGCGCAGACCGTTGCGACCCTCGTCGGCCCGAAGAATTGAACCGGACTTTAAAACCATGAACGACAAGACCGAAGCATCCGCCCTCTCCTCCGACGCAACGGAAGTTCGCCGCCAGAAGCTGAAGCTGCTGCGCGAACAGATCGGCGACGTCTATCCGGCGCATTTCCACCGGACCATGACCAATGCCGAACTCGCTGCGAAATACGAAGGCCTGGAGCCGGATACGGAAACCGGCGATGTCGTCACCGTTGCCGGCCGCGTCTATTCCTCGCGCAACTCCGGCATGTTCATGGATATCCACGACGCGTCCGGCAAGATCCAGATCTTCAGCCACAAGGACGTGACCTCGGAAGAAGCACGTTCACTGCTGCCAATGATCGATATCGGCGACATCATCGGCGTCACCGGCGTCGTGCGCCGCACCAAGCGCGGTGAGCTGACCATCAACGCCCAGCAAATCACCATGCTGACGAAGTCGCTCCTGCCGATGCCGGAAAAGTGGCACGGCCTTTCCGATATCGAGCTGCGCTACCGCAAGCGCCATCTCGACATCATGACCAACGAGGAATCGAAGCTCCGCTTCCAGCAGCGCAGCCGCATCGTTTCCGGCATCCGCCGCTTCATGGAGAATGACGGCTTCATGGAAGTCGAAACGCCGATGCTGCATTCGGTTTATGGCGGCGCTACCGCCGAGCCGTTCAAGACGCATCACAACACGCTGAAGCTCGACATGTACCTGCGCATCGCGCCGGAACTCTTCCTGAAACGCACGCTGGTTTCGGGCCTCACCGACAAGGTATTCGAGATCAACCGCAACTTCCGCAACGAAGGCGTCTCCACCCGGCACAATCCGGAATTCACGATGATGGAGTGCTACTGGGCCTATGCCGACTACGAGGACATCATGGACCTCGTCGAGCGGCTGTTCTCCACGCTCGCCATGTCGATCCACGGCAGCACCGAATTCGCCTTCGGCGACAAGCAGATTTCCTTCAAGGGTCCGTTCCGCCGCGTGCCGATGCCCGATGCCGTCAAGGAAGCAACCGGCATCGACTTCCTGGCGATCAAGACCGACGAGGAAGCTCGCGACGCCTCCAAGGCCGCCGGCTTTGCCGTCGAGAAGGACGCCACCTGGGGCGAATGCCTGGCCTTCATCTTCGAGGAGAAGGTTGAGGGTACGCTGATCCAGCCGGCGCACGTCACGCATTTCCCGAAGGACATCTCGCCCTTCGCCAAGGAAGTGCCGGGCGAACCGCGCCTTGTCGAACGTTTCGAGACCTATTGCAACGCCTGGGAACTTGGCAACGCTTTCTCGGAGCTCAACGATCCGGAAGAACAGCGCGCCCGCATGGTCGAGCAGCTCGAGCAGGCGCATGCGCGCGGCGAAAAGCAGAAGGAGCTCGACGAAGAATTCCTCGACGCGATCGATCAGGGCATGCCGCCCGCAGGCGGTCTCGGCATCGGTGTGGACCGCCTCATCATGCTTTTGACCAACTCGCCGTCGATCCGCGACATCATCCTTTTCCCGGCCCGCCGCAACAAGGCCGATTGAGGCCGGTTCCGTCCCTCGAACATCAAAGGTGCGTATCATGACGGGTAAAGAGATATCGGCGGCAGATGCCGACAGCGAGCATCAGCGGCTGGCCGATATTGCCGAGATCGGCGACATCGATCTCTCACAATACGCACCGGGAACGTTCGGTTGCCACGAAGCGATGCACACGGCGTCGATCATGCTCGACATGACCGACGACCAGCTGCTGCAGCACCCCGCCATTCTGGCGAATCCGGACTTCTACCGTCTTGCCGGCGAAGTCCACGAGGCGCTCTTCGCGCTCTACCAGGCTATCGGCGAGAAACATCTGGCGGAATGAGGCATCAGCCTTTCCGCCCGATAGCGCAAATCCGCTTTTGATCAGTTGGTGACGGGCGAGCGGCGGTCGGCGGCGCCCGTCATGGTCGGGTCCAATCCCGGTGACGGGCTTTTTTCCTTCGCCCCGGCATCGGCCCCGATGAAATCACCATTCGCATCATAGCCCGGCTGCACATTGCCGGTCGATTTCGGTTCCGGCAGCTGCGGTTTGGCATCGTGGCCCTCCGCTTGATTTGCGGCCGCTTTCTCCTCCGCGGCGATCGCCGCCTTCATCTTGTCCTTCTTGGCGTCGCCGCCATTGTCTGCCGCCAGCGCGTTGTCGCAGTCCGTCAGATTCTTCAACCCCGCGATCGCCGCATCGATATCCTGCGGCAGCATAGTAATCTGCTCACCATAAAACAGGCCGGCATTGCTCGCACCGCCATCATAATAGCGTGCCGTCAGCGGTGCCTCGGAACTGCCATCGACAAGCTTGTCTGGATGCGGCACGTAAACGACATCGGCCCCCAGCGCCCGGCCACGCAAGTCAGACCGCAATGTCGGCCCATTTCTGTCAAGAACCACAACCTGAACGAGATCCGGTTTCTGTTCCTGATAGACAGCCTTGGCAACCCGGAGCGCAGTCCTGACACGCGTCAGCCCATCGGTCGGCTCCGTGCGGATATATTTGCGAACCCAGAAACGGTTATCCTTGCGGATCGTGACAAGATTGACGTCGGTGCACTGAAGCCCGTTAGGAGATGCGGAGGCAAGGCCGAGCAGCCTGTCCTTGCCGACATAAAGCGCCAATACGCCGGAGCAGCCTATGAGAAAGGCCACTCCGCCGATCATGACGACAAACTTCCGGGGTATCCGGAAAATGTGCAGTAAGGCGCTCACGCCAACTGCTCCAGCATAGACCACTCCAAGCCGACAAAAATGATCAACCCTCACGTTAGGGAATTGGCGTTTCGGAATACTTAAAACTGAGGTGAAACTTGTGCTGTCCTCGACATCGTTACCAAAAAAGGTCCAAACTTTCACACCTATGACGGGCGCTTGCCTTCCGTGCCGCGAACATGCTCTAACCTTGGCATGGCCTTCACCTTGAGACAGCTGCAATACTTCGTCGCCGTTGCGGAACAGGGCTCCGTGACGCGTGCCGCGCAGAACCTGTCCATCTCGCAATCCTCAGTCACCGAAGCTCTCAAGGAACTAGAAAGCGATCTCGGCGTGGAGCTGTTCGAGCGCCATCCGCGTGGCCTGTCGATCACCCACAACGGCCACCAGTTCCTGCGCCACGCAACGAAGATCCTGGCGACGGTCTCCGACGCGCGTACCAGCTTTTCCGGCAAGCAGAACGAGGCCGGAGGCACGCTGAATATCGGCGTGACATCGCTTGTCGCCGGCTATGTTCTGTCAGATCTTCTGGCGCGCTATCGCCGCGCCTGCCCCGGGGTCGAAGTCAGTGCCATCGAGGACAATGGCGGCTATTTGGAACATCTTCTGGTTGGCGGTGAACTCGATGTCGCCGTCATGGTGATCTCCAATCTTCGCGACCGCATGGCCCTGCAGGCCGAGATTCTGGAAACCTCGCCCTACCGCCTCTGGCTGCCGATGGGCCACCCCCTGGTCTCGGCCGATATCATCAGTGTTGCGGACATCACCCGCGAGCCACTGATCATGCTGACCATCGACGAAATCGAAGAAAACACCGGCAAGCTTTTGACCGCGCTCGGCGCCCGTCCGCATGTCGCCTTCCGCACGCGCTCCGTCGAGGCCGTGCGCAGCCTGGTTGCCACCGGCGCCGGTGTCGCACTGCTGCCGGATCTCGTCTATCGTCCATGGTCGCTGGAAGGCGATCGCATCGAAAGCCGCGACGTCTCCGGTTCGCTGCCTGTAGTGCAGGTCGGCATGGTCTGGCGCAAGGGCTCCAGCCTGCCGCAAGCGGCCCGCGATTTCGTCGGTGTCGCAGAAAGCATGCGCTCGGGCCGGCAGCGGTAGCACGCAGTATTCTTGCGACCCGACTGAGGGGAATACAATCGAAGATTGCCGCAAATGGAGGGTCAGGTATGAAGACTGCAATCATATTCGACTGTGAGTTTCTTTGCCTCGAAGGGTCGCAACGCCGGTCCTGGTGTGCGGCGCATGATCCCGATCCGGTCGTCGCGCAAGTCGGAGCCGTCAAGCTCAGCCTCGAAGACGATTTCGCGATCCTGGACAGCTACAAGGCCTATGTTCGCCCGGTCGATCGGTTTGGCAAACGATATGCGCTCGATCCGTTCTTCACCGCATTGACGGGTGTGACCGAAGAGAACATCGAGACGGAAGGAATGACCCTGCAGGACGCCATTGCCAGTCTGGATCGTTTCTCGGATGGTGCCCGTCTCTGGTCCTGGGGCAAGGACGAGCTGAATATGATGGCGATCAGCTGTTACGTCGCCGGTATCCAGCCCCTGATCCCCGCGCATCGTTTCGACAATGCCGTCAAGCTGCTGCTTGCGGCGGGAATGCCGGTCGAAGATCTGGCGAAGACGCCAAGCAACGAGCTTTCCCACTACTATGGCGTGCAGCATCCGCCGCTTAAGTGCCATGACGCGCTCGATGATGCCCTTTCCATTTCCTACACGCTGCAGCACCTCATGCGGGCCGGAAAGCTGCGGCCGGAGGTTTTCGATCTCTCAGCCACGCACAGTTATGAATCGGAAATTCCGATATCACCTTTCTGATAAATGAATTTGCGAATGCGGCGAAATCGCGTCACCTTTTCTTCCGGGAACAGGAAGCCAGCCACTGGCTCCACGCCATCAAGGCTCAAAAACCGGGAGAGTCCGATGAAGCATCTGCTGAAATCATGCACGACCGCACTCGCATCCTTAAGTTTCGCCACACAGGTCATTGCCGCCGAGCCGTTGAAGACGCTCGGCAAGGGTGAAGGTGCGGTCAGCATCGTCGCCTGGGCTGGCTATATCGAGCGCGGCGAAAGCGACAAGAATTACGATTGGGTCACCGGCTTCGAAAAGGAAACCGGCTGCAAGGTCAGCGTCAAGACCGCGGCGACATCGGACGAAATGGTGGCGCTGATGAACGAAGGCGGCTTCGATCTCGTGACCGCATCCGGTGACGCGTCGCTGCGCCTCGTTGCCGGCAAGCGCGTCCAGCCGATCAATACTGATCTGATCCCGAGCTGGAAGAACCTCGACGACCGCCTGAAGAATGCCCCTTGGCACACGGTCAACGGCATTCACTATGGCGTGCCCTATCTCTGGGGCCCGAATGTGCTGATGTACAATACCGATGCCTTCAAGGGCCAGGCGCCGAAGAGCTGGAATGTCGTTTTCGAAGAAACGACGTTGCCTGATGGTAAGTCGAACAAGGGTCGCGTGCAGGCCTATGACGGGCCGATCTATATTGCCGATGCCGCCCTTTATCTCATGGCCCACAAGCCTGAACTCGGCATCAAGGACCCCTACGAGCTCAACGAAGATCAGTACAAGGCGGCCCTCGAACTGCTGCGCGGCCAGCGCAAGCTCGTCAGCCGCTACTGGCACGACGCGATGATCCAGACCGACGACTTCAAGAACGAAGGTGTCGTCGCCTCCGGCTCCTGGCCGTTTCAGGTGAACCTGCTGCAGGCCGACAAGCAGAAGATCGCCTCCACGTTCCCGGATGAGGGAACGACGGGCTGGGCCGACACAACCATGCTGCATGCCGACAGTGAGCATCCGAACTGCGCCTATATGTGGCTGGAACATTCGCTGCAGGCCAAGGTTCAGGGCGATGCCGCCGCCTGGTTCGGCGCCGTGCCCTCGGTTCCGGCAGCTTGCAAGGGCAACGAACTCCTGACCGACAGCGGCTGCGCCACCAACGGCTATGATCACTTCGACAAGATCAAGTTCTGGAAGACGCCCGTCGCGAAATGCAGCACGCAGGGGGAATGCGTGCCCTATCACCGCTGGGTCTCCGACTACATCGGCGTGATCGGCGGGCGGTGATCTTCACGGGAAACATACCTTCTCCCTTCGGGGAGAAGGTGGCCCGAAGGGTCGGATGAGGGGGTGGCCCGGCATACGAAGGATTGCCTTTCGCTTGCCGCTCAATGCCCTCGTCGCTGCGCTCCTCGCCCCCCTCATCCGCCCTAACGGGCACCTTCTCCCCGTTGGGGAGAAGGAAAAAACAACCCTTCCCTGGAGAAGCCAATGAACGCCGTTCGTTTCCAGCAGGTGTCGCGCCATTTCGGCAAGGTCCGCGCTGTGGACCGCGTCGATCTGGAGATTGCGCCCGGCGAATTCTTCGCCATGCTCGGCCCTTCCGGCTCCGGCAAGACCACCTGCCTCAGATTGATTGCCGGCTTCGAACAGCCCACAGGCGGCCATATCGAAATCTTCGGCGAAACCGCCGAAGGCGTTCCACCCTATAGGCGCAACGTCAATACGGTGTTTCAGGATTATGCGCTCTTTCCGCATCTCAACATCCTCGACAACGTCGCCTACGGGCTGATGGTCAAGGGTGTCGGCAAGGCCGAACGGCTGCGGGCTGCCGAACAGGCGCTGGAACTGGTAAAGTTGCCGGGCTATGGCGCCCGCCGTCCGGGCCAGCTCTCCGGCGGCCAGCGGCAGCGTGTGGCGCTCGCCCGCGCTCTCGTCAACAAACCGAAGGTACTGCTGCTCGACGAACCGCTTGGCGCGCTCGATCTGAAGCTGCGCGAGCAGATGCAGGAGGAGTTGAAGAGCCTGCAACGGGCGCTCGGCATCACCTTCGTCTTCGTCACCCACGATCAGGTCGAGGCCCTGTCCATGGCCGATCGCGTCGCCGTCTTCAACGACGGCCGCATCGTCCAGCAAGGCACGCCACACGATATCTACCAACGGCCGAAGACCCGTTTCGTTGCCGATTTCGTCGGCTCCTCCAACGTCATCGCTCCCGAAACCATGTCGTCGCTCGGCGGCGAACGGCGCTGGGCGAGCCTGCGCCCCGAGGCCATCCGGTTGACTGAGGAGAGCGGCGTGGCGGCGACCGTGAAGGCGACGAGCTTTCTCGGTGCCGCTACCCGCCTCTCGGTCGAGACGAATGGCGCCCGCCTGCATGTGACCGTACCCGCCGGCCAGCCGGCTCCGGATACAGGGGCCTCCGTCCGCCTCGCCTGGCTGCCGGCGGATGTGCATTATATGGACGACGCCGCATGAACGCCGCCGCCTTCCCCGCCTCGTCGAGCCAGGCACCGGCCTCGATCCTGCCGCGCCGCGGCGGCATCTTTGGCCGTCTATCGGATATCTTCTGGCGCCGGCCGAAGCTGCTGCTCTTCCTGATGCTGACGCCGCCGCTGCTCTGGCTTGGCATCATCTATATCGGCTCGTTGATCGCGCTGCTACTGCAGAGCTTCTTCTCGATCGACGACTTCTCGGGAATGGTGAATTACGAATTTACCCTCTCGACCTATGCGCAGCTGCTGAATACAGCCAACTTCGACATTATCGTCCGCACGGTCGTCATGGCCGCCCTCGTCACCGTCGCCTCGGCCTTCGTCGCCTTCCCCATCGCCTATTATGCGGCGCGCTATGCGCAGGGAAAATGGAAGGCGCTGTTCTATCTCGGCGTCATGCTGCCGCTCTGGTCGAGCTATCTGGTGAAAGTCTATGCCTGGAAGCTGATCCTTGCCAAGGAAGGCATTCTCACCTGGATCTTCGATAGGCTGCATCTCGGCTGGCTGCTCGACGGCGTGCTTGCCTTGCCCGTCATCGGCGGCAACTCGCTCTCGGTCAGCTATATCGGCACCTTCCTCGTCTTCGTCTATATCTGGCTGCCCTATATGATCCTGCCGACGCAGGCAGCACTTGAGCGCGTGCCGGCCAATCTGCTGGAAGCCTCATCCGATCTTGGCGCAACGCCGAACCAGACCTTCCGCACCGTGCTGCTGCCGCTCGCTTTGCCCGGCGTCGTCGCCGGCTCCATCTTTACCTTCTCGCTGACCCTGGGTGATTACATCATCCCGCAGATCATTGGCTCCTCGCGCCTCTTCATCGGCCAGGCCGTCTATACGCAGCAGGGAACCGCCGGCAACGTGCCGTTGGCCGCCGCCTTCTCGGTCGTGCCGATCGTCATCATGGCCATCTATCTCTGGATCGCCAAAAAGCAGGGAGCTTTCGATGCGCTCTGATCGTGGCCAACGCGCCTCCTTCCCCCTGAAGATCGCAGCCGCGGGCGGTCTGCTCTTCCTGCATCTGCCGATCCTTCTGATCTTCGTCTATGCCTTCACGACGGAGGAGAAGAGCTATCAATGGCCGCCGCCGGGGCTGACGTTGCAATGGTTCGGTATCGCCTGGAACAGGCCGGATGTCTGGTCGGCGCTGGCGCTCTCGGTGCAGGTCGCGACCATCGCAACCGCAATTGCATTGATCCTCGGGACGCTCTGCGCCGCGGCCGTCAGCCAAACGAAGTTCTTCGGCCGCGAGGCGATCTCGCTCTTGGTCATCCTGCCGATCGCACTGCCCGGCATCATCACCGGCATTGCGCTGCGCTCCGCCTTCAGCCTGTTCGATATCCCCTTCTCGGTCTGGACGATCGTTCTCGGCCATGCGACCTTCTGCGTTGTCGTTGTTTATAACAACGCCGTCGCCCGCTTCCGCCGCACCTCCGGCTCGCTGATCGAGGCCTCAATGGATCTTGGCGCCGATGGCTTCCAGACCTTCCGCCATGTCGTCCTGCCGAATATTGGCACGGCGCTGCTGGCCGGCGGCATGCTCGCCTTCGCGCTGTCCTTCGATGAAGTCATTGTCACCACCTTCACCGGCGGCCAGCAGATGACCCTGCCGATCTGGATGCTGGAGGAACTCATCCGCCCGCGCCAGCGACCGGTGACCAACGTCGTCGCCATGGTCGTCGTGCTTGTCACCTTCCTGCCGATCCTGGCAGCCTACTATCTTACCCGCGACGGCGACCAGATCGCCGGCGGCGGCAAATGAAAGGGAGAGAATAATGGATACCCAGATGCTGATCGGCTCCCGCTTCGAAGCCGGCACGGAGACGGAAGAACGCGTCCTCAACCCGAAGACAGGCGAGACGGTGCTCAACTTGCCGGAGGCCTCGCTCGGGCAGATCGACGCCGCCGTCGATGCTGCAGAAAAGGCCTTCACGAGCTGGTCGCAGACGACGCCAAGCCAGCGTTCGGCCTATCTCCTCAAGATCGCCGACGCCATCGAGCGCGATGCCGAAGGCTTTGCTGCGCTGGAAGCGCTGAACTGCGGCAAGCCGATCAATGCCGTGCTCAATGACGAAATCCCGGCGATCGTCGACTGCTATCGCTTCTTTGCCGGCGCGGTGCGCAACCTGCACGGCCCGGTCGCCGGCGAATACCTGCCCGGCCACACCTCGATGATCCGCCGCGATCCGATCGGCATCGTCGGCTCCATCGCGCCCTGGAACTATCCGCTGATGATGATGGCCTGGAAGCTGGCTCCCGCCATTGCCGGCGGCAACACCGTCGTCTTCAAACCCTCCGAACAGACGCCGCTGACGGCGCTGAAGATGGCGAAGCTGCTGGCGGATGTGCTGCCGGAAGGAGTCGTCAACGTCATCCTCGGCCGCGGCGAGAGCGTCGGCAATGCGCTGATCAACCATCCGAAGATCAGCATGGTCTCCATCACTGGCGATGTTGCCACCGGCAAGAAGGTCTTGCAGGCCGCGGCCAAGACGGTCAAGCGCACCCATCTCGAACTTGGCGGCAAGGCCCCAGTAATCGTCTTCGACGATGCCGATATCGACGCCGTGGTCGCCGGCATCCGCACCTTCGGCTATTACAATGCCGGCCAGGATTGCACGGCCGCCTGCCGCATCTATGCCGACGCCAAGGTCTACGACAATTTCGTCGCCGACCTCACCTCGGCCGTGTCAAGCATCAAGTTCAACCTCGCTGACGACACGGAGAACGAAATCGGCCCGCTGATCTCCAAGCGCCAGCGCGACCGCGTCGAAAGCTTCGTCACCCGCGCCGCCGAACACAAGCACATGGAAATCACCACAGGCGGCAAGATTTCCGGCGAGCACGGCTTCTTCTACGCCCCGACCGTCGTTGCCGGCGCCACGCAGGATGACGAGATCGTCCGCCGCGAAGTCTTCGGCCCTGTGGTCTCCGTAACCCGCTTCACCAATGCCGACGACGCCGTCACCTGGGCCAACGACAGCGACTACGGCCTGGCTTCCTCGGTCTGGACGAAGGACATTAGCCGCGGCATGCAGACCGCTGCCCGCCTGCAATATGGCTGCACCTGGATCAACACCCATTTCATGCTGGTCAACGAAATGCCGCATGGCGGGCTCAAGCAATCCGGCTACGGCAAGGATATGTCAGTCTACGCTATCGAAGATTATACCGCCGTGCGGCATGTGATGATCAATCATGGGTGAGAAGGGGTTCGCGACGTGAACGGCATTCTCCATTTTACCGCATGGCTGTACCCCCCTCTGTCACTTCGTGACATCTCCCCCACAAGGGGGGAGATCGTTGGGGCACATCGCTAGCTCCTCAAAATGAGGCACCATCGTTCAGCGGATACGAGGTCGATTATTTTACGGTGACGGTGCCGTAGGTTACCAATCTCCCCCCTTGTGGGCAGGGTATCGCATATGAGCGGAGAGCGCCGCTGTCCCCCTTCTCCCCAGCGGGGAGAAGGTGCCGCCAGGCGGATGAGGGGGTGCCCGCCAAGACCACAAAAATCCATGAATTCAAATCGATAACCCCCTCATCCGACCCTTCGGGCCACCTTCTCCCCAAGGGGAGAAGGAGCTTATGGCGCTCGTCCGCCTCCATATGCGATAGCCCTGCCCTTGTGGGGGAGATGTCACGAAAGTGACAGAGGGGGTATGCACCCTCAGCAGACTCGACAGCATCCGTCGAAGGCAACAATACTCATTACCCCAAAACGCCTTCGGAACAATTCACCCTCCTCCCGCGTCTTTAAGAAGTACAACGCAGAGGAGATTGCTAAATGCTGAAATGGGCTCTCATTTTCTTTGTGATTTCTTTGATCAGCGGCTTTTTCGGTTTTTCCGGCGTGTCCGCGGCAACCGCAACCATTGCGCGCGTTCTCTTCGCCATCTTCCTGATCATCTTCCTGATATTCCTGATCCTGGCCGTCATGGCCGGCAATGCCGTTGTTTGACGGCAGCAATCATCGGCGCATCGGGGCGGGCCTAGATCAGGCTCGCCCCGACATTTATGGCGAGCGCCAGGATCGTCGTATTGAACAGAAACGACAGGATCGCGTGCAGAAGCGCGAGCTTACGCATCGAAACGGTGGAAATACCGATATCGGCGGTCTGAGCCGCAACCCCGATCGTGAAGGAGAAATAGAGGAAGTCCCAATATATCGGCTCCTCCAAAGGCTCGGCGAATTTCAGCCCCTGCCCCTTGCCCGGACTGCTGTAGAACCGGTGCGCATAGTGGATGGTGAACAGCGTATGCAGGAAGGTCCAGGATATCAGGATCGTCACGATCGCCATCATCACGCGGTAGAAGGCGATTTCGGGTGAGGCGTCCTTGACGCCAAGCAGATCCAGCGCAATGCCGCCGATGCTGGCGAGCGCTGCCGCAATCGACAGGAACAGCAGGAATCCATCCGAGAAATCGAGATCGGCCGAGCGCTTGCGTATGCGCTGCGGGTCGGCCGTCAGCATCCTGTACAGGCTGTAAACGATATAGACGATTGCGGTCGTATCCCAAGCGATCAGCAGATTGCTGGCATTGAACTCGCGGGATGTCAGAAGCAGAAAGACGGCGATGCCGGCAAGAACCGCAATCAGGATGACATGATGCTTGCGCCACAGCACACGCCATCTGGAATGATGCAAATGTCCCTGCGCATCCATGCCGCTCTCCCGATCGTAAATCGTCTTTCAAAACAACGATTCGCCGACGAGAGTGGCAAATAAAAGGAAGCCTCGCAATACGGGGCCTCCGACCTTCAAAATGCAGCCTCAGCCCGTCCAGCCGCCGTCGATGACGTGGATCTGGCCTGTCGTGAAGCCCGCCTCGTCGCCGGCGAGATAGGTCACTAGTGCGGCGATCTCTTCGGCAGTCGCGATCCGGCCCATCGGCTGGCGGGCGATAAAATCCTTCATTGCCTTCTCGTAGTCCCCGGTTGCTCTGAGCCTCTCATGCAGCGAAGGGCTGTCGACCGTACCGGGGCAAATGGCATTGGCGCGAATGCCCTTGGCAACGAAATCGGCGGCGATCGATTTGGTCAGGCCGATCACGGCAGCCTTGGAGGCGCAATAGGCGAAACGGTTCGGCACGCCCTTCACACTGGAAGCAACGGAGGACATGTTGACGATCGACCCCTTGCCCTTTTCCAGCATGCCCGGCAGGAAGGCCCGGCAGGTGGTGTACATCGCCTTGGCATTGAGGTTGAAGGAGAAATCCCAATCCTTTTCCTCGCAGTCCAGGATCGTGCCAGCATGGACGAAACCGGCGCAATTGAAGAGCACGTCGATCGGGCCAAGTTCTTCCGCGTAGGCCTTGACGGCGGCGCTATCGAGCACGTTCAACACATGTTTGGTCGCGCCATCAAGCGTCGAGAGCGTCTGCTCGTTGATATCAGTGGCGTAGACGTGTGCGCCAAGCGAGATGAAGCGCTCTGCCGACGCCCGGCCAATGCCCTGCCCCGCCGCCGTGATGACGACCTTCTTGCCTTCCAACCCGTGACCCATAATCCTGATCCTTTCTTCGGGAACCATGACCCCACCCATGCCGCTGGCTGCATAGCCGAAACTCGGATAAGATCATGCAATAACAATCAGTTGGCGCAACCTCACTACGCTTCGAAAGACTGCGCGAAGCGATGATTCAGCTTGTCGACGAGGACTGTATGCCGCTCGCCGCTTCGCAGTCCATTGCTAATCATCTCGGATGCATCGCTTTGAAATGCCATGTAGCCATCATGCCGCGGCCGCACATAGGCGCCTTCCAGCGTCGCACGCGTGTTGCGGTAAAAATCGAGCGCCGGCGCATTGACCGCATCGCTGATCCAGCCGTCGGCATGGCCCGGTTGACCATTGCCACTCGCATAAACACCCGCCTGCACCGGCCCGCTCGCAATCCAGCGCGCAAAGGCCTTCGCCTCTTCAGGCGCTTGCGTGCGTGCCGACACCGCAATGCCAGTGCCGCCGAGTGCCGAGCCATTCGGCGCGCGTCCATCGATCACGGGCATATCTGCAAAAGCGATCCGCGCCCGCCTGAATCCGGCAAAGGAATAGTTCACGTAGCCATAGATGAACGGCGACGCCACATAGGGGCCGTCAGGCTGGCCCATCAGGTCGAGCACCGCGATCGGATCCATTTCGTAGCAGCTGGAATCCATGCCCGAAACGAGCTGCGCGATCCAGTCGAGCACCGCTTCGCCATCGGCCTTGGCAATGAAATCCGGCCCTTCGATGTTGCAGGGCGTGCCGAGGTGGGCAGCCAGCGTGATGAAAGTCATCAGCGAATGCGGCGGCCGCATCGGCAGGATCGCTTTGCCTTCCTTGGCGAGCGTCACGAATTCGGCGAGATTCTTGACCGGCGCGCTCAGCCGGTCGGGCCGATAGGCCTGCACCTGTGTTGCCGCATCGAGCGGAAAGGCCCATTGCCGGCCCTGCCAGTTGTAGCTCGGATAGGAGCGCCCAACGGTGCCGGCGGCGATCGCGGCAATTTCCTCTGCACAGCCTGCATCATCGAGCGGCAGCAGGCAGTTCTCGCGCGTGATCTGCCCGACATGCGGATGATCGACGACGATGAGATCGTATTGCGCGGCAAGCTCCTCCACCGGAAAAGTCTCGAAATCCTGCAGCGAGCGCTTTTCCCAGCTGATCTCGACACCGGTCTTTTCCCGCCACACCTTCGAGCAGGCGATCATCGGATCGTAGCCGCGCGGATGCGACCAGGTCATTCCCTTAAGTTTTACCATCATGCCTTCCCCGCGCTCGGCTTGCGCTCGACGACCAGGATATGATCGGCGGCAAGCACGACTTCGTCGCGCTGGTTCAGCACTTCGCAACGCTCGACCACACGACCGGAAGCCGGCCGTTTCGGATCATCCTCCTTCGCCGAAATGGTGACGCGGGTGCGGATCGTATCGCCAATATGCACCGGTCGGACGAAGCGGAGCCGATCGTAACCATAGGAAAAGGCGACAGGGTTGATGAGCGAGGCCGTCAGTCCGACGCCGATCGCAAAGATCATCGTGCCATGCGCGATGCGCTGGCCGCCGGGCAAGGTCTTGGCGAATTCCGCATCCATGTGATGTGGGAAGAAATCGCCGGTATGGCCAGCATGGACAACAAAATCCGTCTCGGTGATCGTCCGTCCCGTGGTCACCCTGACGTGGCCGACTTCATAATCTTCGAAATAGGGGGTTTGTTCTGCCATTGCTCAAGCCTTTGGAAGTTCGGCAATCGGCGTCGCCGGCGCGGCGCTCGATTGATAAGCGGCCTCGACGAGAGCCATGGTCTGCCAGGCATCCTCGACGGAACCGATCAGCTCCTGATCCTCGCCGGATGCAAAACGCTGCAGGTTGGCCATGCGATTGACAAAGGCATCCGGGAACCAGGCGCCCTCCAGCTTGACCTCGACCCAATCGCTGCCGCCCTCAGGTCGGATCCAAAGTTCGTCCGGCTCCCCGCTGGGATAGTCGAGATTGACACCGAGCTTGACATAGGCCGCCCCCTTGGTGCCGGCGATGCGAAACTCACAAGCCTGGAACCTGCGGCCGAAATCATGGTCGTGATTGACCGAGAGCACGCAGCGAACCTTGTCGCCATAATCGAGAATCGCAGCCGTCCGCGTCTGGGCGACATCATGGTTGGGATGGCCGATGGTCTTGGCGTGGATCCCTTGAGGATTACCGAGCAGCCCGCGAATGAAATCGAAATAGTGGATCGAATGCATGGCTATCTCGATGCGTGGCAAGCCTTTCAGGAACGGCCAGAGGCCCCAGGGTGTTGCAAGCGCCAGCCACGCATCGAAATCGACGACCTCGCCGAGATACCCTTTGTTCACGGCATCGTAGAGCGCCAGCATCATCGGCGCGAAGCGAAGCTGGAAGTTGACGGCCGCCTTGATATCCCTCTCGCGGCAGACCCACAGAATTTCGGAGGCGCCGGCAAGATCGCTGCCCATCGGTTTCTGGATCAGCGCGAAGGAACCGCACGGCAACTTCGAAAGGATCGTCGCATGCGCTGCCGGCGGCGTCGCCAGATCGAAGATCGCGCCATCGACGGCAAGGGCTTCTGCCTCGGAGGCGAAAACTCGAATGCCCCATCGAGCAGCCAGTGCCACCGCCTTCTCGGTGTTTGGATCGTAGAGGCCCGCGACCGGAAAGCCGCCTTGTTTATAGGCAGGCAGATGCGCGTCACCGACGATGCTGCCGGCACCGAAAATCACGATCGGACGCGGATGCGACGGCATCGGCCACCATTGGCGCAGGGATTTGGGATCGAAGTTCATCTCATCCTCCCTGAAACCAAGGTCGGTTGACCTTTTGCCCGGAAAAAGGAGCCAGGAACATTGGCTTCGGAAGTTGTGGAAGCTACACACCCCCCTCTGTCACTTCGTGACATCTCCCCCACAAGGGGGGAGATCGCTTGAAGCGTTTCGCAGCACCTCGGGAAACGAATAGCTGTCATGTCAGCAGATTCAATGTCTGTTGCTTGCCAGAGATAGCCGCGATTTACCAATCTCCCCCCTTGTGGGGCAGGGCTATCGCATATGGAGGCGGATGAGCACCATAAACTCCTTCTCCCCTTGGGGAGAGCGACTGTCTTTGCTGTCAAGCGTTTTGCCATGGTCTTGCGTCTCGAATGATGGCGTTGAGGATGGTGAGGAGTTTTCGCATGGTTGC